>NZ_JBCMFA010000021.1:0-1312 GCF_043847915.1 Salmonella sp. 2020_1459 | reverse complement strand
TGACCCGTCCTGAATAGCGTTGACACGTTCCAGACTTAAATCCGGAGAACGTGATGATGACTGAGTTCAAACGCACCCAACGCGATTATCCTCTATCCTTTAAAATAGCCGTCGTTGAGCAGGTCGAAAAAGGCGAGATGACCTATAAACAGGCCCAGCAGCGATATGGCATTCAGGGGCGCTCCACCGTACTTGTCTGGCTGCGTAAATATGGCCGGCTTGACTGGAGACCCGGACTTCCTGACCTGGTGAAGAGGAAACTGCCTGTGGCTCAGACAACTATCCCGCTGACACCCGAGCAAAGAATCAGGGAACTTGAAGAACAGCTTGAGCTGGCAAACCAGAAAGCTGAGTTTTTTGAGTCCGTTATCAACGTCCTGAAAAATGATTACGGGGTAAGTGTTGTAAAAAAGCGGCCCGGCAAGTCCTCACGCAAAGTCAGGCCCCCAAAATAACAGTTACGCGTGCATGTCAGTTCCTGGGGCACAGCAGACAGGCGTGGTACCAGTACAATACAAGATGTAATAAACGGCAGGAGCATCATGCTCAGGTTCTTGATTTTGTTGCCCGTACCCGGTGCCGTCAGCCGCGAATCGGTACGCGTAAACTGCACTATCTGCTGAACATGCAGGCCGATAAAACGCTGAATATCGGACGGGACCGTCTGTTTAATCTGCTGGGTGAATACCGGCTCCTGGTACCCGTGAAACGGGCATATCACAAAACCACCAACAGCCATCATCGCTTTTACCGGCATCCTAATCTGCTGAAACCCGGCCCTGAACAGGTTACCGCCCTTGAGCCAGAGCAGGTCTGGGTCGCCGATATTACTTACCTTCCACTACGCAGCGGCACGGCCTATCTGAGTCTGGTCACCGATGCCTGCTCCAGAAAAATCGTGGGTTACCATGTCGGGGAAAACCTGCAGACAGAAAATGTGGTAAAGGCGTTCAGGCAGGCTCTGAGGCGGAGAAAAACGACAGGTCCGCTGGTACATCACTCTGACAGAGGACTGCAATACTGTTCGGTACTTTATCAGTCAGTTCATGAGCGAAACGGAATAACCTGTTCAATGACCGATGGTTACGACTGCTACCAGAATGCGCTGGCTGAGAGAATAAACGGGATACTGAAAAATGAGTTTTTACTCTCGCGTCCTGCAGACCTGGAGCAAGCGCGGGAAATAGTAAAAGAGTCCGTGGCAATTTATAACCATGAACGGCCACACCTGGCCCTGAAATACAAAACGCCCGATGATGTTCATCAGGCGTTTTACAGACAAAAAACTGTCAACCTATATCAGGACTAGTCA
>NZ_JBCMFA010000020.1:0-1335 GCF_043847915.1 Salmonella sp. 2020_1459 | reverse complement strand
ATTATTGATCGTCTTTATCGATCAAATCAATTTGTAGTGCTACACTCCAGACCTTTCCGAATCCGCTGATTTTCATAATGTTGAAGTTATTCGCTAAGTACACATCGATCGGTGTTCTTAACACGCTTATTCATTGGGGCGTATTTGCTTTTTGTGTGTATGGGATGCATACGCATCAGGCGCTGGCGAACTTTTCCGGTTTTGTTATCGCAGTATCGTTCAGCTTCTATGCCAATGCGCGCTTCACCTTTAACGCCAGCACCACCACGCTTCGCTACATGATGTACGTGGGATTTATGGGAACACTGAGCGCCGTTGTTGGCTGGATGGCTGACAAATGTTCCCTGCCGCCACTCCTTACTCTTGTCACCTTTTCAGCTATCAGCCTGACATGCGGATTCATTTATTCAAAGTTCATTGTCTTTAGGGATGCGAAATGAAAGTCTCGTTAGTCGTTCCGGTCTTCAATGAAGAAGCCACGATACCTATTTTCTATAAAACGGTTCGCGAGTTTGAAGAGCTAAAACCGTATGAAGTTGAGATTGTTTTCATCAACGACGGAAGCAAAGATGCGACTGAATCAATAATTAACAAAATAGCTGCATCTGATCCGCTCGTTATTCCGCTTTCGTTTACGCGAAACTTCGGTAAAGAACCTGCTCTTTTCGCGGGTCTCGACTATGCAACCGGGGATGCGGTCATTCCTATTGATGTCGATTTACAGGATCCGATAGAAGTTATCCCCCATCTCATTGAGAAGTGGCAGGCTGGCGCGGATATGGTGCTGGCTAAGCGCTCAGACCGCTCAACTGACGGGCGCATGAAGCGTAAGACAGCTGAATGGTTTTATAAGCTGCACAATAAAATCAGCAATCCGAAAATTGAAGAGAACGTCGGTGATTTCCGGTTAATGAGCCGTGAGGTTGTCGAAAATATTAAATTAATGCCCGAACGCAACTTGTTCATGAAGGGTGTGCTCAGTTGGGTTGGCGGAAAAACGGATGTTGTTAAATATGCCCGTGCCGAACGCGTGGCCGGTGATTCGAAATTCAACGGCTGGAAATTATGGAATCTGGCGCTCGAAGGGATTACCAGCTTCTCAACTTTCCCTCTCCGCATCTGGACGTATATCGGGTTAGCTGTCGCAGGTGTTGCATTTCTGTATGGTGCCTGGATGATATTCGACACTCTGGCGTTCGGTAACGCCGTGCGGGGATACCCGTCACTTCTGGTGTCGATACTGTTTCTTGGTGGCATCCAGCTAATCGGCATTGGTGTACTCGGCGAGTATATCGGAAGAATTTACATTGAAACCAAAGCAAGACCTAAATATAT
>NZ_JBCMFA010000019.1:0-1579 GCF_043847915.1 Salmonella sp. 2020_1459 | reverse complement strand
TTGAGCATCAAACTTTTAAATTGAAGAGTTTGATCATGGCTCAGATTGAACGCTGGCGGCAGGCCTAACACATGCAAGTCGAACGGTAACAGGAAGCAGCTTGCTGCTTCGCTGACGAGTGGCGGACGGGTGAGTAATGTCTGGGAAACTGCCTGATGGAGGGGGATAACTACTGGAAACGGTGGCTAATACCGCATAACGTCGCAAGACCAAAGAGGGGGACCTTCGGGCCTCTTGCCATCAGATGTGCCCAGATGGGATTAGCTAGTTGGTGAGGTAACGGCTCACCAAGGCGACGATCCCTAGCTGGTCTGAGAGGATGACCAGCCACACTGGAACTGAGACACGGTCCAGACTCCTACGGGAGGCAGCAGTGGGGAATATTGCACAATGGGCGCAAGCCTGATGCAGCCATGCCGCGTGTATGAAGAAGGCCTTCGGGTTGTAAAGTACTTTCAGCGGGGAGGAAGGTGTTGTGGTTAATAACCGCAGCAATTGACGTTACCCGCAGAAGAAGCACCGGCTAACTCCGTGCCAGCAGCCGCGGTAATACGGAGGGTGCAAGCGTTAATCGGAATTACTGGGCGTAAAGCGCACGCAGGCGGTCTGTCAAGTCGGATGTGAAATCCCCGGGCTCAACCTGGGAACTGCATTCGAAACTGGCAGGCTTGAGTCTTGTAGAGGGGGGTAGAATTCCAGGTGTAGCGGTGAAATGCGTAGAGATCTGGAGGAATACCGGTGGCGAAGGCGGCCCCCTGGACAAAGACTGACGCTCAGGTGCGAAAGCGTGGGGAGCAAACAGGATTAGATACCCTGGTAGTCCACGCCGTAAACGATGTCTACTTGGAGGTTGTGCCCTTGAGGCGTGGCTTCCGGAGCTAACGCGTTAAGTAGACCGCCTGGGGAGTACGGCCGCAAGGTTAAAACTCAAATGAATTGACGGGGGCCCGCACAAGCGGTGGAGCATGTGGTTTAATTCGATGCAACGCGAAGAACCTTACCTGGTCTTGACATCCACGGAAGTTTTCAGAGATGAGAATGTGCCTTCGGGAACCGTGAGACAGGTGCTGCATGGCTGTCGTCAGCTCGTGTTGTGAAATGTTGGGTTAAGTCCCGCAACGAGCGCAACCCTTATCCTTTGTTGCCAGCGATTAGGTCGGGAACTCAAAGGAGACTGCCAGTGATAAACTGGAGGAAGGTGGGGATGACGTCAAGTCATCATGGCCCTTACGACCAGGGCTACACACGTGCTACAATGGCGCATACAAAGAGAAGCGACCTCGCGAGAGCAAGCGGACCTCATAAAGTGCGTCGTAGTCCGGATTGGAGTCTGCAACTCGACTCCATGAAGTCGGAATCGCTAGTAATCGTGGATCAGAATGCCACGGTGAATACGTTCCCGGGCCTTGTACACACCGCCCGTCACACCATGGGAGTGGGTTGCAAAAGAAGTAGGTAGCTTAACCTTCGGGAGGGCGCTTACCACTTTGTGATTCATGACTGGGGTGAAGTCGTAACAAGGTAACCGTAGGGGAACCTGCGGTTGGATCACCTCCTTACCTTAAAGAAGCGTACTTTG
>NZ_JBCMFA010000018.1:0-2289 GCF_043847915.1 Salmonella sp. 2020_1459 | reverse complement strand
TCTCATCCGCCAAAACATCTTCGGCGTTGTAAGGTTAAGCCTCACGGTTCATTAGTACCGGTTAGCTCAACGCATCGCTGCGCTTACACACCCGGCCTATCAACGTCGTCGTCTTCAACGTTCCTTCAGGAGACTTAAAGTCTCAGGGAGAACTCATCTCGGGGCAAGTTTCGTGCTTAGATGCTTTCAGCACTTATCTCTTCCGCATTTAGCTACCGGGCAGTGCCATTGGCATGACAACCCGAACACCAGTGATGCGTCCACTCCGGTCCTCTCGTACTAGGAGCAGCCCCCCTCAGTTCTCCAGCGCCCACGGCAGATAGGGACCGAACTGTCTCACGACGTTCTAAACCCAGCTCGCGTACCACTTTAAATGGCGAACAGCCATACCCTTGGGACCTACTTCAGCCCCAGGATGTGATGAGCCGACATCGAGGTGCCAAACACCGCCGTCGATATGAACTCTTGGGCGGTATCAGCCTGTTATCCCCGGAGTACCTTTTATCCGTTGAGCGATGGCCCTTCCATTCAGAACCACCGGATCACTATGACCTGCTTTCGCACCTGCTCGCGCCGTCACGCTCGCAGTCAAGCTGGCTTATGCCATTGCACTAACCTCCTGATGTCCGACCAGGATTAGCCAACCTTCGTGCTCCTCCGTTACTCTTTAGGAGGAGACCGCCCCAGTCAAACTACCCACCAGACACTGTCCGCAACCCGGATTACGGGTCCACGTTAGAACATCAAACATTAAAGGGTGGTATTTCAAGGTCGGCTCCATGCAGACTGGCGTCCACACTTCAAAGCCTCCCACCTATCCTACACATCAAGGCTCAATGTTCAGTGTCAAGCTATAGTAAAGGTTCACGGGGTCTTTCCGTCTTGCCGCGGGTACACTGCATCTTCACAGCGAGTTCAATTTCACTGAGTCTCGGGTGGAGACAGCCTGGCCATCATTACGCCATTCGTGCAGGTCGGAACTTACCCGACAAGGAATTTCGCTACCTTAGGACCGTTATAGTTACGGCCGCCGTTTACCGGGGCTTCGATCAGGAGCTTCGCTTGCGCTGACCCCATCAATTAACCTTCCGGCACCGGGCAGGCGTCACACCGTATACGTCCACTTTCGTGTTTGCACAGTGCTGTGTTTTTAATAAACAGTTGCAGCCAGCTGGTATCTTCGACTGACTTCAGCTCCATGAGTAAATCACTTCACCTACGTGTCAGCGTGCCTTCTCCCGAAGTTACGGCACCATTTTGCCTAGTTCCTTCACCCGAGTTCTCTCAAGCGCCTTGGTATTCTCTACCTGACCACCTGTGTCGGTTTGGGGTACGATTTGATGTTACCTGATGCTTAGAGGCTTTTCCTGGAAGCAGGGCATTTGTTGCTTCAGCACCGTAGTGCCTCGTCGTCACGCCTCAGTGTTAAAGTGAACCGGATTTACCTGGAACACACACCTACACGCTTAAACCGGGACAACCGTCGCCCGGCCAACATAGCCTTCTCCGTCCCCCCTTCGCAGTAACACCAAGTACGGGAATATTAACCCGTTTCCCATCGACTACGCCTTTCGGCCTCGCCTTAGGGGTCGACTCACCCTGCCCCGATTAACGTTGGACAGGAACCCTTGGTCTTCCGGCGAGCGGGCTTTTCACCCGCTTTATCGTTACTTATGTCAGCATTCGCACTTCTGATACCTCCAGCAACCCTCACAGGCCACCTTCACAGGCTTACAGAACGCTCCCCTACCCAACAACACACAGTGTCGCTGCCGCAGCTTCGGTGCATGGTTTAGCCCCGTTACATCTTCCGCGCAGGCCGACTCGACCAGTGAGCTATTACGCTTTCTTTAAATGATGGCTGCTTCTAAGCCAACATCCTGGCTGTCTGGGCCTTCCCACATCGTTTCCCACTTAACCATGACTTTGGGACCTTAGCTGGCGGTCTGGGTTGTTTCCCTCTTCACGACGGACGTTAGCACCCGCCGTGTGTCTCCCGTGATAACATTCTCCGGTATTCGCAGTTTGCATCGGGTTGGTAAGCCGGGATGGCCCCCTAGCCGAAACAGTGCTCTACCCCCGGAGATGAATTCACGAGGCGCTACCTAAATAGCTTTCGGGGAGAACCAGCTATCTCCCGGTTTGATTGGCCTTTCACCCCCAGCCACAGGTCATCCGCTAATTTTTCAACATTAGTCGGTTCGGTCCTCCAGTTAGTGTTACCCAACCTTCAACCTGCCCATGGCTAGATCACCGGGTTTCGGGTCTATACCCTGCAACTTAACGCCC
>NZ_JBCMFA010000017.1:0-4409 GCF_043847915.1 Salmonella sp. 2020_1459 | reverse complement strand
TTTGAAGGGGAAGAATAGTGTTAAATAAAAGCACGGTGGCTTTATATTTGATATTCTCATTATGCGTTTTCGCGCTTTGCCTTTATATTTCCTTCAATAACCCAGTTACATCTGATGGAGCATCTTTATTTTTAGAAGCAAAAGATATGGCGGATGGAAACATTCTGCTACGAGGATGGACTCTTTCTACTGTATCGTTTTATTTCACTGAGGCGATATGGTATATGATAGTAATCAGGGTTTTTGGTGACAGTATATACCTGATGTATGTGTTACCAGCCGTATTCTACACGATTACTATTATGCTGGCCTTTGCTCTGTCACATACAGATGGGAAAATGAAGTGGTCAATCGCAGCGCTAATTCCATGTGTAATCATTTCATCTCCTATGGCGTCAACCATGACACTAGAGACATGTGTACATGTAGGAACTATCATATTTGCTCTGGTGTGCTTAAATATGCTTAGGTATGATAAACATACAACAATTAAACTGACAAGCGTCACGACTCTCACTGCTGCATCTGTATTCAGTGACTCGATATTCAACTACTATATCACTATACCGATAGTTGTTACTTTTGTTGTTCATGTATTGATAAACAAAGATTTTAGCAAGTGGCGCTATGTATTTGCAGTTATTGTTGGCGTTGTCATAGCAAAGTTTCTTGCTTTAGTGGCAAATTATTTTGGTCTACTAAACACCCCCGGGACTCAACCTCCAGCATTTGTTAATTACGAGAATATACCATCTAACCTCAATCTTTTCATTGTTGGCATCATCCAGTATTTCGACGCCTTCATTTTCGGAAAACAGCTTTCTGCAAGCAATGCGATGATATTTAGTAGATTTGCAGTGATGATATTTTGGTTAGCTCTTTTAGTTGTAGCTATCAAAAACAGGTTTAAAGCGTCGTTTGTTGATACTGCATTATCCATTTCCTCAGTATTGCTACCAGCCGCATATGTAGCAAGTAACATGCCTGTAGACCTTGGCACTACAAGGTATCTGGTTTTCTCTTTTATTACTGGATCCGCTCTAATTGCACGTTATCTAAATTCACAAGCCGATCAAAGACTCTATGCTTTTGCTTCAACTATCATACTGATTTTTATTTTCATCCCAAGCGGAAGATACGAACTACCGAATTCGAGAGTACAAGATATTAGTAACTTTGTTCGTGATAATAACCTCGGTGATGGTTACGGCACATACTGGGTTGCGTCTGCCGTGACTCTGTTTAAAAACGGAGACGTAAGGCCAATCACGTTTACTGATGAAAACAAAGCGGTTAGGTTAAACTGGCTGTCCAATAAAGCATGGTACGGTTTTAAATCAAGATATATCGTCACAGAGTTCAAGCATGATATTGATAAGATATTAAACCAGTATGGACGGGAAGGGCATATAAAAGAGATTGATAACGCATATATAATTTACTATGATGATGCAAGGATTGTTATAGAGTAGTCAACAAGGAGCCTGTCCATAATTCTGTGTAACTGCCACTGTATTAAAGGTGATCGCTCAGGCGGTCACCGACCTCAATAATAAAACGACTCATTGCCAGCCGCCAGTGCTGGATCGGCATACTCCACTTTTTTGAGACATCTTTGATCGCCAGATAAATAACCTTCCACACTGAGTCGTCTCCCGGGAATACCTTGCATTTCTTATCTCGGCCCGGATCACACTGTTCAGTGATTCGATAGCGTTTGTGGTGTAGATCGCCTGGCGGATATCCGGCAGGTAGCTGAAGAATGTGTTCAGGTTTTCCCAGTGCGCACGCCTGCTTTTGCTGATCTGCGGGTATTTGTCGTCACACACGCCCGCGAACACATTCAGCATCATCAACGCCGCCTCTTCGGTAAACCGTCTTCAGACCACTGGTGACCGCCTTGTAGTCTTTCCAGGACACGTATTTCAGGCTGCTACGTACCATATGGATGATGCACTGCTGGATATGGGTCTGCGGATAGACGCTGTTTATCGCATCCGGAAAGTCTTTCAGGCCGTCCACACAGGCAATCAGGATGTCCTGAAAACCACGATTTTTCAGCTCCGCCAGCACATTCAGCCAGAATGTTGCGCCTTCATTTTCGGTCAGTCACCTACCCGGCAGCGCTTTCTGGCCTTCGGTGTTGATACCCAGCGCCAGGAAGACAGTTCTGTTTATGACGCTGTCATTTTGACGGATTTTTACGACAATGCAGCCCATGTAAACGATGGGATACAGCGCATCCAGTTACCGGTTTTGCCACTCCGTAGCCTGCTCTTTTAGGGCATCTGTGACTTTAGATATCAATGTGAGCGACACATCGGCGTCGTAAATTTCTTTGAAGGTGGCGGAGATTTCGCGCGTGATCATGCCTTTGACATACAGCGATAAAATCTGGCTGTCCATCTGTGTGAGCCGCGTCTGGTTCTTCTTAATCAACTGAGGTTTGAAGGTGTTTTCACGGTCACGCGGCGTGTTCAGTTCAATCTCGTCGTCACCGCAAAGCAGGATTTTTGACGAGTAGCCATTACGGATGTTTGAGCTTTATTGTGCGTGTTTTTCTCATGCCCGGGATGGTCGGTCTGTTCTGCATTGAGCGCAGTTTCGACAGTAAGCTTCGTCAGCATCCGGGAAAACTGGTTGAGATCGGCTTTGGTTTTAAGGCCTTTAGCCAGTTCAGCAGCCAGCACTTTGAATTTATTTTCATCCATAATTTGCCTGTCTCCGTTGTTGGAATGAACATATCAAAAACAGGCAGATACACAATTTAAATTACAGTCTCTGAGGCGGAATTATAGTTAATTACACCACTTAGGCGTGCTCCATATTACAGGTCCTAACCATATTTTCCCTTCCGCACCGTTATACAATATTTTTCCGTTTTTACTCTTTAATTCTGACTCTATTATTTTATCCGCCTTGCCATCTTTTGTGTAATATAAAACCTCACCATTAATGCAGTACCAACTTGGTCTGGACAACCATGTTCTAGGAATTACAAATTTATCATAAGCGTCTGTGAGTTCAGAAGAGTGTACTTCTGCATCAATCGAGTTTAATAGTTGCATTCTCCAAAAATCCTCTCCATAAATATATGTTATTCCAGTTGACTTTACAATTGAAATGATTTTTTTATTTATTTCTGAATTCATATTGGATTTATTGTAACTAAAAGGCTTTGCTTTTGTTGTATATAGTACTGGTGCTATAGCTGACATGCATATAGCCATTGCAATAGTTAATGAATATGTATATGCATTATTTTTTATATTACTTTTAAAAATTTTAAAAATGGTGGCAAATACAGAAATTTTTAGTATACAAGTTGCCCAGAAAATATGACGCCCTTCTGGGTTGAGGCATGATATAAGTAGCAGTCCTAAAACAAAACCTGTAGCTCCCAATGCACATAACAGATCTAGTCGACAAATACTGGTTTTAGTTTTTCTGCCATCAATCAAAATATGAAGAAATATTTTTAAGCCATATACAATAGTTGCAATAAATAAAAGTATATACAATAAGCCCATAAAGTAGAAAGGTGTCAATATTCCTATTGCATTACTTCCAACAGCCAAGCTAGAGGATGAAGAGTACACCAGGATTGACTTTAAAATTATAAAAAGATTGTCAATTGCTTTATCTGGAGATATTAACAACGATGCTTGAGAATAGTCGACCTTGAGTGGGAAATGTCTGCCTAAAAGATAATCATTTGCCATCTTGCCGATAACAAAAGATACAGCTATAGATAACATTGACACAACTGAAGTTTTTGATCTGAATATAATCAGTATGAATAAAATAAAAGGTGCTATAATAATCAAAGTTCTAATTGGTTGCTCTGCAGTCATTAGAATAACAGCAAGGGCAGAAATACACAAAAAACTCTTTTTGCTTTCTTGAATATATATGATAACCGGTAGGCATATCATAATAGAAAGTACTACATTCGAAAGATGCGATTCCTGACCAAGTAAAAAATCAATATCATCCATACCAAGCGGAATGAATAAGCAAGTTGATAGTAAAAGTGAAAAATATTTATTTCCACAATATTTAGAGATAATTAGATTGCAAATATAAAACCAAACGCAGATCGCTATTGCACCGCCTATTGCATAAGCCTTATATCCTGAAAAACCAATGTAGTTGGCTAAGGCTATGAATGGGCTTATTTTTAGCATAATAAGTTGGTTGCCGTAGAAAAAATCATGTGGAAGTAAAACCCCTTCATCTCTTATGGCTGAAGCTAAAACTTGATATGCTGCTGAATCTGCGTGAAAAAAATTCGGATAAATATAAATGTGATGCACTAAGCCAATGACAAGGCCAATAATGATTACAGATACATGCCAAAAATAATTTTTTTTAAATTCCATCATTTTATTTGACCAACTTTCTTAATG
>NZ_JBCMFA010000016.1:0-4466 GCF_043847915.1 Salmonella sp. 2020_1459 | reverse complement strand
CACCGGTGATCATGTTTTTAACATAGTCGGCGTGCCCCGGGCAGTCTACGTGTGCGTAGTGGCGGGTCGGGGTATCGTATTCAACGTGAGAAGTGTTGATGGTGATACCACGCGCTTTTTCTTCCGGCGCGTTATCGATCTGGTCGAATGCGCGAGCGGCACCGCCGTAGGTTTTAGCCAGTACGGTAGTAATGGCAGCGGTCAGCGTTGTTTTACCATGGTCAACGTGGCCGATAGTACCGACGTTAACGTGCGGTTTTGTACGTTCAAACTTTTCTTTAGACATCGATTGTCCCTCTAAGACACGGATAAATCGGTGATATCACCACATCAACCAGGCAACACGCCCGACTTGTTGAATGCTAATAAACAGAAGAGAAAAACAGGAAGGAGAAAAGAAGTGGTGCTGATAGGCAGATTCGAACTGCCGACCTCACCCTTACCAAGGGTGCGCTCTACCAACTGAGCTATATCAGCACATCTTGGAGCGGGCAGCGGGAATCGAACCCGCATCATCAGCTTGGAAGGCTGAGGTAATAGCCATTATACGATGCCCGCATCCTGGAACTCGGCTACCTGATTTTCATTCTGCACTGAATATCGAGAGAAACTCTCTTTATTCGAGCCGGTAAGCGAACTTATCGTCTCGGGCTGCGCCATCGCGCGGCCGAAAATGGTGGTGGGGGAAGGATTCGAACCTTCGAAGTCTGTGACGGCAGATTTACAGTCTGCTCCCTTTGGCCGCTCGGGAACCCCACCGGACTTGATGGTGCCGACTACCGGAATCGAACTGGTGACCTACTGATTACAAGTCAGTTGCTCTACCTACTGAGCTAAGTCGGCATCAAGTAGCGCGCATTCTATGGAGACCTGCGTGCTCATGCAACTAAAAAATTGCATAAAATGTTCTATCGCTCACATTTTGCGCTATAAGAGACAAAAATGCTCTAATTTCAAACAAGAGAGCATAAATTTTCGGCATTTTACCGACCGTCTGACCAGGATACGACGCGGCATTTCAACGCTCCGTCGATAGAAAGCAATCTTCTGTATCTGGTATATTCGTCACATTGCTTCTCAGGGATAGCTTTCACAGCGAGATTTTTTCTTATTATTCCTCCCCATCTGGTGTTACCCTCCTGCCCATTGTCCAAATTAACTTAAATGTGACGTGCCGTTGCATGTCAGGGATGGCCCTCGTTCATCGCTGAACTGATGTAGCAATAGCAGCCAGAAACATGCTTATGAGTATAAAAGAGCAATCGTTAATGACGCCTTACCTACAGTTTGATCGCAGCCAGTGGGCTGCGCTTCGCGATTCTGTGCCGATGACCCTGACCGAGGATGAGATCGCGCAGTTAAAAGGCATTAATGAAGATTTATCGCTGGAAGAAGTTGCAGAAATATATTTACCTCTCTCCCGTTTGCTAAATTTCTATATCAGTTCAAATCTGCGTCGTCAGGCTGTCCTGGAACAGTTTCTGGGCACTAACGGCCAGCGAATCCCTTACATCATCAGTATCGCGGGCAGCGTCGCAGTGGGTAAAAGCACGACAGCACGCGTTCTGCAAGCGTTGCTGAGTCGCTGGCCGGAACACCGCCGTGTTGAATTGATTACCACAGACGGTTTCCTCCACCCAAACCAGGTGTTGAAAGAACGCGGGTTAATGAAGAAAAAGGGGTTCCCCGAATCGTATGATATGCACCGACTGGTGAAATTCGTTTCTGACCTCAAGTCGGGCGTACCGAACGTGACGGCGCCAGTCTATTCTCATTTGATTTACGATGTTATTCCTGAAGGGGATAAAACCGTCGCTCAACCTGATATATTGATTCTTGAAGGTTTGAATGTTTTACAAAGCGGTATGGATTATCCTCACGATCCGCATCATGTATTTGTCTCTGATTTCGTTGATTTCTCTATTTACGTTGATGCGCCAGAAGAACTTCTTCAGACGTGGTATATCAATCGCTTCCTGAAATTCCGCGAAGGGGCGTTTACCGATCCTGACTCTTATTTCCACAATTATGCGAAATTATCTAAAGAAGAAGCTGTTAATACAGCGACTTCGCTTTGGAAAGAAATTAACTGGTTGAATTTAAAACAAAATATTTTACCCACGCGAGAACGTGCCAGCCTTATTATGACTAAGAGCGCTAACCATGCGGTGGAACAGGTAAGATTGCGGAAATAACAGAAAAAAGGGGAGCACCGACTCCCCTTTTTTACTATTCGGCGCTTCGCAGCGATATTTCTCCGCCCATCCAGGGTTTAATCACGCCATCCTGTTCAAGCAATAATGCGCCTTGAGTATCAATGCCGCGAGAAATACCAAATATTTCTTTGTCGCCAATAATTAGTTTTACCGGACGATCAATAAAATTATCCAGTTTTTTCCAGCGCGAAAGATAAGGAGAAAGTCCTTCTTGCTCAAAAAGCTCAAGCGCAGCACGTAACTTATAAATCAGCTTTGCGGCCAGCATATTGCGGTCGAGCGTAATTCCGGCCTCTTGTAGTGTGATCCATCCCTGATTTATCACGTCCTCTTCTACACGACGCATTGCCATGTTAATACCAGCGCCAATCACTATTTGTGCGGCATCGCCCGTTTTACCGGTTAACTCGACCAGAATACCCGCCAGTTTGCGATCCAGTAGGTAAAGGTCGTTAGGCCACTTCACGCGAACTTTATCTGCGCCCAGTTCACGCAGCACTTCCGCCATCACAATTCCAATGACCAGACTCAAGCCTATTGCCGCCGCAGGCCCCTGCTCCAGACGCCAGTACATTGAAAGATATAGATTCGCGCCAAACGGTGAGAACCATTTACGCCCGCGACGACCACGCCCTGCCTGTTGGTATTCTGCTACACAGGCATCGCCTGAGCGCAGCTCACCAATTCGATCAAGTAAATACTGATTGGTTGAATCGATAACAGGCAATACCGCCACGTTTCCGCTATCCAGTTGGCTATGAATACGGTCAACATCCAGTAACTGGATGGGTTCCGGTAAGCTATATCCTTTCCCGGGAACGGTAAATACATCTACTCCCCAGTCGCGTAATGTCTGGATATGTTTATTAATCGCCGCGCGGCTCATTCCCAGCCGTTCACCCAACTGCTCGCCTGAGTGAAACTCTCCGTCGGCAAGTAGTGAGATCAGCGTCAGGGGAACGGTAGTATCTTTCATGCAATGCTCTCCACAGCGTTCACCTCTCCGGACCGACCAATAAAGCGAACCTCAGGCTCCAGCCAGACATTAAATTTTTCACCCACTTTTTGCCGGACATGGTGCGCCAGCGCCACCACATCTTTACTTGTCGCATCATTCGCATTAATCAATACCAGCGCCTGTTGGCGATGCACCGCAGCGCCGCCAATGGTGACGCCTTTCAACTGACATTGATCTATCAGCCAGCCTGCCGCCAGCTTCACTGAGCCGTCTGCCTGAGGGTAATGCGGCGCGTTGGGAAATCGTTCTAACAGTTCCATAGCGATATCGGCTGCGACAACGGGATTTTTAAAAAAGCTGCCCGCATTGCCATTCACTTTAGGATCCGGCAATTTTGTGGTGCGCATATGGCATACAGCATCAAACACCTGTTGCGCGGTGACCGTTTTCGGGTCCAGACGAGTAAGATCGCCATAGGTCAACACCGGCTGCCATTGCTTTGACAAACGCAGACCCACCGCGACGATCGCAACGCGATCCTGATATTCATTTTTGAAGATACTGTCACGATAGCCGAAACGGCATTCCGCCGCGGACAAACGCAGACGTTTTCCCGTTTCCAGTTCAACGCAGTCAACGTAGTCGCAGACGCGCTGTAGTTCTACGCCATACGCGCCAATATTCTGTATAGGCGAGGAACCAACGCAGCCAGGGATGAGCGCCAGATTCTCCAGGCCGGGCATGTTGTTGTCCAGCGCGTAGCGAACCAGCTGATGCCAGTTTTCGCCTGCGCCGACGTGTAGGTGCCAGGCGTCCGCGGTTTCATTGACCTCAATGCCTTTCAGGCGGTTAAGGATCACGGTGCCGGCGTAATTTTCCAGAAACAGGATATTGCTTCCTTCACCCAGGATCATAACCGGCAGTCCCTCACGAGTTGCTTGCTGCCAGGCGCTCAGTAGTTGTTGTTCGTTTTCAGCGCATGCGATGTGCTTTGCACAATGATCAATGCCGAAGGTATTCCAGGGTTTTAGGGAGTGGGTCATGGCTGCTTTCCTGATACTCAATCGGCAATAGTTTACCGTATCTGTGTTGGGAAGGCTTGTGGTTATATTGAGGGTGGATCGGCGCGTCCCTGTAGGCTGGATAAGGCGGAGCCGCCATCCGGCAGACCACAGATAAAACAAAAGGCCCAGTCTTTCGACTGAGCCTTTTGCTTAATTTGATGCCTGGCAGTTCCCTACTCTCGCATGGGGAGACCCCACACTACCATCGGCGCTACGGCGTTTCACTTC
>NZ_JBCMFA010000015.1:0-6216 GCF_043847915.1 Salmonella sp. 2020_1459 | reverse complement strand
GCCGGGGAGTGGGTGCAGGTCACCGGCGGCAACGGCGCCGGAAAAACCACCCTGCTGCGCCTGCTGACCGGGCTGGCGCGCCCGGACGGCGGCGAGGTGTACTGGCAGGGCGAACCCCTGCGCCGCGTGCGCGACAGCTTCCATCGCAGCCTGCTGTGGATAGGGCACCAGCCGGGGATAAAAACCCGCCTGACGGCGCGGGAGAACCTGCACTTCTTCCACCCCGGCGACGGCGCGCGTCTCCCGGAGGCGCTGGCGCAGGCCGGGCTGGCGGGATTTGAGGACGTGCCGGTCGCCCGGCTCTCGGCCGGGCAGCAGCGTCGGGTGGCGCTGGCCCGCCTGTGGCTGACCCGCGCCGCGCTGTGGGTGCTCGACGAGCCGTTCACCGCCATTGATGTTAACGGCGTGGCGCGCCTCACCCGGCGGATGGCGGCGCACACGGCGCAGGGCGGGATGGTCATTCTCACCACCCACCAGCCGCTGCCGGGGGCCGCGGACACCGTCCGCCGCCTGGCGCTGACCGGCGGGGGGGCAGGGCTGTGATGTGGCGTGTCTTCTGTCTCGAGCTGCGCGTGGCGTTCCGCCACGGCGCGGACATCGCCGGCCCGCTGTGGTTCTTCCTGATGGTCATCACCCTGTTTCCGTTAAGCGTCGGGCCGCAGCCGCAGCTGCTGGCGCGTATCGCGCCGGGCATCATCCAGGTGGCGGCGCTGCTGGCCTCGCTGCTGGCGCTGGAGCGGCTGTTTCGCGACGACCTGCAGGACGGCAGCCTGGAGCAGCTGATGCTGCTGCCGGTGCCGCTGCCGGCGGTGGTACTGGCGAAGGTGCTGGCCCACTGGGCGGTGACCGGCCTGCCGCTGATGATGCTCTCCCCGCTGGTGGCGCTGCTGCTGGGGATGGACGTGTACGGCTGGAAAATCATGGCGCTGACGCTGCTGCTCGGCACGCCGGCGCTGGGGTTTCTCGCCGCGCCGGGCGTCGCGCTGACGGCCGGCCTGCGGCGCGGCGGCGTCCTGCTGGGCATTCTGGTGCTGCCGCTGAGTGTCCCGGTGCTGATTTTCGCCGCCGCGGCGATGGACGCGGCATCGATGCATTTACCCGCTGACGGCTATCTGGCGGTGCTGGGGGCGCTGCTGGCGGGCAGCGCGACGTTAAGTCCGTTCGCCACTGCGGCGGCGCTGCGCCTCAGCGTGCAGTAGCGCCCCGGCGCGACGGACATTTTACTGGTTTCAGGAGGTCAGGTGACGACTATGTGGAAAACCCTTCATCAGCTGGCGGCGCCGCCCCGGCTGTATCAGATTTGCGGCAGGCTCGTGCCGTGGCTGGCGGCGGCCGGCATCATCGCGCTGGCCACCGGCTGGGTCCGGGGCTTTGGTTTCGCCCCGGCGGACTACCAGCAGGGGGAGAGCTACCGCATTATGTACCTGCATGTCCCGGCGGCCATCTGGTCAATGGGTATCTATGCGGCGATGGCGGTGGCGGCGTTCACCGGGCTGGTCTGGCAGATGAAAATGGCCAGCCTTGCCGTCGCGGCGATGGCGCCGGTGGGGGCGGTGTACACCTTCATCGCGCTGGTCACCGGCGCGGCGTGGGGCAAACCGATGTGGGGCACCTGGTGGGTGTGGGACGCGCGCCTGACCTCGGAGCTGGTGCTGCTGTTTCTCTACGCCGGGGTCATCGCCCTGTGGCACGCCTTTGACGACCGTAAAATGGCCGGGCGCGCGGCGGGCATTCTGGTGCTGGTCGGCGTGGTGAACCTGCCGGTTATCCACTATTCCGTCGAGTGGTGGAACACCCTGCACCAGGGCTCGACGCGGATGCAGCAGAGTATCGACCCGGCGATGCGCTCGCCGCTGCGCTGGGCCATCGCCGGCTACCTGCTGCTCTTTATGACGCTTTCGCTGATGCGGATGCGCAACCTGATTTTACTGATGGAAAAACGCCGCCCGTGGGTGAGCGAACTGATACTGAAAAGGGGGCACCGGTGAGTCCGGCATTTTCATCGTGGAGCGATTTTTTCGCCATGGGCGGGTACGCCTTTTTTGTCTGGCTGGCGGTGGCGATGACCGTGGCGCCGCTGGTGCTGCTGGCGCTGCACACGGTGCTGCAGCGCCGGGCCATTCTGCGCGGCGTGGCGCAGCAGCGGGCGCGCGAGGCGCGGATGCGTGCCGCACAGGCGCAACAGGAGGCCGCGTGAACCTGCGACGTAAAAACCGGCTATGGGTGGTCTGCGCGGTGCTGGCGGGCCTGGGGCTGACCACCGCCCTGGTCCTGTACGCGCTGCGCGCGAATATCGACCTGTTCTATACCCCCGGCGAAATCCTCTACGGCAAGCGCGAGACGCAGCAGCTGCCGGCGGCGGGCCAGCGCCTGCGCGTCGGCGGGATGGTGATGCCCGGCAGCGTCAGGCGCGACCCGGACTCGCTGAAGGTGAACTTCAGCCTCTACGACGCCGAAGGGTCGGTGACGGTGAGCTATGAGGGGATACTGCCGGACCTGTTCCGCGAGGGACAGGGGGTGGTGGTGCAGGGCACCCTGGAGAAGGGCAACCACGTCCTGGCGCACGAGGTGCTGGCCAAGCATGACGAGAACTACACCCCGCCGGAAGTGGAAAAGGCGATGCAGGAAAACCACCGCCGCCCGCAACGCGCTGATAAGGACACCTCATCATGATGCCTGAATACGGCCACGCGCTGCTGTGCCTGGCGCTCGGCGTGGCGCTGCTGCTGTCCGTTTACCCGCTGTGGGGCGTGGCGCGCGGCGACGCGCGGATGATGGCGTCGGCCGGGGTGTTCGCCTGGCTGCTGTTCATCTGCGTGGCGGGCGCGTTTTTCGTGCTGGTGCACGCCTTTGTGGTTAACGACTTCACCGTGGCCTATGTCGCCGGCAACTCGAACACGCAGCTGCCGGTGTGGTACCGGGTGGCCGCCACCTGGGGGGCGCACGAGGGCTCGCTGCTGCTGTGGGTGCTGCTGATGAGCGGCTGGACCCTGGCGGTGGCGGTGTTCAGCCGGCGGGTGCCGGCGGATATCGTCGCCCGGGTGCTGGCGGTGATGGGGATGGTCTGCGCCGGTTTTCTGGCGTTCATCCTGTTCACTTCCGGCCCGTTCGCCCGCACGCTGCCGGCCTTTCCGGTGGAGGGGCGTGACCTGAACCCGCTGCTGCAGGACCCGGGGCTGATTTTCCACCCGCCGCTGCTGTACATGGGCTATGTCGGCTTCTCGGTGGCCTTCGCCTTCGCCATCGCCGCGCTGCTGAGCGGGCGTCTGGACAGCGCGTTCACCCGTTTTGCCCGCCCGTGGACGCTGGCGGCGTGGGTGTTCCTGACGCTGGGCATCGTGCTCGGCTCGGCGTGGGCCTACTACGAGCTGGGCTGGGGCGGCTGGTGGTTCTGGGACCCGGTGGAGAACGCCTCCTTTATGCCGTGGCTGGCGGGCACCGCCCTGCTGCACTCGCTGGCGGTCACGGAACAGCGCGCCGGCTTCAAGGCGTGGACGCTGCTGCTGTCCATCTGCGCCTTCTCGCTGTGCCTGCTGGGCACCTTCCTGGTGCGCTCCGGGGTGCTGGTGTCGGTGCACGCCTTCGCCTCCGACCCGGCGCGCGGAATGTTTATCCTCGCCTTTATGGTGCTGGTCACCGGCGGCTCGCTGCTGCTGTTCGCCGTGCGCGGGCACAGGGTGCGTTCGCGGGTGAACAACACGCTGTGGTCGCGCGAGTCGCTGCTGCTCGGCAACAACGTCCTGCTGATGGCCGCCATGCTGGTGGTGCTGCTGGGCACCCTGCTGCCGCTGGTGCACAAACAGCTGGGGCTGGGCAGCATTTCGGTGGGGGAGCCGTTCTTTAACACCATGTTCACCTGGCTGATGGTCCCCTTTGCCCTGCTGCTGGGGGTGGGGCCGCTGGTGCGCTGGGGCCGGGACCGGCCGCGTAACATCAGGAAACTGCTGTGGGCTGCCGTTGTCACCACCCTGGTGCTGTCGGTACTTTTGCCATGGCTGCTGGAAGATAAAATCATCGCCATGACGGCGGTGGGGATGGCGATGGCCTGCTGGATTGCTGTACTGGCGGTGGCCGAAGCCGTACAGCGCGTGTCCCGCGGCACGAAAACCTCTCTCAGCTACTGGGGAATGGTGGCGGCGCACCTCGGGCTGGCGGTGACGATTACCGGCATCGCCTTCAGCCAGAATTACAGCGTGGAGCGTGACGTGCGGATGCGGGCGGGCGACAGCGTGACCATTCACGACTACCGCTTCACCTTCCGGGAGGTGCGGGACATCACCGGCCCCAACTACCGCGGCGGGGTGGCCCTCATCGGGGTGACGCGCCACGGCGAGCCGGAGGCGGTGCTGCACGCGGAGAAACGGCTCTACAACACCAGCCGGATGGTGATGACCGAGGCGGCGATTGACGGCGGGCTGACCCGCGACCTGTACGCCGCGCTCGGGGAGGAGCTGGACAACGGCGCGTGGGCCGTGCGCCTGTACTACAAACCGTTTGTCCGCTGGATATGGGCCGGGGGGCTGCTGATGGCGCTGGGCGGGCTGCTGTGCCTGGCGGACCCGCGCTACCGCCGCCGTAAACCATTGCCGGAGGCCGGATGAAACGCAACGTACTGTTATTACCGCTGCTGATTTTTCTGCTGATTGCCGCGGCGCTGCTGTGGCAGCTGACGCGCAACGCGCAGGGGGATGACCCGACGAATCTCGAATCGGCGCTGACCGGAAAGCCGGTGCCGGCGTTCCGCCTGGAATCGCTGGAGACGCCGGGTCAGTACTACCAGGCGGAGGTGCTGACGCAGGGGAAACCGGTGCTGCTTAACGTCTGGGCCACCTGGTGCCCGACCTGCCGCGCCGAGCATCAGTACCTGAACCAGCTTTCTGCGCAGGGTATCCGGGTGGTGGGGCTGAACTATAAGGACGACCGGGCGAAGGCGGTGGCCTGGTTAAAGGAACTGGGCAACCCGTATGCGCTGAGTTTATCGGACAGCGACGGGATGCTGGGGCTGGACCTGGGCGTGTACGGCGCGCCGGAAACCTTCCTCATCGACGGCAGGGGGATTATCCGCTACCGCCATGCGGGCGATTTGAATGCCCGGGTATGGGAAAGTGAACTGAAACCGCTGTGGGACAGATACAGCCGGGAGGCGGCGCAATGAGACTGTTACCGGGCATGGTGATGCTGATGCTGGCGCTGGTTATCTCCGGGTCAGCGCGGGCAACCACCGACGTGATGCCGTTTAAAGATGAAGCGCAGGAGCAGCAGTTCCGCCAGCTCACGGAGCAGCTGCGCTGCCCGAAATGCCAGAACAACAGCATTGCGGACTCGAACGCGATGATAGCCACCGACATGCGCCGCAGGGTGTATGACCTGATGCAGGAGGGGAAGAGCCGCCAGGAAATCATCGATTATATGGTGGCGCGCTACGGCAACTTCGTCACCTACGACCCGCCGCTGACCCCGCTGACGGTGCTGCTGTGGGTGCTGCCGCTGGCCGCCATCGTGGCGGGCGGGTGGATAATCGTCGCCCGCACGCGCCGGCGGGTGCGCCTGCGCCGGGAGCCGCTGCCGGCGGACACCCCGGTTTGCGGCGCGCGCGCCGGGTGGGGCGTTTACGTGCCGGGGGCCGTCATTGCGCTGGCGGTCGGCGCCGGCAGCTACGCCCTGACCGGCAGCTATCCGCAGGTCAGGGCCTGGCAGCAGGCAACGGCGCAGACGCCGGGGCTGCTGGCGCGGGCGCTGGACCCGCAGGCGCAGCCGCTGAATGAGGAGGAGATGGCGCGGCTGGCGCTGGGGCTGCGCACCCGCCTGCAGAATGATGCCGGCAATGTTGAGGGCTGGCTCATGCTGGGGCGCACCGGTATGGTACTGGGTAATGCCGGTACCGCCACCGGGGCCTATGCAAACGCTTACCGTCTGGACCCGAAAAACAGCGATGCGGCGCTGGGCTACGCGGAGGCGCTGACGCGCTCGTCCGACCCGGAGGATAACCGCCGCGGCGGGGAGCTGCTGCGTCAGCTGGTGAGCCGCGACCACACGGATATCCGGGTGTTAAGCCTGTATGCGTTCAGCGCCTTTGAGCAGCAGCGCTTTGGCGAGGCGGTGGCGGCCTGGGAGATGATGCTGAAACTGTTGCCGGCAGACGATACCCGGCGGGCGGTGATAGAGCGCAGTATCCGGCTGGCGCAGGAGAAATAAGACCCTGACGGCCCGGTGGCG
>NZ_JBCMFA010000014.1:0-26282 GCF_043847915.1 Salmonella sp. 2020_1459 | reverse complement strand
CCATCGAACTGCCGGAAGGCGTAGAGATGGTAATGCCGGGCGACAACATCAAAATGGTTGTTACCCTGATCCACCCGATCGCAATGGACGACGGTCTGCGTTTCGCAATCCGTGAAGGCGGCCGTACTGTTGGCGCGGGCGTTGTTGCTAAAGTTCTGGGCTAATTACTCGTTAATTAGTTTTGAATTGAAGAGGGCGCTTCGGCGCCCTTTTTGTTGCCTGCTATTTAGCCGCTGTTATATTTATTAGCCTTTTTTAACGCTTCTCCCGTGGCGTAAATCGCTTTGTGCTATTGTAATCATAACCATTCTCATTTACACTTTGTGCGGAAATTGAACGGGAGCGATCATGTACGTTTGTTTGTGTAATGGTATAAGCGATAAAAAAATCCGCCAGGCTGTACGACAATTTCATCCGCAGTCATTTCAACAGTTGCGTAAATTTATTCCTGTGGGAAATCAATGTGGTAAGTGTATTCGCGCCGCGCGAGAAGTGATGCAGGATGAGTTAACGCAAATGCCGGAATTTAAAGAGATCGCCTGAGTCACACTCTTTTTTTTGACATCCCTGTAGCCCCATCTACGCTCTAGAGAGTGGAAGCGGAGGGACTATAAAATGAAAGGTGATGTTAAAATCATAAATTATCTCAATAAACTATTGGGAAATGAGCTTGTCGCAATTAATCAGTATTTTCTTCATGCCCGTATGTTCAAAAACTGGGGGCTGACCCGGCTTAATGATGTTGAGTACCATGAATCCATTGATGAGATGAAACACGCCGATAAGTATATTGAGCGTATTTTATTTCTGGAAGGCATACCGAACCTACAGGATCTGGGCAAGCTGGGCATCGGTGAAGATGTCGAAGAGATGCTACGATCGGATCTCCGGCTCGAACTGGAAGGCGCAAAAGATCTACGTGAGGCAATAGCCTATGCCGATAGCGTTCATGATTATGTCAGCCGGGATATGATGATTGAAATTCTTGCCGACGAGGAAGGCCACATCGACTGGCTGGAAACTGAGCTGGATTTGATTGCCAAACTTGGTATGCAAAATTATCTGCAATCACAAATTAAGGTTACCGATTAACCGTCTGGAAAGAAAACTTTCCAACCTGTTATGAAACCCGCCACCGCCAGCCATGGCCCAAAAGGTAGCGGGTTTATTAATGCCGATTTACCTCTCACCAGTAGCGCGACGCCAAACCCGCCACAGGCCAACATAGCGGCAAGGAAAACCAGTAACGGCAGTGTTTCCCAACAATGCCACGCCCCTAAGGCAGCGAGGTACTTGACGTCGCCATATCCAAGCCCCTCTTTCTGATAACGCAGGCGATAGCCCCAGTAAATTAACGCGAATCCGCCATAGCCGGCGATAGCACCCCAAAGCGCATCCGGTAAACGCTCCGGCAGGCAAATCTGGTGATAAAGCAGACCACCCCACAGTAATGGACAGGTAAACCGGTCAGGCAGCAGACCGGTACGCGCGTCGTATATGCCAAGTAATAAAGAGAACGACGCATAAAAAATGAGAAAGGGGAGGGCAACAAACATAAGCAAATCCTCGTCAAGGCTTGTGCTCACCTTTGTAGATTTATGCGACAGCGGCAACGACGTATTGCCAGGTTTGCCTGATGCCTTCCAAAGAAAAGATGCGCGTTGCCATTCCATGCGTACCATCTGGAATCATGCTCGCATAAGAATAAAGCGCTTAATTTCTATCCGACACTTGCGTCAGGCTGAGATTTACGTATAATACGCGGGCTTGTCGTAATTGACGGCAGGTTCGATTTGAACCTCGAATAGCCGATTTGGCTATTTAACAATGCTCCCAATCGGGGAGCTACGTAAGAACGGTTACACTCTCCCATCAATCGTAATGGGTGTGAGGAGTAATCATTTTCGTTTATAAAATAATTGGAGCTCTGGTCTCATGCAGAACCAAAGAATCCGTATCCGCCTGAAAGCGTTTGATCATCGTCTGATCGATCAATCAACCGCGGAAATCGTCGAGACTGCCAAGCGCACTGGTGCGCAGGTTCGCGGTCCGATCCCGCTGCCGACCCGCAAAGAGCGCTTTACCGTTCTGATCTCTCCGCACGTTAACAAAGATGCGCGCGATCAGTACGAAATTCGCACTCACAAGCGTCTGGTTGACATCGTTGAGCCAACCGAGAAAACCGTTGATGCTCTGATGCGTCTGGACCTGGCTGCCGGTGTAGACGTGCAGATCAGCCTGGGTTAATCAGGTCATCGAGCGATTGAGAGGTTGATACAATGATTGGTTTAGTCGGTAAAAAAGTGGGTATGACCCGCATCTTCACTGAAGATGGCGTCTCTATCCCAGTAACCGTAATCGAAGTTGAAGCAAACCGTGTTACTCAGGTTAAAGACCTGGCTAACGATGGCTACCGCGCTGTTCAGGTTACTACGGGTGCTAAAAAAGCTAACCGTGTCACCAAGCCGGAAGCGGGTCACTTTGCTAAAGCTGGCGTAGAAGCTGGCCGTGGTCTGTGGGAATTCCGTCTGGCTGAAGGCGAAGAATACACCGTAGGTCAGAGCATCAGCGTTGAACTGTTTGCTGACGTTAAAAAAGTTGACGTAACCGGTACCTCTAAAGGTAAAGGTTTCGCTGGTACCGTTAAGCGCTGGAACTTCCGTACCCAGGACGC
This sequence comes from Salmonella sp. 2020_1459, assembly GCF_043847915.1. Classification (NCBI taxonomy): domain Bacteria; kingdom Pseudomonadati; phylum Pseudomonadota; class Gammaproteobacteria; order Enterobacterales; family Enterobacteriaceae; genus Salmonella; species Salmonella sp. 2020_1459. The sequence goes on along the minus strand of NZ_JBCMFA010000014.1, from coordinate 23,608 downwards.
TACTCACGGTAACTCCTTGTCTCACCGCGTTCCGGGTTCTATCGGTCAGAACCAGACTCCGGGCAAAGTGTTCAAAGGCAAGAAAATGGCAGGTCAGATGGGTAATGAGCGCGTAACCGTTCAGAGCCTTGACGTAGTACGCGTTGACGCTGAGCGCAACCTGCTGCTGGTTAAGGGTGGTGTTCCGGGTGCAACCGGTTGCGACCTGATCGTTAAACCAGCTGTGAAGGCGTAAGGGGATAGCAATGGAATTAGTATTGAAAGACGCGCAGAGCGCGCTGACTGTTTCCGAAACTACCTTCGGTCGTGATTTCAACGAAGCGCTGGTTCACCAGGTTGTTGTTGCTTATGCAGCTGGTGCTCGTCAGGGTACTCGTGCTCAGAAGACTCGTGCTGAAGTAACTGGTTCCGGTAAAAAACCGTGGCGCCAGAAAGGCACTGGCCGTGCGCGTTCAGGTTCTATCAAGAGCCCGATCTGGCGTTCCGGTGGCGTGACCTTCGCTGCTCGTCCGCAGGACCACAGTCAAAAAGTTAACAAGAAGATGTACCGCGGCGCGCTGAAAAGCATCCTGTCCGAACTGGTACGTCAGGATCGTCTGATCGTTGTCGAGAAGTTCTCTGTAGAAGCGCCGAAAACTAAGCTGCTGGCACAGAAACTGAAAGACATGGCTCTGGAAGATGTGCTGATCATCACCGGTGAGCTGGACGAGAACCTGTTCCTGGCCGCACGTAACCTGCACAAGGTTGACGTACGCGATGCGACTGGTATCGACCCGGTTAGCCTGATCGCCTTCGACAAAGTCGTAATGACTGCTGATGCTGTTAAGCAAGTTGAGGAGATGCTGGCATGATTCGTGAAGAACGTCTGCTGAAGGTGCTGCGCGCACCGCACGTTTCTGAAAAAGCGTCTACTGCGATGGAAAAAACCAACACCATCGTTCTCAAAGTTGCTAAAGACGCGACCAAAGCAGAAATCAAAGCTGCTGTGCAGAAACTGTTTGAAGTCGAAGTCGAAGTCGTTAACACCCTGGTAGTTAAAGGGAAAGTTAAACGTCACGGACAGCGTATCGGTCGTCGTAGCGACTGGAAAAAAGCTTACGTCACCCTGAAAGAAGGCCAGAATCTGGACTTCGTCGGCGGCGCTGAGTAAGTCGGAGGAGTAATACAATGGCAGTTGTTAAATGTAAACCGACATCTCCGGGTCGTCGCCACGTCGTTAAAGTGGTCAACCCAGAGCTGCACAAGGGCAAACCTTTTGCTCCGCTGGTTGAAAAAAACAGCAAATCCGGTGGTCGTAACAACAATGGCCGTATCACCACTCGTCATATCGGTGGTGGTCACAAACAGGCTTATCGTATTGTTGACTTCAAACGCAACAAAGACGGTATCCCGGCAGTTGTTGAACGTCTTGAGTACGATCCGAACCGTTCCGCGAACATCGCGCTGGTTCTGTACAAAGACGGCGAACGCCGTTACATCCTGGCCCCGAAAGGCCTGAAAGCTGGCGACCAGATTCAGTCTGGCGTTGATGCTGCAATCAAAGCAGGCAACACCCTGCCGATGCGCAATATCCCGGTTGGTTCTACCGTTCATAACGTAGAAATGAAACCAGGTAAAGGCGGTCAGCTGGCACGTTCCGCTGGTACTTACGTTCAGATCGTTGCTCGCGATGGCGCTTATGTCACCCTGCGTCTGCGTTCTGGTGAAATGCGTAAAGTCGAAGCAGACTGCCGTGCAACCCTGGGCGAAGTTGGCAATGCTGAGCATATGCTGCGCGTTCTGGGTAAAGCAGGTGCTGCACGCTGGCGTGGCGTTCGTCCTACCGTTCGCGGTACTGCGATGAACCCAGTAGACCACCCACATGGTGGTGGTGAAGGTCGTAACTTTGGTAAGCACCCGGTAACTCCGTGGGGCGTTCAGACCAAAGGTAAGAAGACCCGCAGCAACAAGCGTACTGATAAATTCATCGTACGTCGCCGTAGCAAATAATTTTAGAGGATAAGCCATGCCACGTTCTCTCAAGAAAGGTCCTTTTATTGACCTGCACTTGCTGAAGAAGGTAGAGAAAGCGGTGGAAAGCGGAGACAAGAAGCCCCTGCGCACCTGGTCCCGTCGTTCAACGATCTTTCCTAACATGATCGGTTTGACCATCGCTGTCCATAATGGTCGTCAGCACGTTCCGGTATTTGTTTCCGACGAAATGGTCGGTCACAAACTGGGTGAATTCGCACCGACTCGTACTTATCGCGGCCACGCTGCTGATAAAAAAGCGAAGAAGAAATAAGGTAGGAGGAAGAGATGGAAACTATCGCTAAACATCGCCATGCTCGTTCTTCTGCTCAGAAGGTTCGCCTTGTTGCTGACCTGATTCGCGGTAAGAAAGTGTCGCAGGCTCTGGATATTCTGACCTACACCAACAAGAAAGCGGCTGTACTGGTCAAGAAAGTTCTGGAATCTGCCATTGCTAACGCTGAACACAACGATGGCGCTGACATTGACGATCTGAAAGTTACGAAAATTTTCGTAGACGAAGGCCCGAGCATGAAGCGCATTATGCCGCGTGCAAAAGGTCGTGCAGATCGCATCCTGAAGCGCACCAGCCACATCACTGTGGTTGTGTCCGATCGCTGAGACTCTGGAGACTAGCAATGGGTCAGAAAGTACATCCTAATGGTATTCGCCTGGGTATTGTAAAACCATGGAACTCTACCTGGTTTGCGAACACCAAAGAATTCGCTGACAACCTGGACAGCGATTTTAAAGTACGTCAGTACCTGACGAAGGAACTGGCTAAAGCGTCTGTATCTCGTATCGTTATCGAGCGTCCGGCTAAGAGCATCCGTGTGACTATTCACACCGCTCGCCCGGGTATCGTTATCGGTAAAAAAGGTGAAGACGTAGAAAAACTGCGTAAGGTCGTAGCGGATATCGCTGGCGTTCCTGCACAGATCAACATCGCCGAAGTTCGTAAACCTGAACTGGACGCTAAACTGGTTGCTGACAGCATCACTTCTCAGCTGGAACGTCGCGTGATGTTCCGTCGTGCGATGAAGCGTGCTGTACAGAACGCCATGCGTCTGGGCGCTAAAGGTATCAAAGTTGAAGTTAGCGGCCGTCTGGGCGGCGCGGAAATCGCACGTACCGAATGGTACCGCGAAGGTCGCGTACCGCTGCACACTCTGCGTGCTGACATCGACTACAACACCTCTGAAGCGCACACCACTTATGGTGTAATCGGCGTTAAAGTGTGGATCTTCAAAGGCGAGATCCTGGGTGGTATGGCTGCTGTTGAACAACCGGAAAAACCGGCTGCTCAACCGAAAAAGCAGCAGCGTAAAGGCCGTAAATAAGGAGCGTCGCTGATGTTACAACCAAAGCGTACAAAATTCCGTAAAATGCACAAAGGCCGCAACCGTGGTCTGGCTGCAGGCGCGGATGTTAGCTTCGGCAGCTTCGGCCTGAAAGCTGTTGGCCGTGGTCGTCTGACTGCCCGTCAGATCGAAGCAGCACGTCGTGCTATGACCCGTGCAGTTAAGCGTCAAGGTAAGATCTGGATCCGTGTATTCCCGGACAAACCGATCACTGAAAAGCCGCTGGCAGTGCGTATGGGTAAAGGTAAAGGTAACGTGGAGTATTGGGTTGCCTTGATTCAGCCGGGTAAAGTCCTGTATGAAATGGACGGCGTACCGGAAGAGCTGGCCCGTGAAGCATTCAAGCTGGCAGCAGCGAAACTGCCGATTAAAACCACCTTTGTAACTAAGACGGTGATGTAATGAAAGCAAAAGAGCTGCGTGAGAAGAGCGTTGAAGAGCTGAACACCGAGCTACTGAACCTGCTGCGTGAGCAGTTCAACCTGCGTATGCAGGCTGCAAGTGGCCAGCTGCAACAGTCTCACCTGTTGAAGCAAGTGCGTCGTGATGTCGCACGCGTTAAGACTTTACTGACTGAGAAGGCGGGTGCGTAATGACCGATAAAATCCGTACTCTGCAAGGTCGCGTGGTTAGCGACAAAATGGAGAAATCCATTGTTGTTGCTATCGAACGTTTTGTGAAACACCCGATCTACGGTAAATTCATCAAGCGTACGACCAAAATGCACGTACATGACGAGAACAACGAATGCGGTATCGGCGACGTGGTGGAAATCCGCGAATGCCGTCCGCTGTCCAAGACCAAATCCTGGACTCTGGTTCGCGTTGTAGAGAAAGCGGTTCTGTAATACAGTACGCATTCTCAACGAATAAACGGCTCAGCGATGGGCCGTTTATTTTTTCTACCCATATCTGATTTGCGGTGTTATAATGCCGCGCCCTCGATATGGGGTTTTTTTAACGACCTGATTTTCGGGTCTCAGTAGTAGTTGACATTAGCGGAGCACTAAAATGATCCAAGAACAGACTATGCTGAACGTCGCCGACAACTCCGGTGCACGTCGCGTAATGTGTATCAAGGTTCTGGGTGGCTCGCACCGTCGCTACGCAGGCGTAGGCGACATCATTAAGATCACCATCAAAGAAGCGATTCCGCGTGGTAAGGTCAAAAAAGGTGATGTGCTGAAGGCGGTAGTGGTGCGCACCAAGAAGGGTGTTCGTCGCCCGGACGGTTCTGTCATTCGCTTCGATGGTAATGCATGCGTTATTTTAAACAATAACAGCGAGCAGCCTATCGGTACGCGTATTTTTGGGCCGGTAACTCGTGAACTTCGTAACGAGAAGTTCATGAAAATTATCTCTCTGGCACCAGAAGTACTCTAAGGAGCGAATCATGGCAGCGAAAATCCGTCGTGATGACGAAGTTATCGTGTTAACCGGTAAAGATAAAGGTAAACGCGGTAAAGTTAAGAATGTCCTGTCTTCCGGCAAGGTCATTGTTGAAGGTATCAACCTGGTTAAGAAACACCAGAAGCCGGTTCCGGCTCTGAACCAACCGGGCGGCATCGTTGAAAAAGAAGCTGCAATTCAGGTTTCTAACGTTGCAATCTTCAATGCGGCAACCGGCAAGGCTGACCGTGTAGGCTTTAGATTCGAAGACGGCAAAAAAGTCCGTTTCTTCAAGTCTAACAGCGAAACTATCAAGTAATTTGGAGTAGTACGATGGCGAAACTGCATGATTACTACAAAGACGAAGTAGTTAACAAACTCATGACTGAGTTTAACTACAATTCTGTCATGCAAGTCCCTCGGGTCGAGAAGATCACCCTGAACATGGGTGTTGGTGAAGCGATCGCTGACAAGAAACTGCTGGATAACGCAGCAGCAGACCTGACAGCAATCTCCGGTCAAAAACCGTTGATCACCAAAGCACGCAAATCTGTTGCAGGCTTCAAAATCCGTCAGGGCTATCCGATCGGCTGTAAAGTAACTCTGCGTGGCGAACGCATGTGGGAGTTCTTTGAGCGCCTGATCACTATTGCTGTTCCTCGTATCCGTGACTTCCGTGGCTTGTCCGCTAAGTCATTCGACGGTCGTGGTAACTACAGCATGGGTGTCCGTGAGCAGATCATCTTCCCAGAAATCGACTACGATAAAGTCGACCGCGTTCGTGGTTTGGATATTACCATTACCACTACTGCGAAATCTGACGAAGAAGGCCGTGCTCTGCTGGCTGCCTTTGACTTCCCGTTCCGCAAGTAAGGTAGGGTTACTAAATGGCTAAGCAATCAATGAAAGCACGCGAAGTAAAACGCGTAGCTTTAGCTGATAAATACTTCGCGAAACGCGCTGAACTGAAAGCGATCATCTCTGATGTGAACGCAACCGACGAAGATCGTTGGAATGCGGTTCTTAAGCTGCAGACTCTGCCGCGTGATTCCAGCCCGTCACGTCAGCGTAACCGCTGCCGTCAAACTGGTCGTCCGCACGCTTTCCTGCGGAAGTTCGGGTTGAGCCGTATTAAGGTCCGTGAAGCCGCTATGCGCGGTGAAATTCCGGGTCTGAAAAAGGCTAGCTGGTAATTGTCACCAATTGAATCACGGGAGTAAAGACAGATGAGCATGCAAGATCCGATCGCGGATATGCTGACCCGTATCCGTAACGGTCAGGCCGCGAACAAAGCTGCGGTCACCATGCCTTCCTCCAAGCTGAAAGTGGCAATTGCCAACGTGCTGAAGGAAGAAGGTTTTATTGAAGATTTTAAAGTTGAAGGCGACACCAAGCCGGAACTGGAACTGACTCTTAAGTATTTCCAGGGTAAAGCTGTTGTAGAAAGCATTCAGCGTGTCAGCCGCCCAGGTCTGCGCATCTACAAACGTAAAGATGAGCTGCCGAAAGTTATGGCCGGTCTGGGTATCGCAGTTGTTTCTACCTCTAAAGGTGTTATGACTGATCGTGCAGCGCGCCAGGCTGGTCTTGGTGGCGAAATTATCTGCTACGTAGCCTAATCGGAGGAAAAAATGTCTCGTGTTGCTAAAGCACCGGTCGTTGTTCCTGCCGGCGTTGATGTCAAAATCAACGGTCAGGTTATTACGATCAAAGGTAAAAACGGCGAGCTGACTCGTACTCTCAACGATGCTGTTGAAGTTAAACATGCAGATAATGCACTGACCTTCGGTCCGCGTGATGGTTACGCAGACGGTTGGGCACAGGCTGGTACCGCGCGTGCCCTGCTGAACTCAATGGTTATCGGTGTTACCGAAGGCTTCACTAAGAAGCTGCAGCTGGTTGGTGTAGGTTATCGTGCAGCGGTTAAAGGGAATGTAGTAAACCTGTCTTTAGGTTTCTCTCACCCGGTTGACCATCAGCTGCCGGCAGGTATCACTGCTGAATGTCCGACTCAAACTGAAATCGTGCTGAAAGGCGCTGATAAGCAGGTGATCGGCCAGGTTGCAGCAGATCTGCGCGCCTACCGTCGTCCTGAGCCTTACAAAGGCAAGGGTGTTCGTTACGCCGACGAAGTCGTGCGTACCAAAGAGGCTAAGAAGAAGTAAGGTAACACTATGGATAAGAAATCTGCTCGTATCCGTCGTGCGACCCGCGCACGCCGCAAGCTCAAAGAGCTGGGCGCAACTCGCCTGGTGGTACATCGTACCCCGCGTCATATTTACGCACAGGTAATTGCACCGAACGGTTCTGAAGTTCTGGTAGCTGCTTCTACTGTAGAAAAAGCTATCGCTGAACAACTGAAGTACACCGGTAACAAAGACGCGGCTGCAGCTGTGGGTAAAGCTGTCGCTGAACGCGCTCTGGAAAAAGGCATCAAAGATGTGTCCTTTGACCGTTCCGGGTTCCAATATCATGGTCGTGTCCAGGCACTGGCAGATGCTGCCCGTGAAGCTGGCCTTCAGTTCTAAGGTAGAGGTGTAAGATGGCTCACATCGAAAAACAAGCTGGCGAACTGCAGGAAAAGCTGATCGCGGTAAACCGCGTATCTAAAACCGTTAAAGGTGGTCGTATTTTCTCCTTCACAGCTCTGACTGTAGTAGGCGATGGTAACGGTCGCGTAGGTTTTGGTTACGGTAAAGCGCGTGAAGTTCCAGCAGCGATCCAGAAAGCGATGGAAAAAGCCCGTCGCAATATGATTAACGTCGCGCTGAACAACGGCACCCTGCAGCACCCGGTTAAAGGTGTTCACACGGGGTCTCGTGTATTCATGCAGCCAGCTTCCGAAGGTACCGGTATCATCGCCGGTGGTGCAATGCGCGCCGTTCTGGAAGTTGCTGGGGTTCATAACGTTCTGGCTAAAGCATACGGTTCCACCAACCCGATCAACGTGGTTCGTGCAACTATTGATGGCCTGGAAAATATGAATTCTCCAGAAATGGTCGCTGCCAAGCGTGGTAAATCCGTTGAAGAAATTCTGGGGAAATAAACCATGGCAAAGACTATTAAAATTACTCAAACCCGCAGTGCAATCGGTCGTCTGCCGAAACACAAGGCAACGCTGCTTGGCCTGGGTCTGCGTCGTATTGGCCACACCGTAGAGCGCGAGGATACTCCTGCTGTTCGTGGTATGGTCAACGCGGTTTCCTTCATGGTTAAAGTTGAGGAGTAAGAGATGCGTTTAAATACTCTGTCTCCGGCCGAAGGCTCCAAAAAGGCGGGTAAACGCCTGGGTCGTGGTATCGGTTCTGGCCTCGGTAAAACCGGTGGTCGTGGTCACAAAGGTCAGAAGTCTCGTTCTGGCGGTGGCGTACGTCGCGGTTTCGAGGGTGGTCAGATGCCTCTGTACCGTCGTCTGCCGAAATTCGGCTTCACTTCTCGCAAAGCAGCGATTACAGCCGAAGTTCGTCTGTCTGACCTGGCGAAAGTAGAAGGCGGCGTTGTAGACCTGAACACGCTGAAAGCGGCAAACATTATCGGTATCCAGATCGAGTTCGCGAAAGTGATCCTGGCTGGCGAAGTCACTACTCCGGTAACTGTTCGTGGCCTGCGTGTTACTAAAGGCGCTCGTGCTGCTATCGAAGCTGCTGGCGGTAAAATCGAGGAATAAGTAGCAGATGGCTAAACAACCGGGATTAGATTTTCAAAGTGCCAAAGGTGGCTTAGGTGAGCTGAAACGCAGACTGCTGTTTGTTATCGGCGCGCTGATTGTGTTCCGTATTGGCTCTTTTATTCCGATCCCTGGTATTGATGCCGCTGTACTTGCCAAACTGCTTGAGCAACAGCGAGGCACCATCATTGAAATGTTTAACATGTTCTCTGGTGGTGCTCTCAGCCGTGCTTCTATCTTTGCCCTGGGGATCATGCCGTATATTTCGGCGTCGATCATTATCCAGCTGTTGACGGTGGTTCATCCAACGCTGGCAGAAATTAAGAAAGAAGGGGAGTCTGGTCGTCGTAAGATCAGCCAGTACACCCGTTACGGTACTCTGGTGCTGGCGATATTCCAGTCGATCGGTATTGCTACCGGTTTGCCGAATATGCCTGGTATGCAGGGCCTGGTGATGAATCCAGGCTTTGCATTCTATTTCACCGCTGTTGTAAGTCTGGTTACAGGAACCATGTTCCTGATGTGGCTCGGCGAACAGATTACTGAGCGCGGTATCGGTAACGGTATCTCAATCATCATCTTCGCTGGTATCGTTGCGGGACTCCCGCCAGCCATTGCCCATACTATCGAGCAAGCGCGTCAAGGCGACCTGCACTTCCTCGTGTTGCTGTTGGTTGCAGTATTAGTATTTGCAGTGACGTTCTTTGTAGTATTCGTTGAACGTGGTCAACGCCGTATTGTGGTAAACTACGCCAAACGTCAGCAAGGTCGTCGTGTCTATGCTGCACAGAGCACACATTTACCGCTGAAAGTGAATATGGCGGGGGTAATCCCGGCAATCTTCGCTTCCAGTATTATTCTGTTCCCGGCGACCATCGCGTCATGGTTCGGGGGCGGTACTGGTTGGAACTGGCTGACAACAATTTCGCTGTATTTGCAGCCTGGGCAACCGCTTTATGTGTTACTCTATGCGTCTGCAATCATCTTCTTCTGTTTCTTCTACACGGCGTTGGTTTTCAACCCGCGTGAAACAGCAGATAACCTGAAGAAGTCCGGTGCATTTGTACCAGGAATTCGTCCGGGAGAGCAAACGGCGAAGTATATCGATAAAGTAATGACCCGCCTGACCCTGGTTGGTGCGCTGTATATTACCTTTATCTGCCTGATCCCGGAGTTCATGCGTGATGCAATGAAAGTGCCGTTCTACTTCGGTGGGACCTCACTGCTTATCGTTGTTGTCGTGATTATGGACTTTATGGCTCAAGTGCAAACTCTGATGATGTCCAGTCAGTATGAGTCTGCATTGAAGAAGGCGAACCTGAAAGGCTACGGCCGTTAATTGGTCGCCTGAGAAGTTACGGAGAGTAAAAATGAAAGTTCGTGCTTCCGTCAAGAAATTATGCCGTAACTGCAAAATCGTTAAGCGTGATGGTGTCATCCGTGTGATTTGCAGTGCCGAGCCGAAGCATAAACAGCGCCAAGGCTGATTTTTTCGCATATTTTTCTTGCAAAGTTGGGTTGAGCTGGCTAGATTAGCCAGCCAATCTTTTGTATGTCTGTACGTTTCCATTTGAGTATCCTGAAAACGGGCTTTTCAGCATGGTACGTACATATTAAATAGTAGGAGTGCATAGTGGCCCGTATAGCAGGCATTAACATTCCTGATCAGAAACACGCCGTGATCGCGTTAACTTCGATCTACGGTGTCGGCAAGACCCGTTCTAAAGCCATCCTGGCTGCAGCGGGTATCGCTGAAAATGTTAAGATCAGTGAGCTGTCTGAAGAACAAATCGACACGCTGCGTGACGAAGTTGCCAAATTTGTCGTTGAAGGTGATCTGCGCCGTGAAATCAGCATGAGCATCAAGCGCCTGATGGATCTTGGTTGCTATCGCGGTTTGCGTCATCGTCGTGGTCTCCCGGTTCGCGGTCAGCGTACCAAGACCAACGCTCGTACCCGTAAGGGTCCGCGCAAACCGATCAAGAAATAATCGGGGTGATTGAATAATGGCAAAGGCACCAGTTCGCGCACGTAAACGTGTAAGAAAACAAGTCTCTGACGGCGTGGCTCATATCCATGCTTCTTTCAACAACACCATCGTGACTATTACCGATCGTCAGGGTAATGCGCTGGGTTGGGCAACAGCCGGTGGTTCCGGTTTCCGTGGTTCTCGCAAATCCACTCCGTTTGCAGCTCAGGTTGCAGCAGAGCGTTGCGCTGACGCCGTGAAAGAATACGGTATCAAGAATCTGGAAGTTATGGTTAAAGGTCCGGGTCCAGGCCGCGAATCTACTATTCGTGCTCTGAACGCCGCTGGTTTCCGCATCACTAATATTACTGATGTGACTCCGATCCCTCATAACGGTTGTCGTCCGCCGAAAAAACGTCGCGTATAACGCTTCGTTTTCCAGGTTAGTTGGAGAAAGAAAATGGCAAGATATTTGGGTCCTAAGCTCAAGCTGAGCCGTCGTGAGGGCACCGACTTATTCCTTAAGTCTGGCGTTCGCGCGATCGATACCAAGTGTAAAATTGAACAAGCTCCTGGCCAGCACGGTGCGCGTAAGCCGCGTCTGTCTGACTATGGTGTGCAGTTGCGTGAAAAGCAAAAAGTTCGCCGCATTTACGGTGTGCTGGAGCGTCAGTTCCGTAACTACTACAAAGAAGCAGCACGTCTGAAAGGCAACACCGGTGAAAACCTGTTGGCTCTGCTGGAAGGTCGTCTGGACAACGTTGTATACCGTATGGGCTTCGGCGCCACTCGTGCAGAAGCACGTCAGTTGGTTAGCCATAAAGCAATTATGGTAAACGGTCGTGTTGTTAACATCGCTTCTTATCAGGTTAGTCCGAATGACGTTGTTAGCATTCGTGAGAAAGCGAAGAAGCAGTCTCGCGTGAAAGCCGCTCTGGAGCTGGCTGAGCAGCGTGAAAAGCCAACCTGGCTGGAAGTTGATGCTGGCAAGATGGAAGGTACGTACAAGCGTAAGCCTGAGCGTTCTGATCTGTCTGCGGACATTAACGAACACCTGATCGTCGAGCTTTACTCCAAGTAAAGCTTAGTACCAAAGAGAGGACACAATGCAGGGTTCTGTGACAGAGTTTCTAAAACCGCGCCTGGTAGATATCGAGCAAGTGAGTTCGACGCACGCCAAGGTGACCCTTGAGCCTTTAGAGCGTGGCTTCGGCCATACTCTGGGTAACGCACTGCGCCGTATTCTGCTCTCATCGATGCCGGGTTGCGCGGTGACCGAGGTTGAGATTGATGGTGTACTACATGAGTACAGCACCAAAGAAGGCGTTCAGGAAGACATCCTGGAAATCCTGCTCAACCTGAAAGGGCTGGCGGTGAGAGTTCAGGGTAAAGATGAAGTTATTCTTACCTTGAATAAATCTGGCATTGGCCCTGTGACTGCAGCCGATATCACCCATGATGGGGATGTCGAAATCGTCAAGCCGCAGCACGTGATCTGCCACCTGACCGATGAAAACGCGTCTATTAGTATGCGTATCAAAGTTCAGCGCGGTCGTGGTTATGTGCCGGCTTCTACCCGAATTCATTCGGAAGAAGATGAGCGCCCAATCGGCCGTCTGCTGGTCGACGCCTGCTACAGCCCTGTAGAGCGTATTGCCTACAATGTTGAAGCAGCGCGTGTAGAACAGCGTACCGACCTGGACAAGCTGGTCATCGAAATGGAAACCAACGGCACAATCGATCCTGAAGAGGCGATTCGTCGTGCGGCAACCATCCTGGCTGAACAACTGGAAGCTTTCGTTGATTTACGTGATGTACGTCAACCGGAAGTGAAAGAAGAGAAACCAGAATTCGATCCGATCCTGCTGCGCCCTGTTGACGATCTGGAATTGACTGTCCGCTCTGCTAACTGCCTCAAGGCAGAAGCTATCCACTATATCGGTGATCTGGTACAGCGTACCGAGGTTGAGCTTCTTAAGACGCCTAACCTGGGTAAAAAATCTCTTACCGAGATTAAAGACGTGCTGGCTTCCCGTGGACTGTCTCTGGGTATGCGCCTGGAAAACTGGCCACCGGCAAGCATCGCTGACGAGTAACCGGATCACAGGTTAAGGTTTTACTGAGAAGGATAAGGTCATGCGCCATCGTAAGAGTGGTCGTCAACTGAACCGCAACAGCAGCCATCGCCAGGCTATGTTCCGCAACATGGCAGGTTCACTGGTTCGTCATGAAATCATCAAGACGACCCTGCCTAAAGCGAAAGAGCTGCGTCGCGTAGTTGAGCCGCTGATTACTCTTGCCAAGACTGATAGCGTTGCTAATCGTCGTCTGGCATTCGCCCGTACTCGTGATAACGAGATCGTGGCAAAACTGTTTAACGAGCTGGGCCCGCGTTTCGCGAGCCGCGCCGGTGGTTACACTCGCATTCTGAAGTGTGGCTTCCGTGCAGGCGACAACGCGCCGATGGCATACATCGAGCTGGTTGATCGTTCAGAGAAAACAGAAGCTGCTGCAGAGTAATCTGTAGTAACGTAAAAAAACCCGCTTCGGCGGGTTTTTTTATATCCTCCTGAACCCCACATATCTACAATAATTGTATTCTTTTCGTTCAATCCCTGGAGCGACGTATGTGGTTACTTGACCAGTGGGCAGAGCGTCATATTATCGAGGCACAGCGTAAAGGCGAGTTTGATAATTTGCCTGGCCGTGGCGAGCCGCTTATTCTGGATGATGATTCTCATGTGCCGGCGGAACTTCGTGCGGGTTATCGCTTACTCAAGAATGCGGGCTGTCTTCCCCCTGAACTGGAGCAGCGCAGAGACGCTATTCAGTTACTTGATATCCTCAACAGTATCCGGGAAGATGACCCTCGATACCATCAGGTTAGTCGCCAGCTCTCCCTGCTTGAACTAAAACTTCGGCAGGCTGGGTTGAGTACCGACTTTTTACACGGTGAGTATGCAGAAAAACTGCTGCATAAAATCAACGATAATTAACGGAGCTTGTATGTATCGCATTGGTGAGCTGGCAAAGCTGGCAGACGTAACGCCTGATACCATTCGCTACTATGAAAAACAGCAGATGATGGATCATGAGGTACGTACTGAAGGCGGGTTTCGTCTGTATACCGAAAACGATCTGCAGCGTCTCAAGTTTATTCGTTATGCGCGACAGTTGGGTTTCACGCTCGACTCGATCCGCGAGCTTTTATCGATCCGAATTGATCCTGAGCACCATACCTGTCAGGAGTCAAAAAGTATTGTGCAAGAGCGATTGCAGGAGGTTGAAGCCAGGATTGCGGAACTGCAAACGATGCAGCGTTCGTTACAAAGGCTTAATGATGCTTGTTGCGGAACGGCCCACAGTAGCGTCTATTGTTCCATTCTGGAAGCCCTGGAACAGGGGGCCAGTGGAGCGAAATCAGGATGTTGATTTATTGAACCGGCGGGGCTACACTCGCGCCGTTAATTTATACAATCGGGAGACATTATGAGTCGTTATCAACATAAGAAAGGGCAGATAAAGGACAATGCCATTGAGGCATTACTGCACGATCCCCTTTTCAGGCAACGCGTTGAAAAAAATAAGAAAGGCAAAGGAAGCTATCTGCGCAAAGGTAAACACGGTAATCGAGGGAACTGGGAGGCCAGTGGCAAGAAAGTAAGTAACTTTTTTACCACTGGCCTTCTGCTTATTAAGAACGGTTATTTTGTTCTTTCAGCAGATCGCGGATTTCGCCCAATAACACTTCCTCTTTAGAAGGCGCTGGCGGAGCTGCCGGCTCTTCTGCTTTTTTACGGTTGAGTCTGTTGATAAGCTTAATGGCAACAAAGATAGCAAAGGCCACAATCACAAAATCAAATACGTTCTGGATAAACACGCCGTAATGCATGACGACCGCCGGAATATCTCCCTGCGCTTCGCGTAACGTAAAAGCAAATTGTTTAAAGTCGATCCCGCCGATTAACAATCCCAACGGCGGCATAATGATATCGGCAACCAGTGAAGAAACAATCTTACCGAATGCCGCGCCAATAATGACACCCACTGCCAAATCCACAACATTCCCGCGCATCGCGAATTCGCGAAATTCTTTAATAAAACTCATTTTTATTCTCCCTATGCAGCTGACGTTATAAGTTTAACAAATGCTAAGGCATTTTCCATTTACGGCTTCTGTTTAGCGAAATAAATTAAACCTTGATAAATAAAGGGAATTAAAAAGGGCGCTGAATGAGCGCCCCTTAAATTAGAGGAAGAAAGGACTTGGCTGGAACAGACGTTCGACGTCGGTAATAAACTTTTTATCGGTCAAAAACATAATGACGTGATCGCCTTGTTCAATGCGCAAATTGTCATTAGCGATCATGACATCATTACCACGAACGACCGCGCCAATAATGGTGCCTGGTGGCAGTTTTATTTCGTCAATGACGCGGCCAACCACGCGGGAAGTGCTTTCATCGCCGTGCGCGACGGCTTCGATGGCTTCGGCAACCCCGCGACGTAGTGAGGAAACGCCGACGATATCCGCTTTACGCACATGGCTCAGTAATGCAGAGATGGTGGCCTGCTGCGGAGAAATCGCAATATCTATAACGCTACCCTGCACAAGATCGACATAAGCTCGACGCTGAATCAACACCATCACTTTTTTGGCGCCCATCCGCTTAGCCAACATCGCGGACATGATATTGGCTTCATCATCGTTAGTGACCGCGATAAAGAGATCAACCTGATCAATATGCTCCTCCGCCAGCAATTCCTGATCGGAGGCGTCGCCAAAAAAGACGATCGTGTTTTGCAGTTTCTCAGCCAATTCTGCGGCGCGTTGTTGATCGCGTTCGATCAATTTAACGCTATAGTCTTTTTCCAGACGCCTTGCCAGCCCGGCGCCGATATTGCCGCCGCCCACCAGCATGATGCGCTTGTAGGGTTTTTCCAGACGCTGTAATTCGCTCATTACTGCACGGATATGCTGTGAAGCCGCAATAAAGAAGACTTCATCCCCTGCTTCCACGATAGTCGAGCCCTGAGGACGGATTGGTCTGTCATGGCGGAAAATTGCGGCAACGCGAGTATCGATATGCGGCATATGCTCTCGCATTGTCGAGAGCGCGTTACCTATTAGTGGACCGCCATAGTAGGCTTTTACTACTGCCAGACTGACTTTCCCTTCAGCAAAGTTTACAACCTGTAATGCTCCCGGATACTCGATCAGACGATAAATATTATCGATAACCAACTGCTCCGGCGCGATCAGATGATCAATCGGAACCGCTTCAGAATGAAAGAGTTTATCCGCATCGCGAACATAGTCCGGGGAGCGAATACGGGCGATACGGTTTGGAGTGTTGAAGAGTGAATAGGCTACCTGACAGGCAACCATATTAGTTTCATCTGAACTGGTGACAGCGACCAGCATATCCGCATCGTCAGCGCCCGCTTCGCGCAACACGCGGGGATGCGAACCATGCCCCTGAACTACGCGTAGATCGAACTTATCTTGCAAACTGCGTAACCGTTCGCCGTTGGTATCAACCACCGTGATGTCGTTGTTTTCGCCGACCAGGTTTTCCGCCAGTGTTCCGCCAACTTGCCCTGCGCCCAGTATGATAATTTTCATCAGTCGTGGCCCGTTATCTCATCACTTCTTGATTAGCTTAGCGTAAAAGAACCCATCACCTTCTTCGCCGCCCGGCAGATTTTGCTGTCCTGGTTGATCAGGTGTTCCCGTTTCGCTGAGCGCGGCATCGGGAGTGCGTTGCAAAAAGGTCTTGATCTGATCGCGGTTTTCTTCCGGCAGTACGGAACAGGTGGCGTAAACCAGCGTCCCGCCGGGCTTCAGGCGCGGCCAGACGGCATCAAGAATTTCCGCCTGTAATTGCGCCAGTTCCGCGATATCGCGATCGCGACGCAGCCATTTGATATCTGGATGACGGCGAATGACGCCGGTTGCGGAGCAGGGCGCATCCAGCAGAATACGGTCAAACTGCTGCTCGCCGCACCATTGGGCGGGATAACGTCCATCCCCTTGTTTAACTGTCGCTTTCATCCCAAGGCGCTTTAGGTTGTCGTAAACGCGGGAGAGCCGTTGTTCATCAATATCAACCGCCAACACGTCTGCTTCGGGGGCCACTTCGAGAATATGCGTGGTCTTACCGCCGGGCGCGGCGCACAAGTCTAAAATGTGCTCACCGTTCTGAGGAGCGAGAAAAACCGCACATCCCTGCGCAGAGGCATCCTGGACAGTTACCCAACCCTCAGCAAAACCGGGTAAAGCATGTACCGGAGCTGGCGTTTCCAGACGTACAGCGTCGGGATAATCGGGATGGGGATATCCCTTCATGCCTGCGTCTTCAAGTAAGCCAAGCCAACCGTCGCGGGTGTGGTGTGTACGATTTACACGTAGCCACATCGGTGGACGCTGGTTATTCGCTTCAATAATGTGTTGCCACTGTGTGGGGTAAGCATTTTGCAAACGCTTTACCAGCCAACCGGGATGTAAAAAGCGCGCATCGCTGGTCGCAAACTCATTAAGCAACGTTTCCTGCTGGCGCTGGAACTGGCGCAGGACGCCATTAATTAACCCTTTCAACTGCGGACGTTTAATGGAGACCGCGCCTTCAACGGTTTCAGCCAGCGCCGCATGGGGAGGAACTCGGGTGTACAGCAACTGATAAAAGCCGACCATAATTAAGTAATGCACTGTACGCTGCTTGCCGGTCATTGGACGAGACATCAGCTTATTGATCAGCCATTCCAGCTGTGAAAGAGTTCGCAGGACGCCAAAGCACAGCTCCTGAAGTAGCGCTTTGTCTTTATCGGCGACTTTTTGTTGCAGCGGCGGGAGCACATTACTTAATGATTGTCCCTGCTCGACGACCTGTTCAACGGCCTGTGCTGCCAGACTACGTAAATTGTTTTGTTTTTTCATATGTATAAAATAAAAATGCCCGGTAACACCGGGCGTATAAAGACGTGATCGTCAGGCAAGGCGGTTACCAGGAATAAACCATTCCCGGCGTGAATTTAACAGATCCTGGGCGCTCATCGCTTTTTTGCCGGCAGGCTGAAGCGAAAGCAAATTTAATATCCCCTTGCCTGTTGCAACCTGGATGCCCTGTTTCGTCGCGGCCAGAATAGTTCCCGGCAGCGACTGCGTGGCGTCCTCTATGACGGACGCCTGCCAGACTTTTACCGGCTGACCGTCGATTTCCAGCCAGCTCATTGGCCACGGATTAAAGGCGCGAATGCAACGCTCCAGCTGTGCTGCGGAGAGAGACCAGTCAATACGCGCTTCTTCTTTACTGAGCTTTTCCGCATGAGTGACCAGCGCTTCATTCTGCGCTTCAGGCGTCGCTGTGCCGTCCGCCAGTTGTTTTAGTGTGGTAATTAACCCCTGCGGGCCAAGTTCAGCCAACTTATTATACAGTGAGCCACTGGTATCTTCTGCGGTAATCGGGCACGCAAGTTTATACAGCATGTCGCCGGTATCCAGCCCTACATCCATCTGCATAATTGTGACGCCGGTTTCCGCATCGCCTGCCCAGAGTGAGCGCTGAATAGGCGCCGCGCCGCGCCAGCGTGGAAGCAGCGAACCGTGAACGTTGATACATCCGAGACGGGGCATATCCAGCACTGCCTTTGGGAGAATCAGACCATATGCTACGACAACCATGACGTCGGCATGTAAGTCAGCAACCAGTTGCTGGTTTTCCTGAGGACGAAGCGACACGGGCTGGAAAACGGGCAGGCCTTTTTCTTCCGCCAGCACTTTTACCGGGCTGGGCATCAACTTTTTACCGCGACCTGCTGGACGATCGGGTTGGGTAAATACGCCGACAACGTTATGTCCAGAAGTTAACAGCGCGTCGAGATGACGCGCTGCAAAGTCAGGTGTACCCGCAAAAATAATACGTAGTGAATCTGACACGTTGGTTCTTGTCCTTTAAGCCCGGGCGTTCAGGCGGTCGAGTTTTTCTACTTTCTGACGAATACGTTGTTGCTTCAGCGGCGACAAATAATCGATAAACAGTTTACCGACCAGATGATCCATCTCATGCTGAATGCAAATTGCCAGCAAACCATCCGCTTCAAGCTCAAACGGGTTGCCGTCGCGATCCAGCGCGCGGATTTTCACTTTCTCGGCGCGCGGCACTAAAGCGCGCTGTTCCGGAATCGACAGACAGCCTTCTTCTATACCCGTTTCGCCACTTTTCTCCAGCAATTCTGGGTTAATGAGTACCAGGCGCTCGTCGCGGTTTTCCGAAACGTCAATCACGATGATCCGCTGGTGGATATCGACCTGCGTTGCGGCCAGACCGATACCTTCTTCCGCGTACATCGTTTCGAACATATCATCGACGATACGCTGAATTTCTGCATTCACTTCTTCAACCGGCTTTGCGACTTTGCGAAGGCGCTCGTCCGGAATATGTAACACTTGCAAAACTGACATAATTATCCAGAGTTGTGTTCAGGAGTTGAAAAGATTATTACCTCTATTCTAGACAAATCCCCACCTGATTGACAGCATCAGTGACCAATCGCAAAGATTGTTCAGACTGCTTGTGGCAGGGGAGGGAAAGGATGGCCCGTACCGAAATTTGGTTACGTTTAATGTACGTCGGCGACCTTTATGGCGAGGCGATGTTGAACATGGCGAATTCGCTTATTCGCCAGCCTCAGATAAATCGCACGCACCTTCAGGAAGCTGGTCTTACCGCGCGGCAAGCTGAACGTTTTTTACAGCTTCCAGCAGGTGTGCTTGATGAGACATTACGCTGGCTTGAACTACCGCAGCACCATTTTCTGTGTGCGGATAGTGAAATTTATCCTCCCCAGCTGCGTGCTATTGACGATTATCCCGGCGCTATTTTTATTGACGGCGATCCTGCCTGTCTGCATACCTGCCAACTTGCCGTCGTAGGAAGCCGGAGCCACTCCTGGTATGGAGAACGCTGGGGACGTCTGCTTTGCGAAAGCCTTGCGAAAAGCGGTTTGACGATCACCAGCGGCCTTGCCCGGGGAATTGATGGCGTAGCACACAACGCCGCGGTGAGTATGGGGGGAAAAAGTGTAGCGGTGTTAGGGAATGGCTTGGCAAAGATTTATCCTCGCCGACATGCCATGCTGGCTGAAAACTTGATTGCCGCCGGCGGCGCAGTGGTCTCAGAATTTCCGCTTTCAACGCCTCCGCTACCGCAACATTTTCCTCGCAGAAACCGTATTATCAGCGGACTGAGCAAAGGCGTGCTGGTGATTGAGGCGGCGTTGCGCAGCGGTTCGTTGGTGACGGCGCGCTGCGCGCTTGAACAGGGGCGGGACGTTTTTGCATTACCAGGCCCTATCGGTAGTCCGGGAAGCGAAGGAACGCACTGGTTAATTAAACAAGGGGCCACGCTTGTGACGACGCCGGAGGATATTCTGGAAAATTTGCAATACGGCTTACACTGGTTGCCAACTACGGCGGAAAATTCACTTTATTCACTAAATCAGGATGAGGCGGCATTGCCATTTCCTGAGCTCCTGGCTAACGTAGGAGATGAGGTAACACCTGTTGACGTCGTCGCTGAACGTGCCGGCCAACCTGTGCCAGCGGTAGTGGCTCAGCTACTCGAACTGGAGTTAGCAGGATGGATCGCAGCTGTACCCGGCGGCTATGTCCGATTAAGGAGGGCAAGCCATGTTCGACGTACTAATGTATTTGTTTGAAACATACATCCATAACGAAGCCGAGCTGCGCGTGGATCAGGACAGACTGGAGCGTGATCTCACCGACGCTGGGTTTGATCGCGAAGACATCTACAATGCGCTGCTGTGGCTGGAAAAACTCGCTGACTATCAGGATGGCCTCGCGGAACCCATGCAACTTGCTTCCGACCCTCTTTCAATGCGCATTTATACGGTTGAAGAGTGTGAAAGGCTTGATGCCAGTTGCCGGGGGTTCCTGTTATTCCTTGAGCAGATTCAGGTGCTAAACCTCGAAACACGAGAAATGGTGATTGAGCGTGTGCTGGCGCTGGATACCGCAGAGTTTGACCTGGAAGACTTGAAATGGGTTATTTTGATGGTGTTATTCAACATTCCGGGCTGTGAAAACGCCTATCAGCAAATGGAAGAATTACTCTTTGAGGTAAATGAAGGTATGCTGCATTGATAGGTGTTAATGCTGCATGAGTGAATATGGCTAAATCAGCACTGTTTTCGGTGCGTAAAAATGAGCCCTGCCCGCAGTGCGGGGCCGAACTGGTAATTCGTTCCGGGAAACATGGTCCGTTTCTCGGCTGTTCTCGCTATCCGGAATGCGATTATGTTCGTCCGCTGAAAAGTCAGGCGGACGGGCATATCGTTAAAATTCTGGAGGGGCAACTGTGTCCTGAGTGTGGCGCCGTACTGGTGCTGCGTCAGGGGCGCTTTGGCATGTTCATCGGATGCAGTCAGTATCCGCAATGTGAACATACAGTGGTTATTGATAAACCGGATGAAACGGCGATTGCCTGTCCAGCCTGCCAGCAAGGACATTTGGTCCAGCGCCGTTCTCGTTACGGAAAAATCTTTCATTCCTGCGATCGCTACCCGGAATGTCAGTTCGTCATTAACTTCACGCCGGTTGCGGGGGAATGCCCCGAGTGCCATTATCCGCTACTCATCGAAAAGAAAACCGCGCAGGGCGTGAAGCGCTTTTGCGCCAGTAAACAATGTGGAAAGCCGGTTCCGGTGGAATAAACAAGTGAATAATAACCTGCCAACAGGATCTATCGCCGCAGCGGTAGATCTCCTGAATAAAGAAAATGTCATCGCTTATCCAACAGAAGCCGTTTTCGGCGTCGGCTGCGATCCCGATAGTGAAACAGCCGTTACGCGCCTGTTGGCGTTAAAACAACGGCCCGTCGATAAGGGACTCATTTTGATTGCCGCCAGCTTTGAGCAGTTAAAACCTTATATTGATGACAGCATACTTACCGCCGCACAGCGTAAAGCAGTATTTGATTGCTGGCCCGGGCCGGTAACGTTTGTTTTTCCTGCGCCCGCGACAACGCCGCGGTGGCTCACGGGACGTTTTGATTCCCTGGCCGTTCGTGTTACTAATCACCCGCTGGTGGTCGCGCTATGCAATGCGTATGGCAAACCGCTGGTTTCCACCAGCGCCAATCTGAGCGGATTACCGCCATGCCGTACCGTTGAAGAGGTGCGTGCGCAATTTGGTGATGATTTTCCGGTGGTTGAAGGCGTAACGGGTGGGCGTCTAAATCCTTCAGAAATTCGCGATGCTCTGACGGGCGAACTGTTTCGACAGGGGTAATATGATGGAAACCTATGCTGTTTTTGGAAATCCGATTGCGCACAGCAAATCGCCATTTATTCATCAGCAATTTGCTCAGCAGCTAGATATTGTTCACCCCTATGGTCGCGTGCTGGCCCCTATTAATAATTTCATTAATACGCTTGATGCCTTTTTCGCGGCAGGGGGAAAAGGCGCAAACATCACAGTACCTTTTAAAGAGGAGGCGTTTGCGCGATCGGATGAGTTAACGGAACGAGCATCGCTGGCGGGAGCAGTCAATACATTAAAGCGGCTGGAAGATGGTCGTTTGCTTGGCGACAATACTGACGGTATCGGTTTATTAAGCGATCTCAAACGGTTAAATTTTATCCGCCCAGGATGGCGTATTTTGCTGATTGGCGCGGGCGGCGCATCCCGGGGCGTGCTGTTACCTCTGCTTTCTTTGGATTGCGCGGTCACTATCACTAACCGTACAGCTTCACGTGCCGAAGCGTTGGCGAAAATCTTTGCTCATACCGGCAGCGTTCATGCCACGGATATGGACAAGCTGGATGGTTGTGAGTTTGACCTGATTATTAATGCGACCTCCAGCGGCATACGCGGCGAAATCCCGGCGATACCAGCGTCACTTATTCACCCTTCCCTCTGTTGCTATGACATGTTCTATCAAAAAGGGAATACGCCATTTCTCTCCTGGTGTGTACAACAGGGCGCAAAACGCTACGCAGATGGGCTGGGAATGCTGGTGGGGCAGGCTGCACATGCCGTTTTGCTTTGGCACGGTGTATTACCGCAGGTCGAGCCAGTGATTGAGCTGCTACAGCAGGAATTATTAGCGTGAACCAGGCCATACAATTTCCTGACCGCGAAGAATGGGATACTGCCGCCAGCGCTGTCATCTTTCCCGCCCTGGTTAATGGGATGCAACTCACGTGTGCAATAAAAAAAGATGTACTGGCGTATCGCTTTGGTGGAGAAACAGCGGAGCAATGGCTGACCATTTTTCGTGAGTATCGCTGGGACCTGGAAGAAGAGGCTGAAGCATTAATCCTGGCCCAGCAGGAAGACGATCACGGTTGGATATGGTTATCCTGAGAAAGATAGTCGTCTTTCCATTTTACATAGTTATTGGCGGAGTACTGCAGGCCCGATCTCTCAGCATCGCTCAGGGGGCGGATCTGTTTTACCGGACTGCCAAGATATAAATAGCCGCTTTCCAGCCGTTTGTGCTGCGGCACCAGGCTTCCCGCGCCAATCATTACGTCATCTTCTATTATCGCGCCATCCAGCACAATGGAGCCCATACCGACCAGTACGCGGTTACCGATGGTGCAGCCGTGCAGCATAACTTTATGGCCAACGGTAACATCTTCGCCAATGATTAATGGGTTGCCGTGTGGATTGGATGGAGACTTGTGGGTTACGTGAAGAACGCTGCCATCCTGAATGTTCGTACGAGCCCCTATCGCAACGTAATTCACATCGCCGCGAATTACCACAAGCGGCCAGATCCCGACATCATCCGCCAGACGGACATCGCCAATAACCACGCTGCTGGTATCGATCATCACGCGCTGACCGATTTCAGGAAAAAGATCCTTATAAGGACGTAATGTGTCAGACATGTCTACCTCATCATAAATGAATAGTCATGAAGACTTTGGTTGCTTTAACGGCGTTGTGCAAGGGGAGATAGCATCAAAAAATCGCCACTTTGCGCAGGAATGGAGCGAAAGGGATGAAAAATCAACAAACAGAAAAAAAGATCCAAAAAACGCTTGTGCAAAAAAATGGGATCCCTATAATGCGCCTCCATCGACACGGCGGATGTGAATCACTTCACACAAACAGCCGGTCGGTTGAAGAGAAAAATCCTGAAATTCAGGGTTGACTCTGAAAGAGGAAAGCGTAATATACGCCACC
>NZ_JBCMFA010000013.1:0-32521 GCF_043847915.1 Salmonella sp. 2020_1459 | reverse complement strand
CCATCGAACTGCCGGAAGGCGTAGAGATGGTAATGCCGGGCGACAACATCAAAATGGTTGTTACCCTGATCCACCCGATCGCAATGGACGACGGTCTGCGTTTCGCAATCCGTGAAGGCGGCCGTACCGTTGGCGCGGGCGTTGTTGCTAAAGTTCTCGGCTAATCGCTGATAACATTTGACGCAATGCGCAATAAAAGGGCATCATTTGATGCCCTTTTTGCACGCTTTCACACCAGAACCTGGCTCATCAGTGATTTTATTTGTCATAATCATTGCTGAGACAGGCTCTGTAGAGGGCGTATAATCCGAAAGGCGAATAAGCGTTTCGATTTGGATTGCCTCGCGATTGCGGGGTGAAAATGTTTGTAGAATACTTCTGACAGGTTGGTTTATGAGTGCGAATACCGAAGCTCAAGGGAGCGGGCGCGGCCTGGAAGCGATGAAGTGGATAGTTGTTGCCATATTGCTGATCGTCGCAATCGTCGGCAACTACCTCTATCGCGACATGATGCTGCCGCTGCGTGCGCTGGCCGTAGTAATTCTGATTGCTGCAGCGGGTGGTGTCGCGCTGTTGACGACAAAAGGTAAAGCAACCGTTGCTTTTGCCCGTGAAGCGAGAACCGAAGTCCGTAAGGTCATTTGGCCGACTCGCCAGGAAACGCTGCACACCACGCTGATCGTCGCTGCGGTTACCGCAGTTATGTCACTGATCCTGTGGGGACTGGATGGTATTCTGGTTCGCCTGGTATCCTTTATCACTGGCCTGAGGTTCTGAGATGTCTGAAGCACCTAAAAAGCGCTGGTACGTCGTTCAGGCGTTTTCCGGTTTTGAAGGCCGCGTAGCCACATCGCTGCGCGAGCATATCAAATTACACAATATGGAAGAGCTGTTTGGCGAAGTCATGGTGCCGACTGAAGAAGTCGTTGAGATCCGTGGCGGCCAGCGTCGCAAAAGCGAACGCAAATTCTTCCCGGGTTACGTTCTGGTCCAGATGGTCATGAACGACGCAAGCTGGCACCTGGTGCGCAGCGTGCCGCGTGTGATGGGCTTTATCGGCGGTACCTCTGACCGTCCGGCGCCGATCAGCGACAAAGAAGTCGATGCGATCATGAACCGCCTGCAGCAGGTTGGCGATAAGCCGCGGCCGAAAACGTTGTTTGAACCGGGTGAAATGGTTCGTGTTAACGACGGTCCGTTCGCAGACTTTAACGGCGTTGTCGAAGAAGTCGATTATGAGAAGTCTCGCCTGAAAGTGTCTGTTTCTATCTTCGGTCGTGCGACCCCGGTAGAGCTGGACTTCAGCCAGGTTGAGAAAGCGTAAGGCTGCGATCAAAAAAGCAGCGATCTAATCGTTGCATAGGGCGCGAAATTGACATACAATTTCGCGCCTTTTGTTTTTATGGGCCTTATGCTCATAAAGCGATATTTATCACGGGGAGCTTCTTTGAAGCGATACTACCCAATTCGAGGAATTTAGAATGGCTAAGAAAGTACAAGCCTACGTCAAGCTGCAGGTTGCAGCTGGTATGGCGAACCCGAGTCCGCCGGTTGGTCCAGCACTGGGTCAGCAGGGTGTGAACATCATGGAATTCTGCAAAGCGTTCAACGCAAAAACGGATTCCATCGAAAAAGGTCTGCCGATTCCGGTTGTTATTACCGTTTACGCTGACCGTTCTTTCACCTTCGTTACCAAAACGCCTCCGGCAGCTGTTCTGCTGAAAAAAGCGGCTGGTATCAAGTCTGGTTCCGGCAAGCCGAACAAAGACAAAGTAGGTAAAATTTCCCGCGCTCAGCTGCAGGAAATCGCGCAGACCAAAGCTGCCGACATGACTGGTGCCGACATTGAAGCGATGACTCGCTCCATCGAAGGTACTGCACGTTCCATGGGCCTGGTAGTGGAGGACTAAGAAATGGCTAAACTGACCAAGCGTATGCGCGTGATCCGTGAAAAAGTTGATGCGACCAAACAGTACGACATCAACGAAGCTATTGCCCTGCTGAAAGAGCTAGCCACTGCTAAATTCAACGAAAGCGTTGACGTTGCCGTTAACCTCGGCATCGACGCTCGTAAATCTGACCAGAACGTTCGTGGCGCGACTGTACTGCCGCACGGTACTGGCCGTTCTGTTCGCGTTGCCGTATTTACCCAGGGCCCGAACGCTGAAGCAGCTAAAGCTGCTGGCGCTGAGCTGGTAGGTATGGAAGATCTGGCTGACCAGATCAAGAAAGGCGAAATGAACTTCGACGTTGTTATCGCATCCCCGGATGCAATGCGCGTTGTTGGCCAGCTGGGCCAGGTTCTGGGTCCGCGCGGCCTGATGCCAAACCCGAAAGTCGGTACCGTAACTCCGAACGTTGCTGAAGCGGTTAAGAACGCTAAAGCAGGTCAGGTTCGTTACCGTAACGACAAAAACGGCATCATCCACACCACCATCGGTAAAGTGGACTTTGACGCTGACAAACTGAAAGAAAACCTGGAAGCTCTGCTGGTTGCGCTGAAAAAAGCAAAACCGAGCCAGGCGAAAGGCGTGTACATCAAGAAAGTTAGCATCTCCACCACCATGGGTGCTGGCGTTGCCGTTGATCAGGCTGGTCTGAGCGCATCTGCGAACTAAGATTAGTCTTTACGTGGGCGGTGATTTTGTCTACAATCTTACCCCCACGTATTCTGCTAGTTGCAGACGTATATCCGAGATATTCGGGTTGTGACAAGGCGGCAACTGAGTGAGTCGCCAGGAGCATAGCTAACTATGTGACTGGTGCGAACGAAGGAAGCCAACGCCGCCACAAGCTGAATAGCGACGGATAGACAAGATTTGTTCGTTGGAGCCTGGCCTATCCAGGCCTCCGTCGAAGACCGCAGGCGTCTCGCAAGAGGCTTAATCCCCTGCGTAGACGGTGACAGAACGCTAAGATTATTTTTGATACTCTGGCTTGTTTCTGCTCACCGTATTAAGACGCTCTTCTCGTTGAGATGAGTGAAGTGAGTTCCGGAACATGAGTTCCGGCAAACATCCAGGAGCAAAGCTAATGGCTTTAAATCTTCAAGACAAACAAGCGATTGTTGCTGAAGTCAGCGAAGTAGCCAAAGGCGCGCTGTCTGCAGTAGTTGCGGATTCCCGTGGCGTAACTGTAGATAAAATGACTGAACTGCGTAAAGCAGGTCGTGAAGCTGGCGTATACATGCGTGTTGTTCGTAACACCCTGCTGCGCCGCGTCGTTGAAGGTACTCAGTTCGAGTGCCTGAAAGACACGTTTGTTGGTCCGACCCTGATTGCATACTCTATGGAACACCCGGGCGCTGCTGCTCGTCTGTTCAAAGAGTTCGCGAAAGCGAATGCAAAATTTGAGGTCAAAGCTGCAGCCTTTGAAGGTGAGCTGATCCCGGCGTCTCAGATCGACCGCCTGGCAACTCTGCCGACCTACGAAGAAGCAATTGCACGCCTGATGGCAACCATGAAAGAAGCTTCGGCTGGCAAACTGGTTCGCACACTGGCTGCTGTACGCGATGCAAAAGAAGCTGCGTAATCGCAGTTGTCTTTATCAAGCATTTGCTTACGTATAAACTTATTCTGATATTCAGGAACAATTTAAATGTCTATCACTAAAGATCAAATCATTGAAGCAGTATCCGCTATGTCCGTAATGGACGTTGTAGAACTGATTTCTGCAATGGAAGAAAAATTCGGTGTTTCCGCTGCTGCTGCTGTAGCTGTAGCTGCTGGCCCGGCTGAAGCTGCTGAAGAAAAAACTGAATTCGACGTAATTCTGAAAGCTGCTGGCGCTAACAAAGTTGCTGTTATCAAAGCAGTACGTGGCGCAACTGGCCTGGGTCTGAAAGAAGCTAAAGACTTGGTAGAATCTGCTCCGGCCGCTCTGAAAGAAGGCGTGAGCAAAGATGACGCTGAAGCACTGAAAAAATCTCTGGAAGAAGCTGGCGCTGAAGTTGAAGTTAAATAAGCCAACCCTTCCGGTTGCAGCCTGAGAAATCAGGCTGATGGCTGGTGACTTTTTAGTCACCAGCCTTTTTGCGCTGTAAGGCGCCAGTAGCGTTTCACACTGTTTGACTACTGCTGTGCCTTTCAATGCTTGTTTCTATCGACGACTTAATATACTGCGACAGAGCGTACGTTCTGTGTAAATCGCAATGAAATGGTTTAAGCGTGATAGCAACAGGCATTGCGGAAAGTATCCATTTTCCGGTCAACAAAATAGTGTTGCACAAACTGTCCCCCGCAGGACAGATGGGTCGACTTGTCAGCGAGCTGAGGAACCCTATGGTTTACTCCTATACCGAGAAAAAACGTATTCGTAAGGATTTTGGTAAACGTCCACAAGTTCTGGATGTACCTTATCTCCTTTCTATCCAGCTTGACTCGTTTCAGAAGTTTATCGAGCAAGATCCTGAAGGGCAGTACGGCCTGGAAGCAGCCTTCCGTTCCGTGTTCCCGATTCAGAGCTACAGCGGTAATTCCGAGCTGCAGTACGTCAGCTACCGCCTTGGCGAACCGGTGTTTGACGTTCAGGAATGTCAGATCCGTGGCGTGACCTATTCCGCACCGCTGCGCGTAAAACTGCGTCTGGTGATCTACGAGCGCGAAGCGCCGGAAGGCACCGTTAAAGACATTAAAGAACAAGAAGTCTACATGGGCGAAATTCCGCTCATGACCGACAACGGTACCTTTGTTATCAACGGTACTGAGCGTGTTATCGTTTCTCAGCTGCACCGTAGTCCGGGCGTCTTCTTTGACTCCGACAAAGGTAAAACCCACTCTTCGGGTAAAGTGCTGTATAACGCGCGCATCATTCCTTACCGTGGTTCCTGGCTGGACTTCGAATTCGATCCGAAGGACAACCTGTTCGTGCGTATCGACCGTCGCCGTAAACTGCCTGCGACCATCATCCTGCGTGCGCTGAACTACACCACTGAGCAGATCCTTGACCTGTTCTTTGAGAAAGTCGTCTTCGAAATTCGCGACAACAAGCTGCAGATGGAGCTGATTCCAGAACGTCTGCGCGGCGAAACTGCGTCGTTCGATATCGAAGCTAACGGCAAGGTGTACGTTGAAAAAGGCCGTCGCATTACCGCGCGTCATATCCGTCAGCTGGAAAAAGACGATATCAAGCATATCGAAGTTCCGGTTGAGTACATCGCAGGCAAAGTCGTCTCTAAAGACTACGTTGACGAATCCACTGGCGAGCTGATCTGCGCGGCGAACATGGAGCTGAGCCTGGATCTGCTGGCTAAGCTGAGCCAGTCCGGCCACAAGCGTATCGAAACGCTGTTTACCAACGATCTGGACCACGGCCCGTACATTTCTGAAACGGTACGCGTCGACCCAACCAACGATCGTCTGAGCGCGCTGGTAGAAATCTACCGCATGATGCGCCCTGGTGAGCCGCCGACACGCGAAGCAGCTGAAAGCCTGTTCGAGAACCTGTTCTTCTCCGAAGACCGCTATGACCTGTCTGCGGTGGGTCGTATGAAGTTCAACCGTTCTCTGCTGCGCGACGAAATCGAAGGTTCCGGTATCCTGAGCAAAGACGACATCATTGATGTCATGAAGAAGCTCATCGATATCCGTAACGGTAAAGGCGAAGTGGATGATATCGACCACCTCGGCAACCGTCGTATCCGTTCCGTCGGCGAAATGGCGGAAAACCAGTTCCGCGTTGGCCTGGTGCGTGTAGAGCGTGCGGTGAAAGAGCGTCTGTCTCTGGGCGATCTGGATACCCTGATGCCTCAGGATATGATCAACGCCAAGCCGATTTCCGCCGCAGTGAAAGAGTTCTTTGGTTCCAGCCAGCTGTCTCAGTTTATGGACCAGAACAACCCGCTGTCTGAGATTACGCACAAACGTCGTATCTCCGCACTCGGCCCAGGCGGTCTGACCCGCGAACGCGCAGGCTTCGAAGTTCGAGACGTACACCCGACGCACTACGGTCGCGTATGTCCTATCGAAACGCCGGAAGGTCCGAACATCGGTCTGATCAACTCCCTGTCCGTGTACGCACAGACTAACGAATATGGCTTCCTTGAGACGCCGTACCGTCGTGTGGTTGATGGCGTGGTCACTGACGAAATTCATTACCTGTCTGCTATCGAAGAAGGCAACTACGTTATCGCTCAGGCGAACTCCAACCTGGATGACGAAGGCCACTTTGTAGAAGATCTGGTTACCTGCCGTAGCAAAGGCGAATCCAGCTTGTTCAGCCGTGACCAGGTTGACTACATGGACGTTTCCACCCAGCAGGTGGTCTCCGTCGGTGCGTCCCTGATCCCGTTCCTGGAACACGATGACGCCAACCGTGCATTGATGGGTGCGAACATGCAACGTCAGGCGGTTCCGACTCTGCGCGCTGATAAGCCGCTGGTGGGTACCGGTATGGAACGTGCTGTCGCCGTCGACTCCGGTGTTACTGCAGTAGCTAAACGTGGCGGTACTGTTCAGTACGTGGATGCGTCCCGTATCGTTATCAAAGTTAACGAAGACGAGATGTACCCGGGTGAAGCAGGTATCGACATCTATAACCTGACCAAATACACCCGTTCTAACCAGAACACCTGTATCAACCAGATGCCGTGCGTATCTCTGGGCGAGCCGGTTGAACGCGGCGACGTGCTGGCAGACGGTCCGTCCACCGACCTCGGTGAACTGGCGCTCGGTCAGAACATGCGCGTGGCGTTCATGCCGTGGAACGGCTACAACTTCGAAGACTCCATCCTCGTTTCCGAGCGTGTTGTCCAGGAAGACCGTTTCACCACCATCCACATTCAGGAACTGGCGTGCGTGTCCCGTGACACCAAGCTGGGGCCGGAAGAGATCACCGCTGATATCCCGAACGTGGGTGAAGCTGCGCTCTCCAAACTGGATGAATCCGGTATCGTTTACATCGGCGCGGAAGTGACCGGCGGCGACATTCTGGTCGGTAAGGTAACGCCGAAAGGTGAAACCCAGCTGACGCCGGAAGAGAAACTGCTGCGTGCGATCTTCGGTGAGAAAGCGTCTGACGTTAAAGACTCTTCTCTGCGCGTACCTAACGGTGTCTCCGGTACGGTTATCGACGTTCAGGTCTTTACTCGCGATGGCGTAGAAAAAGACAAACGTGCTCTGGAAATCGAAGAGATGCAGCTCAAGCAGGCGAAAAAAGACCTGTCTGAAGAACTGCAGATCCTCGAAGCGGGCCTGTTTAGCCGTATCCGTGCGGTGCTGGTTTCCGGCGGCGTTGAAGCTGAGAAGCTCGACAAACTGCCGCGCGACCGCTGGCTGGAACTCGGTCTGACCGACGAAGAGAAACAAAATCAGCTGGAACAACTGGCTGAGCAGTATGACGAACTGAAACACGAGTTCGAGAAAAAACTTGAAGCGAAGCGCCGTAAAATCACCCAGGGCGACGATCTGGCGCCGGGCGTGCTGAAGATCGTGAAGGTCTATCTGGCCGTTAAACGCCGTATCCAGCCGGGTGATAAGATGGCAGGTCGTCACGGTAACAAGGGTGTTATCTCTAAGATCAACCCGATCGAAGACATGCCTTACGATGAAAACGGCACGCCGGTAGACATCGTACTGAACCCGCTGGGCGTACCGTCTCGTATGAACATCGGTCAGATTCTGGAAACCCACCTGGGTATGGCTGCAAAAGGTATTGGCGACAAGATTAACGCCATGCTGAAACAGCAGCAGGAAGTCGCGAAACTGCGCGAATTCATCCAGCGTGCCTACGATCTGGGCGCCGACGTTCGTCAGAAAGTCGACCTGAGCACCTTCAGCGATGATGAAGTGCTGCGTCTGGCAGAAAACCTGCGTAAAGGTATGCCGATTGCCACACCAGTGTTTGACGGTGCGAAAGAAGCGGAAATCAAAGAGCTGCTGAAACTGGGCGACCTGCCGACCTCCGGTCAGATCACCCTGTTCGATGGCCGTACGGGTGAACAGTTCGAACGTCCGGTAACCGTCGGTTACATGTACATGCTGAAACTGAACCACCTGGTTGATGACAAGATGCATGCGCGTTCTACCGGTTCTTACAGCCTGGTTACTCAGCAGCCGCTGGGTGGTAAGGCGCAGTTCGGTGGTCAGCGCTTCGGGGAGATGGAAGTGTGGGCGCTGGAAGCTTACGGCGCCGCCTACACCCTGCAGGAAATGCTCACCGTTAAGTCTGATGACGTGAACGGTCGTACCAAGATGTATAAGAACATCGTGGACGGCAACCATCAGATGGAACCGGGTATGCCGGAATCCTTCAACGTTCTGTTGAAAGAGATCCGCTCGCTGGGCATCAACATCGAACTGGAAGACGAGTAATTCTCGCTCAAACAGGTCACTGGTGTCGGGGTAAAACCCGACACCAGATTGTGCTAACTCCGACGGGAGCAAATCCGTGAAAGATTTATTAAAGTTTCTGAAAGCGCAGACTAAAACCGAAGAGTTTGATGCGATCAAAATTGCTCTGGCTTCGCCAGACATGATCCGTTCATGGTCTTTCGGTGAAGTTAAAAAGCCGGAAACCATCAACTACCGTACGTTCAAACCTGAGCGTGACGGCCTTTTCTGCGCCCGTATCTTTGGGCCGGTAAAAGACTACGAGTGCCTGTGCGGTAAATACAAGCGCCTGAAACACCGTGGTGTTATTTGTGAGAAGTGCGGCGTTGAAGTGACCCAGACCAAAGTACGCCGTGAGCGTATGGGCCACATTGAGCTGGCGTCTCCGACTGCTCACATCTGGTTCCTGAAATCGCTGCCGTCCCGTATCGGTCTGCTGCTCGATATGCCGTTGCGCGATATCGAACGCGTACTGTACTTCGAATCTTATGTGGTTATCGAAGGCGGTATGACCAACCTGGAACGTCAACAGATCCTGACTGAAGAGCAGTATCTGGACGCGCTGGAAGAGTTCGGTGACGAATTCGACGCGAAGATGGGTGCGGAAGCTATCCAGGCCCTGCTGAAGAGCATGGATCTGGAGCAAGAGTGTGAAACTCTGCGCGAAGAGCTGAACGAAACCAACTCCGAAACCAAGCGTAAAAAGCTGACCAAGCGTATCAAACTGCTGGAAGCCTTCGTACAGTCTGGCAACAAGCCAGAGTGGATGATCCTGACCGTTCTGCCGGTTCTGCCGCCAGATCTGCGTCCGCTGGTTCCGCTGGACGGCGGTCGTTTCGCCACGTCAGATCTGAACGATCTGTATCGTCGCGTCATTAACCGTAACAACCGTCTGAAACGTCTGCTGGATCTGGCTGCGCCGGACATCATCGTACGCAACGAAAAACGTATGCTGCAGGAAGCGGTTGACGCCCTGCTGGATAACGGTCGTCGCGGTCGTGCGATCACCGGTTCTAACAAGCGTCCTCTGAAATCTTTGGCCGACATGATCAAAGGTAAACAGGGTCGTTTCCGTCAGAACCTGCTCGGTAAGCGTGTTGACTACTCCGGTCGTTCTGTTATCACCGTAGGTCCATACCTGCGTCTGCACCAGTGCGGTCTGCCGAAGAAAATGGCGCTGGAGCTGTTTAAACCGTTCATCTACGGCAAGCTGGAACTGCGTGGCCTGGCCACCACCATCAAAGCCGCGAAGAAAATGGTTGAGCGTGAAGAAGCCGTCGTTTGGGATATCCTGGACGAAGTGATCCGCGAACACCCGGTACTGCTGAACCGTGCACCAACACTGCACCGTCTGGGTATCCAGGCATTTGAACCGGTACTGATCGAAGGTAAAGCTATCCAGCTGCACCCGCTGGTTTGTGCGGCATATAACGCCGACTTCGATGGTGACCAGATGGCTGTTCACGTACCGCTGACGCTGGAAGCCCAGCTTGAAGCGCGTGCGCTGATGATGTCTACCAACAACATCCTGTCTCCGGCGAACGGCGAGCCTATCATCGTTCCGTCTCAGGACGTTGTATTGGGTCTGTATTACATGACCCGTGACTGTGTTAACGCCAAAGGCGAAGGCATGGTGCTGACTGGCCCGAAAGAAGCTGAGCGTATCTATCGCGCAGGTCTGGCCTCTCTGCATGCGCGCGTTAAAGTGCGTATCACTGAATATGAAAAAGATGAAAACGGCGAATTCGTTGCGCACACCAGCCTGAAAGACACGACCGTTGGTCGCGCCATTCTGTGGATGATCGTACCGAAAGGTCTGCCTTTCTCCATCGTCAACCAGGCGCTGGGCAAGAAAGCGATCTCCAAAATGCTGAACACTTGCTACCGTATTCTGGGCCTGAAACCGACCGTTATTTTTGCGGACCAGACGATGTACACCGGCTTTGCTTATGCAGCGCGTTCAGGTGCGTCCGTTGGTATTGATGACATGGTCATCCCGGAGAAAAAACACGAGATCATCTCTGAGGCGGAAGCTGAAGTTGCTGAGATCCAGGAGCAGTTCCAGTCTGGTCTGGTAACCGCTGGCGAACGCTATAACAAAGTTATCGATATCTGGGCTGCGGCGAACGATCGTGTATCCAAAGCGATGATGGATAACCTGCAAACCGAAACCGTGATTAACCGTGACGGCCAGGAAGAGCAGCAGGTCTCCTTCAACAGCATCTATATGATGGCCGACTCCGGTGCGCGTGGTTCTGCGGCACAGATTCGTCAGCTGGCAGGTATGCGTGGTCTGATGGCGAAGCCGGATGGCTCCATCATCGAAACGCCAATCACCGCGAACTTCCGTGAAGGTCTGAACGTACTCCAGTACTTCATCTCCACGCACGGTGCGCGTAAAGGTCTGGCGGATACCGCACTGAAAACCGCGAACTCCGGTTATCTGACCCGTCGTCTGGTTGACGTCGCGCAGGATCTGGTGGTGACCGAAGATGACTGTGGTACGCACGAAGGTATCCTGATGACCCCGGTTATCGAGGGTGGCGACGTGAAAGAGCCGCTGCGTGACCGCGTTCTGGGTCGTGTGACGGCGGAAGATGTGCTGAAACCGGGTACCGCGGACATTCTGGTTCCACGCAACACGCTGCTGCACGAACAGTGGTGTGACCTGCTGGAAGCAAACTCCGTTGACGCCGTTAAAGTGCGTTCTGTTGTATCCTGCGACACCGACTTTGGTGTATGTGCGCACTGCTATGGTCGTGACCTGGCGCGTGGCCACATCATCAACAAAGGTGAAGCTATCGGCGTTATCGCGGCACAGTCCATCGGTGAACCGGGTACACAGCTGACGATGCGTACGTTCCACATCGGTGGTGCGGCATCGCGTGCGGCTGCTGAATCCAGCATCCAGGTTAAGAACAAAGGTAGCATCAAGCTCAGCAACGTGAAGTCGGTTGTGAACTCCAGCGGTAAACTGGTTATCACTTCCCGTAACACCGAACTGAAGCTGATCGACGAATTCGGTCGTACCAAAGAGAGCTATAAAGTGCCTTATGGCGCTGTCATGGCGAAAGGTGATGGCGAGCAGGTTGCCGGCGGCGAAACCGTGGCAAACTGGGACCCGCACACCATGCCGGTTATCACCGAAGTGAGTGGTTTCATCCGCTTCACTGACATGATCGACGGTCAGACCATTACGCGTCAGACCGACGAACTGACCGGTTTGTCTTCGCTGGTGGTTCTGGATTCGGCTGAACGTACTACCGGTGGTAAAGATCTGCGTCCGGCGCTGAAAATTGTTGATGCTCAGGGTAATGACGTTCTGATCCCGGGTACCGATATGCCTGCGCAGTACTTCCTGCCGGGTAAAGCGATTGTACAGCTGGAAGATGGCGTACAGATTAGTTCTGGTGACACCCTGGCGCGTATTCCGCAGGAATCCGGCGGTACCAAGGATATTACCGGTGGTCTGCCGCGCGTTGCCGACCTGTTCGAAGCGCGTCGTCCGAAAGAACCGGCAATCCTTGCTGAAATCGCAGGTATCGTTTCCTTCGGTAAAGAAACCAAAGGCAAACGTCGTCTGGTGATTACGCCGGTTGATGGTAGTGACCCGTACGAAGAGATGATTCCGAAATGGCGTCAGCTCAACGTGTTCGAAGGGGAACGTGTAGAACGTGGTGATGTGATTTCCGATGGTCCGGAAGCGCCGCACGACATTCTGCGTCTGCGTGGTGTTCATGCTGTGACGCGTTACATTGTTAACGAAGTTCAGGATGTATACCGTCTGCAGGGCGTTAAGATTAACGATAAACACATCGAAGTTATCGTTCGTCAGATGCTGCGTAAAGCGACCATCGAAAGCGCCGGTAGTTCCGACTTCCTGGAAGGCGAACAGGTTGAATACTCTCGCGTCAAGATCGCTAACCGCGAGCTGGAAGCGAACGGCAAAGTGGGGGCTACCTTCTCCCGCGATCTGCTGGGTATTACCAAAGCGTCTCTGGCAACCGAATCGTTCATCTCTGCCGCATCGTTCCAGGAGACCACGCGTGTCCTGACCGAAGCAGCCGTTGCGGGTAAACGCGACGAACTGCGCGGCCTGAAAGAGAACGTTATCGTGGGTCGTCTGATTCCGGCCGGTACCGGTTATGCGTACCACCAGGATCGTATGCGCCGTCGCGCCGCGGGCGAGCAGCCAGCAACACCGCAGGTGACTGCGGAAGATGCATCTGCCAGCCTGGCAGAACTGCTGAACGCAGGTCTGGGCGGTTCTGATAACGAGTAATCGTTAAATGGTGGAGGGGTATTTATCCCTCCACCAGCTTCATGCTGGATACCGAATTCCGGGTCGCTTGCCTACAAGGAAAGAAAATGCCAGCGATTATTTCATTAATCTATTTAATGTTTAGTCTTTTGGTATTTACAAAAAAGATAACCATTTCAAACGTTCTGTCCGCTTTTTTATTGTTTCTATCGTTATATATACTTCACCATAAATCATTACTTATATTTATTTATTGTCTTATTATTATTGTCGCCACCGTTATTCTTCATCAAGTCAAAACCAGCGCGGATAAAAAAGCCGTATTTTATTTTTCAATGCCATGCTGGCTCTTGATTTTATCTGTAATTATAAATTTAATGAATAAATGAATTATTTTTTTATGACTCTTGTTTCTCGTATTATTGCTGAAAACTCACTATCACTGGTTATATGAATAAATTGTCCAGTTTTTGCGTTATATCTTGCCATCGCACAGGGAAGACTATTACCGCCGTTAGCCATAACAAATTTTGCTTTTGTATTATGATAAAGATTGACGCCAGGAATGGGGTCCTGACCGAATGTATAAGGCGTTGGGACAATTACATTATGTTTGTTTGAGAACCACTTTGCTAAAATCCCGTCAACGCCATCAACCGGCGTAATAAAAGTAGAGAATCCACAATACTCAAAATTGAATTTTTTACCATTGGGTTTCTTTTTTTCTGTAACATTAAATCCAAATGTGACTTTAAATTTATCCCATAAATCTAAGTTATTAAAGTCTATTGGCTCGCCATTATAAAATACCTGCTGTTCATACATTAAATGATAAACCTGTTTTATTGGTTGTTTACGCGGGAAATTTTAAATCATTAAATGAAGCATTTAATTCCATTAAGGTCTTTGTTTTACCTTATTACAGGAATTATAAATATGATGTCATTTCTGGAATAAAAGTAAAGTTAATAAATTATTTATTTAATTGCTCACTGGTAGGGTATTTATGTATCCTCCGGTTAATGCTTAGTTTAGCATCTTTTAGCTGACAGCGATTGCAACGCTAAAAAACATGTGCTAATAATCATCATGTAAAATATGTAATGAAGTAAGCATGGAGCATTTAATTGTTATGATCCCACCATTAAATAGATATGTTCCCGCGCTTTCAAAAAATGAATTGGTTAAAACTGTTACCGACAGGGACATTCAGTTTACAAGTTTTAATGGAAAAGATTATCCCTTGTGCTTTTTAGATGAGAAAACCCCTCTTCTTTTCCAGTGGTTTGAGCGGAATCCTGCTCGCTTTGGGAAAAATGATATACCTATAATTAACACAGAGAAAAACCCCTACCTTAACAATATCATTAAAGCAGCAACAATTGAAAAAGAACGTCTTATAGGTATTTTTGTAGATGGTGATTTTTTTCCAGGACAAAAGGATGCTTTTTCAAAACTTGAGTATGACTATGAAAACATAAAAGTCATATATAGAAATGATATTGACTTTAGCATGTACGATAAAAAATTATCAGAAATTTATATGGAAAATATTTCTAAGCAAGAGTCCATGCCAGAAGAAAAAAGGGATTATCATTTACTGCAGCTATTAAAAAAAGAATTGAGTGATATTCAAGAGGGTAATGATTCATTAATTAAATCTTACTTACTGGATAAAGGCTATGGATGGTTTGATTTTTACAGGAATATGGCTATGTTAAAGGCTGGTCAGTTATTTTTGGAGGCGGATAAGGTTGGGTGTTATGATTTATCAACAAATAGTGGGTGTATATATCTCGATGCTGATATGATTATCACGGAAAAACTGGGGGGTATATATATTCCGGATGGAATCGCTGTTCATGTAGAAAGGATAGATGGCCGTGCTTCTATGGAGAACGGGATAATAGCTGTTGATCGCAATAACCACCCGGCTTTACTTGCTGGATTGGAAATAATGCATACTAAATTTGATGCTGATCCCTATTCCGATGGTGTATGTAATGGAATTAGAAAACATTTTAATTATTCTTTAAATGAAGATTATAATTCTTTTTGCGATTTTATTGAGTTTAAGCATGATAACATTATAATGAATACCAGTCAGTTTACGCAAAGTTCATGGGCGAGGCATGTGCAGTAGTGGAAATGGCAATAATCATGCTATTGAATACATAAAATATTGGCATAAACTATCAAGTTTCGGCGAAAAAATATTTGATGCTCAGTTTTCTCTACTACAGCCAACTTTAAAATCGCAGTGCTGTTCAGAACGGACATAAAAAAACGGGAGGTCGATAACAATCTCCCGTTTTTCGCATTACGTACTCGTTCGTGAAATACTAATGCGTTTACATACGGGTTCACCGCGTTTGCGAAGCGCGCCCCAGCCAACTGTCCCAGTCTTTCCAGACGGGTTGCAATCCTTGCGCGCTTAACGCGCTTGCTACGGTTTCAGGCCGACGGGCATCGTGGGGAGAAAACTGCTCCAGTTCCGGATGATCGTCAGCGTAGCCGCCGGGCTGGGTTTTTGAGAAGGCGCTGACGTTGTTGATCGCCAGCGGGATCACGTTATCGCGAAACCACGGCGATTCGCGGGTGGAGAGTGATAATTCAATTTCCGGTGCCAATAACCGGAAAGCGCAAATCGTTTGCACTAGTTGCTTTTCATCCATCACAGATGTGGGTTCCACACCGCCAGTACACGGACGCAGGCGCGGGAAAGAGATAGAGTAGCGGCTTTGCCAGTACTGTTTTTGCATCCACAACAGATGTTCCGCCACCATATAGCAATCAACCCGCCAGCTGTCGGAAAGCCCGATTAGCGCGCCTAAACCAATTTTATCGATCCCCGCGCGTCCCAGTCTGTCTGGCGTCTCCAGCCGCCAGAAGAAGTCTTGCTTTTTGCCCCGTAAATGGTGCTGAGCGTATACCGGTTCGTGATAGGTCTCCTGATACACCATCACGCCATCCAGCCCCAGCGTCTTCAGCTCGGCATACTCCTCGGTCGCCAGCGGCTGCACTTCCATATGCAGCGAGGAAAACTGGCGACGAATGGCCGGTAAATGTCGGCGAAAATAGTCCATGCCGACTTTGGCCTGATGTTCGCCGGTGACTAACAGCAGATGCTCAAAACCCAACTCACGGATAGCATCGCACTCCCTTTGAATATCCACATCATCCAGCGTCTTACGCTTGATGCGGTTGCTCATCGAAAAACCGCAGTAGGTGCAGTCGTTGGCACAGAGGTTTGAGAGATAAAGCGGCACATAGAAACTGACGGTGTTGCCAAAGCGCTGGCGGGTCAGCCTTTGTGCCCGCTGCGCCAGCGGTTCCAGATAATCGGCGGCGGCGGGGGAGAGCAGTGCCATCAGGTCGTCACGACTTAGCTGTGGAGCGTTAAGCGCGCGTTCCACGTCAGCGGTGGTTTTACCGTTGATGCGCAGGCGAATATCGTCCCACTCCAGTTGCCGCCAGCGATCGGTGAAGGTTTTCATGCTAATGCCTCCAGAAATCCGGTGAGCGGGCTGGTGGCGCTGGCGTAGGTGCTACGATTCCCCGGCACTGCCTGACGCGCCAGTAATCCGGCTTCTACCGCCAGGCGGAAAGCGGTTGCCATCCTCACCGGATCGTCCGCCACGGCAATCGCGGTGTTAACCAGCACCGCATCAGCGCCCATTTCCAGCGCCTGTGCGGCTTGGCTGGGCACGCCGATGCCCGCATCAACCACCACCGGCACGGTGGCCTGTTGGATAATAATCTCCAGCATCGCACGGGTTTCCAGCCCCTGATTCGAACCGATAGGCGCGCCAAGCGGCATCACCGCCGCGCAGCCGACCTCTTCCAGCCGCTTGCACAACACCGGATCCGCGCCGCAGTAGGGCAGCACCACAAAACCCTGCTTCACCAGCGCCTCGGCGGCTTTTAGCGTTTCGATCGGGTCCGGCAACAGCCAGCGGGCGTCCGGGTGGATTTCTAATTTCAACCAGTTTGTGCCCAGCGCTTCCCGCGCCAGTTGGGCGGCGAAGATCGCCTCTTCAGCGGTTTTCGCCCCGGAGGTATTGGGCAGCAGCGTGACGCCCGCTTCAATCAGCGGCGCCAGGATAGCGTCGTTGTGCTGACGTAAATCCACGCGCTTCATCGCCAGCGTCACCAACTGGCTGCCGGAGGCGCGAATCGCCTTGACCATCAGTTGCGATGAGGCAAACTTCCCGGTGCCGGTGAACAGATGTGAATCAAACGTTTTGTCGGCAATACGTAACATCTCAACCCCCTGCAATAACCTGAAAAAGCAGGATCTGGTCGCCTTCCTGCACGATATGTTGCCGCCACTGCTCGCGCGGCAGGATCTGCTGATTGAGCGCCAGCGCCGCGCCCGGTTTAAGCTGATTAAGCGTAGCGAGCAGGCTGCTGACGGTTTGCCCTTCGGCGCACTGCATCGGTTCATCATTGAACTGAATCTGCATGTTGCCCTCCGCATACCGGACAGCCGCTGGCACGACGCAGCGCCAGGCTGCGCCACTGGCTGGTTTTACCGTCAAACAGGCGTAGCTCTCCGCTGGGCGTCTCAATACCGCTGAGTAATTTAATCGCCTCCAGCGCCTGCAAGGTGCCCATCACGCCAACAACCGGTCCGACGATACCGGCGGTACGGCAGTTGCGTTCAGGCTCGACATCGTCCGGCCACAGGCAGCGGTAACAGCCTTGTTCCCACGGTGGTGTGAGGACCATTAGCTGGCCACCGAAGCCGACGGCGCTGGCGGAAATTAACGGAGTGTTGAGCGCCACGCAGGCGGCGTTAATTTCCTGGCGCGTGGCCATGTTATCGGTACAGTCGAGCACCACGTCGGCGTGTGCTACCGCGTTTTTAAGCACATCGCCAGTCAGACGTTGTTGCAATACGATCAGCTCGCTACCGGGGTTGAGTTGTGCCAGGCGCTGCTGGGCAACCTGAGATTTTGAATGCGCGATATCATCGGTGGTAAATAGAATCTGGCGCTGCAAATTGCTCAGATGAACATCGTCATCATCCGCCAGCGTCAGTGTGCCGATGCCTGCTCCCGCCAGATACAGCGCGGCAGGCGAACCCAATCCGCCTAAACCTACGATCAGTACATGACTCGCGAGCAGCTTTTGCTGGCCTTCAATGGCGATATCGCCGAGCAGGATTTGCCGGCTGTAGCGCATAAAATCGCGGTCATTCATCGCCAACTCCCGCAATATCCAGTAACTGCGCGGTAGCGGCGCGCCAGTCGGCAGCCTGAGTAATGGCGCTAACCACAGCCACGCTGCCGACGCCGGTCGCCAGTACCGCCGGAGCGCGTTCAAGGCTGATGCCGCCAATTGCCACGGTCGGGTAATCCGCCAGTCGTTCAATATGACTGGCCAGCTGCGCCAGCCCCTGCGGGGCGGAAGGCATCTGCTTGGTTTGCGTGGGGAAGACATGACCCAGCGCGATATAAGAAGGCTTAGCGGCCAGCGCGACGTCTATCTCCATATCATTGTGGGTAGATACGCCCAAGCGTAAGCCCGCCGCCTGAATCGCTTTTAGGTCGGTGGTTTCAAGGTCTTCCTGACCCAGATGCACGCCGTAAGCGCGGTGCTTAATTGCCAGACGCCAGTAGTCGTTGATAAACAGACGGGCGTTATAACGACGCCCCAGCGCGATGGCAGCGATAACATCCGCTTCCACCTCTTCATCGCGCTTATCTTTGATACGCAACTGGATCGTGCGCACGCCCACCTCCAGTAGACGCTCAATCCATGCAACGCTGTCCACCACCGGGTAAAGCCCGAGACGGAACGGCACGGTCGGGAAATCAGGCTGATACATCAGACTTCCTCCCGCTTGAGATAGATTTCGCCGCCTTTGGCGCGGAAGTTTTCCGACATATCCGCCATGCCGACTTCAATGGCTTGCGCGGCGGCGTAATCGCGGACCTCCTGGCTGATTTTCATCGAGCAGAACTTTGGCCCGCACATGGAACAGAAGTGAGCGACCTTACCGGACTCCTGCGGTAGGGTTTCATCGTGATAAGCGCGGGCGGTGAACGGGTCGAGCGCGAGGTTAAACTGATCTTCCCAGCGGAATTCGAAGCGCGCTTTCGACATCGCGTTATCGCGGATCTGCGCGCCCGGATGTCCTTTGGCTAAGTCAGCGGCGTGGGCGGCGATTTTGTAGGTGATCAGCCCCTGCTTCACATCTTCTTTGTTTGGCAGGCCGAGATGTTCTTTCGGCGTCACGTAACACAGCATCGCGCAGCCAAACCAGCCGATCATCGCGGCGCCAATGCCGGAGGTGAAGTGGTCATAGCCCGGCGCGATATCGGTAGTCAACGGCCCTAAGGTGTAGAACGGCGCTTCGTGGCAGCTCTCCAGCTCTTCGGTCATGTTGCGCTGAATCATATGCATCGGCACGTGGCCCGGGCCTTCAATCATCACCTGCACGTCGTATTCCCAGGCGATTTTGGTCAGCTCGCCCAGCGTATGCAGCTCGGAGAACTGCGCTTCGTCGTTGGCGTCCTGGATGGAGCCGGGACGCAGGCCGTCTCCCAGCGACAGGGAAACGTCGTAGGCGGCGCAGATTTCGCAAATCTCGCGGAAATGTTCGAACAGGAAGTTCTCTTTGTGATGCGAGAGGCACCACTTCGCCATGATCGAACCGCCGCGCGAGACAATACCGGTCAGGCGTTTGGCGGTCATCGGCACGTAGCGCAACAGCACGCCCGCGTGAATGGTGAAGTAGTCGACGCCCTGTTCGGCCTGCTCCAGCAGCGTGTCGCGGAACGCTTCCCAGGTAAGATCTTCGGCGATCCCGTTGACCTTCTCCAGCGCCTGGTAGATCGGGACGGTGCCGATCGGTACCGGGCTGTTACGCAGGATCCATTCGCGGGTTTCGTGGATATAGCGGCCGGTGGAGAGATCCATCACCGTGTCTGCGCCCCAGCGCGTTGACCACACCAGCTTCTCCACCTCTTCTTCGATGGAGGAGGTGACCGCCGAGTTACCGATGTTGGCATTCACTTTGACCAGGAAGTTGCGGCCGATAATCATCGGCTCCGATTCCGGGTGGTTGATGTTGGCAGGGATAATCGCGCGGCCCGCGGCGACTTCATCACGCACGAATTCCGGCGTAATGTTTTCCGGCAGGCGCGCGCCAAAGTTCATGCCCGGATGCTGGTGGCGCAGCACTTCACTGCGAATGCGCTCACGACCCATATTTTCACGGATGGCGATGAACTCCATTTCGGGAGTGACGATCCCCTGGCGGGCGTAGTGTAACTGGGTGACGCGCTTGCCCGCTTTAGCGCGTTTTGGCGTCAGCAGGCCGGTAAAGCGCAGATCGTCCAGGCCATCGTCGGCCAGACGTTCTCTGGTATAAGCCGAGCTACGGTCGTCTAATTCTTCGCTATCGTTACGTGCGTCAATCCATGGCTGGCGCAGTTTCGCCAGACCCTGCTGGACGTTAATCGCCACCTCAGGATCGCCATAGGGGCCGGAGGTGTCGTATACCGGTACGGCTTCGTTCTCTTCAAACTGCGGGTTGTCTTTACTGCCGCCGATGAGCGTGGGGCTAAGTTGAATTTCGCGCATCGGTACGCGAATATCATGCTGCGAACCGGTCACGTAGATGCGTTTCGAGTTGGGAAACGCGGTGCCTTCCAGCGTATCGATAAAATGCTGGGCTTTAGCGCGCTGCTCGCGGCGGGTTAACGTTGTTGTAGACATAGCTCATTCCAAAAAATTAAGGACGTGGCTTGTCAGACGACGGATGGAGTAATGGATGTGCGCCGCCCGTAAAGGCAGCAGCATAAAGCAGAATTACTCTTGTTCCCTTCGCAGGTATTAACCTGATCAGGTTCCGCGGATCCCGAATTAACGGTCTCAGCCTTTTCCACTTCATCCTTCGCGCTGCCTCTTCGTTGGCTTCGTCCGCTCACTCCAGTCACTTACTTATATAAGCTCCTGGAGATTCACCGACTTGCCGCCTTGACGCATCACGAACGCTTTTGTGGAAAATTAGCACTCCGACAAGATAACCGCCCCTCCGAAGAGGGGGCTGAAGTAAACTACCCGTTACTCGCTCAGAACTCAAGCGGGACGTTTGACTCTGGCGCCGTCGTGCATCGCGTCAAACACCAGCATAATCAGCTTGTCTTCCAGCACAAAGCGGGCTTCCAGCGCTTCGCCGATATCTGACAGAGCTTGTTGAAATTCGAGACAATTATCGTGATCGATGGCAGTTTCCAGGCTGGTGTCGTAATAATCCATAATGCGCTGCGTATTATCT
Organism: Salmonella sp. 2020_1459; assembly: GCF_043847915.1. Taxonomy (NCBI): domain Bacteria; kingdom Pseudomonadati; phylum Pseudomonadota; class Gammaproteobacteria; order Enterobacterales; family Enterobacteriaceae; genus Salmonella; species Salmonella sp. 2020_1459. The sequence goes on along the minus strand of NZ_JBCMFA010000013.1, from coordinate 11,643 downwards.
TCCAGCAGCGGCCAGATTTTTGCCGCATGTAAAAGCTGACCGTTTCCTTCCAATTTATGGAGAATACGTTCATAAATACTGAAGTGCCCGGCGGAAAGGTAATCGACCAGGCTCTGACAAAAATTATCCAGCGCTTTTTCATTCAGCCGCATGTACGATTCTTTGCCAGGCTTAATGCCAACCAGGTTGTAGTAAGCCACGAGCAGGTGCTTACGTACATCCAGCCAGCGATCGACCAGTTTGTTGCTTCCGCCAACGCGCTCCGTCAGGTTTTCCAGCTGGTTTAGCATGATTGTCTCCGCAAGTTAGATAAAGGCTGCTCGCCATGAATGTAAAAATAATGTTAACAACATGCCAGTGAAGCAAAGGTAGTGCAAGAGCTATGGATCGTATAATTGAAAAATTAGAGAGTGGCTGGTGGATCGTCAGCCATGAACAAAAATTATGGTTGCCGTATGGGGAATTACCACACGGGCTGGCAGCAAATTTCGATCTTGTGGGGCAGCGCGCACTCCGGATAGGTGAATGGCAAGGCGAGCCCGTCTGGCTGGTGTTACAGCATCGACGCCATGATATGGGATCGGTTCGCCAGGTTATCGATCAGGATGCAGGGTTGTTCCAACTGGCGGGACGTGGCGTACAGTTGGCGGAGTTTTACCGATCGCATAAATTTTGCGGCTATTGCGGGCACCCTATGCACCCGAGTAAAACCGAATGGGCGATGCTGTGCAGCCATTGCCGCGAACGCTACTATCCGCAAATTGCCCCCTGCATTATTGTTGCCATTCGCCGTGAGGATTCCATCCTGCTGGCCCGGCACGTTCGCCACCGCAACGGCGTGCATACGGTACTGGCCGGGTTTGTTGAAGTCGGCGAAACCTTAGAACAGGCGGTCGCGCGAGAGGTAATGGAGGAGAGCGGGATTAAGGTGAAAAATCTGCGCTATGTGACTTCCCAGCCGTGGCCTTTCCCGCAGTCGTTGATGACCGCTTTTATGGCGGAGTATGACAGCGGCGAGATTGTCATCGACCCGAAAGAACTGTTGGAAGCAAATTGGTACCGTTATGACGATCTGCCGCTACTACCGCCACCGGGCACCGTCGCGCGCCGTTTGATCGAAGATACGGTGGCAATGTGTCGGGCTGAATATGATTGACATGTTACACTGGGCGCATCAACGCTAAAGGAATGTAAAAATGACCGAACTCAAAAACGATCGTTATCTACGTGCGCTGCTGCGCCAGCCCGTTGATGTTACGCCAGTGTGGATGATGCGCCAGGCGGGCCGTTATCTACCGGAGTACAAAGCCACTCGCGCTCAGGCGGGCGATTTTATGTCGCTGTGCAAAAATGCCGAACTGGCCTGCGAGGTCACTTTACAGCCGCTGCGCCGTTATCCGCTTGATGCGGCGATCCTTTTCTCGGATATCCTGACGGTTCCGGACGCGATGGGCCTGGGGCTCTATTTTGAAGCCGGGGAAGGCCCGCGCTTTACGGCCCCTGTCACCTGCAAAGCCGATGTCGATAAGCTGCCCATTCCCGATCCGGAGGATGAACTGGGCTATGTGATGAATGCGGTACGGACCATCCGCCGCGAACTAAAAGGCGAGGTTCCGCTGATTGGCTTCTCCGGCAGCCCGTGGACGCTGGCGACTTACATGGTGGAAGGCGGCAGTAGCAAAGCCTTCACGGTGATTAAAAAGATGATGTACGCTGACCCGCAGGCGTTGCATCTGCTGCTGGATAAGTTGGCGAAAAGCGTCACGCTGTACCTCAACGCGCAGATTAAAGCGGGTGCGCAGTCGGTGATGATTTTCGATACCTGGGGCGGCGTGCTGACTGGCCGCGATTACCAGCAGTTCTCCCTCTACTACATGCATAAAATCGTCGATGGCCTGCTGCGTGAAAACGACGGTCGCCGCGTGCCGGTAACGCTGTTCACTAAAGGTGGCGGTCAGTGGCTGGAGGCGATGGCGGAAACCGGCTGCGACGCGCTGGGTCTCGACTGGACGACAGATATCGCTGATGCGCGCCGTCGCGTTGGCCATAAAGTGGCGCTGCAGGGCAATATGGACCCCTCGATGCTGTATGCGCCACCGGCACGGATCGAAGACGAAGTAGCGACTATACTTGCTGGTTTCGGTCAGGGAGAAGGGCACGTCTTTAACCTTGGACATGGCATCCATCAGGATGTGCCGCCAGAACATGCTGGCGCATTTGTGGAGGCAGTGCACCGACTTTCTGCGCAGTATCACAACTAAGGAGTTAGTATGGATCTCGCGTCGCTACGCGCTCAACAGATAGAACTTGCTTCATCGGTTTGCCGCGAAGATCGCCTGGACAAAGATCCGCCAGCGTTTATCGGCGGGGCGGACGTCGGTTTTGAGCAGGGCGGCGAGGTGACGCGGGCGGCGATGGTATTGCTGAAATATCCGTCGCTTGAACTGGTAGAGTACAAGGTGGCGCGTATTGCCACCACCATGCCGTATATCCCCGGCTTTCTCTCTTTTCGTGAATATCCTGCGCTGCTGGCGGTGTGGGAACAGCTCTCGCAAAAGCCCGATTTGCTGTTTGTGGACGGTCACGGTATTTCGCATCCGCGTCGGCTTGGCGTCGCCAGCCATTTTGGACTGTTGGTGGACGTGCCGACCATCGGCGTGGCGAAAAAACGGCTATGCGGTAAATTTGAACCACTTTCCACCGAACCTGGCGCACTTAGCCCCTTAATGGATAAAGGCGAGCAACTGGCGTGGGTATGGCGCAGCAAGGCGCGCTGTAATCCGCTGTTTATCGCGACGGGGCACCGGGTCAGTACTGACAGCGCGCTGGCGTGGGTACAGCGCTGTATGAAAGGGTATCGCCTGCCGGAGCCGACGCGCTGGGCGGATGCCGTCGCTTCCGGGCGTCCGGCGTTTGTTCGTTGGCAAGAAATTCAGCGCTGATTCAGGTAAACTGCCGCTAATTTCCGATTCGAGATTCCATCATGTTACAAAACCCGATTCATTTGCGTCTGGAGCGGCTGGAAAGCTGGCAGCACGTTACCTTTATGGCCTGCTTGTGCGAGCGCATGTACCCGAACTACGCCATGTTTTGCAAGCAGACGGAATTCGGCGACGGACAGATCTACCGTCGCATTCTGGATCTGATCTGGGAAACCCTGACGGTGAAAGATGCAAAGGTCAATTTCGATAGCCAACTGGAGAAGTTTGAAGAGGCAATTCCGGCAGCTGACGACTATGATCTGTACGGCGTTTACCCGGCGATTGATGCCTGCGTCGCATTAAGCGAATTAATGCATTCTCGTCTTAGCGGCGAAACGCTGGAACACGCTATTGAGGTTAGTAAGACTTCCATTACTACGGTGGCGATGTTGGAAATGACTCAGGCTGGTCGGGAAATGACCGATGAGGAGCTCAAAACGAACCCTGCCGTTGAACTGGAATGGGATATTCAGTGGGAAATATTCCGACTTTTAGCCGACTGCGAAGAACGCGATATTGAACTGATAAAAGGGCTCAGGGCAGACCTGCGCGAGGCTGGTGAGAGCAATATCGGTATAAATTTTCAGCAATGACACCAGAAAACGTGATTTAACGTCTGATTTGTCGTGCCATAAGGCTTCCCTTATGCCCCCCGTCTGGTCTACATTTGGGAGGCGAAAAAAAGTGGCTATCGGTGCGTGTATGCAGGAGAGTGCTTTTCTGGCATTTCCGTCGCACTCGATGCTTAGCAAGCGATAAACACATTGTAAGGATAACTTATGAACAAGACTCAACTGATTGATGTAATTGCAGACAAAGCAGAACTGTCCAAAACCCAGGCTAAAGCTGCTCTGGAATCCACTCTGGCTGCTATTACTGAGTCTCTGAAAGAAGGCGATGCTGTACAACTGGTTGGTTTCGGTACCTTCAAAGTGAACCACCGTGCTGAGCGCACTGGCCGTAACCCACAGACCGGTAAAGAAATCAAAATCGCCGCCGCTAACGTACCGGCGTTTGTTTCTGGTAAAGCTCTGAAAGACGCAGTTAAGTAAGACGCGTAACTGTGAACAGTTTTATCGAAGGGGCTTATCAGCCCCTTTTGTCCGTCTGGCGTCGCGCGTTTCTGTTTTCTGGCGCGCTGTTGCTGACTGCCTGCAGTCATAACGCTTCACCGCCTCCGTTTACTGCCAGCGGCTTTGCCGGCGATCACGGCGCGGTGCGTATCTGGCGTAAAGATACGAACGATGAAGTCCATCTGCTTTCTGTTTTTAGCCCGTGGCATAGCGGCAGCACGACGACCAGCGAATATCGTTGGCAGGGTGATACGCTTTCGCTTATTGAACTCAATATTTACAGCAAACCGCCAGAACATATTCGCGCGCGTTTCGACGCTCATGGCGAACTCAGTTTTATGCAGCGTGAAGTCGGGGGGCAGAAGCAGCAGCTTTCCAACGATCAGATTGCCTTGTATCGCTATCGCGCCGAACAAATCCGTCAGACCAGCGACGCCTTGCGCCTGGGGCGGGTCATACTACGCCAGGGACGCTGGCACGCCGACCATACGGTAACCACTTGTGAAGGTGAAACGCTGAAACCGGATCTGGATTCCTGGGCAATAAGCCACATTGAGCGCCGCCAGAACCACTCATCGGTAGAGGTGAGCGTAGCATGGCTGGAGGCGCCGGAAGGATCGCAACTTTTGCTGGTGGCGAATTCAGATTTCTGTCACTGGCAGCCGCAAGCGAAAACCTTTTGATGGAATACCGAATGGCGAAGCCGCCATTCGGCAAACATGCTTTACCAGTTTCCCATACCCATATGACCGCCGCCGCGATGATAACCGCCGCCATAGCCGCCGCAACCGCCATAGCCCATTCCTGCGCCGCGTGGTATGCCAGCCTGCGCCATCGCGACATCCCGTTTCACGCGTTGCTCATCTAACTTCTGGCCTAATGACTCCATCTCTTTGGCAACCGCGTTAATTTTCGCAGTATCCGGCGAACTGGCGGTCAGTAGCGCGTTGTATTCATAACGTTTGGATATCAGTTGCTGGCGCAGCGCGCTGGTCTGCGTATAGTAATCATCATAAATCTTCTGCGCCGTCGCCTGCTGTTCCGTGGTTAACGGGCTACCTCCCTGTTGCCACATACCGTCATTGTTGCCCCAGTGATGCCCGGCGAAGGCGGCGCCGGAGCTCAGGGCCAAAAGAGAGAGGGCGATTAGCGCGATAGCTGATTTATTGTTCCGTTTCATTTTGCGTTCTCCTGTTGCTCATCTTATCCTCTCTCTTGCATCTTCCGTGCCAGGTAACTATTCCTTGTTGGGCAGCGAGTTAACCCGCCTCAGGCGGCAAAAAGCGAGTAAAAATGACTCGCATGACCCGCCTGGCGAGTCATTTTTACCCACCCGTATCCGAAAGGGTGTGCGACACCGCGCGGTTATGCGGAGCGAAGAATGGCATGATCTCTGCTTAAGTAAGGAAAATAAAAACGAGCCGGGGAAGCCTGTGAGTTTTATACGATTACATAAAGATGCCGCTGCAACGTGGTTGAGTCGGCTGTTACCTGCGGCGATCTTCATTCTGGTGGGGCTATTTTCCATTATGGTCATTCGCGACTATGGCCGTGAGAGCGCTGCCGCCAGGCAGACGCTGCTGGAAAAGGGAAATGTACTCATTCGCGCTCTGGAGTCCGGCACGCGAGTAGGTATGGGAATGCGGATGCATCACGCGCAGCAGCAGACATTGCTGGAAGAGATGGCGGGTCAGCCAGGCGTGTTGTGGTTCGCCGTAACGGATGCGCAGGGGGTAATCATCACTCATAGCAACCCTGGCATGGTGGGCAAATCGCTCTATTCCGCATCTGAAATGCATCAACTAAACCCCGGGCCGCAGGAGCGTTGGCGGCGTGTCGACGTTGCTGCTAACGGCGAGACGGTGCCTGCGCTGGAAATTTACCGTCAGTTCCAGCCGCTTTTCGGTATGAGAGGTCACGGTATGAGGGGGCACGGCATGGCGCGTAGCGCCAATGACGACGAACCAGCGAAACAAACTATTTTTATTGCCTTTGACGCCAGCGAGCTGGCCGCAACACAGGCAAGGGAGTGGCGTAATACGCTGATTGTTTTGTCTGCGTTAGCGGCGGTGCTGTTGGCAACGTTACTGGCGTTTTTTTGGCATCAGCGTTATCAGCGCTCGCACAGAGAACTGCTTGATGCAATGAAGCGTAAAGAAAAGCTGGTGGCGATGGGGCATCTGGCGGCGGGCGTCGCGCACGAAATTCGTAACCCGCTCTCGTCCATCAAAGGGCTGGCGAAATACTTTGCCGAGCGCACGCCTGCCGGCGGCGAGTCGCATGAACTGGCGCAGGTGATGGCCAAAGAGGCCGACCGTTTGAACCGGGTGGTAAGCGAATTGCTCGAACTGGTAAAGCCCGCGCATCTGACGCTCCAGGCGGTTAACCTCAATGATATTATTACTCACTCCCTGAATCTGGTCAGTCAGGATGCCCAAAGCAGAGAGATTCAGTTGAGATTCACGGCGAATGAGACGCTTAAGCGTATTCAGGCTGACCCGGACAGGCTGACTCAGGTGCTGTTGAATCTGTACCTGAACGCTATTCATGCGATTGGCCGCCAGGGAACGATTAGCGTAGAGGCAAAAGAAAGTGGGACCGACCGCGTTATCATCACTGTTACCGATAGCGGGAAAGGGATCGCCCCGGATCAGCTGGAGGCGATTTTTACACCTTATTTTACGACCAAAGCTGACGGGACAGGCCTGGGGCTGGCGGTGGTGCAAAATATCATCGAACAGCATGGCGGCGCGATTAAGGTGAAAAGTATTGAGGGTAAAGGCGCGGTCTTTACTATCTGGTTGCCAGTGATAGCGAGACAACAGGATTAACAAGGGTGATACGCGGAAAAATCGATATTCTGGTTGTGGATGATGATGTAAGCCACTGCACGATTTTACAGGCGCTGCTTCGGGGCTGGGGCTATAACGTCGCTCTGGCCTACAGTGGGCATGATGCGTTGGCTCAGGTGCGTGAGAAAGTCTTTGATCTGGTACTGTGCGATGTGCGTATGGCGGAGATGGACGGTATCGCCACGCTGAAGGAGATTAAAGCGCTCAATCCCGTCATTCCGATTTTGATTATGACGGCATTTTCCAGCGTGGAAACGGCGGTAGAGGCGTTGAAAGCCGGCGCGCTCGACTATTTAATTAAACCGCTGGATTTTGACCGTCTGCAGGAGACGCTGGAAAAGGCGTTGGCGCATACGCGGGAAACGGGCGCTGAATTGCCATCGGCGTCGGCTGCGCAGTTTGGCATGATTGGCAGCAGTCCGGCGATGCAACATTTACTGAATGAAATCGCGATGGTCGCACCATCAGACGCCACGGTATTGATTCACGGAGACTCCGGCACGGGTAAAGAGCTGGTGGCGCGGGCGCTACACGCTTGTAGCGCCAGGAGCGATAAACCGCTGGTCACGCTCAACTGCGCCGCGCTTAATGAATCGCTGCTGGAGTCTGAGCTGTTCGGACACGAAAAAGGCGCGTTTACCGGCGCGGATAAACGTCGGGAAGGACGCTTTGTCGAAGCTGACGGCGGGACATTGTTTCTTGATGAAATCGGCGATATCTCGCCGTTAATGCAGGTACGTTTGCTGCGGGCGATTCAGGAGCGCGAAGTGCAACGCGTGGGAAGTAACCAGACGATATCTGTAGATGTTCGATTGATTGCCGCTACCCACCGCGACCTGGCGGAAGAGGTGAGTGCCGGTCGCTTTCGCCAGGATCTCTATTACCGCCTGAATGTGGTGGCGATTGAAATGCCTTCTTTGCGCCAGCGTCGGGAAGATATTCCGCTACTGGCAGACCATTTTCTGCGGCGTTTTGCCGAACGTAACCGCAAAGCGGTGAAGGGGTTTACGCCGCAGGCGATGGATCTGCTGATCCACTACGACTGGCCGGGCAATATCCGTGAGCTGGAAAACGCTATCGAGCGGGCGGTGGTGTTGCTGACGGGAGAATACATTTCTGAACGCGAATTGCCTCTCGCTATTGCCGCGACGCCGATAAAAACAGAATGCAGTGGCGAGATCCAGCCGCTGGTGGAAGTGGAGAAAGAGGTGATTCTGGCGGCGCTGGAAAAAACGGGCGGCAACAAAACGGAAGCCGCCCGTCAGTTAGGCATTACGCGTAAAACGCTGCTGGCGAAAATTTCGCGTTAGCGCTGTTCGCGTTCGATGGCGCGCCAGCCGATGTCGTTACGGCTGAAGCTGCCGTCCCAGCGGATGTCGGTCATCAAGGCGTAAGCGCGTTTCTGCGCCTCAGCCACGGTGTGGCCCAGCGCGGTGGCGCACAGTACGCGACCGCCGCTGGTCAGCACACGGTCGTCATCGGCGAGTTTGGTGCCCGCGTGGAAAACCTTACCGTCAGCCACTTCTTCCAGCGGCAGGCCGTGGATCTCATCGCCAGTGTTGTAGTTGCCCGGATAACCGCCCGCGGCGATCACCACGCCTAATGAAGCGCGCTCGTCCCACTCGGAGGTTTTCTCATCCAGCTTGCCGTCGCAGGCGGCCAGGCAAAGATCCACCAGGTCCGATTTCATGCGCAGCATGATCGGCTGGGTTTCCGGATCGCCAAAGCGACAGTTGAACTCGATTACCTTCGGGTTGCCCTGCTTGTCGATCATCAGACCCGCATACAGGAAGCCGGTGTACGTGTTACCTTCTGCTGCCATGCCTTTCACGGTTGGCCAGATGATGCGTTCCATGGTGCGCTGGTGCACTTCATCAGTCACCACCGGCGCCGGTGAGTATGCGCCCATGCCGCCAGTATTCGGGCCGGTATCGCCGTTGCCTACGCGTTTGTGATCCTGGCTGGTGGCCATCGGCAGCACGTGCTCGCCGTCGACCATCACGATAAAGCTCGCTTCTTCGCCGTCGAGGAACTCTTCGATGACGATACGGTGGCCCGCGTCGCCAAAGGCGTTGCCTGCCAGCATGTCATGGACGGCGGCTTCGGCTTCTTCCAGCGTCATCGCCACGATGACGCCTTTGCCCGCAGCCAGACCATCGGCCTTGATGACGATCGGCGCGCCCTTCTCACGCAGATAAGCCAGGGCTGGCTCAATCTCGGTGAAATTCTGGTATTCCGCCGTCGGAATCTGATGACGGGCGAGGAAATCTTTGGTGAACGCTTTGGAGCCTTCCAGTTGCGCGGCGCCTTCGGTTGGGCCAAAGATCTTCAGACCCGCCGCGCGGAACGCATCGACCACGCCGATCACCAGCGGCGCTTCCGGACCGACGATGGTCAGATCAATCTTCTCGTTTTGGGCAAAGCTCAGCAGCGCCGGAATATCGGTGACGCCGATAGCCACGTTCTGCAACGCAGGTTCCAGCGCGGTACCGGCGTTACCCGGTGCGACAAAAACGGTACCAACCAGCGGCGACTGTGCGGCTTTCCAGGCCAGCGCGTGTTCGCGCCCGCCGTTACCAATGACTAAAACTTTCATCGTCTGCTCCCTGAATTAATGGCGGAAGTGGCGCATGTCGGTGAAGATCATCGCAATGCCGTGTTCGTCGGCGGCGGCAATCACTTCGTCATCACGGATAGAACCGCCAGGCTGGATCACACAGCTCACGCCAACGGCGGCAGCGGCATCAATACCGTCACGGAACGGGAAGAAGGCGTCGGAGGCCATCGCGGAGCCTTTCACTTCCAGACCTTCGTCAGCCGCTTTAATCCCGGCGATTTTGGCGGAGTACACGCGGCTCATCTGGCCTGCGCCTATACCGATGGTCATGTTCTCTTTGGCATACACAATAGCGTTGGATTTCACGAACTTGGCTACCTTCCAGCAGAACAGCGCGTCACGCAGTTCCTGCTCGGTCGGCTGGCGTTTGGAAACCACGCGCAATTCAGCTTCGCTCACCATACCCAGATCCCTGTCCTGAACCAGCAGGCCGCCGTTAACGCGTTTGAAATCCAGGCCCGGAACGCGACTTGCCCATTGTCCGCAGGTCAGAACACGGACGTTCTGCTTGGCTGCGGTGATTTTCAGCGCTTCTTCGCTTGCGGATGGGGCGATGATCACTTCCACGAATTGGCGGGAGATGATGGCCTGCGCGGTTTCGGCATCCAGCTCGCGGTTGAAAGCGATGATGCCGCCGAACGCGGAGGTCGGGTCGGTTTTGTATGCGCGGTCGTAAGCGTCGAGAATAGAGGTACTTACCGCCACACCGCATGGGTTAGCGTGCTTGACGATTACGCAGGCCGGCTCGTTGAACTCTTTCACACACTCCAGCGCCGCGTCGGTATCGGCGATGTTGTTGTAGGAAAGCGCTTTGCCCTGAACCTGTTGTGCGGTGGCAACGGACGCTTCTTTCACATTCTCTTCTATATAGAAGGCAGCCTGCTGGTGGCTGTTCTCGCCATAGCGCATATCCTGCTTCTTAATGAAGTTCAGGTTCAGCGTACGCGGGAAGCGACCGGCGGCTTCTTTGCTTTCACCGTGGTAGGCCGGAACCATGCTGCCGAAGTAGTTGGCGATCATGCTGTCGTAGGCGGCGGTGTGTTCGAAGGCTTTAATCGCGAGATCGAAACGGGTGTCGAGGGTTAGAGAACCTTCGTTAGCATCCATCTCTTTAATAATGGCGTCGTAGTCGCTGCTCTTCACCACGATGGCGACGTCTTTATGGTTCTTAGCAGCAGAGCGCACCATGGTCGGGCCGCCGATATCAATGTTCTCTACCGCATCTTCCAGCGAGCAGCCTTCGCGTGCCACGGTTTCGGCGAACGGATACAGGTTAACGACAACCATATCGATAGGGGCGATGTGGTGCTGTTCCATAATGGCATCGTCCTGGCCGCGACGACCGAGGATGCCGCCGTGGACTTTTGGATGCAGGGTCTTTACGCGTCCATCCATCATTTCCGGGAAACCGGTGTAATCGGAAACTTCGGTCACCGCCAGGCCTTTTTCTGCTAACAGGCGGGCGGTGCCCCCCGTAGACAGCAGCTCCACACCGCGTGCGGAAAGTGCCTGGGCGAATTCGATGATACCGGCCTTGTCAGAAACACTGAGCAAAGCGCGGCGGACTGGACGACGTTGTTGCATGGTAAATCCCCTGGATTTGACGATTACAGAGAGCGTTAGCTGAATTTTTCGTGAAAAACTCAGCTAACGCCCCTTATGGGGCATTCTCATTTTGCGGCGACATTGTAACGAAAACGTTTGCGCAACGCTCGCGAATTTTTCTTTTTAAATTCTGGCCCTGCTTTTATCCCTGAAAGATCGTTTGCAGAGTGAGAAGATCCAAGAGATGAACGCGCATTTTGTGGATAAGTCTGTGCGTAAATGGGTATAACCAGGGGTTTTGCTGGGGAATGCAGCAAACAGTCATTTTTCTGCAATTTTTCTATTGCGGTCAGCAGAGAACTCCCTATAATGCGCCTCCATCGACACGGCGGATGTGAATCACTTCACACAAACAGCCGGTCGGTTGAAGAGAAAAATCCTGAAATTGAGGGTTGACTCTGAAAGAGGAAAGCGTAATATACGCCACCTCGCAACGGTGAGCGAAAGCCGCGTTGCACTGCTCTTTAACAATTTATCAGACAATCTGTGTGGGCACTCGAAGATACGGATTCTTA
>NZ_JBCMFA010000012.1:0-37439 GCF_043847915.1 Salmonella sp. 2020_1459 | reverse complement strand
GCTTTTCTCCGTGAGGTTCTGGTCTGAACCCCGCTGACCCGGCGGCCTGTGTGCCGTTGTTCCGTGTCAGTGGTGGCGCATTATAGGGAGTTATTTCTGCCTGACAAGAGGAAATTTAAAATAATTTCTCAAGTGCCTGGTATTTACCCAAAACGCCATTAAACCGGCAGTTTTTCGAGCGTTTCAAAGCCATAACGCTGTAAAACGGGTAATAATTGTTCAGCTCCTGGCGTCATTGCCATGCAATAAGCAATATTGGCATCGGTTGATTTCGCATCCGGCGCTTCATGTTCCAACAGCCAGGCTGTACGACGCGCTATCGCCGCGCCGGAATCCACTAACCGCGTCCCTTCGGGCAGGACTTGCAAAAGCTCGTCCCGTAATAGAGGGAAATGCGTACACCCCAGAACGACCGTGTCAGGCGGCTCCGGCATTCGTAGCCATGGGCGTAATATGCGGCGCAGCTCTTCCAGCGATACCGAGTCGCCATGTAGTTTAGCTTCCGCCAGTTCCACCAGTTCTGCCGACCCCAACATCGCTATCTGACATTCATTAGCGAAGCGCGCAATCAGCTCGTGAGTATAAGGACGTTTGACCGTGGCTCTCGTCGCCAGTAGCCCGACGACGCCATTGGCGGTCAGCCGCGCCGCTGGTTTAATCGCAGGCACAACGCCCACCACCGGGAAGGCAAACTTTTCACGTAATGCGGGAAGTGAGACCGTACTGGCGGTATTACAGGCAATCACCGCCAGTGAAAGGGGATAGCGCTGCTGTACCGCAGTCACAATCTCGACAACGCGCTCGACGATAAACGTTTCACTCTTTTCCCCGTAGGGGAAAGCCACGTTATCGAAAGCATATATATAGTGGAGATCCGGCAGGAGCCGCCGAATCTCATCATAGACCGACAATCCACCGACGCCGGAATCAAATACCAGCACGGTGGGACGTGGTTCAGAAGGTGTAGCTGCCAGACAAGGTGTATTCTCGTCCTGCAGTTTGGTAGCCATAAACTGTCTCGTAATCTTTGTCGAACAGGTTGGCTATTTTACCACGAACTGTCAGATGTGAGGTGACCGGATATGCAACCGTAAGATCCCATAAACTGACGCCGCCCATTTTTACTGTCCGGTATGGGTAAGCGGAGTAGTCCGAATCATATCGGGAACCAAGGTATTGATATGTCACCCCCCAGTCAAAATCGTAAACGTCCCAGTCAAGTTGATATTTTGCCATCTGTTTGGAACGCCGGGGTAATGGCGTATCGGTAATCGCATTACGCGCATCAACGTAATCATAACTGACCGTATGCGTTAACGGTCCGGTATCGAAATTCGCCGTCGCCTCAATACCTTTAATGCGCGCCTTACCTTCGTTGTAATATTTTTGCAGATGATCGTCATAATCGATCATGTCATTAATATCGTTACGATAACCTGAAATACGCCAGCTGACGCCAGCGGTTAGCCCTTCAAATGCGCCTTCCCACTGTTTACTCTTTTCAGGATTCAGGTTCGGATTACCGTAATAACCATACAGTTGGCCCAAATTAGGCGCTTTGTAGGAGGTTCCGTAGGAGGCAATAAAGCGATAACCTTCTATAAACTCCCATCCCGCGCTGGTTTGCCATGTACCATGACGACCAAACTGGGAGTTGTCATCACTGCGCGCCGCCGCTTCCAGAGTGAAGTCACCCAACTGTTGTAATCCTGTCAGGTAAACCCCGGTATTACGCTGGTCATATCCCTCGGGCACATAGCCGGTACCTGGCGTGGTAGTCTGTTTCTGCCAGTCTACGCCCGCCCCAACATTACCGTGCCCCACGACCACACTGTTGGTCCATTGAACATTGTACTGTTTCATCTCATCCAGCGTGGCGGAGGTATCATACCGGCCATAGTGCGGATCATAGTTGTAATCTTTACTGTGGCTATAGCTTGAAACCAGCTGAGACTGAATACGTTCGCCATTAAAGCGCAGCCCGGCGTCCCAGCTTTGGCTATAAAGTTTGCGTGTATCAATCAGCGGCGAGCCCGGCGAGTAATAGGCGTCGTAATCGGTACGGTTATCGTAGCCATAACCACGCACGAATCCGCTCCAGCGATCAGAAAAGGTATGCTCTAACGCGCCATAAAGCGTTTTACTCAAAAAGCCGTCCCGGTCAGGCTGCGCCTGCATCCCGGTACCGCCTTTCGCTACCACGTCAAACCCTTTGGTGTATTCGTAATCGCCGATCAACGTCGCCCGCGTGTTTTCGCCAAGTTGCTGTTGCGTCGAGATGTCGTAATTCTGGTAGCTATTGCTTCCCCATCCAGCGGTTAATTCTGTGCCTGGGTTATCGCGCGTCGTAATGATATTCACTACGCCGCCGATAGCATCGGAACCATAAATAGCGGAGCGCGGACCGCGAATATATTCAATGCGCTGTACCAGCGACACCGGGAACTGGCTGAGATCGGCGGACCCGCTCACGCCTGCTAAATTCAGACGCACGCCGTCAATCAATACCAGTACATGGCTGGAGTTGGTGCCGCGAATGAAAATGGAGGAGTTTTGTCCGGCGCCGCCGCTCTGCGCAATATCGACGCCAGGCAAACGGCGCAGAACATCATTTACGGAGGTCGATTGCCAGCGTTCAATATCCTGACGCGTCACGATGGTAACGGGCGCCAGAACCGCGCTGCGCGGCTGCTGAAAACGGTTGGCGGTGACAACCAGGGTATCCGGGCTAGTGTCCTGCGCCCAAGCGGAAAAGGCCGTGACGGAGAACGCCGTCAGCAGCGTAGCTTTTTTAATCATTGTAAAGCATCCACAATATAAGAAGGATGCCGCAGGCTTCATCGATAGTACGCGATGATGAAAAACCAGATGCGACGTTAGCCGGCAGGTCTTCGGGCTTGGAGGGTTATCCGTTGGCTGGATAGCAGAAATGATGACTTCCCGCCGGAGGCAGTGTCTGCTTACGCTCTCATCTCACCTTTCCTTACCGCTGCGCGTCAGCTCCAGATTTTCACTGGATTCCCTATTAACTCACAGGACCGGCCCACGGATGCTACCGTCTGTCACAACACCCTGTCCAGACCGCGCATCACAAATCAGAAATCATCAATAGCTGGACATCCACTGAGCAATCCCTACAATCCCCGCGTACTTTTATTATTCAGGATGCGATATGACCCCCGAACATCTTCCGACAGAACAGTATGAGGCGCAGCTAGCCGAAAAAGTGGCGCGCTTGCAGAGTATGATGGCGCCGTTTTCTGACCTGGTTCCGGAAGTATTTCGCTCGCCGGTCAGTCACTATCGTATGCGTGCGGAATTTCGCCTGTGGCATGACGGCGATGACCTGTACCACATTATGTTTGATCAGCAGACCAAAAGCCGGATTCGCGTTGACACCTTCCCGGCGGCCAGCCAACTGATTAATACCTTAATGAAGGCGATGATTGCCGGCGTGCGCGATAATCATGCACTGCGGCATAAGCTGTTCCAGATTGATTATCTCACGACCTTGAGCAACCAGGCGGTAGTGTCGTTGCTGTACCATAAGAAGCTGGACGAAGAGTGGCGTGAAGCCGCCACTGCGTTACGCGATGCTTTACGCGCGCAAGGTCTGAACGTACACCTGATTGGCCGGGCCACTAAAACTAAAATCGAATTGGATCAGGATTATATTGATGAGCGTCTGCCTGTGGCAGGTAAAGAGATGATCTACCGCCAGGTCGAAAACAGCTTTACGCAGCCAAACGCCGCCATGAATATTCAGATGTTAGAGTGGGCGCTGGAGGTGACGAAAGACTCAAAAGGCGATCTGCTTGAGTTGTATTGCGGCAACGGCAATTTTTCTTTAGCGCTGGCGCGCAATTTTAACCGCGTGCTGGCAACCGAAATCGCCAAACCGTCCGTCGCTGCCGCACAGTACAATATTGCCGCTAATCATATTGATAATGTGCAAATTATTCGCATGGCGGCGGAAGAGTTTACCCAGGCGATGAATGGCGTTCGTGAGTTTAACCGCCTGCAGGGGATCGACCTGAAGGGCTATCAGTGCGAAACCATTTTTGTCGATCCGCCGCGCAGCGGTCTGGACAGCGAAACGGAAAAAATGGTGCAGGCTTATCCACGTATTCTGTACATTTCCTGCAATCCGGAAACGTTGTGCAAAAACCTGGAAACGTTAAGCCAGACGCACACGGTGTCTCGCCTGGCGCTATTCGATCAGTTCCCGTATACACATCATATGGAATGCGGGGTATTACTCACCGCAAGGTAAAATGTACGTCGGATGGCCGGTTATACCGCCATCCGGCATTCGCACACTATTCCGCGGTGTCCTCCTTGCGGTTACGCAGTTTAAAGCCAATCCAGAATACCAGAATCACCGACAGCACCGCCGGGAAGAAATTAGAGCCAATATCCGGATATTCTGCACGCACCACGGTGCTATACAGTAAAACGCCAAGAATGAAACAGGCGGCGGCCAACCCCGGCAAACCTACCGGCATAGTACGATTTTGGTAGCGCTGATGCAGGCAATATACCGTCAGCACCAGCGAGATAACCGGGAATACGGAGAACGGCACAATAGCGCTAAACAGCGCCGCGAATGTGCCGTTAATCGATAAGCCAGCGATGAGCGCCAGCAACAGCGTACCTTTATCTTGACCTGACTGTTTCATTACTCGTCCTTCACGTTATTCGGAATGATGTGCTATTTTCTCTTGCTCACGGCGATACCAGTAATACGCCCCTTTCGCAATCATGCGCAGTTGCAATACCAGCCGCTCTTCTAATTGCCGACGCTGTTCAGCGCCGATGTCCAACGCCTCTGCGCCCGCGCTAAAGACAATAGTCACCATCGCTTCGGCCTGGGCTTCAGTAAACGCGCGCGGCATATGGTTTTCGAGTTCCAGATAGTCGGCAAGTTCCGCAATAAAATGCTGAATCTCCCGCGCGACGGCGGCACGAAACGCCGCTGAAGTGCCGGAACGCTCGCGCAACAACAGACGGAAGGCGTTGGGGTTGTTGCCGATAAACTCCATAAATGTGGAGACCGACGTGCGAATGACGCTGCCGCCTTTCGCGATGCGCTGTCGCGCCTGACGCATCAACTGACGCAGCATCAGACCGCTTTCATCCACCATCGTCAGACCGAGTTCATCGACATCGCGAAAATGACGGTAAAACGACGTTGGCGCAATGCCCGCTTCACGCGCCACCTCACGCAAACTCAGGCTGGCAAAACTCCGCTCAGCGCTCAGTTGGCTGAATGCGGCTTCCACCAGCGAACGCCGGGTTTTTTCTTTTTGTTGCGCTCTAACACCCATCACAATGTCTGAATCCTTCCATATGCCTTATTCGGCACTATACCAGAGAATAAAAGTAACGGGTTCACACTGGATTGTGAATGATTGTTTACAGACAGTTTGTGCTCCGGCTTCGCAAAAAAGCACAACGATAATTGGGTTAAAGCTGGGCAAATGTTATCATCGTGTTTATTTTATGTATAAAAACAGGTGAGTAATACCATGCCACATTCCTGGGATTATGATGCAGTCGTCATAGGGTCAGGCCCCGGCGGTGAAGGCGCTGCAATGGGTCTGGTTAAGCAAGGAGCACGCGTCGCGGTGATTGAGCGTTATCATAACGTTGGCGGCGGATGTACCCACTGGGGCACCATCCCATCCAAAGCCCTTCGCCACGCCGTCAGCCGTATTATTGAATTTAATCAAAACCCGCTCTATAGCGACCACTCCCGTCTCCTTCGTTCTTCTTTCGCCGACATCCTTAATCATGCCGATAACGTGATTAATCAACAAACGCGTATGCGTCAGGGGTTTTATGAGCGTAACCACTGTGAAATATTGCAGGGCAACGCCCATTTTATTGACGAACATACCCTGGCGCTGGAATGCCATGACGGCACGGTTGAAACCCTGACGGCAGAAAAATTTGTTATTGCCTGTGGTTCGCGTCCTTACCATCCCAGTGATGTGGATTTCTCGCATCCGCGCATTTATGACAGCGACTCAATCCTGAGTCTCCACCATGAACCGCGCCACGTTATTATTTACGGCGCTGGCGTTATCGGCTGCGAATATGCGTCCATCTTCCGCGGTATGGATGTGAAAGTGGATCTGATCAACACCCGCGATCGCCTGCTGGCCTTTCTCGATCAGGAGATGTCCGACTCTCTCTCTTACCATTTCTGGAATAGCGGCGTGGTTATTCGCCACAATGAAGAGTATGAGAAAATCGAAGGCTGCGATGATGGCGTCATCATGCACCTGAAATCCGGCAAAAAACTGAAGGCTGACTGCCTGCTTTATGCTAATGGCCGTACCGGTAACACCGATTCGCTGGCGCTGGAGAATATTGGTCTGGAAACAGACAGCCGTGGACAGCTCAAAGTCAACAGTATGTACCAGACCGCCCTGCCGCACGTCTATGCGGTGGGCGACGTGATTGGCTATCCCAGTCTGGCCTCCGCCGCCTACGATCAGGGGCGTATTGCAGCGCAGGCGCTGGTGAAAGGCGAAGCGACCGCGCATCTTATCGAAGATATCCCCACCGGGATTTATACCATTCCGGAAATCAGTTCTGTCGGCAAAACCGAGCAGCAGTTAACGGCAATGAAAGTGCCTTACGAAGTGGGCCGCGCGCAGTTTAAGCATCTGGCGCGAGCGCAAATCGTCGGCATGAACGTCGGCACGCTAAAAATTCTCTTCCACCGCGAAACCAAAGAAATTCTGGGGATTCACTGCTTTGGCGAACGCGCCGCCGAAATTATTCATATCGGCCAGGCAATCATGGAGCAGAAAGGTGGCGGTAACACCATTGAATACTTCGTTAACACCACCTTTAACTACCCAACCATGGCGGAAGCTTATCGGGTTGCGGCGTTGAACGGCTTAAACCGCCTGTTTTAACGCCTTGTCGAAATGGCCATCCATTGCGCCACGGATGGCCTCTGCCAGTTGCTCATAACGGCTACGCAGCGGCGATCCCGGGCGATAAACCAGCCCCACGGTACGACGCGGCTCCGGCTTAATGCATGGCAGATAAACCACGCCGTCGCGCTTACGCTCCTGCGGTACGGCCAGCGCGGGGAGTAGTGTAATACCACTGCCCGCCGCCACCATGTTACGCAGCGTTTCCAGACTGGTCGCCCGGAAATGGGTATCTTCATCCGCTCCCGCTTCAAAACAGAACCCCATCGCCTGATCGCGCAGACAGTGGCCATCTTCCAGCATCAGCAATTTCTCGCCCGCCAGATCGGACATCGGCACGCGATCGCGATTCGCCCACGGATGATCCTCATAAATAGCCAGCATCATGGGCTCATCAAACAGCGGCACTTCGATAAACGCCTCGCTCTCTTTCACCAGCGCCAGAATAGCGCAGTCAAGCTTGCCGCTATCGAGTTGCGCTAACAACTGATGCGTTTGCGCCTCATGCAGATACATTTCCAGCTTCGGGAAAGTCTGGTGCAACATTGGAATGATAAGCGGCAGCAAATAGGGACCAATTGTTGGGATTAAACCAATATGCAGCGGGCCGGACATCGTCTCGCCTTGTTGGCTTGCCATCTCCTTGAGCACCTTGACCTCACGCAGTACGGTACGCGCCTGATCCACCAGCAGTAAGCCCGCCTGGGTAAACAGCACTTTACGGCTCGTACGCTCCAGCAGCATAACGCCCAGCTCATCTTCCAGCTTACGTATTTGCCCACTAAGGGTTGGCTGGCTGACGTGACAGGAGTCCGCCGCTCGCCGGAAATGGCGATGTTCGGCTAACGCCACCAGATATTCAAGATCACGAATATTCATTATTCATCCTCCGTCGCCACGATAGTTCATGGCGATAGGTAGCATAGCAACGAACGATTATCCCTATCAACCTTTCTGATTAATAATACATCACAGAACGGAGCGGTTTCTCGTTTAACCCTTGAAGACACCGCCCGTTTAGAGGGTATCTCTCGAACCCGAAATAACTAAAGCCAACGTGAACTTTTGCGGACCTCTGGTCCGCTTTTTTTTTGCGTAAAAAAGCCCGGCGTCGCTGATGCTCGGCCGGGCAGTATTACCTGATGGCGCTACGCTTATAAGGCTTACAACGCGAGGCGCGCCTTCGCATCGTCGATGGCCTGCGCCACCTGCTGCGGAGAAACGCCGCCTTTTGCCGCCCGTTTATCCAGACACGACTGCAAAGACAATATCGGATACACATCGTCGCCAATCACGCGGCTGAATTTCTGTAAATCGGCCAGCGGCAACGCTTCCAGCGGCTTACCCTGGCGAATGGCTTCTACCACCGCTTCGCCGACAATATGGTGCGCTTCGCGGAACGGCACGCCTTTCGCGACCAGGTAATCCGCCAGCTCCGTGGCGTTGGCATACCCCTGTTGCGCCGCGTCCTGACAACGTGGGCGTTTCACCTGAATACCGTCCAGCACCAACGCCGCCATATGCAGGCAGTCAAGCCAGGTATCGAGCGCATCGAACAGCCCTTCTTTGTCTTCCTGCATATCTTTGTTATACGCCAGCGGCAGACCTTTTAAAGTCATCATCATGCCGGTTAACGCCCCTTGTACGCGACCGCACTTACCGCGAATCAGCTCCAGCGCGTCCGGGTTTTTCTTCTGCGGCATTAACGATGAACCGGAAGTCACGCGGTCAGAAAGCTCTACAAAGCCCGCTTCACCAGAATTAAAGAAAATCAGATCTTCCGCGAAGCGTGACAGATGCACCATGCCGATAGCCGCATCAGAAAGCAGTTCCAGTACGTGGTCACGATCGGACACGCTGTCCAGGCTGTTGCGGGTCGCAGACGTAAAGCCCAGCCAGCCTGCCAATTGTTCACGGTCAATCTCATAGGCCGTTCCCGCCAACGCGCCGCAACCTAGCGGACTCACGTCCAGACGTTTAAGCGTGTCCTGCAGGCGGCTTTCATCGCGCGCCAGCATTTCGACATACGCGAGACACCAGTGGGCGAAAGTCACTGGCTGCGCGCGTTGCAGATGGGTATATCCCGGCATTACCGCGTCCTGGTTCGCCTGCGCGGTTTCCACCAGCGCGCTCTGTAGCTGGCGGTTAGCGGTAAGCAGTTCCCTCACCGTCTCTTTGCACCACAGTTTCAGGTCCGTCGCCACCTGATCGTTACGGCTGCGCCCGGTGTGCAGCTTTTTACCCAACTGACCCACTTTGTCGATGAGCTTACCTTCCACCCAGCTATGGATATCTTCCGCATCGCTTTGCAGGATTTGCTGCGGATTCGCGCGAACCTCTTCCAGCAGCACGTTCAGCGCTTCTTCCAACTGTCGTTGCTCATCGGCAGTCAGTACGCCTACCGTGACCAATGCTTTGGACCAGGCCACAGAACCGACAATATCCTGCTCCGCCAGACGGTAATCGAAGCGCAACGAATCATTGAATTGTTTAAACCGCTGGTCTGCCGCCTGTGTAAAACGCCCACCCCAAAGTGCCATAATAGACTTCCTTAAATTCTTCGAATTTCACTGCCGGATGGCGCTACGCTTATCCGGCCTATAATTTCTGTTCACGCAGGACCGATAAGGCGCAGCCGCCATCGGGCGAACAAATAGTTAAGCCAGAATACGCGTGCCAATCGGCGTACCGTTAAACAGCGCCGGCAGTTGCTCCGCATGACGCCAGGAAGCGATATCCACCGGGCGACCCAGCGCCCGCGCAGCATCGAGAGCCGCATTCACTTTCACAATCATCCCGTCGGTAATAATGCCCTGGTCGATAAGCTGCTCGGCTTTGGACGCCGTCATTTCGGCGATACGCTGGCCTTTGCCGTCCAGAATACCGCTCACGTCAGAAAGCAGGATCAGATCGGCCCCCAGCGTCGCCGCCAGCGCGGTTGCCGCCTGATCGGCGTTGACGTTCATCAGTTGGCCGTCGTCTGTTACGCCAATGGAGCTGACCACCGGCAGAAAGCCGTTTTCCAGCAGCATGTTAATCAGCTTCGGCGACCCCGGCTGCGCCAGCCCGACGTGGCCTAACGCTTCATCGAGTTGGGTCACGTTTACGCTGTCGCCATCGCCCAGAAACAGACCAACAGAGGCGATATGGTGTTTCTTCGCCCAGGCCAGCAGAGTTTTGTTAGCGGTTCCCGCCAGCGCGCCGGTAATGATGCCAATCTGATCGGCAGGCGTCACGCGCAGGCCGTCTTTCTTTTTCACGGGCAAATTCAGCCCTTTCATCAGCTCATCCACCACGCAACCGCCGCCATGAACAATCACCAGCGGACGCTGATGGGACTCACGATAGTTGACCAGCGCGGTAAAAAGACGTTCCAGAGCCTCTTCGCTATCCAGTAATACGCCACCCAGCTTGATAATTAATGGATTCATCATTTCACCCTTAAATAAGAGACTGCGTTTCAGCGAAGCCAAAACGAATATTAGCGCACTGTACTGCCTGCGCCGCTGCGCCTTTCAACAAGTTGTCTTCGGCTGCCACCACAATCAGATGTTCGCCCTGGACGGCAAAACCAATATCGCAGAACGGCAGCCCGACGACGTTCTTTAACGCCGGAACGCCTTTGTCATACAGGCGCACCAGCGGTTTGTCGCCATAGGCTTTTTGCAACACGTCGGCGACCTGCGCATGGGTTACTCCCGCTTTCAGGCGGCAGGTAATGGTTTCCAGAATCCCGCGCGGGAAATTCCCCAGATGCGGGGTGAAGATGACCTCCGCGCCCAGATGGGCAGCGATTTCCGGCTGATGACGATGCGTAAACACGCCATACGGTTGCAAACTCACTTCACAGAAACTGTTCGATATTGCCGCCTTGCGCCCCGCGCCGCTCACCCCGCTGGTGGCATTAATTACCGGCCACTGCGTCAGATCGAGAAGCCCGCCGTCAATCAGCGGTTTTAGCGACAACTGCGCTGCGGTTGGATAGCAACCAGGAACCGCAATCAGATTCGCCGTGTTCAGTTTATCGGCATTCCACTCCGCCAGACCGTACACCGCCTGCTCCAGCAGCTCAGGATATTGATGAGTAAATCCGTAGTACTTTTCATAGAAGGCGCGATCGTTTACCCGAAACGCGCCGGAAAGATCGAATACGACGCATCCGGCCTGTAAAAATTGCGGCGCCAGATCGTGGCTCACTTCATGCGCTGTCGCCAGGAACACCACATCAACATCTGCACTAAAATCACGTACATCCGACATCGGTTGCAATGGCAGGTCGACAATCCCTTTTAACTGCGGATGTAAATCAGAAATTAACTTTCCTGCATCATTGCTTTGCGCTGAGACGGTCAAAGCGGTTATGGTCATATGTGGGTGGCGATTTACGTAGCTTACAAGCTCTGCGCCCGCATAACCGCTAGCGCCTACAATCAGCGTATTCAACATCGGGTTCCTTTATGCTCAACGTTAATGTATTTTTATTCATAATTAATGCATGAATATTGATACTATCATGACCTGAGGTGTGTCAACAATGAAAAACGTTTTACCGCCATTTATCGAGATTTACCGCGCTTTGATTGCCACACCGTCGATAAGCGCAACCGAAGAATCCCTGGATCAAAGTAATGCGTCTTTAATCACTTTGCTTGCAGGCTGGTTCAGCGATCTTGGTTTCAACGTAGAGGTTCAACCGGTTCCAGGAACGCGAAACAAATTTAATATGCTCGCCAGCACCGGACATGGCGCGGGCGGTTTGCTGCTGACCGGCCATACCGACACAGTTCCCTTTGATGACGGACGCTGGACGCGCGACCCGTTCACGCTGACCGAGCACGACAATAAGCTCTATGGTCTGGGCACTGCGGATATGAAAGGCTTCTTCGCTTTTATTCTGGACGCGCTACGTGACGTTGACGTCACAAAGTTGAAAAAGCCGCTCTACATTCTGGCGACCGCCGATGAAGAGACCAGCATGGCGGGGGCGCGTTATTTTTCCGAAACCACGGCATTACGTCCGGACTGCGCGATCATTGGCGAACCGACGTCGTTGCAACCGATACGCGCGCACAAAGGGCATATCTCTAATGTCGTTCGCGTCCTGGGGCAGTCCGGTCATTCCAGCGACCCGGCGCGTGGGGTTAACGCCATTGAACTGATGCACGATGCGATTGGCCATATCATGCAACTGCGTGACTCGCTGAAAGCGCGGTATCACTACGAGGCGTTTACCGTTCCGTATCCAACGCTGAATCTGGGCCATATTCACGGCGGCGATGCCTCAAACCGTATCTGCGCCTGCTGCGAATTGCATATGGATATTCGTCCACTGCCGGGCATGACGTTAAACGACCTTAATGGACTGCTTAACGACGCGCTGGCCCCGGTAAGCGAACGCTGGCCGGGCCGCCTGACGGTGGCGGAATTACATCCGCCGATTCCAGGTTATGAGTGTCCACCGGACCACCAACTGGTTGAAGTAGTAGAAAAACTGTTGGGAACGAAAACCGACGTGGTGAACTACTGTACTGAAGCGCCGTTTATGCAGACATTATGCCCAACGCTGGTGCTTGGTCCGGGCTCAATTAATCAGGCGCATCAGCCGGATGAATATCTCGAAACGCGTTTTATTAAGCCAACCCGGGAATTGATTACCCAGGTAGTACACCATTTTTGCTGGCATTAATGCATATTGCCCGGTGACGTGATGTTTACCGGGCCTACCCCGTCTTGTAGGCCGGATAAGCGCAGCGCCATCCGGCGTCTCTACGCCACATGTTCATAAGCATTTCTTATTTGGCACGATGCGAATTAACTTTAATAAATTACCGTCATTTCTTCGTTTGCTGAACCGATTTCGCAGTAATTGACGCCACGGGTTTTACGTGGCTTTATAAAAGACGGCTAAAAAGCAAAGTCCGAAAAATTTCACGTCACAGCAAGGCGGCAAACGAGCCCATTCCGCAGAACTGGCATACGGGCGAGCGCAGCCACTGCCGCTGTGGCATGAAAGAGACAGGGCAATTACATTAAAGATGGGGTGTCTGGGGTCATATGAACGAACAATATTCCGCGTTGCGTAGTAATGTCAGTATGCTCGGCAAGGTGCTGGGAGAAACCATCAAGGATGCGCTGGGAGAACACATTCTTGATCGTGTAGAAACAATCCGTAAGCTATCCAAATCTTCACGCGCCGGCAATGAAGCTAATCGCCAGGAGCTGCTCACCACGCTACAAAATTTGTCTAATGACGAGCTGCTGCCAGTTGCGCGCGCGTTTAGTCAGTTCCTGAACCTGGCCAATACTGCCGAGCAATACCACAGCATTTCGCCAAAAGGCGAAGCCGCCAGCAACCCGGAAGTGATTGCCCGCACTCTGCGCAAACTGAAAAACCAACCGGACCTCAACGACGCAACCATCAAAAAAGCGGTAGAGTCGCTGTCTCTGGAGTTGGTGCTAACCGCCCATCCGACAGAAATTACCCGCCGTACGCTTATTCACAAAATGGGTGAAATCAACAACTGTCTGAAACAGCTTGATAATACCGATATCGCCGACTACGAACGCCACCAGGTGATGCGTCGCCTGCGCCAGTTGATTGCCCAATCCTGGCATACGGATGAGATCCGCAAGCAGCGTCCAAGCCCGGTGGATGAAGCCAAATGGGGCTTCGCCGTGGTTGAGAACAGCCTGTGGCAGGGCGTACCTAACTATCTGCGTGAACTGAACGAACAGCTGGAAGAAAATCTCGGCTACAAATTGCCGGTGGATTTTGTGCCGGTACGTTTTACCTCCTGGATGGGCGGCGACCGTGACGGCAACCCGAACGTGACGGCGGATATCACCCGCCACGTACTCTTGTTAAGCCGCTGGAAAGCCACCGATCTGTTCCTGAAAGACATTCATGTTCTGGTATCAGAACTGTCGATGGTCGACGCCACGCCGGAGCTGCTGGCGTTAGTGGGCGAAGAAGGCGCGTCTGAGCCGTATCGCTACCTGATGAAAAAATTGCGCGCCCGTCTGATGGCGACCCAGTCCTGGCTGGAAGCGCGTCTGAAAGGCGAGAAGCTGCCCAAACCGGCTGGCCTGCTGACGCAAAACGAGCAGCTCTGGGAACCTCTGTACGCCTGCTACCAGTCGTTACAGGCCTGCGGCATGGGCATTATCGCCAACGGCGAGTTACTCGACACGCTCCGCCGCGTGAAGTGTTTCGGCGTACCGCTGGTGCGTATTGATATCCGTCAGGAGAGCACCCGCCATACCGAAGCGCTGGGCGAAATTACCCGCTACCTTGGTATTGGCGACTACGAAAGCTGGTCGGAAGCCGACAAGCAGGCCTTCCTGATCCGCGAACTGAACTCCAAACGTCCGCTGCTGCCGCGTAACTGGGAGCCGAGCAACGATACCCGCGAAGTGCTTGAAACCTGCAAGGTTATTGCCGAAGCGCCAAAGGGGTCGATCGCCGCCTACGTGATTTCAATGGCGAAAACGCCGTCTGATGTGCTGGCTGTGCATCTGCTGCTGAAAGAGGCAGGTATCGGCTTTGCCATGCCGGTCGCGCCGCTGTTTGAAACCCTCGACGACCTGAACAATGCCGACGACGTGATGACCCAGTTGTTGAATATCGACTGGTATCGCGGGCTGATTCAGGGTAAGCAGATGGTCATGATCGGCTACTCCGACTCGGCGAAAGACGCCGGCGTTATGGCCGCGTCATGGGCGCAGTATCAGGCGCAGGACGCCCTGATCAAAACCTGTGAAAAAGCCGGCATCGAGCTCACCCTCTTCCACGGCCGCGGCGGCTCTATTGGCCGTGGCGGCGCGCCAGCCCACGCGGCGCTGCTTTCGCAACCGCCAGGCAGTCTGAAAGGCGGTCTGCGCGTGACCGAGCAGGGCGAGATGATCCGCTTCAAATACGGCCTGCCGGAAGTCACCGTCAGCAGCCTGTCGCTCTACACCAGCGCAATTCTGGAAGCAAACCTGCTGCCGCCGCCGGAACCGAAAGACAGCTGGCGTCATATTATGGATGAGCTTTCCGTCATCTCCTGTGAAACCTACCGCGGCTACGTGCGCGAAAATAAAGACTTTGTACCGTACTTCCGCTCCGCGACGCCGGAGCAAGAGCTGGGCAAATTGCCGCTCGGCTCACGTCCGGCGAAACGTCGTCCAACTGGCGGCGTCGAATCGCTGCGCGCGATTCCGTGGATCTTCGCCTGGACGCAAAACCGCCTGATGCTGCCAGCCTGGCTGGGCGCGGGTACTGCGCTGCAAAAAGTGGTGGAAGACGGTAAACAAAGCGAACTGGAAGCCATGTGTCGCGACTGGCCGTTCTTCTCCACGCGTCTTGGAATGCTGGAAATGGTGTTCTCGAAAGCCGACCTGTGGCTGGCCGACTATTACGATCAGCGTCTGGTGGCGAAAACGCTATGGCCGCTGGGCAAAGAGCTACGAGACCTGCTGGAAGAAGACATTAAAGTGGTGCTGGCGATTGCCAACGATTCGCACCTGATGGCCGACTTACCGTGGATTGCGGAGTCCATTCAGTTAAGAAACGTTTATACCGATCCATTAAACGTGTTGCAGGCCGAGTTGCTGTATCGTTCCCGTCTGACTGAAGAGCAGGGCAAATCGCCCGATCCTCGCGTCGAACAGGCGTTGATGGTCACGATTGCGGGCGTCGCCGCCGGTATGCGCAACACCGGCTAACGCCAAAAGAAAGCCGCCCTCACGCAGTTATGTGGGGGCGGCATGAAATACTGCTGTCATCCTCGTCATTTTTTCAATATATTCCTGTCTGCATTTTATGCATTTGTAAATCTTTCTTAGCAAAACGTGCGGCATAAAGCAGGTTTGCTTCAGATTCTTTTAAGGTTCAGGCGTTACGTTTGGCGCTACGATTAAAGACAGGCTCTCATTATGCAATCCACATTACTCCAGACTAAACCCGCGTTTAGCTGGAAAGCCCTGGGCTGGGCACTGCTCTACTTTTGGTTCTTTTCCACCCTCCTGCAGGCCATTATTTATCTCACCGGATACAGCGGGACAAACGGTCTGCGGGATTCGCTACTGTACAGCTCACTGTGGCTGATCCCGGTCTTTCTGTTTCCAGCTCGTATCCGGGTTATTGCTGCCGTTATT
Source organism: Salmonella sp. 2020_1459 (assembly GCF_043847915.1). Classification (NCBI taxonomy): domain Bacteria; kingdom Pseudomonadati; phylum Pseudomonadota; class Gammaproteobacteria; order Enterobacterales; family Enterobacteriaceae; genus Salmonella; species Salmonella sp. 2020_1459. The sequence goes on along the minus strand of NZ_JBCMFA010000012.1, from coordinate 21,351 downwards.
GGCGTCGTACTCTGGGCCGCCTCGCTGGCGGCGCTGAGCTATTACGTAATCTACGGGCAGGAGTTCTCGCAAAGCGTGCTGTTTGTGATGTTTGAAACCAACGCCAATGAAGCCAGCGAATATTTAAGCCAATATTTCAGTCTAAAAATTGTTCTTGTCGCGCTGGCTTATACGGTGGCGGCGATTTTGCTGTGGACACGTCTGCGCCCGGTTTATATTCCATCCCCCTGGCGCTATCTGGTGTCGTTTGCCCTGCTGTACGGGCTGATCCTCCATCCCATCGCGATGAATACCTTTATCAAGCATAAGTCGATGGAGAAAACGCTGGATAGCCTGGCGTCACGAATGGAACCCGCCGCGCCGTGGCAATTTATTACTGGCTACTATCAGTACCGTTTACAGCTCGCCTCGCTGAATAAACTGCTGAATGAAAACGATGCCCTGCCGCCGCTGGCTAACTTCCAGGACCACTCCGGCGATGCGCCGCGCACGCTGGTACTGGTGATTGGCGAATCGACCCAGCGTGGCCGTATGAGTCTGTACGGTTATCCGCGCGAAACCACGCCGGAACTGGACGCGCTGCATAAAACCGACCCCGGGCTGACCGTGTTTAATAACGTGGTAACTTCGCGACCGTACACCATTGAGATTCTGCAACAGGCGCTAACGTTCGCGGACGAAAAGAACCCGGACTGGTATCTGACGAAGCCATCGCTGATGAATATGATGAAACAGGCCGGGTATAAAACCTTCTGGATCACTAACCAGCAGACGATGACGGCGCGTAATACCATGCTGACCGTGTTCTCTAAGCAGACTGATAAGCAGTTCTATATGAACCAGCAGCGCACTCAAAGCGCGCGCGAATATGACAGCAACGTGCTGGCGCCGTTTAAAGCGGTGTTAGCCGACCCGGCGCCGAAAAAATTCATTATTGTGCATCTGCTGGGAACGCACATTAAATACAAGTTCCGCTATCCAGAAAACCAGGGCAAGTTTGATGGTAAAACCGACCATGTTCCGCCGGGATTAAGCAGCGACGAACTGGAGTCGTATAACGATTACGACAACGCGAATCTGTATAACGACTATGTTGTCGCCAGCCTGATTAAGGACTATAAAGCGACCGATCCGAACGGTTTCCTGCTCTACTTCTCCGATCACGGTGAAGAAGTGTATGACACGCCGCCGCATAAGACGCAGGGACGAAACGAAGATTCGCCAACCCGTCATATGTATACGGTGCCGTTCCTGCTGTGGACCTCAGAGAAATGGCAGGCAGCGCATCCGCGCGACTTCTCACAGGATGTCGATCGTAAGTACAGCAGTTCCGAGCTTATCCACACCTGGTCGGACTTAGCGGGCCTGACCTATGATGGCTACGACCCGACGCGTTCCATCACCAACCCGCAGTTCAAAGAGACCACGCGCTGGATTGGCAACCCGTATAAGAAAAACGCGCTGATTGATTATGATACGTTGCCGTATGGCGATCAGGTCGGTAATCAATAGCCTGTATGTTGCCCGATAACGCTAACGCTTATCGGGCCTGGCGTGCTTCTCTCCCGTAGTCCGGATAAGGCGCAAAGCGCCGCTATCCGGCAATAATCGCTTGAGGACATCGGTTTTCGACGTTACTGTTTCCTCTGTTTGCGATCGGCAGGGGATTATCATGTATCACGACGTCAGCCACCTTCTCTCCCGTCTCATCAACGGCCCGCTGCCGCTGCGCCAGATTTATTTTGCCAGCGCCAGCGGCCCAGCGCCGGAACTGGCGTACCAGGTGGATTTTCCGCGGCTGGAGATTGTGCTGGAGGGCGAGCTTACTGACATGAGCATTACCGCCCCGCTCATTCCTTGCGATGTTCTCTACGTTCCGGCTGGCGGCTGGAACATCCCGCAATGGCAAACGCCCGTCACCACCCTGAGCATTCTGTTTGGCAAACAGCAGTTAGGTTTCAGCGTAGTCCACTGGGATGGTCAGCAGCATCAAAACCTCACGAAACAGCACGTTGCGCGCCGTGGCCCGCGTATCGGCTCGTTCCTGTTACAAACGCTTAATGAGATGCAGATGCAGCCGCAAGAGCAGCAAACGGCCAGATTGATTGTCGCCAGCCTACTAAGCCATTGCCGCGATCTGCTCGGCAGCCAAATCCAGACCGCCTCCCGCAGCCGCGCGCTTTTTGAAGCCATTCGGGAGTATATTGATGAACGCTACGCCGCGCCGTTGACGCGCGAATCGGTAGCACAAGCGTTTTATATCTCGCCAAATTACCTCTCGCACCTGTTCCAGAAAACGGGGGCCATCGGCTTTAACGAATACCTGAACCATACGCGACTGGAACACGCCAAAACGTTGCTGAAGGGCTATGACCTGAAAGTGAAAGAGGTGGCGCACCGTTGCGGTTTTGTCGACAGTAACTATTTCTGCCGCCTGTTTCGCAAAAATACGGAACGTTCGCCGTCGGAGTATCGCCGCCAGTATCACAGCCAGCTAACGGAAAAATAATCCACACGCCAGTAAAGAGAATACAGTAGATAAAACGCGCATTTACTGGATTATTGTAATATCAATGCAAAAACCTCACTCCCCCACATGGCATACAACAGCACGTTATACGTTAATCATCACCAACTTGTGAAGTAAATCACACTTTACCAAGAGCATCACATTTGTCCAGTTTTTGGCAGATTTGTCACATAGCGCATCCGGGGCACGCTCCTTTATCCTGTCCATAACGAAAACTCACGAAGAGAAAGACTATGGAACTCTATCTGGATACCGCTAACGTGGCGGAAGTTGAACGTCTGGCGCGCATTTTCCCGATTGCCGGCGTCACCACCAATCCAAGCATTGTGGCAGCCAGCAAAGAATCTATCTGGGATGTGCTGCCCAGGCTGCAAAACGCCATCGGCGAAGAAGGCACTTTATTTGCGCAGACCATGAGCCGCGACGCGAAAGGGATGGTGGAAGAAGCCAAACGACTGAATAACGCCATCCCCGGCATTGTGGTGAAAATTCCGGTGACCGCCGAAGGTCTTGCAGCGATTAAATTGCTGAAAAAAGAAGGCATCGTGACGCTGGGCACCGCCGTCTACAGCGCGTCGCAGGGCCTGCTGGCGGCGCTGGCGGGCGCAAAATATGTCGCTCCCTACGTCAACCGCGTTGATGCGCAGGGCGGCGATGGCATTCGTATGGTTCAGGAGCTGCAAACGCTACTGGAACATCACGCTCCCGACAGCATGGTACTGGCGGCCAGCTTTAAAACGCCGCGGCAGGCGCTGGATTGCTTACTGGCAGGTTGCCAGGCGATTACCCTTCCTTTAGATGTAGCGCAACAAATGCTCAATACGCCTGCGGTAGAGTCAGCAATAGAGAAGTTTGAGCAAGACTGGAAAAACGCTTTTGGTAATCTGAACCTGTAGGAGAGAAATGTATGGATCGCATTATTCAGTCACCAGGTAAGTATATTCAGGGTGCAAACGTCATCGCGCGTCTTGGCGATTATTTAAAACCAATGGCGAACAACTGGCTGGTTGTGGGCGATAAATTCGTGCTGGGATTTGCCGAAGAGACGCTGCGCAAAAGCCTGACGGATGCCGGTTTGTCAGTAGAAATCGCCCCGTTTGGCGGCGAATGTTCGCAAAATGAGATCGACAGGCTGCGCGCCGTCGCCGAAAAAAGTCAGTGTGGCGCCGTACTGGGTATCGGCGGCGGTAAAACGCTGGATACCGCCAAAGCGCTGGCGCACTTTATGAACGTCCCGGTCGCTATCGCGCCGACCATCGCCTCTACCGACGCACCGTGCAGCGCACTCTCGGTTATTTATACTGATGCCGGTGAGTTTGACCGTTATCTGCTGCTGCCGCATAACCCGAATATGGTCATTGTCGATACGCAGATAGTGGCGGGCGCGCCGGCGCGTCTGCTGGCAGCCGGTATCGGCGATGCGCTGGCGACCTGGTTTGAAGCGCGCGCCTGCTCACGCAGCGGCGCCACCACAATGGCGGGCGGCAAGTGTACACAGGCCGCGCTGGCGCTGGCGGAGCTATGCTATAACACGCTGATCGAAGAAGGCGAAAAAGCCATGTTGGCCGCCGAACAGCACGTCGTCACGCCAGCGCTGGAACGCGTCATCGAAGCCAACACCTACCTGAGCGGGGTCGGTTTTGAAAGCGGCGGTCTGGCCGCAGCGCACGCGATTCATAACGGTTTAACGGCGATTCCTGATGCGCACCACTATTATCACGGTGAGAAGGTCGCTTTCGGTACGCTGACGCAACTGGTGCTGGAAAACGCGCCGGTCGAAGAAATCGAAACCGTTGCGGCACTGTGCCATTCCGTTGGCCTGCCGATTACGCTAGCGCAACTGGATATTAAACAGGATATCCCGGCCAAAATGCGCACCGTCGCGGAAGCCTCCTGCGCAGAAGGTGAAACTATTCATAACATGCCTGGCGGCGCAACGCCGGATGAAGTGTACGCCGCGCTGCTGGTCGCCGACCAGTACGGTCAACGTTTCTTGCAGGAATGGGAATAAGGTCTGAGCAATACTCCTGACGATAGTCAGGAGTATTTCAGCTTGCTGACACAACAGAATTCATTTGCCGAATATCGACACAGGCGCCTTATCTGGCCTTGTTATCCAATCATCCAGGCCGGGTAAGCGAAGCGCCATCATCAGGTATTCCATAGCCTGGAATCAGTCCATTTTGTCCTGAAATAGACTTTTTTGTCACGCACCATTCTCTCCGCGGAAAGTCAAATGACGTACTGACACACTTCACGGACGAAGAAGATGAAATTCGCACAGGCGCTTATCGGTATTCTTGCTGCTTTTTTTATTAGCCATATCTCTCATCATTCGCCACGCTCTGATACCAGACCAATAACCGTTCAGGCGCAAACTAATGCTGCAATCGCCCAAAGTGCCGGGACACAAATAGGTAAGACGCTATTTTATGATGCTGCCTATGTTCGTCTGGATTATCCGAATGGCGATCTTCCGCTGGAGCGTGGAGTATGTGCAGATGTCGTCATCCGCGCGCTACGCAGTCAGCAGGTTGATTTACAGAAACGGGTACATGAAGACATGCAGGCGCATTTCTCTGCCTACCCGAATAACTGGAAGCTGAAACGCCCGGACAGCAATATCGACCATCGCCGCGTTCCGAATCTGGAAACCTGGTTCCAGCGTCAAAACAAAGCGTTGCCGGTGACAGATAAATATAGCGATTATCAACCGGGAGATATTGTCTCCTGGCGGCTGGATAACGGCCTTGCGCATATTGGCGTGGTATCCCTGAACGTCACGCCTGAAGGGGTGCCGCTGGTTGTGCATAACATAGGCGCGGGAGCACAGGAGGAAGATGTATTATTTAACTGGAAAGTCACGGGGCATTTTCGTTATTTTTCGCATTAAACGCGGAAAACGTCAGCGACTACCGAATAGCAGCCGCTGACGAATTAACCCATCAGATTATTGCAGATCGAAACGGTCCAGGTTCATCACTTTCACCCATGCCGCGACGAAGTCCTTCACAAACTTCTCGTGCGCATCGCTACACGCGTAAACTTCCGCCAGCGCGCGCAGTACGGAGTTGGAACCAAACACCAGATCGGCGCGGGTCGCCGTGTATTTTACCTCGCCAGTCAGACGATCCCGGCCTTCGAACAGCTCATTAGCGTCGTCGGTGGGCTTCCACTCGTAACGCATATCCAGCAGATTAGCGAAGAAGTCAGTGCTGAGCACGCCCGGTCTGTCGGTAAAGACACCGTTCTGGCTGCCGTCAAAGTTGGTTCCCAACACACGCATCCCGCCAACCAGTACCGTCATTTCCGGCGCGGTCAACGTTAACTGCTGCGCTTTATCAATCAACAGCGATTCGGTCGTCGACACATCCAGACGCGCACGATAGTTACGGAATCCATCGGCAATCGGTTCAAGCAGCGAGAACATCTCGATGTCGGTCTGATCCTGACGCGCATCCACCCGGCCCGGCGCAAAAGGTACGCTGATGCTGACACCCGCAGCAGCGGCCGCCTGCTCGATACCGACCACGCCCGCCAGCACAATAATATCGGCCAGCGAAGCTTTATTCGTCGTTTTCTGGATCTCTTCTAATACCGGCAGAACGCGAGCCGCAACGGCGTTGACATCCCAGTCGCGCTGAGGCGCTAATGCCAGACGCGCGCCGTTAGCGCCGCCACGCTTATCGCCGCCGCGGAAAGTAGACGCGGATGCCCAGGCAACCGAAACCATCTCGCTAATAGAAAGCCCGGATGCAGCGATCGCCGCTTTCAGGTTGATAATGTCTTCCTGCGTTGGCTGGTAGAGCGGTTGCGGCAACGGGTCCTGCCAGATCAGATCTTCTTTCGGCACTTCCGGTCCGATGTAACGCGCTTTTGGTCCCATATCTCTGTGCGTCAGTTTGAACCAGGCACGAGCAAAGGCTTCATTAAAGGCCTGCGGATCGTTAAGGAAACGACGGGAAATCTTCTCGAACTCCGGATCAAAACGCAGCGTCAGGTCGGTGACCAGCATGGTTGGCTTACGTTTTTTCGACGGATCGAACGGGTCCGGGATGATATCCGGCGCGTCTACCGCTTCAAACTGGATAGCGCCAGCCGGACTACGGGTTTGTACCCACTCATATTTGAACAGGTTCTCGAAGAAATAGTTGCTCCACTGGGTCGGCGTCTGCGTCCAGACCACTTCCAGCCCGGAGGTGATAGCATCCGCGCCAACGCCGCTACCATAGCTGCTGGCCCAACCTAAGCCCTGCGCTTCAATCGGTGCGGCTTCCGGATCGGCCCCTACATGGGATGCCGCTGCCGCGCCGTGGGTTTTACCGAGGGTATGCCCGCCAGCGATCAACGCCACGGTTTCTTCGTCGTTCATCCCCATATTGCCAAAGGTAGCGCGAATAGCGGCGGCGGCAGAAAGTGGTTCGCCGCTGTGATCCGGCCCTTCCGGGTTAACGTAGATAAGGCCCATCTCGGTCGCGCCCAGCGGCGCTTTTGCCAGCGCTTCAGGGTGTCGGTGAGTCAACCAGGCTTTTTCATCGCCCCAGTTCACATCCAGATCCGGTTCCCAGACATCTTCACGCCCGGCGCCGAAACCGAAGGTACGGAAGCCGGAGTTTTCCAGCGCCACGTTACCCGCCAGAATAAACAGGTCAGCCCAGGAAATTTTCTGGCCATATTTCTGCTTAATCGGCCACAACAAACGACGCGCCTTATCCAGGCTGACGTTATCCGGCCAGGAGTTAAGCGGCGCAAAACGCTGTTGACCACGACCCGCGCCGCCACGACCATCAATAGAACGGTAGGTGCCAGCGCCATGCCAGGCCATACGAATAAACAAACCGACATAGCTGCCCCAGTCGGCGGGCCACCACGGTTGTGAATCGGTCAGCAGCGCCTTGAGATCCCCTTTCAGGGCGGAGTAGTCTAACTTGCTAAACTCTTTGCGGTAGTCAAAGTCTTCACCCAGCGGGTTAGAACGGTTGGAATGTTGATTCAAAAGATCCACGCGAAGCTGGTTCGGCCACCAGTCGCGGCTGGCAGTCCCTGCGCCTGCGCTTCGGTCATGCCCCCCCTGATGGAAAGGACATTTTCCAGTGGATAACGTGTTATGGGTATCGTCGGTCGTGCTCATATCTCAGCTCCCTTTTAAAGTGTTACCGTTACGATATACACCAGGAGCAAATAGATATAGTTGAATTAATCCACAGATTCGATAGCTAATACCTTTTATATTTTTAGTTACAGAGATGTAGATCAATATGAGTTGTAATAAAGCTCCCGGCAGGGAGCTGGAGGTTATAAACCCGGTCTTACGCCCAGCGTGTGGCAAATGGCATAACTCATTTCCGCACGATTCAACGTGTAGAAGTGGAAATCCTTCACTCCTTCGCGACTTAAAATTTTCACCATGTCCATCGCAATGTTAGCGCCCACCAGCTTGCGGGTTTCTGCGTCATCATCCAGACCCTCAAACATCAGTGACATCCAGGACGGAATGCGGACATTGGTCATATCGGCAAATTTTTTCGCCTGTTTAAAGTTAGACACCGGTAAAATGCCGGGAATAATTTCTACGTCGATACCGGCGGAAACACAGCGGTCGCGAAAACGCAGGTAGCTTTCCACATCGAAGAAAAATTGGGTTATCGCGCGGTTAGCGCCAGCATCCACTTTACGCTTCAGATTAAGCAGATCGGCCTGCGCGCTTTTCGCTTCCGGATGTACCTCCGGATAGGCCGCTACTGAAATATCGAAATCGGCCACCTCTTTGAGCAAACCAACCAGATCGGCGGCGTACATCTCCGGCTTACCGCTGTCCGGCGGCAAATCGCCGCGCAAAGCGACAATGTGGCGGATACCGTTATTCCAGTAGTCGCGGGCGATGGTGCGCAGTTCATCGCGGGTGGCGTCAATACAGGTAAGGTGCGGCGCGGCCTCAAGCCCAGTACGCTCTTTAATGCCTTTAATAACGCTATGAGTGCGGTCGCGTTCCCCGGAGTTGGCGCCATACGTTACCGAAACAAACTTCGGTTTCAGACTGCTCAGGCGATCGATGGAGTTCCACAGGGTTTGCTCCATTTCACTGGTGCGCGGCGGGAAAAATTCAAACGAAACGTTAATCTGACCCTGTACTTCCGCCAGGCTCTGATTCAGGGCTTCCCGCTGGTTGGCGTGAAAAAAGCTCATACCTTACCTCATCAATCGCATGTTATTATTTGTTGTGTTGTAAACATCTATCCGTTTAGACGTCCAGATGTAAAAATGACGGAAAAGCGGAAGGACGTCAACTGAAAAATCACGCCAAAGAATGAGGAATATTCAGCAAAGTTGAATTTTCTTCATGTCACGCCGCGACACTGAACGCGCCGCGGCAGGGGAAATTACTTCTTCACATCCGCAACGCGCATTCCTTTGAGCTGCTCATCCGTGATGGTGTTGCCCGCCTTAAAGTAATCGACTATCGCATTCGACACATAGTAGCCGCCGGAGGTGTTCCGCGCCTGGCCTTCCGTGAATGCCGCAAAACCATCGCCGCCGTCGGCAAGGAAGCTGTTGGTAGCGATGTGATAAACCGTAGCATCGTCAATCGGCTTGCCATTGAGCGTCAGCACGGTAACCCGCTGGCCGATAGGTTTGCTGCTGTCATACTTCATCTCCAGCCCTTTAGACACCTGCAATACGCCGTTGCTTAAGCCAGCGCCATGCTCCATCAGGCTGCGCAATTGTTTACCGGTTAAATCCATCGTGACCAGTTCATTAGGGAACGGGAAGGTACTGATTACCGCCCCCATCGTCACCGCGCCAGCCGGGATTTCGTTGCGGATACCGCCAGAGTTAGTAAGCGCTAACTGGGTGTCTTTCCCCGCCGTAAAAAGCAGCGCATCCGCCGCCAGATTCCCCAGCGACGACGATTCGCCATACGCGCGGGTCAGCTCAACCGGCGACTGCGCCACCGTTTGCTGCACGACTTTATCGAGCTTTTTTGTTCCAGCCGTCGATCACCTGTTTCGTTTGCGGATCTGGCTTCCACTCATCAGCAAAAATGGTCTTCAGCTCGAAGTTCTTCACCGTAAAGTGGTGTGGTTTCTCTTTGTAATCCAGCACCAGTTTACCCACATCAATACCGCCGCTGTCCGTTGAGAGGATCAGCGTATTACCGACTTTAATCGGTTCTGGCGTACCGACATGCGCGTGGCCGGTAATCAAAATATCCAGCCCTTTTACCTGACTTGCGGTCTGAATATCTTTATCCAGCGCGCGTCGCACATCGGTATTCCCCATGCTGGACTGGCGGGCCGGGGTGCCTTCGTGGATCAGCGCGACGGTCAGATCGACTTTACCTTTAAGTTCATCAATGTAACGTTGCAGCCACTTAATTTCATCGCGTGCCTCAATGCCCACGCGCGTCGCGGCGGATACCGTATCATTAAAAGCAAAGACACCGTGTAAGCCGATTACGCCAATCTTGACGCCATCTTTTTCAACAATGGTGTACGGCTTATCCCAGAAGGATTTACTGCTGTCCTCATAAAAAATATTGCCCTGTACGATAGGGAATTTCGCCCGGCTCAGTTGCAACAATGTATTGTCCCAGCCATGATCGAACTCATGATTACCGATAGTGGCAGCGTCATACTGCATGGTATTCAAAATATCGATAATCGCTTTACCCTTCGTCAGGCTGCTGATATACGGTCCGGTAAAGTAATCTCCGGCATCAAAAAACCACGTCGCCTTATTTTTGGCTTTTTCCTGCTTCACCAGCGTAGTGATATTGGCCCAACCGCCAATATCGCGTTTACCGTCAGCAATCCACGGTACTTTATAAGGCTCCACATGAGCGTGTAGATCGTTGGTGTAAATAATGGTGACATCTTTGGCGCAGGCCCAGAACGGCAGCGTGAACAAAATACCGGCAGCAAGCAGTTTTACTTTCATAAATAAGTCCCTTTCAGTCATATAAAGATTCGCTACGTTACGTTCTGAAAGGTTTTTTTATGTGAGAGTCCTCACACCCGCGTACCGTTTTATGAAGGCAGAATCAACGACCTGCCAAAATCGTTGGTAAAATGTATGCCGCCTCTGTTCACCATTAATGCCTGCAAAAGCGCTGGTTGTCGCAATCTTGGGCTGCCTGACTCGCCGGATTATGTGTGGCCGGACTATCGCCTGGGTTATCCGGCATTGCATTGTCGAGCCTGCGGCAGTTATCCGCCGCTCTTCAACGAGGGGGAATTTCGCCGCTGGGCGTCTGCTTATATCGCGCAATATGCCAAAGAGCATGGTCACTTTTGCCCCGACTGCTATCAAAAAACATGGATTCGTTATGGACGTAATCCCGGCGGAACGCAGCGACTTCAGTGCCAGTACTGTAAGAAAGTCTGGACGCCAAAACAGCACGCGCTGAATGTCGCCGAAACGCCGGAACAGATTTGCAGTATTCCGCTGCTCGTACCGTTTCAGGGAGCGAATGCCTTCCAGCAATTGTACTTTTTATTCAGTTTTGATGCTGTTCGCGGCAATATTCTTCACCTTTCCAGCAATTTCACGTTACTGTCTGCCGGAAAAAGTTTGCATTACCACTGGAAAGGAATTGCGCCGCCCGAGGGCGAGAAGGGCGATATTATTCACCGTATCGCCATTAAAGAACGGCAATTTTTACAGCGCAGTCAGTTCGATGAGATTCAGTATGGCCCGGCGGCGCTTAAACGGAACGCGCAAGGGACAATACTTCGCCCGGTCATTACGGCGCATGGTCATTTTCGGGTGCTGAAAAACCGTTTTCCTGATGTCACGACACACATCATTGCCCATGAGTGTTTTTTGCGCGGCGCGGTCATTACGGCATGGGCGGAGCGGTTTCGCCAGCGTCTCTCCTCGCTGTGGTTCGTTGAGGAAGAGATAAACGATGACGATTGCCGCGCAGAGTGGCAACTGTTAGGCAAAACATGGCAGGGATGGTGGCAAAATCAGTGGCAACTCTGGGGGCAAGGTCACAACCGCAAAATGGTCTGTTCGTTAACTGGTTCCCACTTAGAACAAGGTGTCGCCGTTAATCTGGCGGCCAGTCGCCGCTTTGTTACCTGGCTATGGCAACAACCTGAATTCCAGCAAAGCGCCCACTATTCCGCCAAACGCGTCACGCAAATTCTGTATTTGCTGACGGAAAAATATAACTCACAATGGAATCACATTTAACCCAATGATGTAATGCCACGCATAAAAAATCACAGATTATCATTCAGAAGGCGCTACAGATTTAATCACCTCACATCCTGCTTTTATACGCTGAAAAAGAATAGAACCATTTGATAAAATGGCCCTTCGTTTTAAGTTAAAATCGGCTATAAACGTTATTCACATAATCAATATTTATTATCAATTTAAATAGTTCTATACATTCTTATTTTCTATGGAAAACAAGGGATAAATATGGAAATTACTTTACCGTCAATGTCAGATAAAAAATGGACCTGTGCCGATCTCCTGAGTAGCTATCGATTCTGGGGGATCACTTTTTTCTTTTTGGTGCTCTCTTTTATCGGTTCGCTGGGATCGTCGTATGGTGTTTATTTTTGGAGTAAATCTCTGTCTATTCCAGCCGATCGTATTGGCGCCATTCTCGTTGGCGGCCAACTGGGATACCTCCTGGGTATGGTTGCCAGCTGGTTTGTCTGCCGTATAAAAAATTGTTACCCCTTCTACTTTGTTGCGCTCCTGTTAATCATTGGCGTGGTCTGTTCCTTCTGCATAAATGGCCCGTCTGACGTAGTCAGGCTTATCATAGCGCAGTTTTTAATTAATCTGGGTGTGGGGATCATAACGCTGTTAGTCCCCATGCTGCTTTTCAGCGCTATCGGCAGTGCTCAGACATTTGTTATTTTATTTAGCCTCTGCTTACTGTTCAAATTTATCATCGCTGGCTATCTGTCTATATTTATATACTCAATTCCTTATATAGGAATAATCGTAATTACTTTAGCGGTTATCGCGCTTTTGCTACTATTACCGCTCAAAAAAGAACTTTTCTATATTGCACCGCCCAAAAGGTTCTCATCAACCCAGCGACCTGAGTGCGCAGAACCCCTTGTCGTCGCATTATTGGCCTTTTTCATTCCATTTTATATTATTTATTGGTTCTTCAGAATTCACCGGGAAATGCAATTTGTGGCGCCTTCGCCCCGACTCATGACCGCATGTGGCGCGGGATGGCTGTCAGCCATTATGCCGTTTGGCACAGCCATATTGTGTCTGACGCTTAGCGACGAAATCCGCGCTCTGCTGGCGAATAAAAACGAAGATGGCGGAATACGAACCGGCTGGACACTATTCTGGGCGTTACTGCTGCCACCCGTCGGCGCGGCGATTATCCAGGCAAAAATGAACCGTTTTATTACCGCTAATACCGCGGATACTGCTGACAGAGGATAAACATGGAAGGTTTTGAGTTATTTCCAAAAATTAAAGGCGCGATCAAATGGATGGCCGAGCACAGTGACTCGGTAATTCATTTTGGCTGGAATGTTGTTGCCGCCATCATTCTACTTTTCATCGGTAAGTTAATAGCTCGCTTACTATCGAGGGGGCTGGAAAAATTACTTCTCAGGCGGCAAGTGGATGCCACTATTGTCCACTTTTTCTCCGCGCTGGTTCGCTACATCACAATAGCTTTCACGGCAGTAGCCGCTCTTGGCCGTGTCGGTATAGAAACCTCCTCAATTATTGCCGTTATCGGCGCGGCGGGTTTAGCCATTGGCCTGGCGTTGCAAGGGTCACTTTCCAACTTTGCCGCAGGCGTACTGCTTGTCTCCCTGCGCCCTTTCCGCGCCGGGGAAATTGTACAAATTGGCCTGGTTATCGGCACAGTAGAAAAGGTCCATATTTTCTCCACCACTCTGCTCACTGCGGATAGCAAAGAAGTTGTCATCCCGAATGGTAAAATTATTGCTGATAATATTATCAACTATTCACGACACCCCTATCGACGTATTGATCTGATTATTGGCGTGGATTACCAAAGCCGTATTGCTGACGTAAAAAGCGTGATACATCGTATTATTGAACAAGATCATCGCATTGATAAAACCCGCGATATTACGGTCCGCCTGGGCGAACTTGCGCCCTCTAGCCTGAATTTCTATGTTCGCGTATGGGTGCCCAACGCTCAGTACTGGAGTACTTACTACGATCTTCTGGAAAATATCAAGGAAGCAATGGATGAAAACGGCATCAATATTCCTTACCCCCGGATGGATGTCCGGGTTGAGAATGTAAAAAGCATCACGCCATAATGTTTCGTCAGCAATCGGATAGCGCTTCGTATATCAGTATCTACAGAATGACTGCATAACGTATTGATGAGGGAGCGAAGCGCAACCCGGCGCTTCGCTCACGAACTTGCCTTTATTACAGCAACTGCGCCAGGCGGTTGATATCCGACTGAATCGCCCCGGCGGTCACATCGCGACCCGCGCCCGGCCCACGGATCACCAGCGGGTTATCGCGATACCAGCGGCTTTCAATAGCAAAGACATTATCGCACGGCAGCAGCGCCGCCAGCGGATGCTCCGGACGCACCGCTTCAACGCCGACGCGCGCTTTGCCATTGGCGTCGAAACGCGCCACGTAACGCAACACCAGCCCCAGTTCGCGGGCTGCCTCCAGACGCTGCACCATCTGTTCATTCAGCGCGTCGCCGTTTTCGAAAAAGTGATCGATAGACCCTTCTTCACAATGCGCCGGCACCAACGATTCTACACGCACCTGATCCGGCTCGATGTCGTATCCCGCCTCGCGCGCCAGAATCACCAGCTTACGCATGACATCTTTTCCGGAAAGATCGACGCGCGGATCGGGTTCGGTCAGCCCCTGCTGCCAGGCCTGATCCACCAGATCGGTAAACGGCACCGTGCCGTCAAATTGCAGGAACAGCCAGGATAGCGTCCCGGAGAAGATCCCGCTGATCGAGAGAATCGTATCGCCGCTGTCAATCAGATCCCGCACCGTGTGGTTGATCGGCAATCCCGCGCCCACGGTGGCGTTATACAGCCAGTAACGCCCGGTTTTTTCAAACGCGTCATGAATCTGGCGATACTTATCGCTGGCGCTTGCGCCCGCCAGTTTATTGGCGCTAATCACATGAAAACCGTGGCTGGCGAAATCAAGATACTGATCGGCCAGTTGCTCGCTTGCTGTCACATCCAGCACCACTAAATCATCATACGGATGCGCACGCATCCACAGGAATAGCGACTCTTCGTCCTGCTCAACGGCTTCATCATCAAAGAATGCCAGCGCGCGGCTGGCATCCAGCCCTTCATAATTCAGCAGGCTACGGCGGCTATCCACCACGCCCGCCAGCACAAATTCAAAGCCAGTACGCGCGGAAAGCGTGCTTTGTTCACGGGCAAACAGTTCCAGCCAACGGGAGCCGATGTTCCCCTTACCGAACAGCATCAGGCCAATGCGTTTTTCGGCGCGGAAAACCGACTGATGCAGCCCCTGAATCAGGCTCTCAGTTGGGCCGGTACGCAGCACCGCCACCAGACTGATGCCCTCCTCCGACTGCCAGGTAAATTCCACTGGCTGACCTTTAAGCTGCTGCCAGAAGCGATGGCAGTGTAGCGGATTGCGAGTAACGCCCGCACCGACCATCGCCACCAGCGCCAGCCCCTGCCGCAGGCGCAATTCGCCCGGCAGCCCGACATCGTCGAGGAGTTTCAGTACGCTATCCGCTACCTCGGCGGTATAGCAGAACTGCAATAGCTGGCGATCGCGATGCACGCCCACTGCCAGCGGACGCGCCTGCGCCCGTTTTAAAATTTGGTCGAGCTCTTTATGCGCCAGCCTGAAATCCTGGCTGGCGGGCACCTGAAACTCAATCAGACAGATATCATCGTGACTGGTCACGATACGCGCGCCCGTCCCGGAAGCCAGCACTCGTTCAATTCGGGTTGACCCTTGATCCGGCGTGTAGCTACAGCGCAACTGCAAATCGATATCGCTGCCGGACACTGGCTGTAGCGTACGGGCGTGCAGAACAGGCGCCGCCAGACGCGCCAGCTCGCTGGCTTCGTCCAGACGCAGCAACGGCAGCAGGCAGGCATCTTTCACTTTGCGCGGGTCGGCACTATAAACGCCCGCGACATCGCTCCAGATGGTCACGCGGGAAACGCCCGCCAGCGCGCCGATTTGCGTGGCGGAATAGTCGGAACCGTTCCGGCCTAACAGGACCGTTTCGCCGTCATGATTGCGGCTGATAAAGCCGGTCACGACCAGACGTTTGCCCGGATGCTGCGCCAGTAGCTGTTGCAATAAAGGATAAGATAGCCCTTCATCAACCTGCGGCTGTGCGGCGCGTTCGGCGCGTAAAAATGCGCGCGCGTCCAGCCAGGCGGCATCCAGCCCCTGCTGATTCAGGACGGCGGACATCAATCTCGCCGACCAAATTTCGCCGTGTCCGACAATCTCAGCATAGACGGCATCCGTTACGCCGCCGTCGAGCAAGGCGGCAAGACGTTCCAGATCGCTGATAAAAGCGCTGGTTAAGTCATCTGCCGCGTCGGCGGGAAGCAGCCCGCTAATCAGATCGCACTGGTAGCGGCGTAACGTCTGTAATACCTGATGCGCAGAAAGGCGATCGGTCTGGCTTAACTTGAGCCAGCTAATCAACTGGTTGGTGGTACTGCCTGCGGCGGACACTACCATCATATCGTCAGGCTGCGAATACTCCGCCATAATGCCTGCGACACGCAGGTAACACTTCACATCCGCCAGACTACTGCCGCCAAATTTATGCAGTTGACGACCTTTCGCCCCTGCCTGCGCAATCACACTCATGTTTACCCCTTGTTTGCAGCCCGGAAGCCATTTTCCAGGTCGGCAATTAAATCTTCGCCATCTTCAATACCGGTGGAGATACGCAGTAGCGTTTCGGAGATCCCGGCGGCGGCACGCGCCTGCGGCGACATACCGGCATGCGTCATGGTGGCGGCGTGAGAGATCAAACTTTCCACTCCCCCTAAAGATTCCGCCAGCGTAAACAGCGACAGCCCGCCCAGAAAACGACGCAGCGTCTCCTCATCCCCATCCAGTTCAAAACTCAACATTGCGCCAAAGCCTTTTTGCTGGCGCGCGGCAATTTCATGCCCCTGATTTTCCGGCAGCGACGGGTGATACAGTTTTTTCACCAACGGCTGGGTTTGCAGATATTTCACAATCGCCTGCGCGTTGCGCTGCGCCAGCTCCATACGCGGCACCAGAGTTCGCAAACCGCGCAGCAGCAGATAGCTATCAAACGCCCCGCCGGTCACGCCAATATTATTCGCCCACCACGCCAGTTCAGTGACCACTTCCGGATCTTTCGCAATCACCACGCCGGCCACGACATCCGAATGACCGTTGAGATATTTCGTGCATGAATGCAACACCAGATCGGCACCCAACGCCAGCGGATTTTGCAGCGCCGGGCTTAAAAACGTGTTATCAACGACGCTCACTGCGCCCGCCTCGCGCGCCAGCCGACAGATTTTCGCAATATCCACCACGCGTAACAATGGATTACTTGGACTTTCTACCAGTACCAGCTTCGGTTTTTCTTCCAGCGCCGCCTGTAAGGCGCGTTCATCGCCCTGATCGACAAACCGCACACGATAACAGCCGCGTGTCGCCAGACTGTCAAACAGACGATAACTGCCGCCATAGCAATCATGCGGCGCGACCAGCAGATCGCCCGGCTTGAGGAAAACGGTGGTGACCAGATGAATCGCCGACATGCCGGTATTCGTCAATACCGCGCCCGCGCCGCCTTCCAGTTCCGCTAATGCGCGCTGAACCACATCACGCGTGGGATTACCGCGGCGGGAATAATCATGCGCGCGCGGCTCATTGAAACCGGTAAAGTTATAGGTGCTGGAGAGATGGATCGGCGGCACAACGCAGCCGTATTGCTCGTCGTCGTTTAATCCGCTACGCACTGCGATAGTGGCCTGTTTACGCGTCATATGAAGATATTCCTGGCTGAGTCGGTGAAAGTCAGACCACAGATTAACCACTACCACAATAGACGTCAATACATCTGGACATCTAAACTTCTTTGCGTATAGATTGAGCAAACCGCAAATAGCCGTTAAAATTATATGCATTAGCGCACATCTGCGACCGCTAACTTCGTGTCAGGGCCGCGCCACTACGGTAAACTACGCGCGATTATGGTCCGGGCTCAGGTTCAGACCTCAATATTAATGACGAAGAGGATTAAGTATCTCATGGCTGAATGGAGCGGCGAATATATCAGCCCATACGCTGAGCACGGTAAGAAGAGTGAGCAAGTCAAAAAAATTACGGTTTCCATTCCTCTGAAGGTGTTAAAAATCCTCACCGATGAACGTACGCGTCGTCAGGTGAACAACCTGCGCCACGCCACCAACAGCGAGCTGTTGTGTGAAGCATTTCTGCACGCCTTTACCGGGCAACCCTTGCCGGATGATGCCGATCTGCGAAAAGAGCGCAGCGATGAAATCCCGGAAGCGGCAAAAGAGATCATGCGTGAGATGGGGATTGACCCGGAAACGTGGGAATACTGATAGCAAAGCATGCGGTCAGAACGCCTCTGGCCGCGCTTTTTTAACGATTCCCCCTGTACACGGCTATCTCCGACATTTTTCTAACCGTTCATCTTCCCGAATAGCCCTCGATAGATAAATTTGTCAGACATGATAAGTTTCTCTTCGTTACTTTCCTGAAAAAAAATTCCCGACATGCCATAACCGATATAATTTTATTATATTTAAACTTCCAATATTTATTTAATGTTTCACGTAGCAAAGCGTACATGAATAATAATACACCGCCATATATTTACTGAACAAATAGTATAACGATGAGTATTGTTAAAAAGACCATGGACACCTCATATTTGTGACCAACATCATTATTCCCCTCCGCGGATTGTTTTACTTTTTTAAATGTTTTTTCATCTCCGATAAATAAGAAGGTTAATATACATTCATTTTATCGATAATATCGAATGGGGAAATAAATATGTTATTTACAAGGAAAGTCTTACCTGTATTATGCTGCCTGTGTTTGAGCGGCAGCGTTTTGGCCTCAGGCGTTTTAGACCCAAACAGGCCAATGGTCGCATCAGAAGATGTCATTCCAGTCCATGAAGGGCCATTAGGTATGGTCGATGTCGCTCCCTACGGCGGCGTTTTCCCATTAACAGCAATCATTAATAAAGCCAATCATAATGTACAGGACGTGAAGGTTACCGTTTTAGGGAAAGGGGAAAAAGGCATCCCGATCAGTTATGATGTCGGCCCGCAGGCTATAAATACCCATGACGGCATACCTGTATTTGGCTTGTATCCAGATTATGTCAATAAGGTTAAAGTTGACTGGACTGAAGAAGGTAAAAAACAAACATATACGTGGTCCATTTACGCCGCACCGGTATCATTACCCTCTACTACCGGGCAAACTGCCGTTCTTCCTACAGTAGAACCGGTTAAAGTCGATAGCTCGCTTAAAAATCGCTTATATCTTTTTAACCATATAACGGGGATGCCAAGAGCCGGCCACATTATGCATGTCGCAGGCGGCGCGGCGAACTGGGATTATACCGGTATCAACTGGATTAGCGATACGAATGGCGATGTTCGCGGCTATATGAATATTGATAAATTCCGTAACCAGGATGATATAACGCGCTTTGGTTCCATGATGAGCTTCCATCAGGTTAACGATGGCAATCTTATTTTTGGCCAGGGTCAACGTTACTTTAAATATGATTTCTTAGGCCGCGTTATTTCCGATAAACGACTGCCAAAAGGATTTATTGATTTTTCGCACGCCATTACCGAAACGCCGAAAGGCACCTACCTGCTGCGTGTCGCAAAAGAAAATTATCCATTAAATGGTAAATACACCATCAATACGGTGCGTGATCATATTCTTGAAGTTGACCAGAACGGCGATACCGTCGATTACTGGGATCTGCCAAAAATCCTCGACCCCTATCGTGACGACGTTATTCTGGCGATGGATCAGGGAGCGGTATGTTTGAGCGTCGATGCCGAACATTCCGGTCAGGTCATGACCAAAGAGCAGCTTGCAAAACAACCCTTCGGCGATATCGCGGGCTCCGGCCCGGGCCGCAACTGGGCGCATGTTAACTCCGTCAGCTACGATCCTCGCGACGACAGCATTATCATTAGCTCGCGCCACCAGTCTGCCATCATCAAAATTGGCCGCGATAAAAAAGTGAAATGGATACTTTCCGATCCATCCGGCTGGAAAGGCGAACTGGCGAAAAAAGTGCTGAAACCCGTAGACAGCAACGGTAAACCGCTAACCTGCGAAGCGCACCACTGCGACGGTGGATTTGACTGGACATGGACACAACATACCGGTTGGTTAGTGCCATCCAAAAGCACCGGAGGTAAAACCGTCGTGACCGCCTTTGATAACGGCGATGCGCGCGGCATGGAACAACCGGCCATGCCGTCAATGAAATATTCCCGTGGCGTGGAATATCAGATTGACGAAAAAAATATGACGGTTTCCCAAATGTGGGAATATGGTAAAGAGCGCGGTTTTGACTGGTACAGCGCCATTACTTCCGTCACGGAATATCGCCCGGAAACCAAAACGATGTTCATGTACTCGGCTACAGCGGGAATGAGCGGTACAAAACCGATCGTTTCCGTTCTGGATGAAGTCAAAGACGGCACTCAGGATGTGATGCTGGAGCTAAAAGTACACAGTAACCGTGCCGGTATGCTGGGTTATCGGGCGCTGATTATCGATCCAGAGCAGATGTTTAAAAAATAAAGCGAGATAGTAAAAGTAAAACAGGCGGAAGCCAACTTCCGCCTGAATGGTTAAAACGTATTGTAGTTATGACATTCGCCTTATTGCCCTCGAAGAGGAATGCAAAAATATCAATGGATTACCAATCCGGCACCGACCCGATAAGCGCAGCGTCATTAGACAAACGCCACAACATACCGCGCCTTTGCTGGTGATATGTCATGAAAAATCTCTTTATCGCCTGGTTAAGTTTACTGCTATATGGCTGCACAACCTTTCCACAAGCCGTAAAACCTACGACAGGCGGACAGCCCTCCCCGACGGAAATCTATATCGTCAGTCATGGCTGGCACACGGGAATTATTGCGCCGGCCCATGATGTTAATACCGTTCTGCCACAGCTTAAAAAACGGTTCGCTCAGGAGACGCAGTGGTATGAAATCGGCTGGGGCGATAAGGGCTTTTATCAGTCACAAGAAATAACCACCGCGCTTACGCTCCAGGCCATGTTCTGGTCATCCGGCGCGGTTATGCACATCGTCGCCTTTTCCGGTCAACCAGAACGCTATTTCGCCGGTAGCGAGATAAAATCACTGCTCCTGCACACAAACCAGCGTAACAGTCTGATGCGTTATCTGGGCCGCAGCTTTGCGCGTGACGCAGAGGGTAATCTGATTCCGTTAAAACAAGGAATTTACGGCGATAGCCAGTTTTACGCCGCGAATGGCCGCTACGGCATACTCAATACCTGCAATAAATGGACAGCTAAGGGGCTGGAAAGCGCGGGACTGACTATAAATCCTTCGTTAAAACTCACGGCAGGAAGCGTAATGAAAGCGATTACGGATCACAGAATGTGTCTGAACAAATACTGTTATCCCTAGTGACTAGTCCTGATATAGGTTGACAGTTTTTTGTCTGTAAAACGCCTGATGAACATCATCGGGCGTTTTGTATTTCAGGGCCAGGTGTGGCCGTTCATGGTTATAAATTGCCACGGACTCTTTTAC
>NZ_JBCMFA010000011.1:0-75326 GCF_043847915.1 Salmonella sp. 2020_1459 | reverse complement strand
CGCGGCGCAGGGGTTCGCCCTGCCAGTACACCTCGCCGCCGTCCGGGCGCGCCAGCCCGGTCAGCAGGCGCAGCAGGGTGGTTTTTCCGGCGCCGTTGCCGCCGGTGACCTGCACCCACTCCCCGGCGTCCACGGTGAACGACAGCCCGCGAAACAGTGTCCTCTCGTCCCGCTCGCAGTACAGATCTCTGGCTTCAAGCATCATTGTCATTGCGCATATTCAGGTTGATATGGCGTATAAACACCGGTCAGGCTTTCCAGGAAGGCGACGAT
Organism: Salmonella sp. 2020_1459; assembly: GCF_043847915.1. NCBI lineage: Bacteria > Pseudomonadati > Pseudomonadota > Gammaproteobacteria > Enterobacterales > Enterobacteriaceae > Salmonella > Salmonella sp. 2020_1459. The sequence continues at coordinate 75,053 of NZ_JBCMFA010000011.1, read as the reverse complement.
ATCGTCAATATCGTTTTGCGGCAGATCGGTGCCAACCTGGTAACGCAGCATCAGTTTTACCGCGCCATCCAGCGTCGGTACGTCGCCCCGATGGAAATAAGGCGCTGTTAACGCGACGTTGCGTAAGCCTGGGACTTTTTGCCGTAATTTATCGCGAACCTCTTTGGTGACGTTCATACGACCAATATCCGCTGCGGTAATTTCGCCAAAATTAAAGTCTCGCTTTAATCCCAATGGTTCAAAAGAGCGTCCGCCTAAAATGATACCGCCGTGACAGGTTGCACATTTATTCTCTTTAAATAATTGATAACCGTGTTTCTGTTGCGCGGTCAGCGCATTTTCATCTCCACGTAGCCATTTATCAAAGGCGGAATCCGGCGTTATCAACGTTTTTTCGAATTCGGCGATCGCATCAGTAATATTTTCCCCGGTAAATCCTTGCGGATAAACCGCCTGGAAATCTTTTTTCAGGACAGGATCTTTATCAAGCTTGCTAATAATTTCATCCCAGGATTTAGAGGCCATTTCAATAGGATTTAACGGCGGTCCGCCTGCTTGCTCCTGCAGGGTTGCAGCACGACCATCCCAAAATTGTTCGATATTAAATACGGAGTTGAATACCGTCGGCGCATTTATTGGTCCTACCGCACCGCCAACGCCAATTGAGGTTTTTCTGCCATCGACACCGCCCGCATTTATCGCGTGACAATGCGCACAGGATATTGTGCTGTCGCCGGATAAACGTTCATCATGATAAAGCCGGAAACCTAAGTCGACTTTTTTCGCATCGACGGGAATATTGCGCGGAATAGGCTGAACGGGTTCATTCCGGTGCGCGGCGTCGGTATCGGCGCTGGCATAGTTGCGCTCACGCTGATCGGCTATCCAGTTCAGGATGTCAGTACGCTCTTTATCGCTGACGCCCCCCGCCCAGTGCAGCGCGACATAGCGGGTTGGCGGCATAGTCTGATGTTGCATAACCCATTCAATTTTATTCAGTTCGCTTTGCGGCACCGGCGTATCCGCAATCAGGGCGGCCCGTACCGCCTCCAGGTTAAACGATTTGTAGCCGAGCTGGATATCGTAATCCATTAGCTGCTTTGCCACCGGAAAAGAGGAATAAAAAGGTAATTCAGCGGAAGGCGTATGACAATAATCACATCCTTTCTCCCTGAAATAACCCAGTATTTTATTATTTTCACCCACAACCGAGGCCTGCACATCGCTTTTTTTACTGCGCTGTTTGTCGTAATACCATACATACCCGGACAAACCTAAATAACATAACAGCCCAACGGTGATAACCGTTGTCGCATAGAGGGTAATTTTTTTCATATCACTATCCTTATGGGGTATTGCGGCATGATTAATTAAATTTTATTTTTTTACTCATGAGGCCCGTCAATACTAAATACAAACCCATCATGGATATTGATTGGTATCAATAATTACAATTGGCTAAACCTATAGATATGATAACCCCCGACTATCGTAAGATTTATTTTGCGATGCCCGTCACAGGGTTTATTCAACCGCAACAATGGATAAATCCTCTTTTCCGTCATCAAAACGAACGATAGCCAACAATAATTGACTTAACGCAGCATAAAAACCATAGGGATCATGCTTAAGGCAATTATTTGTAAATTCCGGAAGCCATTCCAGTAATGACGACAATGTTTTCTGGCGTAATTTATTCATTCTCCGTTGTTGGAACGATTCACCCAATGAAAAATGTAAATGGCTGAGTAATTCCAGATAAATCGCCAGGTGGTCGGTCGGCTCTTTAAAATCGTCGTTGACTTCCATCCCGGCTTCAAGCAATAAATGTTTAATCATGCCGGGTTCCTGCTGCGGGTATTGCGAGGCGTAGGGCAAGGCCGATTTTTTATCCGTCATCAGGAACAATCCGCAAAAATCTGCGGCCAGCTCCAGCTGCGCATCCTGGCGCAGGCTAAGCGCGGCAATTTTTTGTTCGAGTAACGCCACCGACGCCGCCAGCGCAGGCTGACGCTTTAACAGCGCCAGCCAGTCCGCGATCTCCGCGGACTGTAATTGTATTAACCCTTCATCATCCACTTCCCGGAAAAAGAGTAACGCCAGCCATGCATATACGCAGGCGTACTGTTCCTGAGCAAGCGCTGGCTGCTTAATCATGCGGATTCCCCTGCGATGCGGGTACATATTCACACTGCGCGACCATCTCGACCGGACCGTTAAACGCCGTGACGTTATCAATAGGGCCGGTATATTTTTCAATTTCCACCAGCGTCGTATGCGCGCTGGTCGCCTGCGCAAGCTGTGATGTACCGATATCCAGCGTTAATACGTTAGGGTTGCCGTACTTACACAACGCGTTGAGATCGCCGCCTTTATCAGGATCGTACCAGGCGCCTTCATGAATTCGCGCCACGCCCGGCGCATAGCGATCGGAAACTACCGCTCCCGCCAGTACCTGCCCGCGTGCATTGAATACCCGCACGATGTCACCGTTGCGGATCCCGCGCGCGCTGGCATCCTGTGGGTTAATAAAGACCGGCTCCTTGCCGCCAACGGCATATTGCTGACGCAGCGTTTCCGACTCGCACAGTTGGGAATGCAGACGGAAATCAGGGTGGACGGATTGTAAGTGCAGCGGCCAGCGCTGCGATCCCGGCCCGCCATGCGAGCGTTCGATTTTTTCGAACCACATGGGATGGCCCTGACAATCGTCGTATTGCATGTCGGCGATCGTTTTGGAGTAAATCTCGATCAAACCGCTTGGCGTGCCCAACGGCTCCAGGTCCGGATCTTCACGGAAAGCCTGATGGCGCACAAACATCTGCGGATGATCAAACTCGATGTACTCCTGTTGATTCCAGAACACCTCGAAAGTCGGTAAGTGGATACCGCGACCTTTTCCCTGCTGGCTCCCTTCCTGCCAGATGCGTTTCAGCCAGCCCATTTCATCAAGGCCTTCCGTAAATGCCGCTTCACGGTTAAAGCGTCGGCAGAGATCGCGGAAAATATCAAAGTCGTTACGCGCTTCAAACTGCGGCGATACCACCTGTTTCATGGCGATAATGCCGCGGTTAGAGTGATTGCCGAACTGATCAAGGTCGTTACGCTCAAATTGGGTGGTAGCCGGCAAAACGATATCCGCAAAGCGGCAGGTCGACGTCCACTGGTTATCAATAGCGATGACCGTTTCCAGCTTGCGCCACCCTTCAATTATGCGGTTAATTTGTTGGTGTCGGTGGAACGGGTTGGTCCCGGCGAACACGCACATCTTCAGCGTCGGTAATTTAACCGATTTGCCGTTCCAGTTAATGACCTTGCCCGGTTCAAGAATGGCATCCATAAAACGCGCAATAGGAATGGTGCTGCTGTAGCCTTTGTAATCCGTGCTGTCGTGTACTGGCGGAACGGTCGTCGAACCGGAAAAGCCGCTTAAAATGATCCCTTTACGACCAGGCGTCCCGGCGCCGTTGTAGTGCCAGCCAAAACCAAAGCCGCCGCCCGGTAAACCAATCTGTCCCAGCATTGCCGCCAGCACGACGACCATCCATGACCACTGTTCGCCATGCTGCATACGTTGCACGCACCAGCCAGCGATGATTTGCGTTCTGTCGCCCGCCATCTGCCGCGCCAACGCGCGGATGGTGTCGGCGTCAATACCGCACAGTTTTTCCGCCCAGGCGGCATCTTTGGGCTGTCCATCTTTTTCGCCCAGCAAATAGGGGAGGAACTGGTCAAAACCGACGCAATAGTTATCGAGGAAATTTTTATCGTACAGTTTCTCGCTGTACAGGGTATGCGCCAGCGCCAGTTGTAACGGGACATCCGTCTGCGGGTTAATGGCGATATGTTTGACCTTATCGCGCCCCAGATAATCGTGCGTGGAGGTGACGACCGGATCGATGCTGATGACCGAGATAGCGCCGCTGGCAACTTTTTCTTTTAATTGTTCATAGTACTGATAGACATCGTGATCCGGGCACCACCAGTTTGCCTGCTGGTTTTTCACCATATCAGAACCCCATAGCACAATCGTTTTACTGTTCTGTAAAACCAGAGGCCATGACGTTTGCTGCTCGTACACTTCCATTGAACCCACCACGCGCGGCAGAATCACCTGCGCCGCGCCGGTCGAATAGTCCCCTCCCGTGCTAACGCTATTGCCATGTAGCGCAATCGCGCGCGCCAGCATCCCGGAGGCGTTATGGAACATGCCGGTAGATTGCCAGCCGCTCGCCGTCAGTAACGCGCTCGGCCCGTAGGTTTTTTGCACCCGCTCCAGTTCCTGATAGAACAGATCCAGCGCTTCATCCCAGGAGACGCGCACAAAACGATTATCGCCGCGCTGCGAGGTGTCGCTTTGATGACCTTTGCGCATCCAGTCGACGCGCACCATCGGATAGCGAATACGCGCCGCGTTGTGGACGTGATCGGGCAGGCCGGCGATCATTTTGGACGGGTATTTATCCTGTTCAAACGGTTTTGCCGCCACAAATCGACCGTCAACCACCGTGGCGCGAATCGCCCCCCAGTGAGAACCGGTAAGGATACCCTCTTTCGTCGCGGCGCCTGGCGCAACGGCATCCGCTGCGCGGGCGCTACGGGGCGTCAGCAGTGACGGCCCCAGCATTCCTGCCACCGTCAAGCCGCCAAGCTGTGCCAGAAAACGTCGACGAGAGACGTGTAACGAGTCCTTATTTTTCATTGTGTTCTCCCTTATCGCTGTGCGGCGTGTTGGTGGTATCAGACGCATTCATCTGGAGATATTTCAACAAGGTACGTTCTTCACGCTTATCCAGACTGGTGAAACCGATCATGCCGTTGAGCGTGCCGATCCAGCCGTTAGCGTCAAAGTGCGCTTTGTCCGGCGCGCCGTGACACTGATTACAGGTGCCGTTATAGAGGGAGTCGGCATAGGCCCAAATCGGTTTAATGTCATTTACCATGTCGCCTTTTTGCATCCACGCAGTTGCCTGTAATTTGCTCCACTGAGTATTAGTCGCCGCGACGGTGGTCTCTTCCAGCGTTTTCACATGCTGTTGCACATCGCCGCGAATCGAGGCGACAAAAATACGTTTACCGGGCAACTGCGTCAGCACGCGCTGGCGACCGTCCGTCTCCGTCCAGCCTTCGATTTGCACTTGCAGCCAGTCACCGTCCCGTTTAAGGACTTTCACTTCAGAAGCAGGTAACAGCGAACCTGCCGGTTCTTTATCGCCTTTAGCGGCGTAAATCGGCTTGATATCCAGCGAATAGAGCGTATCGCCGTCATTATGCGTACTGGCGCTGGCACGCAGTTCATCAAACTGTTTGCGGAAACCGCTGCTCATATCCGGTAGCTGGTGGGCAATCCCTTTATGGCAGTCGATGCAGGACTGATTTTCTTTCGCGGCGATTTTCATTTGCCGCGCCGCTTCCGGGTTCTGTTTCGCGTGATCCATCGCATCGTAGTTATGGCAGGAACGACAGGTCGCGGAGTTATTCTCTTTCATGCGCGCCCATTCACGCTCGGCAAGCTCGGCGCGTTTGGCTTCAAATTTTTCTGGGGTATCAATCGAGTGGGCGATAAATGTCTGGTAAAGATCGTTGCTGGCTTCCAGCTTACGTTTCACCATGCCTGGAATATCAGGGGGGATATGGCAATCGTGGCATTCCGCGCGTACGCCGGAAGCGTTCTGGAAATGTACGGACTGTTTATATTCCTGATACACCGGCTGCATACTATGGCAGCTGACGCAAAACTCTGTCGTACTGGTCAGTTTGATACCGACGTGAGGTAACACGATCAGCGCAACGCCGATCACAATCCCGACAATGACCAGCGCCAGTATCGACCAACGGGCGCTTGGCCTGAGTAGCGCTCTCCAGAGTTTTCGCATAATAGCCCCTGTAATTATATGGTTTAATGCGCAGATCTTATTCCGCAAATATGAACAGCGTCACTGGTCAGGATGAACGGGATACGGCAATATATGAACAGATATGAACAGAAAGAGACCGCGCGCAGGATGTCACATCACATTGTTATTGTTGAGGATGAACCTGTTACTCAGGCCAGATTACAGGCCTATTTTGAGCAGGAGGGGTATCGCGTTTCGGTGACCGACAGCGGCGCGGGCCTGCGTGACATCATGGAGCATGAGCACGTTTCGCTGATCCTGCTGGATATCAACCTCCCCGATGAAAACGGGTTGATGCTGACCAGGGCGCTACGCGAACGTTCCACGGTGGGCATTATTCTGGTGACGGGGCGTTGCGACCAAATCGACCGCATCGTCGGGCTGGAGATGGGCGCGGACGACTACGTCACCAAGCCGCTGGAACTGCGCGAGCTGGTAGTGCGGGTAAAAAATCTTTTGTGGCGTATCGATCTGGCCCGCCCCACGCCGCAAAATGCCAGTGAAAACTGCTATATGTTTTCCGGCTACTGCCTGAACGTGATGAATCACACGCTGGAGCACAACGGTGAAGCCATTAAGCTTACGCGCGCGGAGTACGAGCTGCTGCTGGCCTTTGTGACCAACCCAGGCAAAGTGCTGCATCGCGAACGTCTGCTGCGAATGCTTTCCGCCCGCCGCGTAGAGACTCCGGATCTCCGCACGATTGATGTCCTGGTTCGCCGCTTACGCCATAAAATTACGCCGGAGCTGCTGGTCACACAGCATGGCGAAGGCTACTTTTTAGCCTCGGAGGTGTATTGATACAAATAGACGGGCCGAAATCCCGGAGGCGATAGCGAACGACGAACGCGCGCGCTGTCGGCGTTGTTATGCGTCAAAATAAGCACCGGCGGGCTGATATTTTCAGGCACCGGTTGCCCCTGTAAGACCTTAATCGACTGCGTTATCGCTAATTCTCCCTGCCAGGCCATCTGATCGCTGAGCGCCATCAGGATATGGCCGCGTTTTAAACCGCGATAAACCTGATGCGTCAGATAAAATGAGACGATCGTGAGCGGAGTCGTCAAATTTCGCCCTTCGCCCATCGCCGCCTCCGCCGCTATCGCCGACCCGGCGACCACATTGGCGTCCGGATGACGCTCCAGCATTTCCTGGAGTAAGTTTCGCTGCACTTCAATGTCGTTATCGCCCCAGGCGATATCCACAATGTTGATGGCGCTGCCTTTAATTGCCTGACGAAAACCCGCCACCATCTCCTGACTGCCGCCAGCTTCCTCCGGCCCCGGGAAGAGTAAAACGTTAAGCGTTTTTCCTTTGCTCCACTGCACCAGGAAACGTCCCGGCAGATAACCCATCTGAAACCACGGCAGACCGACGTGAGTTGCCACGCTGGCGTCGCGTATCACGTTCGCCACTTCAATAACCGGCACATTACCGGCATACCGTTCCAGTTCCGGGAAACGAATGGTACTGCTGCCAAGCAGAATAGCGTCGGCGCCCCACTCCCGGCACTGCATCATTTGCTGTTGTTGCGTCGCCAGTTGCCGATAGCCATTCGCTTCCAGCACTTTTAAATCAACGCCATACAATTTGGCCGCTTTTTGCATCCCGTAGTTGACGGACAACCAGTAAGAATCTTTCAGGCTGGGGTATAATGCGCACAGTTTCCAGGGTTTACTCGCATTGACTGACGTTTGCCGCCAGGGAATCGCCCGATCGGCGCGCGTCCAGTGTAACAGCCCGGTTTCGGCTGACGCCGTTTCTACATTCGAGACGATGATTATCAAAAAAAAGAACGAAATAAGCGCGCGCATGATAGCCCCACCAGCAACAAGGTTTTATCCTAATGGTTTTTCCGGCGGCAACTCAACCCATTTCACCCGCGGCGCATAAATGTCAACGCCTTCACTGACCCGCAGATTATGGCTGGCCTTCGCCCTGATGGCGGCACTCACTCTGCTCAGCACCGTGATCGGCTGGATAAGCCTGCGCGTCATTAGTCAGGTGGAGCAAACCAATACGCAAGCGCTGCTCCCCACGATGAATATGGCCAGGCAGTTAAGCGAAGCCAGCGCTTACGAGCTCTTTTCCGCGCAAAATCTGACCAATGCCGACAGTGAGGGCGTTTGGCTGGCGCAGGGGAAGATGCTGAAAGCGCAAAGCCTTAAAATTAACCATCTTTTGCAGGCATTAAGCGAGCAGGGGTTTAATACCTCGGCCATCGCCCGGCAAGAAAAAGAGATTGCGCAAACGCTTGGGCAACAGGGAACGCTGGTCGGTGAAATTCTCACGCTGCGCGCACAGCAACAGCAGTTAAGCCGCCAGATTGCGGAGGCGGCGGAAAGCATTGCCGCCCAGGCTCACGGTCAGGCCAATAATGCAGCGACATCTGCGGGCGCCACCCAAGCCGGTATTTACGATCTTATCGAAAGCGGTAAAGGGGACCAGGCTGAACGCGCGCTTGACCGACTGATTGATATCGACCTTGAGTATGTGAATCAGATGAATGAGTTGCGGGTCAATGCCCTGCGGTTTAAGCAGCTCATTGTGACCTTAAAAGACGCGCAAGGGCTGAGCGATGCCGAAGACACCGATGAAAAACTTAATCAGTTGGTTAAAATTTTATCCCGCCGCCAGCAGCGTATAGAAGATCCTACCGTTCGCGCCCAAATCGCCGACGCGCTGGAGACAATAAACCAGTACACCACACTGGTTACCCTGTTTCGTAAGGAAAACGCCATCCGCGACCAGCTTCAAACGCTTATGGCCAATAACCTCTTTCAGTTTACCCGCTTCAGTACGGAAGTGTCGCAGTTGGTGAACGCCATCGAAAAACGAAACGAGGCTGGGTTAGCGCGTCTTACACACGCCAGTCAGCGTGGGCAAATAGGGTTAGTGATCTTAGGCATCCTGGCGCTGTGCTCATTAAGTTTTATTCTTTGGCGAGTGGTTTACCGCTCCGTATCCCGCCCGCTGGCGCAACAAACGCAGGCCTTACAGCGGTTACTGGAGGGCGATATTGACTCGCCGTTTCCGGAGGCGGCTGGCGTCAGCGAACTGGATACCATCAGCCGTCTGATGGAAGCGTTTCGCGCCAACGTGCGCAAATTGAACCGCCATCGTGAGGATTTGGCGGAACAGGTGCGTTCGCAAACGGCGGAGCTTCATGCGCTGGTGCTGGAACACCGGCAGGCGCGCGCCGAAGCGGAAAAGGCCAACGAGGCGAAATCGACGTTCCTTGCCGCCATGAGCCATGAAATTCGCACGCCGCTTTACGGCATTCTCGGTACGGTACAATTGCTGGCCGATAAACCGCTCATGGCAAACTACCGCGACGATTTACAGGCCATTAATGATTCAGGCGAATCGCTACTGGCGATTCTTAACGATATTCTTGATTACTCGGCGATTGAAGTAGGCGGCACCAACGTTTCCATTAGCGAGGAGCCGTTTGAACCGCGACAATTGTTGAATAGCGCGCTGCATTTAATGCACAGCCGCGTGCAGGTGGCGCTCATCGCCGACTTTAGCGAGCAACTCCCTTCCACGCTACAAGGCGATCCGCGCCGGATACGTCAAATTGTGATTAATCTTTTAAGTAATGCGGCGAAATTTACCGATCGCGGCAGCATAGTGCTGCGCACATTTTGCGACGATCAGAGCTGGTTTATTGAGGTTGAAGATACCGGATGCGGTATCCCTGAAGCGAAGCTGACGGCTATTTTCAAACCGTTTGTGCAGGCGACTGGACGCCGGGGCGGGACGGGCCTGGGGCTGGCTATCAGCGCCAGCCTGGCAGAGGCGATGGGCGGGACGCTAACCGTCACCAGTACGCTTCATGTTGGCAGTTGTTTTCGCTTACAACTGCCGGTTCGCCACCCCAAACCCGCAAGCAAAAATGCGTTCAGGGAACCGATAAATCTTAACGGACTACGCCTGTTGCTGATTGAAGATAATATGCTAACGCAGCGTATTACCGCTGAAATGCTCACGGGTAAAGGGGTGAAGGTCTCAGTAGCTGAAAGCGCGAATGACGCGCTACGCTGTTTAGCCGAAGGCGAGTCCTTTGATGTGGCGCTGGTGGATTTTGATTTACCGGATTATGACGGCTTAACCCTGGCGCAGCAGTTGATGAGTCAGTATCCCGCCATGAAACGCATTGGTTTTAGCGCGCATGTGATAGACGATAATCTTCGTCAGCGTACCGCCGGTCTTTTCTGCGGGATTATTCAAAAGCCCGTTCCCCGCGAGGAGCTTTACCGCATGATAGCGCACTATTTACAGGGCAAATCTCACAACGCGCTGGCGATGCTGAATGAACATCAGCTTGCCGGCGATATGGCGTCTGTCGGCCCGGAAAAACTCCGGCAATGGATCGCGTTATTCAAAGACAGCGCGCTGCCTTTAGTCGAGGAGATCGAGGCGGCGCGCGCCATGAATGACGACGTTAACATTAAGCGGCTGGCGCATAAATTAAAAAGCGGCTGCGCCAGCCTGGGGATGACGCAGGCAACCGAAGCCTGTCGGGAGCTGGAATTGCAACCGCTAAGCGATATAGATATTAAAACTATCGTGACGCAGGGAGTGACGGCGCTCGACGCATGGATAGCCGATCATCCTTCGCCATAATAGCTTCCGGCTCGCCACGGCCAACTTATCCGACGCGTTTCACATCGCCCACTAACAGGATGTAAGACAGCGCGCCCAGCAGGGCCACAACGGAGATATAGACCAGCGCCGGAGCAAAACCGTAGCTTTGCGCCAGATAACCAATCACTAACGGTACGCTAATCCCGCCCAACCCGCCGATAAAGTTAAACATACCGCCGGTAAGGCCAATCAACCGCATCGGCGCAAGCGAAGAGATTAACGACCAGGTAATGGACGCAAATCCGTTGCCGAAGAAAGCTATCGCCATCAACGCCATAATCCACAACGGATCGTTAGTGTAGTTAGCGCCCATAATGCACGTGGAGATGAGCAAACCGCAAATAATCGGCGTTTTGCGCGCCACGCCCAGCGAGAAGCCTTTTTTCACCAGTTTATCCGCCAGCCAGCCGGAGAGCAGTACGCCAAAAAAGGCAGCCAGAAACGGTACGGTCGTCATAAAGCCCGCTTTTAGCGCGGTAATGCCTTTTTCCTGGGTCAGATAATTAGGGAACCAGGTCAGAAAGAACCATAGCGTAGAGTTTACGGCGAACTGACCGAGGTAGACGCCCACCAGCTTACGATGAAACACCAGTTTCCAGTCGGCTTTCGTCAGCGGCTGGCGGGCCTCTTTTTTCGCTGGCGCATCGCCATCCACCAGACCGCCGCCATCGCGAATATACTCCAGCTCCGCCTGGCTAAGGCTTTTCGTCAAACGCGGCGGTTGATAAACCTTAAACCAGACCAATGACCAGATAATCCCGATACCGCCGGTGACGATAAAGACCCAGTGCCAGCTCAGCATTTCCTGAATCCAGATCAGCAGCGGCGTAAGGAATGCCAGTCCGACGAACTGTCCAGAGGTGTAGAACCCGACTGCGGATGCGCGCTCATGCTCCGGAAACCAGCTAGTGACCATCCGGTTATTTGCCGGAAAGGCCGGCGCCTCGAAAATCCCGGTAATAGCGCGCAGGCCGATAAGCGACAATAGTCCCGTCGCAAACCCCTGCAATAGCGTCGCGACTGACCAGCCGAAGATAGCGATAAAATAGGTCAGCCGGGACCCAATACGGTCGAGAAACCAGCCGCCAGGGATCTGGCATAACGTATAGAGCCAGGCAAAAGCGGAGAAGACATAGCCCATTTCCGCTTTGGTAATGCCGAATTCTTTTTGAATATGCATGGAAGCCACGGCAAGGTTGGCGCGATCGACGTAGCAAATCACCACGGTAATAAAGATCATCACCAACGTCAGATAGCGGCGACGCCCCGGCTGTGCTGCTGTAACTGAAATATCCATCGTCATCTGTCTCCAGATTCTGGGCATAGCGAGGCCGCTCACCATGCCCTGTAAATTACAGAGGGTGTGTTTTTATATTTAAATTGGGTTGCCCGGAGGGCGACGTTTGTTGAGCCTACAGCGTGGCGATCACCACTCGGCTACCGATCCGTCAGCGTGCCGCCACAACGGATTACGCCAGTCCGGCGCGCTTTTGCTAAGTTCAATCACCCTGGCCTCGTCAATGTCTACGCCAAGACCCGGTTTGGTTAAGGGTTTAAAGAAGCCGCCGTCCATGCTGAAGTCTTCTTTGTTTTTCACAAAGTCGAGCAGCTCCGCGCCCTTGTTATAGTGAATGCCCATGCTCTGCTCCTGGAATACCGCGTTGCGCGAAACAAAATCGATATGCAGGCAGGCAGCCAGGGCGATTGGACCCAGCGGGCAATGCGGCGCCAGCGCCACATCATATGCTTCCGCCATTCCGGCGATTTTATAGCATTCGGTAATGCCGCCCGCGTGGGATAAATCCGGCTGTAGAATCGCCAACCCGCCCGCGTCCAGCACGCGTTTAAATTCAAAACGCGAGAACATACGTTCGCCTGCGGCAATCGGAATATGCGTTTGCGCTGCCAGGCGCGGATAATATTCCGCCTGTTCCGCCAGCACCGGCTCTTCAATAAACAGCGGACGATAGGGTTCCAGTTCTTTAATCAGCACCTTCGCCATCGGCGCGCTAACGCGACCGTGGAAATCGAGCCCAAACTCAATTTCACTGCCGAAAGCTTCGCGGATTTGCGCCACGGTATTGACCGCCGCATCCACCGCACGGGAGTTATCAATCACGCCCATCTCTTCACAGCCGTTCAGCTTGAAGGTGTCAAAACCAATACCGCGCAATTTTTCAATACCGTCAATGACGTCTGCCGGACGATCGCCGCCCACCCAGCTATAGGCCTTGATTTTGTCGCGCACCAGGCCGCCCATGAGCTGCCAGACCGGCGCATTCAACACCTTGCCTTTGATATCCCACAATGCCTGGTCAATACCGGCGATGGCGCTCATCATAATCGGGCCGCCGCGATAAAAACCGGCCCGGTACATTACCTGCCACAGGTCGTTGATACGAGCCGGATCTTTCCCTATCAGGTAGTCGGCAAACTCATGTACTGCCGCCTCAACAGTACGTGCCCGACCTTCAATGACCGGCTCTCCCCAGCCAACCACGCCTTCATCCGTTTCGATTTTCAGGAACATCCAACGTGGAGGTAAACGGTACGTGGTGATGTGAGTTATTTTCATTTCACTGCCTCTCGATACGCATTAACAAATGCCGCAGCCTGCTGCGCGGTGCGTTCAACGGATTGCCCGGCGCGATAGAGATCGCTACCCAGTCCCGCGCCCACACAGCCGGCTTTAATCCATTGCGCCAGGTTTTCCGGCGTCACGCCGCCGACGGCAAATAGCGGAACATCCGGCGGAAGTACCGCTTTCAGCGCGCTGATGTAGCCCGGACCAAACGCCGATGATGGGAAAATTTTTAACGCCTGTGCGCCTGCATCCAGCGCAGCAAAGGCTTCCGTTGCCGTGGCGCAGCCCGGACACACGGTCATGCCATAGCTCACTGCCCGGCGGATCACCTCCGGTTGGATATTCGGCGTGACGATCAGCTTGCAGCCCATCCCGGCAAGCTGGTCTACCTGTTCCGGTTTCAGTACGGTACCAGCGCCAATAAGCGCCCTGCCGCCATACGCCTTCACCACGGAAGAAATGCTTTTTTCCCACTGTGGGGAGTTAAGCGGAATTTCTATAGCGTCAAATCCCGCATCCACCACCGCGCCAACGTGCGCCAGGGCATCATCGGGCGTAATACCGCGTAAGATAGCGATGAGAGGGAGATTAGTTTGCCACTGCATGAGCGATGCTCCTTATTCCAGCCTGAAATGCCATATCGCCATCCACGGTTGAAACATCACGCCCAATAGCACGAAACGCCTGTTGGTAACGTAAGATCAGCGCGGGTCCAGCGACGAGAGTGATAGCCTGTTGCGCCGCGAAGGATTCGCTCATGCTGGCGACTTCCGCGCCAATCAACAGGCCGGAGAGGAAGTCGCTGACCTGCTCACGCGCAAGGTGTCCCAACACGTGCGAGGCGCGAACCTCAAAAAGAGAAGGCAGGACGGCAGGAGAATTAAGACCGCGCTCCAGCCCCGCGGCATAGGCGTCGCCAGAAGCTTCCTGTTCCGGCAAACCAGCCCCGACCAGCGAGTGACGCAGCAACAAGTGATGGAGTTCGCCTGTCATCACAGTACGAAAATCATGAATTTGTTGCGTATCAGTCTGTACCCATTTGCAATGCGTGCCGGGCATGACATAGACAGAAGAAGGAGAAAGTTCGCGGGCGCCAAGCAGTTGCGTCTCTTCGCCGCGCATCACGTTGTGGTTATCCTCGCGTGAGACACACAATCCGGGGATGATCCAGATGTTGTCGCCAACGGCGGTTAACTGTTCGCCAATAGCGGAGAACAGGGCGGGAACCGGCAGATAAGGCGCATTTTGCCAGCCTACGTTACTGCCGATCATGCCCGCCATTACCACGGGGGTGGCGCTGTCGCGCCAGTGTGTTGTGACTTCTGCTAACACCGCGTCAGGAGATTTACCGTTCAGGCGTGTAACGCCTGCTTCTGATTGCCTGCTCTCCAGGCATTTGTCGCCCTGGTAAAGCCAGGCGCGCAGATTGGTCGATCCCCAGTCAATTGCGATGTAGCGAGCTGTCATGTGATTTCCTTTAACCTTCGTGTCGAGCTGGCGATCATGGTTAATGCCGCCTGCTCTGCCGCATCGCCATCCTGATGCCGTATCGCATCGAATAGCGCCTTATGTTCCTGGAGCGTTTTCGGCATGTTGGCCGCATCGCCCATCCAGGTCCGTTCAAATACCGCTCGCTGTAGCGAGCTGATCGCTACATTTAACTGTTGCAACACCGGGTTATGCACCGACTGCAACACTGCTTCGTGATAGCGAATATCCGCCTCGTTAAACGCTTCCCGGTCCTGGTTGTTGGCAATCATGTCGTTTAGCGCCGACTCAATTTCAGCCAGATCGCTTGATGTTGCCCGTTCCGCCGCCCAGCGTGCTATTGCTGGCTCCACCAGGTTTCGTATTTCGCTCATCGCGCTGATAAGCCTCGGGTCGTAGTCGTTTTCCAGCACCCATTGCAGCACGTCGGTATCGAGATAATTCCACTGGTTACGCGGTGCGATAAACGCGCCGCGATAGCGCTTCATTTCAATTAGCCGCTTCGCCATAAGCGAACGAAACACTTCGCGAATGATGTTGCGCGACGTTTCAAACTCCTCGCACAGATCCGCTTCCGCTGGCAGCGCCGAACCGGGTACGTATTTACCGCTGACAATCTGTTTGCCCAGCGTGATAACGATGCGATCGGTTTTATTGAGAGTCATAGAGAGTCCTTGTGCTCGATGTGAACTCTCTTACTTTACCGCGATAGCTGAATTACGCCGCAATTTTGTAGTACTAGCGTGATATCAACCGTCGTTATCATGCCATTAATGTAGTACAACATAATTATGTTGTACTACAATTTAGATCACAAAAACGACAATTGGTTATGGGGACGTTATAAGACGTAAACGAAAGATATAAAAAAACCCGCAGCAAGTGCGGGTCGTTAAGCGCGTATTTGCCCGATGGCGACTATGCCTTATCGGGCGGGAAAATGGCCGGATGAGTAATCGGGGTTCAGCACAAATTTTTCAATCGCCCAGGCAACACCATCTTCAAGGTTCGATTTAGTCACAAAGTTAGCCACCTCTTTGACCGACGGAATGGCATTGTCCATTGCCACGCCCATACCGGCGTATTCAATCATCGCAATGTCGTTTTCCTGATCGCCAATCGCCATGACCTCCTCGGCTTTAATTCCCAACGCCTCGGCCAGCGATTTTACGCCAGTCCCTTTGTTGACGCGTTTATCGAGGATTTCGAGGAAGTACGGCGCACTTTTCAGCACGGTGTACTTTTCCTTCACCTCTGCCGGTATACGCGCAATCGCTCGGTCGAGAACGGCAGGCTCATCGATCATCATCACTTTCAGGAACTGGGTCGCAGGATCCATTTTTTCGGCTTCACAGAACACCAGCGGAATGGTCGCCACATACGACTCATGCACCGTGTAGTAGCTGATATCGCGGTTAGCGGTATAAAGCGTATTTCGGTCTAATGCGTGGAAGTGAGAACCCACCTCACGGGACAGTTTTTCCAGGTAACGGTAGTCATCATAGCTGAGCGCCGTTTGCGCAACCGTACTGCCGTCCCCTGCTTTCTGCACCAGCGCCCCGTTATAGGTGATGCAATAATCGCCGGGCTGTTCCATGTGAAGTTCTTTCAGGTAACTGTGCACACCCGCATACGGACGGCCTGTGGTCAGCACCACATTTACCCCTTTTTCACGCGCAGCGGCAATCGCGTTTTTAACCGCCGGAGAAATGGTGTGATCGGGCAGCAGAAGGGTGCCATCCATGTCGATAGCAATAAGTTTGATAGCCATGAAATCCCCGCATTAAATGAGTCCTGACTCATGCTAACGCGATTCCGCTCAAAAAACAGCAAAAGAGTCAGGGATAAAGGGGGATAAACTCTGGAAAAAGGATTCCTCTTTTGTCCGACATGATGAAGAGTTTAACGGTCTTTACAATGGTTGCTTCTATTGTGCATTGACCGATTTATCAGGCAATAACATACAGAAAAATAAAGGAGGTTATTGGGAAACTCACCGTCTATAGAAGAAAAAGAGACTGAGTGTCCCGTTAAACCATTTGAGGAATGAATAATTTGATGACAATTACCGTTAGTACTCTCTGAAAAAAATAAAAATAACACAGCTTTCGATTAAACGGCACACCGGTAAGAAAGCGCAGATAGAAAAAATAGCAATAAAATTAGCGGCGTGGTAATAATAACGAATATGACATGTAAGGAATACATTCATGAAAATAATTAAAATAATATCAGCCATTGCCATGAGTTATTTTTTAAGCGGCTGTATGACGTCATCTTTACTCGATACTATAAAAACGGAAAGCGCACCCACGACAGAAGTCTGGAAAACAGATGAAATAAAAAGTATCAAACCATCAACGACCACAAACGGAGAGGAAACGTGGACATTTGTTGGTGAAGACAATAATTATCAACTTGATATAAAAGATGATAATATCAACACAACAACCAGAAATTTCGTCACTTTACTGAATAATCCTCATATCGATAAAAGAATTATCGAATTTTCCAAACAGCTTTACTGTTCTACCGATAGTAAAAAAGGGAACAAACAAAATGAGTTTCATTGCGTCCGCCCTTCAGATATTAGCTACAGCTATAAATCTTTGACGGAAGAAGAAAAATCAAAAGTCAGAGAGGCATTTTATGTACATGAAAACGATCCTGGCAGTCCTTTTTATTTTACGTTAGCAGGAAAAATCCAACCCAAAGATGCCGATAATGAAAATGAAATATTACTAAAATCTTTCCATAAAATAAACTTCACACGTGATAAGAAGCATTTCTCGGCTAAGGTTTTATTAATGCCATTCTCTATTATTGGCGATGTTATCACTGCGCCCTTCCAGGCAATTGGCCATATTATTATCATGAATTCTTTACCGGCGATGCGCTACTAATAATAAAGAATGCCTGAATGTATTCAGGCATTCTATGTCAGCTTTACCTTGTCGGATGGCGGAGTAAATACTCTATCCAACCAACAAAGTATCTTTAATGCTAAACAATGGAAAATACATCAAGGATATATTATGAACAAATTATTAGAAATATTAATTTTAACGATACTTGTAGTGGCTATAATTCTTGGTATTGGATACGTCATTATATTGCACTCACTACCCCCGATGCGTTACTAAATCTCAGACTGCTGACAAACCTTCCAGGCGCTGTTAAATGTTGGGATTCGCTCCCCTCAACCTACAGACTAAATCTCTCCCTTATATAAGGGAGAGATTACGCGGGAATATTAAATATCGATATTCGCTGCTTTCAGGGCGTTCTCTTCGATAAAGGCACGACGCGGCTCAACGGCATCACCCATCAGCGTGGTGAACAGCTGGTCGGCAGCAATCGCATCTTTGACGGTCACGCGCAGCATACGGCGACTTTCCGGGTCCATGGTGGTTTCCCACAGCTGATCCGGGTTCATTTCACCCAGACCTTTATAACGCTGGATAGCCAGACCGCGACGTGATTCTTTCACCAACCACTCCAGCGCCTGCTCGAAGCTGGTTACCGGCTGGCGACGCTCGCCGCGTTCGATAAACGCGTCCTCTTCAATCAGACCTCGCAGCTTCTCGCCCAGCGTGCAGATACGACGATATTCCGCGCCGGTCACAAACTCGTGATCCAACGGATAATCGGTATCCACACCATGCGTACGCACGCGAACGATAGGCTCGAACAGATTCTGTTCCGTATTAGTATGAACATCGAACTTCCACTGACTGCCGTGCTGCTCTTTCTCGTTCAGCTCGGTAATCAGCGCATTCACCCAGCGCGTTACAGTCTGCTCATCAGAAAGATCGGCTTCGGTCAGAGTTGGCTGATACACCAGCTCTTTGAGCAGCGCTTTCGGGAAGCGACGCTCCATACGACCAATCATTTTCTGCGTGGCGTTATATTCAGAGACCAGTTTTTCTAACGCTTCGCCGGATAGCGCCGGCGCATGGGCGTTCGCGTGCAGAGTCGCACCGTCAAGCGCGATGGAAATCTGGTACTGATCCATCGCTTCATCGTCTTTGATGTACTGTTCCTGCTTACCTTTCTTGACTTTGTACAGCGGCGGCTGCGCAATGTAGACGTGGCCGCGCTCGACGATTTCCGGCATCTGACGATAGAAGAAGGTCAACAGCAGCGTACGGATGTGCGAGCCGTCGACGTCCGCATCGGTCATGATGATGATGCTGTGATAGCGCAGCTTGTCCGGGTTGTACTCGTCGCGACCGATACCGCAGCCCAGCGCGGTGATCAGAGTCGCCACTTCCTGAGAGGAGAGCATCTTGTCGAAGCGCGCTTTCTCGACGTTGAGGATTTTACCTTTCAGCGGCAGAATCGCCTGGTTTTTACGGTTACGCCCCTGCTTCGCAGAGCCGCCCGCGGAGTCCCCTTCCACCAGGTACAGTTCGGACAGCGCCGGGTCGCGTTCCTGACAGTCCGCCAGTTTGCCCGGCAGACCGGCTAAATCCAGCGCGCCTTTACGACGGGTCATTTCACGGGCGCGACGCGCCGCTTCACGCGCACGCGCGGCGTCGATAATTTTGCCGACGACGATTTTCGCGTCAGATGGGTTTTCCAGCAGGTATTCGCTCAGCAGTTCGTTCATCTGCTGTTCTACCGCCGATTTCACCTCGGAAGAGACCAGCTTATCTTTGGTCTGTGAGGAGAATTTCGGGTCCGGTACTTTTACGGAAACCACCGCAATCAGACCTTCACGGGCATCGTCGCCGGTGGCGCTGACTTTAGCTTTTTTGCTGTAACCTTCTTTGTCCATATAGGCGTTCAGCGTACGGGTCATCGCCGCACGGAAGCCTGCCAGGTGGGTACCGCCGTCGCGCTGCGGAATGTTGTTGGTAAAGCAGTAGATGTTTTCCTGGAAACCATCGTTCCACTGCAGCGCCACTTCAACGCCGATACCGTCTTTTTCGGTGGAGAAGTAGAAGATATTCGGGTGGATCGGCGTTTTATTCTTGTTCAGATATTCAACAAACGCCTTGATGCCGCCTTCGTAGTGGAAATGATCTTCTTTGCCATCGCGCTTGTCGCGCAGGCGGATGGAGACGCCTGAGTTCAGGAATGACAGTTCACGCAGGCGTTTCGCCAGGATCTCATATTCAAATTCAGTGACGTTGGTGAAGGTTTCGTGGCTCGGCCAGAAACGTACCATCGTGCCGGTTTTATCGGTATCGCCAGTGACGGCCAGGGGTGCCTGCGGCACGCCGTGCTCGTAGATCTGACGGTGAATTTTGCCATCTCGCTGGATAACCAGTTCCAGTTTTTGCGACAGAGCGTTGACTACCGAGACGCCCACGCCGTGCAGACCGCCGGAGACTTTATAGGAGTTATCGTCAAATTTACCGCCCGCGTGCAGAACGGTCATGATCACTTCCGCCGCCGAGACGCCTTCTTCCGGGTGAATCCCGGTCGGAATGCCACGGCCATCATCCGTTACGGACACGGAGTTATCGGCGTGAATAGTCACGACGATATCTTTACAGTGACCTGCGAGCGCTTCGTCGATAGCGTTATCTACCACCTCGAATACCATGTGGTGCAGACCGGTGCCGTCATCCGTGTCGCCGATATACATACCCGGGCGCTTACGCACCGCATCCAGCCCTTTCAGGACTTTGATACTGGAGGAGTCATAAGAATTCGACATCAACGTTTCTCGCTCATTTAATCTTGGGTTAATCCGTTATTTTACCCTTTTCCACGGTAAACATCTTCGAATTTTCATCCGACATGTCTATAACGTGTTCAGCGCTAATTGCGCTGACAAAGACCTGCGATTGCGTGGCTTTTAAGCGGCTGGCCAGCAGTCCGCGACGCGCATCGTCAAGTTCAGAGGCAAAATCATCTATCAGGTACAGGCAGCGCCGCCCGCTTTCGCGGGTGAGGAACTCGCCCTGCGCCAGACGTAAGGCGCACATCAATAACTTTAGCTGCCCGCGCGACAGGGTATCTTCCACCGGCGCGCCGTCGGCGCGAATGCGAAAGTCCGCTTTATGCGGCCCGTGCGCGGTGTAGGTCAACATACGGTCACGCTCAAAGCTTCGCTCCAGCACGTCCGCATAGTCTGTCTCTTTCTCCCAGCCGCGCTGGAAAGAGAACGTCAGGGAAAATTCAGGTAAAAACTGCTGACAGGTATCCGCCATGTCCTGTGCGATAGCGCTACTGTACTCCGCCCGCCAGGTACTAATTTGTTCCGCCAGCGGAATCAGCTCTTTATCCCACGGGCGCAATTGCTCATAACGACTCACCTGGCGCAGCGCGGCATTACGCTGTTTCAGCAATCGTTTCAGGTTGCTCCAGGCGGTGAAGAATCCGGCTTCGTTGTGAAAGCATCCCCAGTCAAGGAACGCTCTTCTGTATTTGGGGCCGCCGTTGAGTAAAGTAAACCCCTCCGGCGTAATCAACTGCATCGGCATTAAATGCGCCAGCTCCGCGATCTTGTGACCGTCGGTACCGTCGATACGGACCTTGCTGTCGCCCTGCTTATCTTTGGTTAAGCCAATCGACGTCTCACGCTCTTCGCTCTGTAATCGCCCGTGAAGAACAAACGCTTCCTGCTCATGACGAATCACGCGGCCAGGCTGCAAACTGCGAAACGCCCGACCATGGCCAAGCGTATAGATAGCTTCCAGCACGCTGGTTTTGCCGCTGCCGTTGGCGCCAACCAGGAAGTTAAAGCCGGGGGATAAAGCGAGATCCGCATTTTCTATGTTGCGGAAGTCTTTGATTAAAAGGCGCGTCAGTGACATATATTAGTACATTCGTCCAGGGGCGTGTGTGTCGCAGCCAGTTCGTCTACCGCCAGCGCGCAGAAAGCGGAGCGTACACGAAGTACGTGAGCATTTCGAGCACTGCCGGGAGGCGAAATGGCAAGTAAACCAGCCCCTTTTCAGATTCTACAGCCTCATTGGCATAACAACGTAGGCAGCACTCTGTGACGCCGCATCCTCAATCTGTACGCTGGATACGGAATCCGTCAGCATAATGCGCACGGTTTCGCACTTCAGCGCATTGAGCACGTCCAGCACGTAACTGACGTTAAAGCCGATTTCCATCTCCGTCCCGCCGTAGCTCACGTCCAGAATCTCTTCCGCTTCTTCCTGTTCCGGGTTATTGGCGGTGATTTTGAGCTGATTCTCACTGACGTACAGACGCACGCCGCGGAATTTCTCATTCGAGAGGATTGCTGCGCGGGCAAACGCCTGCTTGAGGATATCGCAGCCCGCTTCCAGATGTTTATCCGGATTCTTCGGCAGAACGCGACGGTAATCCGGGAAGCGACCATCCACCAGCTTCGAGGTAAAGATAAAGTCGCCGACGTGCGCGCGGATATTATTACTGCCAATCTGCACGCGCAGCGGGTTTTCGCCGCCGTCGAGCATACGCATCAGTTCAATCACGCCTTTACGCGGCACAATCACCGAGTGGCTGGGTAAAGACGCTTCCAGCGGCATTGAGCACACCGCCAGACGGTGGCCGTCGGTCGCGACAGTGCGCAGTTCGCTACCTTCCGTTTCAAACAGCATACCGTTTAAGTAGTAGCGCACATCCTGATGGGCCATCGAAAACTGGGTCGATTCAATCAGGCGCTTCATCGTGGCCTGCGGCAGCGTAAATTCAACTTCGCTTTGCCAGTCGTCAAGATTCGGGAAATCGGCGGCAGGCAGCGTAGACAGCGAGAAGCGGCTACGGCCAGAACGCACCAGCATCCGATCGCCTTCCAACTGAACGGCAATCTCCGCGCCCTCCGGCAGGCCGCGGCAGATATCAAAGAATTTCCGCGCCGGCACGGTAGTGGCGCCTGGCTCATGCGGCTGAGAAAGCGTAACGCGCGCGACCATCTCCATTTCAAGATCGGTGCCGGTCAGAGAAAGCGTACCGTCCGCTACCTGGAGGAGCAGGTTACCGAGAATCGGCAGCGTAGGACGGCCGCCCAGCGGGCCGCTGACCTGCTGAAGCGGTTTTAATAAATGTTCACGTTCAACGGTAAATTTCATAGGATCACGACGACAATGTTCTGATTAAATTCGAAAAATCTTCTTTGATATCGTGGCTTTCTTCACGCAGTTGCTCAATTTTACGACAGGCATGAAGTACGGTAGTGTGGTCGCGCCCGCCAAACGCATCGCCGATTTCCGGCAGACTGTGGTTGGTGAGCTCTTTTGCCAGCGCCATAGCCATCTGGCGCGGACGTGCTACCGAGCGAGATCGACGCTTAGAAAGCAGATCCGCAATTTTGATTTTGTAATACTCGGCCACCGTCTTCTGAATATTGTCGATGGTGACCAGTTTTTCCTGCAACGCCAGTAAATCGCGCAGCGCTTCGCGCACAAAGTCGATAGTAATCGCCCGGCCGGTAAAGTTGGCATTGGCAATCACCCGGTTCAACGCGCCTTCCAGTTCACGCACGTTAGAGCGTAGACGTTTGGCGATAAAGAACGCTACTTCGCCTGGCAGACGAATATCATTTTCGTCCGCTTTTTTCATCAGGATCGCCACGCGGGTTTCCAGTTCTGGCGGTTCGATCGCCACTGTCAGCCCCCAACCAAAGCGGGACTTGAGACGATCCTCAACGCCGTTGATCTCTTTCGGATAGCGATCCGACGTCAAAATGATCTGCTGATTGCCTTCCAGCAGAGCGTTAAAGGTATGGAAAAACTCTTCCTGGGATCGTTCTTTATTGGCGAAGAATTGAATATCGTCGATCAGCAATGCGTCAACGGAGCGGTAGTAGCGTTTAAACTCTTCGATGGCGTTATTTTGCAGGGCTTTTACCATGTCCTGCACAAAGCGCTCGGAGTGCATATACACGACTTTCGCGTTGGGTTTACGCGCCATAATGCCGTTACCCACCGCGTGCAGCAGGTGAGTTTTACCCAGACCGGTGCCGCCATAGAGGAATAACGGGTTATAAGCGCCGCCAGGATTATCCGCCACCTGACGTGCCGCCGCGCGCGCCAGTTGGTTGGATTTACCTTCGACGAAGTTATCAAATGTATGTTTTACATTGACGTTGGAGCGGTAGGTCGGCTCCGCTGGCGCTGGTACGTTATCCCAGCCCGAACGGGCCGCAGGCGCTACGCGCTGCGGCTGCGCCGTTGTTGTCTGCGCAGGCGCGACAACGTTATGCACAGGCGTTTTTAGCGTTTGCGTAACGGGCTTTGTTCCCACTTCAAAACGCAGTTGTGGGGCATCCGCGCCGCAGAATGTGTTGAGTAATCCATTGATATTGTTGAGGTACTTATCTCTTACCCAATCGAGCACAAAACGGTTTGGCGCATACAAAGCCAGCGTGTTATCGCTCAGTTCCGCCTGCAACGGGCGTATCCACATACTGAATTCTGTGGCTGGTAACTCATCCTGCAATCGGGCAAGACACTGCTGCCAAAGCGAAAGTGACACGGCGGACTCCACTCGAACAAAAGTCGATAAATGACAAAGGCTGATACATTAATGATTGTTGGCGCACGTCGATAAGACCCTGCATGAAGGGTGACGCACGAACCGCTGTCTGCGGTTTTCACGGATCTTTCAAACGATCGCGACTTCACGCAGTCTGAAAAATTTCGTGTTCATGCCTGACCAGGATCGTTTGAAACGATCAGGACCGCGGATCATAGCCTAAACTGAGCAAGAGATCTTCTGTTTCTCACAGATTCTTCCCTATTTATCCACAGGACTTTCCAGGAAAGGATAAGTGTAATCGATCCTGGGGAACTCCTGTACGCTTTCGCGCGCATATTGAAAAAATTAATAGGTAAAGGTGAGCAGACGCCTAAAAGATCGCATAAAGATCCAGGGCGATCCTTGCGCTTTACCTGGCAGTCCGTATAATTCTCCACCCGTCGCGCAATGCCCGTCATATGGCGTCAACGCTGCTTATTTTCCGCACAAAAAGGCGTGGAAAATCGCGGGAAAATAAGGAAAGAGAATTGACTCCGGAGTGTACAATTATTACAATCCGGCCTCTTTAATCACCCACACTGTGGCGTAAGTCGTTCAAAGTTTGTTCGGGTATACGCAAAAGTCAGTGAATTTATTCAAGTTTAGGTAGAAATCGCCATGAAACGCACTTTTCAACCGTCTGTACTGAAGCGCAACCGTTCTCACGGCTTCCGTGCTCGTATGGCTACTAAAAATGGTCGTCAGGTTCTGGCACGTCGTCGTGCTAAAGGCCGCGCTCGTCTGACCGTTTCCAAGTAATAAAGCTAACCCCTGAGTGGTTAAGCTCGCATTTCCCAGGGAGTTACGTTTGTTAACTCCCGCTCATTTCACATTCGTCTTCCAGCAACCTCAACGGGCTGGCACGCCGCAAATCACCATCCTCGGCCGCCTGAATTCGCTGGGGCATCCCCGTATCGGTCTTACCGTCGCCAAGAAAAACGTTCGACGTGCGCATGAACGCAACCGGATTAAACGTCTGACGCGTGAAAGCTTCCGTCTGCGCCAGCATGAACTTCCTGCAATGGATTTCGTGGTGGTGGCGAAAAAAGGGGTTGCCGACCTCGATAACCGTGCTCTCTCGGAAGCGTTGGAAAAATTATGGCGCCGCCACTGTCGCCTGGCTCGCGGGTCCTGATAGCCCTTATTCGGGTCTATCAACGCCTGATCAGTCCGCTGCTTGGGCCGCATTGTCGTTTCACGCCAACGTGCTCAAGCTACGGAATTGAGGCATTGCGCAGGTTTGGAGTGATAAAAGGCAGTTGGTTGACGGTGAAACGCGTATTAAAATGCCACCCTTTACACCCTGGTGGTGACGATCCCGTCCCGCCCGGACCATTTGATACCAGAGAACACTAACGATGGATTCGCAACGCAATCTTTTAGTCATCGCTTTGCTGTTCGTGTCTTTCATGATCTGGCAAGCCTGGGAGCAGGATAAAAATCCGCAACCTCAGACTCAACAGACCACGCAGACAACGACCACCGCAGCGGGTAGCGCCGCCGACCAGGGCGTACCAGCCAGTGGCCAGGGGAAAATGATTACGGTGAAAACCGATGTGCTTGATTTGACTATCAACACCCGTGGTGGTGATGTCGAGCAGGCCTTGCTCCCGGCTTACCCGAAAGAACTGGGTTCCAACGAACCGTTCCAGCTGCTGGAAACCACCCCGCAGTTTATCTATCAGGCGCAAAGCGGCCTGACAGGCCGCGACGGCCCGGATAACCCGGCGAACGGCCCGCGTCCGCTGTACAACGTCGAGAAAGAGGCGTTTGTACTGGCCGACGGTCAGAACGAACTGCAGGTTCCGATGACTTATACTGACGCCGCAGGCAACACGTTTACCAAAACGTTTGTCTTTAAGCGTGGCGATTATGCGGTTAACGTGAACTATAGCGTGCAGAACGCCGGCGAAAAACCGCTGGAAGTCTCCACCTTTGGTCAGTTAAAACAATCCGTCAACCTGCCTCCTCATCGCGACACCGGCAGCAGCAACTTTGCGCTGCATACGTTCCGCGGCGCAGCGTACTCCACGCCGGATGAGAAGTATGAGAAATACAAATTCGACACCATTGCCGATAACGAAAACCTCAACGTCAGCTCCAAAGGCGGTTGGGTGGCAATGTTGCAGCAGTATTTCGCTACCGCATGGATTCCGCGTAACGACGGCACCAACAATTTCTACACCGCCAATCTGGGCAACGGCATTGTCGCTATCGGCTATAAAGCGCAGCCGGTACTGGTACAGCCAGGCCAGACTGGCGCGATGACCAGCACCCTGTGGGTCGGCCCGGAAATTCAGGATAAAATGGCGGCTGTTGCACCGCACCTGGATTTGACCGTGGACTACGGTTGGTTGTGGTTCATCTCTCAGCCGCTGTTCAAGTTGCTGAAGTGGATCCACAGCTTTGTGGGCAACTGGGGCTTCTCCATTATCATCATTACCTTTATCGTTCGCGGTATCATGTACCCGCTGACCAAAGCGCAGTACACGTCAATGGCGAAGATGCGTATGCTGCAGCCGAAAATTCAGGCGATGCGCGAACGTCTTGGCGATGATAAACAGCGCCAAAGCCAGGAGATGATGGCCCTGTACAAAGCGGAGAAGGTTAACCCGCTGGGCGGCTGCTTCCCGCTGATCATCCAGATGCCTATCTTCCTGGCGTTGTACTACATGCTGATGGGTTCCATTGAACTGCGTCATGCGCCGTTCGCGCTGTGGATTCATGACCTGTCCGCACAGGACCCGTACTACATTCTGCCGATCCTGATGGGCGTAACGATGTTCTTCATTCAGAAGATGTCGCCGACCACCGTGACCGACCCGATGCAGCAGAAGATCATGACCTTTATGCCGGTCATCTTTACGGTGTTCTTCCTGTGGTTCCCGTCAGGTCTGGTGCTGTACTATATCGTCAGCAACCTGGTCACCATCATTCAGCAGCAGCTGATTTACCGTGGTCTGGAGAAGCGTGGCCTGCATAGCCGCGAGAAGAAAAAATCCTGATTCGGTGTAGGCCGGATAAGGCGAAGCCGCCATCCGGCAAGGCGCGCCGGTCAGCCTGATGGCGCTAACGCTTATCAGGCCTACAATCAAAAGGCGGTCATATGACCGCCTTTTTTATTGCAACAAAGTTGAGACTAACCATGAGCCATAACGACACTATCGTCGCCCAGGCAACCCCACCGGGACGCGGTGGCGTGGGTATCCTGCGTATCTCTGGTCTGAAAGCGCGCGACGTTGCGCAAGAGGTGCTGGGCAAGCTGCCGAAGCCGCGCTATGCCGACTACCTGCCGTTTAAAGACGTTGACGGCAGCGCGCTGGATCAGGGTATTGCGCTGTGGTTCCCCGGCCCAAACTCCTTCACCGGTGAAGATGTGCTGGAGCTACAAGGGCACGGCGGTCCGGTGATCCTGGACCTGCTGTTAAAACGTATCCTGACGCTTCCAGGCGTGCGCATTGCCCGACCTGGCGAGTTCTCCGAGCGAGCGTTCCTCAACGATAAGCTCGATTTAGCCCAGGCGGAAGCCATTGCCGACCTGATCGATGCCAGTTCCGAACAGGCGGCGCGTTCGGCGCTAAACTCGTTACAGGGGGCATTTTCCGCCCGCGTTAACCACCTTGTGGAAGCACTTACTCACCTGCGAATCTACGTCGAAGCGGCTATCGATTTTCCGGATGAGGAGATCGACTTTCTCTCTGACGGCAAAATTGAAGCGCAGCTCAATGGCGTCATCGCCGATCTTGACGCCGTGCGCACCGAAGCGCGCCAGGGCAGCCTGCTGCGCGAAGGGATGAAGGTAGTGATTGCCGGACGCCCGAATGCCGGGAAATCCAGCCTGCTGAATGCGCTGGCAGGCCGTGAAGCGGCCATTGTCACCGATATCGCCGGTACCACGCGCGACGTGTTGCGCGAGCATATTCACATCGACGGGATGCCGCTGCATATCATCGATACCGCCGGACTGCGCGACGCCAGCGACGAAGTTGAGCGTATCGGCATCGAACGCGCCTGGCAGGAGATTGAACAGGCCGATCGCGTGCTGTTTATGGTGGATGGCACCACGACGGACGCCGTTGACCCTGCCGACATCTGGCCGGACTTTATCGCCCGTCTGCCCAAAAATCTACCGATTACCGTGGTACGTAACAAGGCGGATATCACCGGCGAAACGTTGGGTATTAGTGAAGTAAACGGTCACTCACTGGTTCGCCTCTCGGCGCGTACCGGCGAAGGCGTCGACGTGTTGCGTAACCACCTCAAGCAGAGCATGGGGTTTGATACCAATATGGAAGGCGGCTTCCTGGCCCGCCGCCGTCACCTACAGGCGCTGGCGGAAGCCGCTGAACACCTTGAGCAGGGCAAAGCGCAGCTATTAGGCGCATGGGCGGGGGAACTGCTGGCGGAAGAGTTGCGCCTGGCGCAGCAAAGCTTAAGCGAGATTACCGGCGAGTTTACCTCCGACGACCTGCTGGGACGGATTTTCTCCAGCTTCTGTATCGGCAAATAACGTTGTGTTGCCCGGTGGCGCGATGCTTACCGGGCCTACAAAACCCGTAAGCCGGATAAGGCGTTTATGCCGCCATCCGGCAGCAATGATTTCCCATGCGGAAATCACTGTTGTCCAAATGGCAACTCGTCTCGCGCAACGTCGCCCCGTATTCTTAGCGCCACACTTTTCGTGAGGCCGCTATGAAACGTTTTCTACTGTGTAGTTTTGCCCTGGTTTTACTCTATCCTGCCGGTATTGATATGTATCTGGTCGGTTTACCGCGTATAGCCGCCGATCTGAACGCCAGCGAGGCGCAGTTGCATATCGCCTTCTCCGTTTACCTGGCCGGAATGGCGACGGCCATGCTGTTTGCCGGGAAGATAGCCGACCAGTCAGGCCGCAAGCCGGTCGCGATCGTCGGCGCGCTCGTCTTTATGATGGCCTCACTGCTTTGTTCACGGGCGTCGGAAGGCTCGCTATTTCTGAGTGGGCGTTTTCTTCAGGGAGTAGGCGCAGGCGGCTGCTATGTGGTGGCGTTCGCCATTCTGCGCGACACGCTCGACGAGCATCGCCGGGCGAAAGTGCTGTCATTATTGAATGGGATTACCTGTATTGTGCCGGTACTCGCCCCGGTGGTGGGGCATTTGATTATGCTTCGTTTCCCCTGGCAAAGTCTGTTCTATACGATGTCCGCGATGGGCATTATTGTGGGCCTGTTATCACTGTTTATCCTGCGCGAGACGCGCCCGGCAAGGCGGGCTCCACGCGATTTATCACGATCGTCGCCCGCCGCCGAGTCGCTGGTTAACCGTTTTTTCGTCAGTCGACTGGCGATCACCACCCTTAGCGTGTCGGTGATCCTGACCTTCGTCAATGCCTCTCCAGTGCTGCTGATGGAGGTGATGGGATTTAGCCGTGGCGACTATGCCATTACCATGGCGCTCACCGCAGGCGTCAGCATGGTCGTCTCTTTTTCTACCCCTTTTGCGCTTGGGTTATTTAAGCCGCGAACCTTAATGCTCGTCTCACAGGGGCTGTTTTTGACGGCTGGCATGACGTTAAGCCTTGCTCATACCAATACCGTCACGCTCTTTGGCCTGACGCTTATCTGCGCCGGATTCTCGGTTGGTTTTGGCGTCGCGATGAGCCAGGCGCTGGGGCCGTTTTCGCTGCGCGCCGGAGTGGCCAGTTCCACGCTGGGTATCGCGCAGGTTTGCGGTTCATCACTGTGGATTTGGCTGGCGGCAATACTCGGTATCAGCGCGATGAATATGCTGATCGGGATTCTGATTGGTTGTAGCATAGTGAGTATTCTGCTGATCTTCTCCGTCGCGCCCAACAGGTCCGTAGCCGAGCATGAAGAAATCCCTTACCAGTCTCGATCTTAATCTGCTGTTATGCCTACAGTTACTCATGCAGGAGCGCAGCGTCACTAAAGCTGCAAAACGGATGAACGTAACGCCCTCAGCGGTCAGCAAATCGCTGGCGAAACTCCGGGCATGGTTTGACGATCCGCTGTTCGTCAATACGCCGCTGGGCCTGGCGCCGACGCCGCTGATGGTCAGTATGGAGCAAAGTCTGGCGGACTGGATGCAGATGGGGAATCAACTGCTTGATAAACCGCATCATCAAACGCCGCGCGGTTTAAAATTTGAGTTGGCAGCAGAGTCGCCGCTGATGATGATTATGTTTAATTCACTGTCGCAGCAGATTTATCAGCGCTATCCGCAGGCTACCATTAAGGTTCGCAACTGGGATTATGACTCGCTGGAGGCGATTACGCGTGGGGAAGTCGATATCGGATTTACCGGACGCGAAAGCCATCCCCGCTCGCGAGAATTGCTCAGTCTGTTACCGCTCGCGATTGATTTTGAGGTGTTGTTTAGCGATTTACCGTGGGTCTGGCTGCGGGAAGATCATCCGGCGCTGCGCGAAGCGTGGGATCTGGACACTTTTCTGCGCTACCCACATATCAGTATTTGCTGGGAGCAAAGCGATACCTGGGCGCTGGACGATGTCCTGCAAGAAATGGGACGCAAACGCCATATCGCGTTGAGCCTGCCGGGGTTCGAGCAGTCGCTCTTTATGGCCGCCCAGCCGGGTCACACCCTGATAGCAACCGCGCCGCGCTATTGCCAGCACTACAATCAGCTCCACCAGCTACCGTTAGTGGCGCGCCCCCTGCCTTTTGATGCGCAACAGCGGGAAAAGCTGATGGTGCCGTTTACCCTATTATGGCACAAACGTAATAGTCATAATCCCAAGATTGTGTGGCTACGACAGGCTATCAACACGCTCTGCCGTCGCCTTATCTGACCACCTGCGTTGATAAATTAACCTTCCTCTTACCAGAAATGTCACCATCTGATTAAAGAACCTTCTGAAATTGAATTTTTAGCGCGTAAAACCTGTCCATAATTTACGTTAATGTTACTCTCGTCATTATCACGGCCCATTAATCACGGAGCGAAAAATGGCGACTCACTTTGCCAGAGGGATACTTACGGAGGGACAGTTGGTTTCAATTCGTCTCTCTTCGTCTTGCCATATTGAAGCCAGAAACCTGCCTGCTCACCGACGAACGCGTTTTCTCGCCTCCAGAGGCCTTCTTGCCGAACTGATGTTTATGCTGTACGGAATTAGCGAGCTGCCGGAAATCATTATTCAGGCGAAAGGTAAACCCGCGTTTCGTGACAAAAATCTGCCAGGCTTTTCTATCTCCTATGCCGGAAATATGGTTGGCGTGGCGTTGACCACCGAAGGAGAGTGCGGGCTGGATATGGAATTACAGCGCACCTCCCGCGGCTTTCACCATCCGCATTCGCTCGAACGCCACCCTTTCTCCCGTAATGAAAACTTATGGGTAGCCAATCAAAACGATCCCAACGAAGCGCGAGCGCAACTCATCACATTGCGCCAGAGCGTGTTAAAACTCACCGGCGATGTCATGAATGACGATCCGCGGGAGCTGCAACTTTTACCCGTTGCCGGACGCCTGAAGTGCGCGCATGTCACGCAGCTTGAAGCCGTGTGCGATGCGGAAGATGTGCTGGTATGGTCCGTAACCGTTACGCCAGCGATAGAAAAATTAAAAGTGTGGGAGTTCGATGGCAAACTGGGCTGGAAAAGCCTGCCCGATATCCAGACGCGCGCCAATGAGCCAACCGGGCGTCTGATGCGATTCGCCCAACTCCCCGCCGCCAAATCGTATACGCTTAATCGTTCATAATGAAAAAAGGGGCACGTATGTCTGAAACGCTGAATGTGGTTACATTGCTGGGAAGTTTACGCAAAGGTTCCTTTAACGGGATGGTGGCGCGTACGCTGCCTAAAGTCGCGCCGGCAGGAATGACAGTATCGCCGCTGCCTTCGATCGGGGATATTCCGCTGTATGACGCCGATATCCAGCAGGAAGAGGGATTTCCAGCCAGCGTAGAGGCGCTGGCGGAGCAGATTCGCAACGCCGACGGCGTCGTCATTGTGACGCCGGAATATAACTATTCCGTTCCCGGCGGCCTGAAAAATGCCATCGACTGGCTATCCCGTCTGCCTGAGCAGCCGCTGGCGGGTAAGCCCGTTCTTATCCAGACCAGCTCAATGGGGGCGATTGGCGGCGCGCGCTGCCAGTATCATCTGCGCCAGATTCTGGTGTTCCTTGATGCAATGGTGATGAACAAACCGGAATTTATGGGCGGCGTGATTCAGAATAAAGTCGACCCGCAGACTGGAGAAGTGGTGGATCAGGGAACGTTAGATCATTTGACTGGGCAGTTGACCGCATTTGGCGAGTATATTCAGCGGGTGAAACACTGAGGATTATCACCGTAGTAAATACGCGTGCTTTTTTAGTAAAGCACGCATATCCGATGTGATGTAAAAAGCATCTTCCAACTCTTCATCCTTACAGTCCGTACATGACCAATACCACACTGTATAGATATGTCTGGTGATATGTTTATCCAGTAAGTCATAGATTACTGGCCAGGAAGGATGCTTATGGTACTGCTCACCAAAGTTATCTATACATTCAAGAAGTATTATCATTAACACAAAGCATTCATCATCGTTGCATTCGCTATAAGCCGATAAAAACTCATCCAACCGTCGATTATCCGCAACCTCGATTGGCCAATCTTGCATGCAAGATTCATTAGGCAGGCTGAAACGCTGAGCCAGGGAATCGATAGCCTGGCCTGTTTCATAACGAATTAAATGTTTGGGGAGATGAATAAATATTTTATCCATGTTTCTATACGTTAATGGGCGGTTTTACCGCCCATTTCGTTGTTCTTAGTGGCCGTCAATAAACACAATCTTCAGCACAAATAACAGCGCGACAATCACTACGCACGGGCTAAGGTCGCGCAGGCGACCGGTACCAATTTTCATCACGCAGTAAGAGATAAAGCCCAGCGCGATACCTTCGGTGATCGAGAAGCTAAACGGCATCATTACCGCCGTAATAAACGCCGGGACCGATTCGGTTAAATCCTGCCAGTTTACCCGCGCCAGGCTGGAGGTCATCAGCACGCCGACGTAAATCAGCGCGCCCGCCGCCGCGTAAGGCGGCACCATGCCCGCCAGCGGCGACAGGAAGATAACCAGCAGGAACAAAATACCGACCACCACCGCCGTTAAACCGGTGCGACCGCCCACCGAAACGCCGGAAGAGGACTCAATATAAGCGGTCACAGAAGACGTTCCGACAAATGCGCCAGTGACAGAAGAGATACTATCAACAAACAGCGCCTGCTTCATGCGCGGGAACTTACCTTTCGCATCCGCCAGGCCCGCTTTATCGGTCACGCCAATCAGCGTACCGGAGGAGTCGAACAGGTTAACCAGCATGAAGGAGAAAATAACCCCCGCCAGGCCAAGATTGAACGAGCCTGCCAAATCGACATGCCCTACCACGCTGGTGACGCTTGGCGGCGCGGAGACAATGCCGTTGTAGTGTACATCGCCCATCATCCAGCCAAGCAGCATCGTGACGATGATGGACACCAGCACCGCCGCATGAATGTTGCGCGAAGCGAGAATCGCAATAATAAAGAATCCGAGAACCCCCAGCAGCACGCTGTGCGAGGTCAGGTTGCCGATGCTGACCAGCGTTTCCGGGTTAGCGACGATCACGCCGGCGTTTTTCAGCCCCATCATGCCGATAAACAGGCCGATGCCGCTGGTGATGCCCACGCGCAGGCTGACCGGAATGTTGGCGATCATCCAGTAACGCACGCGGAAGATAGTCAGCAATAAAAGACCAACAGCGCCCCAGAAAATGGCGCCCATGCCTACCTGCCACGGCAGTCCCATTGCCTGCACAACCACGAAGGCAAAGAACGCATTCAGCCCCATCGCGGGCGCCAGCGCCACCGGCAAGTTAGCGAACAGGCCCATCAGAATACTGCCAAAGGCCGCAATCAGACAGGTGGTCACAAAGACGGCGCTGGTGTCCATGCCAGCTACGCCCAGAATTTGCGGGTTAACAAAAACGATATAAACCATCGTCAGGAAAGTGGTAAAACCGGCGATCACTTCGGTTCGTGCCGTCGTGCCATGTTCGCGCAGTTTAAACACGCGTTCCAGCATACCCTGACCAGAAGCCTGGGTGGTGTGTTGTTGACTCATTATCAATTTCCGGAGAAAGGAGGGAAAATTCGCCGTTATCCTATACCAAAATGCGACACCTGGCGCAGTTGTGTGGTAATTTTTTTCACTCAATTTGTTAGTACGGCAACGATTGCGTCCCCTCATTCAGCATTACGTAAACGTTAAACTTGTTAAAATGGAAATGACATGTCCCAAATCGAAGCAGTGTTTTTTGACTGTGACGGCACGCTGGTCGACAGTGAAGTGATTTGCTCGCGCGCCTATGTCACTATGTTCCGGCAGTTCGGCATTACGCTTGAGCTCACGGAAGTATTCAGACGCTTTAAAGGCGTAAAGCTCTACGAAATTATCGATACCATCAGTAAAGAGCATGGCGTTGCGCTGGCAAAGGCGGAGCTGGAACCCGTGTACCGCGCGGAAGTGGCGCGCCTGTTCGATACCGAACTGGAAGCGATCGCGGGCGCAAATACCCTGCTGGAGAGCATTAAGACGCCCATGTGCGTGGTATCCAACGGGCCGGTCAGTAAGATGCAGCATTCGCTGGGTAAACTGGGCATGTTGCATCATTTTCCCGATTTGCTGTTTAGCGGTTACGATATTCAACGCTGGAAGCCCGATCCGGCGCTGATGCTCCATGCGGCGAACGCCATGAAGGTCAATGTTGAGAAGTGTATTCTGGTGGATGATTCCAGCGCAGGCGCGCAGTCAGGAATTGCGGCGGGAATGGAAGTATTTTATTTCTGCGCCGATCCGCATAACAAACCGATCGATCACCCTAACGTGACGACGTTTACCGATTTGGCGCAGTTGCCGGGATTGTGGAAAGCGCGCGGGTGGGAGATTACGCGTTAACTGAAATGCCGGATGGCGTTAACGCTTATCCGGCCTACAGCATCTGTACCTGTAGGCCCGGTAAGCGCAGCGCCACCGGGCAAAAGAATGAGATTTACTCTTTCGGATCTTTCCCCGCCAGCAGCTTATCCAGCTCATCGCCGCCCACGTGACGGAAATCCTGCCCCTTCACGAAGTAGAAGATGTATTCGCAGATATTCTGGCAACGGTCGCCGATACGCTCGATAGAGCGCGCGCAGAATAACGCGGTCAGCACGCTGGGAATGGTGCGCGAGTCTTCCATCATGTAGGTCATCAGCTGACGCACGATGCCTTCGTACTCCTGGTCAACTTTCTTATCTTCACGATAGATACGCACCGCTTCGTCGAGATCCATGCGCGCGAACGCATCCAGCACGTCGTGCAGCATCTGCACGGTGTGGCGGCCCAGTGACTCCAGACTCACCAACAGCGGCTGGTGCTGCTGGGAGAATTTCTCCAGCGCGGTACGGCAGATTTTATCCGCCACGTCACCAATGCGCTCCAGTTCGGCGATGGTTTTGATAATCGCCATCACCAGGCGCAGATCGCTCGCCGTCGGCTGGCGCTTGGCGATAATACGCACGCAGGCCTCATCGATGGCGACTTCCATCATATTAACCTGATGGTCGCCTTCTACCACGCGCTTCGCCAGCTCGCTGTCCTGGTTGTGCATAGCGGTGATAGCGTCAGAAAGCTGCTGCTCCACCATGCCGCCCATGGTCATTACCTGAGTGCGGATGCTTTCCAGTTCGGCGTTGAACTGGCCGGAAATATGTTTATTAAGGTTCAGACTATCCATTACGCACTCCTGAATTAACCGTAACGACCGGTGATATAGTCTTCTGTTTGTTTCTTCGCGGGCTTGGTGAACAGATCGTCCGTGTTGCTGAACTCAATCAACTCGCCCAGGTACATAAACGCCGTATGATCGGAACAACGTGCCGCCTGCTGCATGTTGTGGGTCACGATCACCACGGTGTAATCCTGTTTCAGCTCGGTGATCAGCTCTTCAATACGCCCGGTAGAGATCGGGTCCAGAGCTGAACATGGCTCATCCAGCAGCAACACTTCCGGGCGAATGGCGATACCGCGCGCAATGCACAGACGCTGCTGCTGACCACCGGATAGAGAGTACCCGCTCTGGTGCAATTTATCTTTGGTTTCGTTCCATAATGCGGCTTTGGTCAACGCCCACTGCACGCGCTCGTCCATATCGGCGCGAGACAGCTTCTCAAACAGACGCACGCCAAAGGCGATATTGTCATAGATGGACATCGGGAACGGCGTCGGCTTCTGGAATACCATCCCCACTTTTGCGCGCAGCAGCGCGATATCCTGGGTGTTGGTGAGAATATTGTCGCCATCCAGCAGAATTTCACCTTCCGCGCGCTGCTCCGGATAAAGCGAATACATTTTATTGAAGGTACGCAGTAGCGTTGATTTACCGCAGCCGGATGGCCCGATAAATGCCGTTACCTGATTCTTCGCGATATCCAGATTAATGTTCTTCAGGGCATGGAATTTGCCGTAGTAGAAGTTCAAATCACGAACCTGAATCTTACTCGGGGCAGTTTCAACCATACTCATTTCACTCTTTTCCTCATCCAGCGCCGCATCCGCCACGCCGTAAAATAATGCCTGATGGCGCTACGCTTATCAGGCCTACAATGTCTTTAACCGTGTTTTTTCTTCGCGAAAACAACACGCGCCAGAATATTCAGCAGCAGTACGCACAGGGTAATAATCAGCACGCCCGCCCAGGCTAATTGTTGCCATTCGGCAAACGGGCTCATCGCGAATTTAAAAATGGTCACCGGCAGGTTGGCGATCGGCTGCATCATGTCGGTGCTCCAGAACTGGTTCGAGAGCGCGGTAAACAACAATGGCGCCGTTTCCCCGGCGATACGCGCAATAGCCAGCAGGATACCGGTCATAATGCCGGAGATAGAGGCTTTCAGCGTAATCGCGGAGATCATCTTCCACTTCGGCGTACCCAGCGCATAAGCGGCTTCGCGCAGGCTATCCGGCACCAATTTGAGCATGTTTTCAGTGGTACGGATAACGATCGGCACCTGCAACAGCGCCAGCGCAATCACCCCTGCCCAGCCGGAGAAGTGCTGCATCTGCGCCACCACGATGGTGTAAACAAACAGCCCCACAACAATTGACGGCGCGGAAAGCAGAATGTCGTTAATAAAGCGAATGACTTCGGCGAGCCAGGATTTACGGCCATACTCGGCCAGATAGATCCCGGCCATAATCCCCAGCGGCGTACCCAATACGGTAGCCCAGAGAATCAACAATCCACTCCCCGCCAGGGCGTTCGCCAGCCCGCCGCCCGCCGTGTTCGGCGGCGGCGTCATTTCGGTAAACAACGCCAGCGACATACCATCAATGCCGCGCGTGATGGTGGACATCAAAATCCAGATCAGCCAGAACAGGCCAAATGCCATCGTCGCCATTGAGAGCGTTAGTGCGATACGATTCTTCATGCGGCGACGCGCCTGCATCTTGCGACGGGATTCCGCGAGCTGCGCGGTGTTCTGCATATCAAGCGTAGCCATTAACGTGCTCCCTCGTTCTTCGCCAGACGCATAATCATGAACTTAGACGCCGCCAGGACGATAAAGGTGATCACAAACAGGATCAGCCCCAGTTCCATCAACGCTGCCACGTGCAGACCCGATTCCGCCTCAGCGAATTCGTTCGCCAGCGCGGAAGTGATGCTGTTGCCCGGCATATATAGCGACGCGCTGTCGAGCTGGTAGGTGTTGCCGATGATAAAAGTGACCGCCATCGTTTCACCCAGAGCACGGCCCAGTCCCAGCATAATGCCGCCGATCACGCCATTTTTGGTGAACGGTAGCACGATGCGCCAGATAACTTCCCAGGTAGTGCAGCCGATACCGTAAGCGGACTCTTTCATCATTACCGGCGTTTGCTCGAAGACGTCGCGCATAACCGCCGCAATGTAGGGGATGATCATGATGGCGAGGATGACGCCCGCCGCCAGAATGCCGATACCAAACGCCGGGCCGGAGAACAGCGCGCCGACAAACGGAATGTTGGAAAGAATATTGCCGACCGGCTCCTGGAAGTACGTCGCAAACAGCGGCGCGAAGATAAACAGCCCCCACATGCCGTACACGATACTGGGGATCGCCGCCAGCAGCTCAATGGCGATGCCGAGCGGACGCTTTAGCCAGCCTGGCGCCAGCTCGGTTAAAAACAGGGCAATGCCGAAACTGACCGGAACAGCGATCAGCAGTGCGATAAAGGAGGTCACCAGCGTGCCGTAAATGGGCACCAGCGCGCCGTAGATATCGTTTGGCGCGTCCCATTCCTTAGTCCAAAGAAATGAGAAACCAAATTTCTGAATACTTGGCCAGGAGGAGATGATCAATGAGACGATAATACCGCCCAACATCAATAGCACAATCAGCGCAGCCAGTTTTACCAGCGCGCTGAAAATCATGTCGCCTTTTTTACCCGGCGGGTTAAAAGCAGGCTTGGTTGCAGCCATAAATTACTCTTTCCATTAAACGCGTTTTACGACGTTGCCCCTGCCGGATGGCGCTACGCTTATCCGGCCTACAACGTGGGCCTGCGGTCGAAACCGTAGGGCGGATAAGCGTAGCGCCATCCGCCAATTCGTTAATTAATACAGCGCCTTACCGTTGCTGTCTTTTATACTGGTCTTCCAGGCAGTACGAACCTGCTCAACGACGTTATCCGGCAGGCTGGCGTAGTCCAGATCATTCGCCTGTTTAGCGCCATTTTTGTAGGCCCAGTCGAAGAACTTCAGCACTTCAGCACCCTGCTCAGGTTTCTTCTGCGCTTTGTGGACCAGGATAAAGGTGGTGGAGGTGATTGGCCACACATCGTCACCTTTCTGGTTGGTCAGATCCTGCGCGAAGGTTTTGCTCCAGTCAGCGCCTTTCGCCGCATTAGAGAAGCTCTCTTCCGTCGGGCTTACCGGTTTGCCGTCGGCTGAAACCAGTTTGGTGTAGGCCAGGTTGTTCTGCTTGGCATACGCATACTCAACGTAGCCGATAGCGCCTGGCAGACGCTGTACAAATGCCGCGATGCCGTCGTTACCTTTACCGCCCAGACCGGTTGGCCAGTTCACGGTAGAACCCGCGCCCACTTTCGATTTCCACTCGTCGTTGACTTTCGCCAGGTAACTGGTGAACACGAAGGAGGTACCGGAACCGTCAGCGCGACGCACCACAGCGATGTTCTGAGAAGGCAGCTTCACGCCTGGGTTCAGTTTGGTGATGGCTTCATCATCCCACTTTTTGATTTTACCGAGGTAGATGTCACCCAGTGTTTTACCATCCAGCACCAGTTCGCCGGATTTGAGGCCTGGAATATTCACCGCCAGCACCACGCCGCCGATCACCGTCGGGAACTGGAACAGGCCTTCCTGATTCAGTTTTTCGTCAGACAGCGGCGCATCGGAAGCGCCAAAATCAACGGTATTCGCGGTGATTTGTTTCACGCCGCCGGAAGAGCCTATCCCCTGGTAATTGACTTTGTTACCGGTTTCTTTCTGGTAGGTATCCGCCCATTTGGCATACACCGGCGCAGGAAACGTTGCACCGGCACCTGTCAGGCTTGCTGCTGCAAAGGCAGAGAACGCGCTCATCGATAAGGTCGCGGCGACAACAGTTGCGACAGTGGTACGCATAACTTTCATAATGTCTCCTGCACGGTTTCGGTAAATCGTTGTTTGAGTTGCTACGATGAGCAAAATAGGACAAATTGATGACAGTTATATGTCTTGATTATGACGGTTTGATGACAATGGAAATAAAAAAAGCTGGCCCGGGGAGACACCAGACCAGCCTGCAGAGGGAGATGAATTAGACTGTTTGCGCAACCGCAGACGGTTTCAACAGCGCGTACATCAGGCCGCAGACAATCGTGCCCAGGGCAATCGAGAGCAGATATTGCATCACATGTTCTACCGCATGCGGGATCGCCAGGACAAAGAGGCCACCGTGTGGCGCCATCAGTGTACAACCGAAATACATGGATAGTCCCCCGGCGATTGCGCCACCGACCATCGTGGAAGGGATGACGCGCATCGGGTCACGCGCGGCGAAGGGAATCGCCCCTTCAGAGATAAAGCACAGCCCCAGGATAAAAGATGCATTACCCGCTTCATGCTCAGCGGCATTGAATTTCGCTCTGGCCGCCCAGGTTGCGACGCCCATTCCTAATGCCGGTACCATCCCTGCCGCCATAATGGCCGCCATTGGCATATAAGAATGAGAAGCCAGTAAACCGACGCCGAAGGTATACGCAGCTTTATTCACCGGCCCGCCAAGGTCAAAACCTTGCATTGCGCCCAGCAACATTCCCAGCAAGATAGCATTCGTAGAGGTCATATTCCCCAGGAACGTCGTCAGCCCTTCCATCACCGCAGACACCGGGCCACCCACCACGTAAATCATGATAAGGCCGGTAATCAGCGTAGACAGTAGCGGCAGAACCAGCACAGGCTTAAGCGCTTCCATTGACGCCGGCAGCTTAATATTTTGCGCCAGAAACCGTACGCTGTAACCGGCCAGAAAACCGGCCACAATCCCTCCCAGGAAACCAGCACCGCACAGGCTGGCCAACATCCCGCCAATAAGCCCCGGGGCCAGACCCGGACGATCGGCAATTGAGAAGGCAATAAACCCAGCCAGTACCGGCACCATCAGCGCAAAGGCCGCCTTACCACCAATTTGAAATAGCGCAGCCGCCAGCGTGCCCGGCTCGTTGAAGGCCTGGATACCGAAGACAAAAGAGAGTGCGATACACAATCCTCCCGCCACCACCAAAGGAAGCATATGGGATACGCCGGTCATTAAATGCTTATAAACGCCGGGTAGCTCTGTTTTACCAGCTGAAGAAGAGCGCCCGGCACTCCCCTGATAGACCTCGGCGCTATTGAAAGCATTATCCATTTCCTGCGCACTCTTTTTTAGCGCCGCGCCGGTACTGGTGCGATAGAGTCTTTTGCCAACAAAGCCTGACAGATCCAGCTCAATATCCGCCGCGATAATCACCACATCCGCTTGCGCTATCTCTTCCGCGGTCAGCGTGTTCTTCGCCCCGACGGAACCGCGGGTTTCAACCTTGATCCAGTCACCACGCTTGCGGGCTTCAATTTCCAACGCTTCTGCCGCCATAAAGGTATGGGCGACGCCCGTCGGACAGGCCGTCACAGCAACAATTTTTTTAGTCATAGTAGGGTACCCTGTTCTTTTAATTTAAAGAAAAAGCGGGAAAAAATGTTACAGACGTGACCAGGCCGCGGCTTTCTGAAACAGCACGTCATCCGGGCGAATCCCGGTATAAAGGACAAATTGTTCCACGGCCTGAATAGCAAACACTTCGGAACCGGTAATCACGGTTTTACCGCGTTCACGGGCGTAGCGGATCAGCGGCGTGACGGGCGGTAGCGCCACCACATCAAAGATAACGCTCGCCTTATCCACTTCCTGTTCGGAATAAGAGAGTTTGTCGGCATCATTACCGCCAGCCATTCCGATAGGCGTGGCGTTAATTAACAAATCGGCTTCAATACCGTCGGTATCCGGGCGCCATTCATAGCCATAGAGTTCGGCCAGTTGTTTACCTGACGCTTCATCAATCGCAACAATATAACCACGGGTAAACCCTGCATCCTTCAGCGCGCAGGCTACCGCCTTTGCCATACCACCGCTGCCACGCAAAGCAAACACCAGGTCGGGAGAGACCTTGTAATTCGCCAGCAAGCGAGCTATTGCAATGTAATCAGTGTTGTATGCCTTCAGATGGCCATTGGTATTCACAATGGTATTAACTGAGTGAATGGCCTGAGCGGAAGCATCCAGTTCATCCACCAGCGGAATGCAGGCTTCTTTAAACGGCATAGAGATCGCGCACCCACGGATCCCCAACCCGCGCACGCCGCTAATGGCCTGCGTAAGATCGGTCGGCGAGAAAGCTTTGTAGAGATAATTGAGATCCAGCGCTTCGTACAGATAGTTGTGAAAGCGTGTACCAAAGTTACTTGGGCGTGCCGCCAGGGACATGCAGACCTGCGTGTCTTTATTAATGCGCTTTGTCATGATGAATCCTCATAGAAGTTGCGATAGAGAAAATCATCGGCTAAAAAGGGGATATTAAAAATTGCTCATTCCCGTTCGGGAAATTTCACCTTTTATGACAACCCGGCACACTGAACAAAAATACTTAAAGCTACTCCAGCACTATGGCGACAAGCCCGTTAGCGTGACGCTACAGGAGCTCGCGGATGTGTTGTTCTGCACCCGGCGGCATATGCGTAATCTGTTGCTTCAGATGCAGGAGGCAAAGTGGCTCATCTGGCAATCACAGGCCGGACGTGGGCATCGCGCCCGGCTTCACCTGCGCTATAAACCAGAACAGCTGTTAAGCGAAAAGGCGGAGCAGTTACTGGAGTCTGGTCATGTTGATCAGGCCATTCAACTGCTGGGTAAAAATAAGCACCAGGTGGCGCAACTGTTGCGTTCAAAGCTGGGCTATAGCGTGCGGGCAGACTATCAGCGGCTGTGCATCCCCTATTACCGGACAATGCCGTCGCTGTGCCCCGGCATACCGTTGCGTCGCTCTGAGCAGCATCTGGTCAGGCAGATTTT
This sequence comes from Salmonella sp. 2020_1459, assembly GCF_043847915.1. Taxonomy (NCBI): domain Bacteria; kingdom Pseudomonadati; phylum Pseudomonadota; class Gammaproteobacteria; order Enterobacterales; family Enterobacteriaceae; genus Salmonella; species Salmonella sp. 2020_1459. Next base: position 32,339 of record NZ_JBCMFA010000011.1, on the reverse strand, counting down.
TAGCGGCCTGACGCGCATAAATGAGGAAAAAGGTGAAGTCGAAGCCGATCTTGCCCACCACTGGCGGCAGATTGATCCACTGCGCTGGCGTTTTTATCTGCGCCCCGCCGTCCTCTGGCATGATGGTCAGGAGCTGACGATCGACGCGGTTATCGCTTCACTGACCCGCAGCACTAAGCTGCCGTTGTTCTCGCACTTGCAGACCATTCAGGCCACCGGGCCGCTGAGCCTTGAAATTACGCTGGCGCACCCGGATAACCGACTGCCTCTGCTGCTCAGCCATATTGATGCCATGATCCTACCGCCTGACCATACACAACGCGCTGATTTCCCGGCACATCCTGTGGGGACTGGCCCTTATGAGGTGGTGGAAAACAATGGCTTTCATCTGCAAATGAAGGCCTTTGACCACTATTTCGGTTTGCGCGGGCTGCTGGATGAAGTGGAGGTCTTTATCTGGCCGAATTTAACGGAGACAGACAACCTGGCGGAATCGCTGTCGGATAACGACACGGCAGCCTGGCTCAGTTCCAGCCTGAGCGATGAGGATTACGTTTCCGGACGGCTTAGCCAGGTATCAGGCAAACCTTCTGACAACCTGCGCGAGATGTTTCTTGAGCGTGGAGGATATTTTTTATTATGCGACAGCCGCTCCCCGCACTGGCATACCGCCGAACATCGCCGCTGGCTGCGGGAAACACTCAGCCCTTACGCCATACTCCAGCATCTGAGTGAGGCAATTCGCCCCTTCTGGGTACCGGGCGGCAGCCTGCTGTCCTCCTGGTTTCATACTATTGAGGCGGGCCCGGCCTGTTCACCTTTTATCTCGTCGTCGCCCTACGCAAAACTGCGTCTGGCCTATCACGATCAGCACCCTGAATTTCCAATGCTCCTGGATATCATGCAAGAGATCATGCGCCAGCAGGGCATTTTACTTGAGGGCGTTGAGCTGAATTATGATGACTGGGCGAATGGCAAAGCCAATGTGGATCTCTGGCTGGGGACAGTCAATTTCCCCATTCCCGAAGAGTGGAACGTCGGTACATGGCTACTGGGCTCCCCTTTACTGCGCCACGCCATCAGCGGTGGGGATGATGCGCTGCTGGCCCAATGGGAAACCCAGTGGCATGCCGAAACCATCAGCGCGGAACAACTGGTCAGGGAAACCACCCGTTCAGGCTGGCTACAACCGCTTTTTCACCACTGGATGCGACTCAAAAGCCCCGACCGGGCCAGGGGGATCCACCTGAATAACCTGGGGTGGTTTGACTTCCGATCCACCTGGATTGAGCCAGGGCCTTAAAGAAGAGAATGTGACCGGGTGCCCGTAGCGCTGGCAGGCGTAGCACCTCTTAGTCGCTCTTCAGCCACCATAGAGAAAGAACAGCGCCTGTCACGGCGCACAAAAAAAGGCCGTCTATCGACGGCCTTCTGCCTGGTACTACATTTGACTTACTCTACCGTCACCGATTTCGCCAGGTTACGCGGCTGGTCAACGTCGGTGCCTTTAATCAGCGCCACGTGATACGCCAGCAGTTGCAGCGGAACGGTGTAGAAGATAGGCGCAATGACCTCTTCCACATGCGGCATCTCGATGATGTGCATGTTGTCGTTGCTGACGAAACCCGCATCCTGATCGGCGAAGACGTACAACTGACCGCCACGTGCGCGAACTTCTTCGATGTTGGATTTCAGTTTCTCCAGCAGTTCGTTGTTCGGCGCCACCACAATCACCGGCATATCGGCGTCAATCAGCGCCAACGGCCCGTGTTTCAGCTCGCCTGCAGCATAGGCTTCCGCGTGAATGTAAGAGATCTCTTTCAGCTTCAGCGCGCCTTCGAGCGCAATCGGATATTGATCGCCACGCCCCAGGAACAGCGCATGGTGTTTGTCAGAGAAATCTTCCGCCAGGGCTTCGATACGTTTGTCCTGCGACAGCATCTGCTCAATACGGCTCGGCAGCGCCTGTAGGCCATGCACGATATCATGCTCAATGGACGCATCCAGACCTTTCAGACGCGCCAGTTTCGCCACCAGCATCAACAGCACGGTTAACTGGGTGGTGAAGGCTTTGGTAGATGCTACGCCAATTTCCGTACCCGCGTTGGTCATCAGCGCCAGATCGGATTCACGCACCAGCGAAGAGCCCGGCACGTTACAAATGGCCAGAGAGCCCAAATATCCCAGCTCTTTCGACAGACGCAGGCCAGCCAGGGTATCTGCGGTTTCGCCAGACTGGGAGAGCGTGATCATCAGGCTGTTACGGCGCACGGCAGATTTGCGATAGCGGAATTCAGAGGCGATTTCAACGTCGCACGGAATACCTGCCAGCGATTCAAACCAGTAACGGGAAACCATACCGGAGTTGTAAGACGTACCGCAGGCGAGGATCTGAATATGCTCAACCTTCGACAGCAGTTCGTCGGCGTTCGGTCCCAGCTCGCTTAAATCCACCTGACCGTGGCTGATGCGCCCGGTAAGGGTGTTTTTGATCGCGTTCGGCTGTTCGTAGATCTCTTTCTGCATGTAGTGGCGGTAAATACCTTTATCGCCCGCGTCATATTGCAGATTGGATTCGATATCCTGACGTTTTACTTCCGCGCCGGTGTTATCGAAGATATTTACCGAACGGCGAGTGATTTCAGCGATATCGCCCTCTTCAAGGAAGATAAAGCGACGAGTCACTGGCAACAGCGCCAGCTGGTCAGAAGCGATAAAGTTTTCGCCCATACCCATGCCAATCACCAGCGGACTACCAGAACGTGCAGCCAGTAGGGTATCCGGGTGACGGGTATCCATGATTACCGTACCATATGCGCCACGCAGTTGCGGGATAGCACGCAGAACAGCCTCACGCAGAGTACCTCCCTGTTTCAGTTCCCAGTTTACCAGGTGTGCAATCACTTCGGTGTCGGTTTCAGAAACGAAGGTATAGCCACGCGCTTTTAACGCTTCACGCAGCGGTTCATGGTTTTCGATGATGCCGTTATGCACCACCACAATGTGTTCAGAAACATGCGGATGCGCGTTAGCTTCTGAAGGTTCACCGTGCGTCGCCCAGCGAGTGTGAGCAATACCGGTGCCGCCATGCAGCGGGTGTTCTTCCGCTGCCTGAGCCAGCATCTGGACTTTACCGAGGCGACGCAGGCGGGTCATATGACCTTCTGCATCCACCACGGCCAGACCGGCAGAGTCATATCCGCGGTATTCCAGACGACGTAAACCTTCGAGAAGGATTTCAGCTACATCACGCTGCGCGATAGCGCCAACAATTCCACACATAGTTTTATTTCCTGATTATGGCATTACGCCATGCGTTGTCGCTGACCTGTATGCCCGTCGTTGCGGGCGCCCCGAGCCTTGTAGAGAGTGGGGTTATTTTTATAAGTACTGCTCATGGAGCGGAGGATTATTTTATCCTCTCATCTCCGGTCTGCCGGATGGCGCTGACGCTTATCCGGCTTACAAAATCACTTTTTCTTCACCGGACGCTGCCAGCCTTGCTTATGCACCTGCGGCACGCGGCTTAATACCAGTTCATTGTCAGCTACGTTACGGGTGACAGTAGTCCCTGCGGCGATGGTGGCCCCTTTACCAACAGTAACCGGCGCCACCAGTTGGGTATCGGAGCCGACAAACACATCGTCGCCAATAACCGTTTTGAATTTGTTCGCGCCATCATAGTTACAGGTGATGGTCCCCGCGCCGATATTCACGTTGTCGCCAATTTCCGCATCGCCCAGGTAGGTCAGATGACCGGCCTTCGAGCCTTTACCGAGACGCGCTTTTTTCATTTCAACAAAATTGCCGACGTGAGCGCCCGCTAACAGCTCCGCGCCGGGACGCAGGCGAGCAAACGGACCGATGGTGCAGGCCGCTTCCAGATGCGCATCTTCCACCACGCTGTATGGGCTAATTTCGCAGTCATCGCCAATAACGCTGTTTTTAATAATGCAGCCCGCGCCGATCTTCACGCGGTGACCGAGCGTTACATAACCTTCGATGATAACGTTAGCGTCAATTTCCACATCCATTCCACAATGAAGGGTGCCGCGGAGATCAAAACGTGCCGGATCGCGCAACATAACGCCGGATAACAGCAGTTTCTCCGCCTGTTCGGCCTGGTAAATACGCTCCAGACGAGAAAGCTGTAGACGGTTATTCACGCCGTCCGTTTCGCTGATGCGAGCCGGATGCACCGCGGCGATTTCCCGTCCTTCCTGATAAGCCAGCGCAATGATATCAGTGATATAATATTCACCCTGCGCATTATTGTTAGTCAGCTTAGACAACCAGCGTTTCAGGTCCGCGCCGTTGGCGATCAGAATACCGGTGTTAATTTCCTGGATCTGACGCTGTTCATCAGTGGCGTCTTTATGTTCAACGATGCCGGTCACTTTACCGTTTTCACGCGTAATACGGCCATAGCCGCTCGGATCGTCCAGCTTCACGGTTAATAACCCAATACCACCCTGCGGTTTGGCATCGCGCAGGCGCTGTAAGGTTTCAACCGAAATCAGCGGCACGTCGCCGTAAAGCATTAAAATATCTTCATCGTCGCTAAAGAAGGGCGCGGCCTGCTGCATTGCGTGACCTGTTCCCAACTGTTCCGCCTGAAGCACCCAGTTCAGCTTGTCATCTTTCAGGGTCTGTTTTAACAACTCGCCACCGTGGCCATAGACCAGATGAACCTGTGCGGCCCCTAATTTAGTAGCTGCATCAATGACATGCTGCACCATGGGTTTACCCGCCAGCGTGTGCAGCACTTTAGGAATATCGGAATACATGCGCGTGCCTTTACCTGCGGCAAGGATCACTACGCTCATAGCACTATTTAACATACGCGTCCTGACTGTAATTTGAGAACGAATTTATACTGTTTCACGTTGAAAATACTACATTTTTTTCATCGTAAAATGGAAGAAGGATAAAACGCTCACCGGGATAAAATCCCCGCCTGCTAATGAATCATTTTCGTTCATTACCGCGCCTCTTGTCTCCTGAAAAGTAAAAACACCCGCGTATTGGCAACGTAGTCCGATGTTTTTGCTGTTTTTTTACTCCATAAATAAAGAAGATAACGTAATAAAGCGCAGGGGAGTCAGAAAAGCAAAAACCAGCGACAGAGGCCGCTGGTTTTCCGTTGCGCGTATTTTTTACTTAATTACGCGACATAAAAATCCGCAAAATATACCAGAACATGGTCGCGATAGAAGCAAACAGATGTAATGCCGCGCCAGCTGGGCGATCGGTAGGGTAATGGTGAATAATGTTAGAAGTATCGTAAAGTATAAACCCGGCGCACAGCAGTACCATTAGCGCAGAAAACCAGACGCCCAGCGAGAAGCCGCAGATGACGCTGGCAATAATCGCGCCAAAAGCAATGAACCCAGCCATAGTCAGAAACGAGCGCAGAAAAGAAAAGTCTTTTTTTATAGAAAAAGCGGTAAACGTCAGGCCGCCGACCAGCAACAGAGTCGTTATTGCCGCCGCGCCAATGCTCGACGGGTTAATATACGCCGCCACCGTTAACAGGGGGGCAAAAATCAGGGATTCTGCAAACACATAAATCCCCAGCCCGATAAGTTGCGTTTGATTATTCCCCGCATTATCCGCCAGACGGGTCGCCAGCATTCCCACCAGCATAAAAGCGCCGAGAACAACCAACCAGCTATATCTTCCACCAGCCAGCAGCACATCAAGCGCATACTCCCCGACCCCTATAAAACTCCACGCCGCGCTCAATACGATAAAACCGACGATGGCGACGGCGAGATGAAGATAAGCACGACGAATAAAGGTAGTACGATCAATCCTTGAGTCGGGTTGTGGACCCGCAAAGGATGGCTGAAATGACATAGTAATAATCCCTCATTTTATGCAATAAAAACGCATCCATTCCTCCCTTCTTCGCACAATGTGCAGATGCCAATGACAGAAAGAAGGATTTAATGAAAACAGCGCTGTCGCTGAAAACGCATCGCCTTCAGCCGCTTGTTTTTGTCGTTGCTAGTTTATCGAATAAAAATTGAGAGGATAAAAAAAAACCAGTCCGCAATCAGACTGGTTTTATGCTTTCAAGCCGGTGTTACATCGCTTTTTTGGTCAACTCGATAACGCGCAGTTTAGCGATCGCTTTGGCCAGTTCCGCAGACGCCTGAGCGTAATCCACGTCACCGTGCGAGCTCTTAATGTGCTCTTCGGCTTTACGCTTCGCTTCCAGGGCTCGCGCTTCGTCGAGATCCTGACCGCGAATCGCGGTATCCGCCAGAACGGTCACGCTGCCAGGCTGGACTTCCAGAATGCCGCCGGACAGATAGATAAACTCTTCATGACCGTGCTGCTTAACGATGCGAATCATACCAGGCTTAATGGCGGTGAGCAGCGGCGCGTGCCCCGGGTAAATCCCCAGTTCGCCTTCGCTACCCGTAACCTGGATTTTCTCGACCAGACCGGAGAACATTTGTTGCTCCGCGCTGACGACATCCAGGTGGTAAGTCATTGCCATATCACCCTCCGATTAAGGCGTTAAAGTTTTTTGGCTTTTTCCACGGCTTCGTCGATGGAACCGACCATGTAGAACGCCTGCTCCGGCAGGTGATCGTATTCGCCTTCCATGATGCCTTTAAAGCCACGGATGGTGTCTTTCAGGGAGACGTATTTGCCCGGAGAACCGGTAAATACTTCCGCCACGAAGAACGGCTGGGACAGGAAGCGCTGAATTTTACGCGCGCGTGCTACCACCAGTTTATCTTCTTCAGACAGTTCGTCCATACCGAGGATGGCGATGATGTCTTTCAGTTCCTGATAACGCTGCAGGATGGACTGAACGCCACGCGCGGTGTCGTAGTGTTCCTGACCAACAACCAGCGGATCCAGCTGACGGCTGGTGGAGTCCAGCGGGTCAACGGCCGGGTAGATACCCAGGGATGCGATCTGACGGCTCAGTACCACGGTTGCATCCAAGTGCGCAAAGGTGGTGGCTGGAGACGGGTCAGTCAAGTCATCCGCCGGTACGTATACCGCCTGTACGGAGGTGATAGAACCGGTTTTGGTGGAGGTGATACGTTCCTGCAGAACGCCCATCTCTTCCGCCAGAGTCGGCTGGTAACCTACTGCGGAAGGCATACGGCCCAGCAGTGCGGATACTTCCGTACCGGCCAGGGTGTAACGATAGATGTTATCGACGAACAGCAGTACGTCACGACCTTCGTCACGGAATTTCTCCGCCATGGTCAGACCGGTCAATGCAACGCGCAGACGGTTTCCCGGCGGCTCGTTCATCTGGCCATACACCAGGGAGACTTTATCGATAACGTTGGAGTCGGTCATTTCGTGGTAGAAGTCGTTACCCTCACGAGTACGTTCCCCTACGCCCGCAAACACAGAGTAACCGGAGTGCTCGATCGCGATGTTACGAATAAGCTCCATCATGTTTACGGTTTTACCTACACCCGCACCACCGAACAGACCGACTTTACCGCCCTTCGCGAACGGACACATCAGGTCGATAACTTTGATACCGGTTTCCAGCAGTTCCTGAGAGTTTGACAACTCTTCGTAGGAAGGTGCTGCGCGGTGAATCGCCCAACGCTCTTCTTCGCCGATCTCGCCTTTCATGTCGACCGGTTCGCCCAGGACGTTCATGATACGACCCAGCGTGGCTTTACCTACCGGGACTTCGATCGGGTGTTCGAGATCTTTTACATCCAGACCGCGACGCAGACCGTCAGAAGACCCCATCGCGATGGTACGCACGATACCGCCGCCAAGCTGCTGCTGAACTTCCAGCACCAGCTTCTCATTACCATTCTGCACCTCAAGGGCATCGTACACGCGTGGTACGGCATCCTGAGGGAACTCGACGTCGACCACGGCGCCGATTACCTGGACAATCTTTCCAGTAGCCATCTTAAATCCTCTACGAAATAACCTGGTTAAACCGCGGCGGCCCCCGAGACGATCTCGGTGAGTTCCTGAGTAATGCTGGCCTGACGAGCTTTGTTGTATACCAACTGCAGCTCTTTAATCAGGCTGCCGCCATTATCGGTTGCGGCTTTCATCGCCACCATTCGTGCGGCCTGCTCGCTGGCCAGGTTTTCTACCACGCCCTGATAAACCTGAGACTCCACATAACGACGCAGGAGAGTATCCAGCAGCGCTTTCGGGTCTGGTTCATACAGGTAATCCCAGGCTTTACGCTTCAGATCATCATCTTCTGACGCCGGCAGCGGCAGCAGTTGAGTGATCGTCGGCACCTGAGACATGGTGTTAATAAATTTGTTGCTGACAATGTAAAGCTTGTCCAGACGGCCTTCGTCGTAGGCCTGCAACATCACTTTAACCGGACCGATCAGTTCGGACAGAGAAGGGTTATCCCCCATACCTGTCACCTGAGCGACAACGTTGCCGCCTACGGAATTAAAGAATGACACGCCCTTAGAGCCGATCATTGCGAGTTCGCACTGAACGCCTTTATCGGACCATGCCTTCATATCCGCCAGCAGCTTTTTGAACAGGTTAATGTTCAAGCCACCGCACAAACCACGGTCGGTCGACACTACCAGGTAGCCCACGCGTTTAACGTCGCGCTCTTCCAGGTAGGGGTGCTTATATTCCAGATTACCGTTAGCAAGGTGACCAATCACTTTGCGCATGGTCTCTGCATAAGGACGGCTGGCCGCCATGCGATCCTGCGATTTACGCATTTTGGAAGCGGCGACCATCTCCATCGCTTTAGTGATCTTTTGCGTGTTCTGGACGCTTGCGATCTTACTACGTATCTCTTTTGCGCCGGCCATGAGCTTCTCCTCAATGCCTTACGGCCTGCCCTAAGGCAAGCCGCCAGACGTTACCAGGACTGGGTTGCTTTGAAGGAATCGAGGATGCCTTTCAGCTTGCCTTCGATTTCGTCGTTATAGCCACCGGACTGGTTGATCTCTTGCATCAGCGGAGCGTGATCACGGTCGACGTAAGCCAGCAGAGCGGCTTCGAAGCTACCGATTTTCGCCAGTTCGACATCCGCCAGATAACCACGTTCTGCTGCGAACAGAACCAGAGACTGCTGCGCGACGGACATCGGCGCATACTGTTTCTGTTTCAGCAGTTCGGTCACTTTCTGACCGTGGTCAAGCTGTTTACGGGTGGCATCGTCAAGGTCGGATGCAAACTGAGAGAACGCCGCCAGTTCACGATACTGCGCCAGCGCGGTACGAATACCACCGGACAGTTTTTTCATGATCTTGGTCTGGGCTGCGCCACCTACACGGGATACCGAGATACCCGGGTTAACCGCAGGACGAATACCGGCGTTAAACAGGTTAGATTCCAGGAAGATCTGACCATCGGTAATGGAAATTACGTTGGTCGGAACGAACGCGGAAACGTCACCTGCCTGCGTTTCGATAATCGGCAGCGCGGTCAGAGAGCCGGTTTTCCCTTTCACTTCACCTTTGGTGAAGGCTTCGACGTAGTCGGCGTTAACACGCGCAGCACGCTCCAGCAGACGAGAGTGGAGGTAGAATACGTCGCCCGGGAATGCTTCACGTCCTGGCGGACGACGGAGCAGCAGGGAGATCTGACGGTAAGCAACAGCCTGTTTAGACAGGTCATCGTAAATGATCAGCGCATCTTCACCGCGGTCACGGAAGTATTCGCCCATTGCGCAACCGGCATACGGCGCCAGATATTGCAGCGCAGCGGATTCGGACGCGGTCGCCACCACAACGATGGTGTTAGCCAGCGCGCCGTGTTCTTCCAGTTTACGCACCACGTTAGAGATGGTGGACGCTTTCTGGCCGATAGCGACATAGATACATTTGATACCGGAATCGCGCTGGTTGATGATGGCGTCGATAGCCAGCGCGGTTTTACCGGTCTGACGGTCACCGATGATCAGTTCACGCTGACCACGACCGATTGGGATCATGGAGTCAACGGCTTTATAGCCGGTCTGCACCGGCTGATCGACAGACTGACGATCGATAACGCCCGGCGCAATCGCTTCAACGGCAGAGAAGCCGTCATTATCAACCGGACCTTTACCGTCAATTGGCGCACCCAGGGTGTTTACCACACGTCCCAGCAGGCCGCGGCCAACCGGAACTTCCAGGATACGGCCCGTACATTTAACCTTCATGCCTTCGGCAAGGTCAGCGTATGGACCCATGACTACCGCACCCACGGAGTCGCGCTCCAGGTTCAGTGCGATAGCGTAACGGTTACCCGGCAGGGAGATCATTTCACCCTGCATACAATCGGCCAGGCCGTGAATGCGGATAACACCGTCACTGACAGAAACAATAGTACCTTCGTTGTGAGCTTCGCTCACCACATTGAACTGAGCAATGCGCTGCTTGATCAGTTCGCTGATTTCGGTGGAATTCAGTTGCATGCTCCAGTCCCCTTAAGACTGCAAGACGTCTGCAAGGCGCTCAAGACGGCCGCGTACGCTGCCATCAATGACCATATCACCCGCCCGGATGATAACGCCTGCCATTACAGACTTATCGATTTTGCAATTCAGCTTCACTTTGCGTGACAGACGTTTTTCCATCGCGGCGCTGATTTTCGAAAGCTGCTCTTCACTCAATGCGGTTGCCGACGTAACTTCTACCTCGGAGGTAGCTTCACTGGCGGCACGCAGATGAATAAACTGCTCCAGAACATCCGGGAGCGCGTTCAGACGATTATTTTCAGCCATCACCCGAATCAGGTTCTGACCGTTTTCGTCTAACTGCTCACCGCAGACTGCGATAAACGACTCAGCGAGCGTTTCCGGCGCCAGCGCGCCAGAGAGAAGCTCTGCCATTTGTTCGTTCTTGGTTACCTCGGCGGCAAACGCCAGCATATCCTGCCAGCGCTCTACACTTTGGTGTTCAACGGCAAAGTCAAAAGCTGCTTTGGCGTAGGGGCGAGCTACCGTAACAAATTCAGACATCAGCCCCTCCCTCCTTACAGTTCAGCGACAAGTTTATCCACGATGTCGCTGTTAGCAGCTTCATCCACGGAACGTTCGATGATCTTCTCGGCGCCAGCAACAGCCAGGATAGCAACTTGCTTACGCAGCTCTTCACGGGCGCGTTTACGCTCGGCTTCAATTTCCGCCTGCGCCTGCGCCACGATTTTAGTACGTTCCTGCTCTGCTTCAGTTTTGGCTTCGTCCAGGATCTGAGCGCGGCGTTTGTTTGCCTGCTCAATGATTACCTGAGCTTCCGCTTTCGCTTTTTTCAGCTGGTCGGTCGCGCTGGCCTTTGCAAGGTCAAGATCCTTATGTGCTCGTTCAGCAGAAGCGAGACCGTCAGCAATTTCTTTCTGACGTTTCTCGATGGCTGCCATTAACGGCGGCCATACGTACTTCATGCAAAACCAGACAAAGAGAATAAACGCGATGGCCTGGCCGAGGATTGTTGCGTTAAGATTCACAGCACAATGCCTCTATCTAGTTAACCTTCTGATATTGCTCTTAATTCAAGCAACGCTTACTACGCGACAGCGAACATCACGTACAGACCCAGACCTACAGCGATCATCGGGATAGCATCCACCAGACCCATAACGATAAAGAACTGAGTACGCAGCAGAGGAATCAGATCAGGTTGACGCGCCGCGCCTTCCAGGAATTTACCCCCGAGGATGCCGATACCGATCGCAGCACCGATTGCCGCCAGACCCATCATCACAGCGGCAGCCATGTACAGCAGATCCATATTCAGGTTTTCCATGACAGTCTCCAGTTTGTTTCAGTTAAAACGTAGTAGTGTTGGTAAATTAATGCTCTTCGGACGCCATCGACAGATAGACAATCGTCAGAACCATGAAAATGAAGGCTTGCAGCGTAATAATCAGGATGTGGAAAATGGCCCACGGCACATTCAGAATCCACTGTGACCACCACGGCAACAGACCAGCAATCAGAATGAAAATCAGCTCACCGGCATACATGTTGCCGAACAGTCGCAGACCGAGAGAAACCGGTTTGGACAGCAGACTTACCCCTTCAAGGATTAAGTTGACAGGAATGAACGCCCAGTGATTGAACGGCTGCAGCGTCAACTCTTTTGCGAAGCCGCCGATGCCTTTCATTTTGATGCTGTAGAACAGAATAAGGATGAATACGCCCAGCGCCATCGACAGGGTGATGTTGACGTCAGCAGACGGCACCACGCGCGTTGCCGGCAGACCCAGCCAATGCTCAGCGATATACGGCAGCAGGTCGATAGGCAGTAAGTCCATCAGGTTCATAAGGAATACCCAGACGAAAATCGTCAGGGCCAGCGGCGCAATCAGCTTGCTTTTGCCATGGTACATGTCTTTGACGCTGCCATGCACAAAGCCGACTATCAGCTCAATCGCGGTCTGAAACTTGCCTGGCACGCCGCTGGTCGCTTTTTTAGCAACGCTACGGAACATCACCAGAAACAACAGACCCAGCACCACCGAGAAGAACATGGAGTCAATATTGAGCGTCCAGAAGGTGGCTGGGGGGTTCTGCGGATCCACCAGCGAGAAAGTACGCAGGTCCAGCTGAAGGTTATTCAGATGGTGTCCTATGTATTCCTGCGGCGTCATATTTTCTGAAGCCATGATGCCTTTTACCCTTTGTTGTTAATTACAGCCGGCGCCAGTATCTGAACCACCAGCACCAAAACCCACGTAACGATCAGCGGCAAAAACACCGCCTTTAAAACCGCCAACGCCACCACCAGTAAAACCAGCATCGCTAACACCTTGAAGGCTTCACCGAAGGCGAAAGTCCAGGACACGCGGCCCTTAGCAGGTGTATGCGCCTGGTGACGCCAGGCAAATATCATAAACAACATATTAGGCAGTGCCACTGCCAATCCCCCACATACTGCGGAGATGCCCCAGAAGGGGTCTTTGAGGCAAAACAGCAATCCACTTGCTATTACCGCCAGAAACTGAATGAACAGAAGCTTACGAGCAACGTTTCGACTCACGAGCGACACAGACATCACGTTTTTACTCCTGCCCACTTCGAGGTATGCCGCGTGTCGTATAAAACGTTCTTTAAGACTTAGAGTCAAGCATCAAAAAGCGGTCAAATTATACGGTGCGCCCCCGTGATTTCAAACAATAAGTAGCCAAAAGGTGAATAAATGTTTAAATATTTTTCTCTGGCCCGCATTTTTAACTTTTAGCCAAAGTGTGAACGATCGTACAAAACTGCAAATAGCGCGAAAACACTGGCGATAAAGCGTGCACCAGATCACACATTAAACATATTCATGCTTACGCAATTCATTTACGTGTCAATTCATGCCTTTTCATCTTTTTGATATTTAAGCGTAAAACCAGGTACTGTTTTAAAAATACCAGCTTACACCTTAAAAACGCCCCATTGACATTTATAATAAAAATTTAACAAGCAAAAGTGATTTTTCGATTCGATTTTTAGCAGACTGATATTTACAAAGTTGATTACTCTCTGTTTTAACAAAAGAAGCGACGTTGTCATGTTGAAACGAAACCGTAAATCCAGAGTTAAATGTAACAACGCTGAAATGCATTATACTTGTCGATTTTTAACACAAGCCGCGTCGTTTTTTTTCTATTTTTTTTGATAAAAATTAAACTTTGTTTGACTTAATAATCACCAGATGCCGCTCGCCTTCCAGTTGCGGAACGCGTAATTTTTCAACAGATTCGACGCTAAAATTGTCAGGTAGTGAGGCAATTTCATCCCCTGGCAATTGCCCTTTTAAGGCATAAAAACGCCCTTTCTCTCCCGGCAGATGGTGACACCAGCTCACCATATCATTCAACGATGCGAAAGCGCGGCTGATAACGCCATCAAACGGTGGTTCGGAGGGATAGGCTTCAACGCGGCTTTGAACCGGCGTGATGTTTTCCAGTTTCAGTTCGTGCTGGACCTGACGCAGAAAACGTACCCGCTTGCCCAGGCTGTCGAGTAAGGTGAAATGCGCGTCAGGGAGAACAATAGCCAGCGGGATGCCCGGCAGCCCCGGTCCTGTTCCTACGTCGATAAAACGCTGTCCCTGAAGATACGGCGCAACGACTATGCTGTCGAGAATATGGCGTACCAACATTTCGTTGGGATCCCGCACTGACGTCAGGTTGTATGCTTTGTTCCATTTGTGCAGCATATCAACGTAGGCGACCAGCAGCGTTTTCTGGTGATCGGTAAGAGAAATACCGGCATCAGCCAGCAGACGAGAGAGTTTGTTGAGCACGGTCATTACCTGTTAATAATCAAATGCCCGATGCGCTTTCGCTTATCGGGCCTACAAATTTGTAGGGCGGGCAAGCGAAGCGCCCCCGCCAAATTAGTGTTATCAAGCGCTACGACGCAGCATACCTTGTTTTTTCAGCCATACCAGCAGAATGGAGATTGCCGCTGGCGTAACGCCGGAGATACGCGATGCCTGGCCGATAGACGCCGGTTTATGATCGTTCAGCTTGGCGATAACTTCGTTCGACAGACCGGAAACCTGACGATAATCCAGCGTGGCAGGCAGCAACGTATTCTCGTTACGTAGTTGTTTTTCAATCTCATCCTGCTGGCGAGCGATATAGCCTTCGTATTTGACCTGGATTTCCACCTGCTCAGCGGCTTGCTCATCTTCAAGCGCAGGCGCGAATGCGGCAAGCGAAGTGAGCTGCGCGTAGGTCATTTCCGGACGACGCAACAGATCTTCGCCGCTGGCCTCACGGGAGAGAGGCGTGGTCAAATGCGCATTCACTTCATCGGCGGATTCCGCAGACGGCGTTACCCATGTCGATTTCAGCCGCTGACGTTCGCGTTCGATATTTTCCAGCTTCTCGTTGAATCGCGCCCAGCGTTCATCATCCACCAGACCCAGCTCGCGGCCCATTTCGGTCAGACGCAGATCGGCGTTGTCCTCACGCAGCATCAGGCGATATTCGGCGCGGGAGGTAAACATGCGATACGGCTCTTTGGTACCCAGCGTACAGAGATCGTCCACCAGCACGCCGAGATAAGCCTGAGAACGCGCAGGCGCCCAGCCCTCTTTGTCGGCGGAAAGACGCGCGGCATTCAGACCAGCAAGCAAGCCCTGCGCCGCAGCCTCTTCATAGCCGGTAGTACCGTTGATTTGACCAGCAAAGAACAGGCCGTGAATAAATTTACTTTCCAGAGTCGGTTTCAGATCGCGCGGGTCGAAGAAATCGTACTCAATCGCGTAACCAGGACGAACGATCTTCGCGTTCTCCATGCCCTGCATGGAACGGACAATCTGCATCTGCACGTCAAACGGCAGGCTGGTGGAGATACCGTTAGGGTAAATCTCGTTAGAGGTCAGTCCTTCCGGCTCAAGGAAGATCTGATGCTGGTTACGATCGGCAAAACGCATCACCTTGTCTTCGATCGAAGGACAGTAGCGTGGGCCGATCCCTTCGATCACGCCAGCGTACATTGGGCTACGATCGAGGTTATTACGAATCACGTCATGGGTTTTCTCATTGGTATGCGTGATGTAACACGGCACCTGTTGCGGATGCTGAGAAGCATTCCCCATAAACGAGAAAACCGGCATCGGGTTATCGCCATGCTGTTGAGCCAACACGCTGAAATCGATAGTACGCGCATCAATACGCGGCGGTGTGCCGGTTTTCAGGCGGCTGACGCGTAGCGGAAGCTCACGCAGACGGCGAGACAGCGGGATGGATGGCGGATCGCCAGCACGACCGCCGCTGTAGTTATCCAGACCAATATGAATTTTGCCGTCGAGGAAGGTTCCGACGGTCAGCACCACCGCTTTCGCGCGGAATTTGAGCCCCATTTGGGTCACAGCGCCGACAACGCGATCGTTTTCGACAATCAGATCTTCAACAGCTTGCTGGAAGATCATCAGATTCGGCTGGTTCTCCAGCGCGGTACGCACCGCCTGGCGATATAAGACTCGATCCGCCTGAGCCCGGGTAGCGCGAACGGCCGGACCTTTGCTGGCGTTTAGTATCCTAAACTGAATACCTGCCTGATCGATCGCTTTCGCCATCAGACCGCCGAGCGCATCCACCTCTTTTACCAGATGTCCCTTTCCAATACCGCCGATCGCCGGGTTGCAGCTCATCTGTCCCAACGTGTCAATATTGTGTGTCAAAAGCAGAGTCTGTTGACCCATACGCGCTGCGGCCATCGCGGCCTCAGTGCCTGCATGACCCCCGCCAATAATAATGACGTCAAAAGGATCCTGATAAAACATGGTAATTGCCTCGCATAACGCGGTGTGAAAATGGATTGAAGCCCGGGCGGTGGATTCTACTCAACTTTAGCCGATGGAGAAAGCCCCGGGATCCGGGCTATTAAAAAGAAGATCTTTTTATTTAGAGATCTGTTCTATTGTGATCTCTTATTAGGATCGCTCCAGGCTGTGGATAACCCGGATCCTGTAATAAAGATCAATGCGTTGGAAAGGATCACTAGCTGTGAATGATCGGTGATCGTGGTCCGTATAAGCTGGGATCAAAACGGGTACTTATACACAACTCAAAAAGTGAACAACGGTTATTCTTTGGATAACTACCGGTTGATCCAAGCTTTCCACCAGATTTATCCACAATGGATCGCACGATCTTTACACTTATTTGAGTAAATTAATCCAGGATCCGAGCCAAATCTCCGCTGGATCTTCCGGAATCTCATGTTCAAGGATGTTGATCTTCAGTGTTTCCCCAACCTGTTTTGCGCCAGTGTCTTTCAGTTCCGCTTCTATTTTCTCAATCGCGCCGCAAAACGTGTCGTATTCTCGACTGCCAATGCCAATTGCGCCGAAACGTACCGCGGAAAGATCGGGTTTCTGCGTCTGAAGGTCTTCATAGAAAGGGGTCAGGTTGTCCGGAATGTCTCCGGCGCCGTGCGTTGAGCTGATTATCAGCCAGATCCCGGAAGTTGACAGATCCTCTAATAACGGACCGTGCACCGTTTCGGTTGAAAAACCGGCAGCTTCCAGCTTTTCCGCCAGATGTTCCGCGACGTATTCGGCGCCGCCCAGGGTGCTGCCGCTGATAAGAGTAATGTCTGCCATTGATCGCTCGCTCAGGTAAAGAGGCTGCATTGTACTCTGTGAACGAGCTGGGATCTACCTGTGGAAAAATGTGGGATTAAAAAAGCCGATCATGGCTTGATGGTGCGCATGATCGGGTTCTGCAAGACGATCAGTGTCTCAGTGGACTGAATTTCATCAATTGTTTGGATCTTGTTGATAAGTACGTGCTGAAGCGCGTCGATTGATTTGCACATCACTTTTATAAAGATGCTGTAGTGACCGGTGGTGTAATACGCTTCCGTCACCTCATCCAGGCTTTCCAGCCGGGCCAGTGCGGAGGGATAGTCTTTGGCGCTTTTGAGAATGATGCCAATAAAGCAGCCCACATCGTAGCCCAGCTGTTTAGGGCTGACGTCAATCCGTGCGCCCGTAATGATCCCGGCCTGCTTCATTTTCTCGACGCGAACGTGAATGGTTCCAGGGCTAACGCCAAATTGTTTGGCCAGTTCGGCGTAGGCGGTGCGGGCATTTTCCATTAAGGCGTCAAGTATGCCGCGGTCCAGATTGTCGATCTGATAATTTTCCATCGCTTTTTCTTATGCAGATTAATAATTATCTCTATTTTAGCCATTATTTTTAACGAATCAAAATCGAAGTTAGCTTTTTATCTGTTGATTATTGAATAGTGCTCTCGTTTTGTTGCTTAATCATAGGCAACAGGACGCAGGAGTAAAAAAATGAAAACCGCTTACATTGCCAAACAACGTCAAATTAGCTTCGTGAAATCACATTTCTCTCGCCAGCTGGAGGAGCGTCTGGGTCTGATTGAGGTCCAGGCGCCGATCCTGAGTCGCGTAGGGGATGGTACGCAGGATAATTTGTCCGGCTGTGAAAAAGCGGTGCAGGTAAAAGTGAAAGCGTTGCCTGACGCCCAGTTCGAAGTGGTGCATTCACTGGCGAAGTGGAAACGTCAAACTCTGGGGCAACATGACTTCAGCGCGGGCGAAGGGCTGTACACGCACATGAAAGCCCTTCGCCCCGATGAAGACCGACTCTCTCCGCTCCACTCGGTCTATGTGGATCAGTGGGACTGGGAGCGTGTCATGGGCGATGGCGAGCGCCAATTTTCCAGCCTAAAAAGCACAGTAGAGGCTATATGGGCAGGCATTAAGGCGACGGAAGCGGAAGTGCATAAACAGTTTGGTCTGGCGCCGTTCCTGCCGGATCAGATCCATTTTGTTCACAGTCAGGAACTGCTGGCGCGTTTCCCGGATCTGGATGCGAAAGGGCGCGAACGCGCGATCGCCAAAGAACTTGGCGCCGTTTTTCTGGTGGGGATCGGCGGTAAACTGAGCGATGGCCACCGCCATGATGTACGCGCGCCGGATTATGATGACTGGAGCTCCGCATCTGAGCTGGGCTACGCCGGTCTGAACGGCGATATCCTGGTGTGGAACCCGGTGCTGGAAGATGCGTTTGAGCTTTCCTCTATGGGTATCCGCGTAGATGCCGATACGCTGATGCGCCAGCTGGCGTTGACCGGTGATGAAGATCGCCTGCAACTGGAGTGGCATCAGGCGCTGCTGCGCGGCGAAATGCCGCAGACCATCGGCGGCGGGATTGGGCAGTCGCGTCTGACGATGTTGCTGCTGCAATTGCCGCATATTGGTCAGGTGCAGTGCGGCGTATGGCCCGCGCAGGTTCGCGAAAGCATTCCTGCTATTTTATAAGCCGTTAGCGCCGCCAGCGTCTCAGCAGGCGGCTTCGCATCCCGGTGTCAAAGCGCCAGATATGATCGAAAATGCGCATGATGCCGGGTTTGCCGTGCGCCGACATCGCCACCGCATGGAATCGATGCTGATGAAGACGCTGCAACTCTCCCACTTTGCTCACCACGTCATCCGGCAAGCGCTGGGCGATAAAATCCGAAATGACCACCGCATCGGCATCAAACCATTCCCGTCCCTGCATTCTTTCAATAATGGCGCGAAAACAGCTGGCGATATCCGTGCCGCCGCGAAAACGTTGACTTAAAAAGCGGATGGCCTGCTCAATACCTTCCGGGCCGGAGAGTTCATAACGCACAACGTCAGTGGAAAACAGCATAATAAAGCAGCGGCGGTTATCCGCCAGCGCAACGCGCATCAACGCCAGGCAGAATGCTTTTGCGCACTGCTCGTTAAATCCTCCCATCGAGCCTGAAGTATCGACGCAGACAATAAACGGTCCGCGCGGCTGCTCGTCGACATCCTGGTGTACTACCGGCCGTTCGGTCACTTTCTCACGCCACGCTTCGCCATGCAGGCGATAGGTGAGGAGCTGTTTTTCCACTAACCGGCGGTAAAATTCATATTCCAGCTCGGTGATGCCGAGCGTCGCCAGCTCTGGCGGCAACAGGCGCAGAATATCATCGCCTTGCTGTATACCGTCAACCTGCTCCGGCACCGTTGCGGGTTCGCGTACCAGTGTACGAAAGGTTTCCATCGGCGCGTCTTTTTTCGGTACCGATTTGGCTTCCCGCGAACGTCCCAGTTGTTCCGCCAGTTGCATTAGCTCCGGCTGGGCGGCGAGAAATTCGCCGTATTTTACGATCAGTTGATAATCACCACGTTTAAGCTGTCCCGCGCTCATATCCCACAGGCGGCCTGCGGCATTATCATTTTCCGCCAGCGTCGGTTCCAGTTGCCCGCTCAGCGTCATCCGTTCCTGAACGTCACTCAGCAACTGCTCGCGCTCTTCTTCCAGTAATTGCTGGTTTAACGTGGTGGCCTGCACGACCAGACTTAACCGCCAGCGTTGCAAAAAAAGCGTGTGTAGCGCAGGGGTAAAGGTACTGTTGCTCTCCGTCAACTGCTTCGCCTGCGCGGCATACGGTGAATGCAGGCGATGAAGCAACGCCAGTATTTGCGGCAGTTGCACGATGAACTGTGGGGTAGAGAGAAGTTGGCTTTGCTGATAACACATGACCTCTTCCGTGAGTTCCGGCGGAACGCGTGCGTCTTTAAGACGGCTGCGTAGCGCTTCCCGCCAGCGCGGGAGATCGGCGGTCACGGCGTTTTTTAAACGTGGAAACTTTTCAAAGAAAATGACCAGCTGTGGGGAAGCCAGTAGCGCGAGGATCATCTCTTCGACTATTCCCTCTTCGCTGACGGCCAGCATGGTATTTAGCGTATCCAGCGTCAGCATTGTTGCGCCTGGCGGATCTGTTCTCCTACATCCTGCAGGCTGGCCTCAATGCGCCCTAACCAGTCGCTGTGAATAAACAGGCAATGTTGCTGTTCGCTGAAGCGGGTATGCTGCTGGCGCCAGTCGTTTTCTAACGTTTCCAGCTGCTGTTTGATCTCCGCAGGCATACTGTCTTCAGCCGTTCCCGGTAACGCCAGACGGGTACCTTGTAGACTGATGTCGCGCACCACCAGATGTTGAGCGTTATCGACTTCCATATTCAGCGTTTGGGCAAAGCCGATCCCGTTCAGTTTGCCGCGGATCTCGCCGCCTTTGGTCAGCCAAAGTTCCAGCGCGCTGCGGTCAAAGGTAATATGGATCACTTCCATATCATGCAGTTTTAGCGGTTTTTGTAGCAATAACGTCAACGTTGACGCACTGGCTTCCGGCGGTAAAGTGTAATGCGGGCGGCGGCTGAACATACCGCCTTCTTTAATGACGGTGAAGGCGGTTTTATCGCTTTGCTGTTGCTGCAACTGGAGGCGGCGCTGGACAATACCGCCGAGGCGAGTCAGCATGGCCTGCTGCTGCCAGGCGTGTCCGGTCATCAATATTTCCAGTTGCTGTTGCATGAGATTCAGACTCTGCGCGTCATACCACAAGCAATCTTTTAGCAGGATAAGGTCAATCGGCGCAACCGCGTCGCGTCCGCTAAAGAAGGCGCTGGCCTGTAACAGGCGGATGGCTTTCTTCCAGCGACGGTCGGAGACATAAGGCGCATTCGGCAAATTATCCAGCTGTTGGCGCAGAGTAAATATCAGCTCAAAGACCGGATCAGGGAGTGAAATCGCGCCGATATCTTTTTGCCACTGTTGATATTCTTCGTCGCTAACCTGTAACGAGGCGGGGACCGGGTTATCACTCTCATCCTGCTGACTAATCAGCATGGAGCGGAAATTGGCTTTATCCTGAACTTTATCCAGCCACAGGCGAATCAACATTCGGTCGTACAAGGCTTCCAGGCTGCTGTCCGCTTCGGGCAGTTCGTTGGAGGCCGCCACCAGCAGCCGCATCGGAATTTTTTCCTCAAATGCGCCGTTGCGGAAATGGCGTTCGTTAATGGCGGTCAGCAATGTGTTCAGGATAGCGGGCCCGGCTTTCCAGATTTCATCCAGAAAAACGATTTCGGCTTCGGGAAGATAGCCGGTCGTTAAGCGTTCATAGCGACCTTCATCTTTCAGCGCCTGAATAGAGAGCGGGCCAAACACCTCTTCCGGCGTGGAAAAGCGTGTCATCAGATATTCAAAAGCGCGGGCGCGCTGGAAAGCAAACTTCAGGCGGCGGGCAATCAGACTCTTGGCGATACCGGGCGGGCCCAACAAAAAGACGCTCTCACCGCTTAACGCCGCCAGTAGGCAAAGGCGTATGGCGTGACTACGTTCATACAGCCCCTTCTCAAGGGCGCTGCTCAGACGGGAAATTCTTTCCGCTAATAAATGTGGGTGAGCCATAATAAAGAGGCGTCCTTTCGACAAATGGATCATGCTAATTGCGAGTATAGACGTTTCACCACCGGGGCTGTAATCGTCTGACGCGCTGTTTATTTTTCTTTGAGCCAGGTTAATCTGGCTTCATTTAGGGGTACGATTTTATGATTAATCGTGCATACTGTGCGCTTTTTTGTGGGCCAAGGGACTAAGCACACATTTCATATCTATACACTCATTCATTCAAACTACATCAAGGCGGCAAAGGAGTGAATCCCCTGGCACTGACTTAAACGTGTGACTGGGGTAAGCGAATGCAGCCGACAAGGAGGTAGGGTGAAGGGTGACGTGTATAAACGAAAGATGAGTCTATGAGCACTGATAATAAGCAATCGTTGCCTGCGATTACCCTCGCAGCTATTGGGGTTGTCTACGGTGATATTGGTACCAGCCCGCTTTATACGCTTCGTGAATGTTTGTCCGGTCAGTTTGGTTTTGGCGTTGAACGAGATGCCGTGTTTGGTTTTCTGTCGCTGATCTTCTGGCTACTCATCTTTGTGGTTTCCATCAAATATCTCACCTTCGTGATGCGCGCCGATAACGCGGGTGAAGGTGGAATTTTGACGCTGATGTCGCTTGCCGGGCGTAATACCTCGGCGCGCACCACATCCATGTTAGTTATCATGGGACTGATAGGCGGCAGCTTTTTCTATGGCGAAGTGGTCATTACGCCGGCGATTTCGGTGATGTCGGCGATTGAAGGCCTGGAGATTGTCGCGCCGCAGTTGGATACCTGGATTGTCCCACTCTCCATTATTGTGCTGACTCTGTTGTTTATGATTCAGAAGCACGGTACGGGAATGGTAGGGAAACTCTTTGCGCCGATCATGCTGACCTGGTTTTTAATCCTGGCGGTACTTGGCCTGCGCAGTATTATCGCCAATCCCGAAGTGTTACATGCGCTGAATCCTGTCTGGGCGGTACGTTTTTTCCTTGAATATAAAACCGTATCATTTATTGCGTTGGGCGCGGTGGTGCTGTCGATTACCGGCGTAGAGGCGTTGTACGCCGATATGGGACACTTCGGTAAGTTCCCGATTCGCCTGGCGTGGTTTACCGTGGTATTGCCGTCGTTAGTACTGAACTACTTTGGTCAGGGCGCATTGCTACTTAAGCATCCGGAAGCGATTAAAAACCCCTTCTTCCTGTTGGCGCCGGACTGGGCGTTAATTCCGCTGCTGATTCTGGCCGCGCTGGCGACGGTGATCGCCTCCCAGGCGGTCATTTCCGGCGTCTTTTCGCTGACGCGTCAGGCTGTGCGCCTTGGCTATTTGTCGCCAATGCGCATTATCCATACCTCCGAGATGGAGTCCGGTCAGATCTACATCCCTTTCGTTAACTGGCTGCTTTATTTCGCGGTCGTGGTTGTTATCGTTAGCTTTGAGCACTCCAGCAACCTGGCGGCGGCCTATGGTATCGCCGTGACCGGCACGATGGTGCTGACGTCTATTCTTTCTACGACCGTGGCGCGTAAGAACTGGCACTGGAACAAATATTTTGTCGCGCTGATCCTCATCGCATTCCTGTGCGTGGATATCCCGCTGTTCTCGGCCAACCTCGACAAATTGTTGTCCGGTGGTTGGCTGCCGCTGAGCCTGGGCCTGATCATGTTCACGATCATGACCACCTGGAAGAGCGAGCGTTTCCGTCTGTTGCGTCGTATGCATGAACACGGTAATTCGTTGGAAGCGATGATTGCCTCACTGGAGAAGTCACCGCCGGTTCGGGTGCCGGGTACTGCCGTATACATGTCGCGCGCGCTCAGTGTGATCCCTTTTGCTTTATTGCATAACCTGAAGCACAACAAAGTGTTGCATGAGCGCGTAATCTTACTGACGTTGCGTACGGAAGATGCGCCTTATGTGCATAACGTTCGCCGGGTGCAGATTGAGCAGTTGTCTCCGACATTCTGGCGCGTGGTGGCCAGCTACGGCTGGCGCGAAACGCCAAACGTTGAAGAGGTGTTCCACCGCTGCGGTCTGGAAGGGCTTAGCTGTCGGATGATGGAAACGTCGTTCTTTATGTCGCACGAGTCGTTGATTGTCGGCAAACGCCCGTGGTATTTGCGTTTGCGCGGTAAACTGTATTTGTTGTTGCAACGCAACGCCCTGCGCGCGCCGGATCAGTTCGAGATCCCGCCTAACCGCGTGATTGAGTTAGGTACTCAGGTCGAGATTTAACCTCCCATCAACATGCCGGGGGCCGCGTTGGCTTACCCGGCCTGGCCAATCCGTAGATTCCCACAAGATAATCGCCATCGGGCGATTATCTTCACCTGATTTCCGCTAGCGAAACGTTTCGACGGCGATCACAATTCTGTTACGTCATGATGGTTTTATGAACACATCCAGGGTTACACTGCGGCCAGCGAAACGTTTCGCTAGTGGAGCAGAAAAATGAAGAAAGGCACCGTACTCAACTCTGAAATCTCGTCGGTCATTTCCCGTCTGGGGCATACTGATACTCTGGTGGTCTGTGATGCGGGTTTACCCATCCCAAATAGCACCGCGCGTATCGATATGGCACTAACCCAGGGCGTACCTTCTTTTATGCAGGTGGTGGATGTCGTGACCCGGGAAATGCAGGTTGAGGCGGCGATTCTTGCAACGGAAATCAAACAACAGAATCCGCAGCTCCACGAAACGTTGCTCACTCACCTTGAGCAACTGCAGCAACACCAGGGAAACACCATAAAAATTAGTTATACGACACACGAACAATTCAAAAAATTGACTGCAGACAGTCAGGCGGTGATTCGCAGCGGGGAGTGTTCCCCGTATGCGAACGTCATTCTTTGCGCTGGCGTCACGTTCTGAGGCCGCTATGGACGCATTACTGCAACTCAAAGGGATCGATAAAGCGTTCCCCGGCGTGAAGGCTCTCTCCGGCGCCGCGTTAAACGTTTATCCTGGCCGCGTTATGGCGCTGGTGGGGGAAAACGGCGCCGGAAAATCCACCATGATGAAAGTATTAACCGGCATCTATACGCGAGATGCGGGATCGTTGTTATGGCTGGGTAAAGAGACCACCTTTAATGGGCCTAAATCGTCTCAGGAAGCCGGGATCGGCATTATTCATCAGGAACTGAACCTGATCCCGCAGTTGACCATTGCGGAAAACATCTTCCTGGGCCGTGAGTTTGTGAATCGCTTTGGCAAAATCGACTGGAAAAAGATGTATGCCGAAGCCGACCACCTCTTAGCCAAACTCAATCTGCGTTTTAAGAGCGATAAGCTGGTGGGCGAACTCTCTATCGGCGATCAGCAAATGGTGGAAATCGCCAAAGTGCTGAGCTTCGAATCCAAAGTCATCATTATGGATGAACCGACCGATGCGCTGACCGACACTGAAACCGACTCTTTGTTCCGCGTTATCCGCGAATTAAAATCGCAGGGGCGCGGCATTGTCTATATCTCCCACCGTATGAAAGAGATCTTCGAAATTTGCGATGACGTGACGGTCTTCCGCGATGGGCAATTTATCGCCGAGCGTGAAGTGGCCACGTTGACCGAAGATTCTCTTATCGAAATGATGGTGGGACGTAAGCTGGAAGATCAGTACCCGCATCTGGATAACGCGCCGGGTGAGATTCGCCTGAAGGTCGATAATCTGTGCGGACCGGGCGTGAATGATGTCTCTTTTGTGCTGCGAAAAGGCGAGATTCTTGGCATCTCCGGCCTGATGGGCGCCGGTCGCACCGAGCTGATGAAAGTATTGTACGGCGCGATGCCGCGAACCAGCGGTTACGTGACGCTCGATGGACACGAAGTGGTGACGCGTTCTCCGCAGGACGGGCTGGCCAATGGCATCGTTTATATCTCTGAAGACCGTAAGCGCGATGGACTGGTGCTCGGCATGTCAGTTAAAGAGAATATGTCGCTGACTGCGCTGGATTATTTCAGCCGCGCTGGCGGAAGCCTGAAACACAAAGATGAGCAGCAGGCGGTGGGGGATTTTATCCGTCTGTTCAACGTCAAGACGCCGTCAATGGAACAGGCGATAGGCCTGCTTTCTGGCGGTAATCAGCAAAAAGTGGCGATTGCTCGCGGGTTGATGACGCGCCCGAAAGTGCTCATTCTCGACGAGCCGACCCGCGGCGTGGACGTCGGCGCCAAGAAAGAGATTTATCAGCTTATCAACCAGTTTAAGGCCGACGGCCTGAGCATCATTCTGGTCTCATCTGAGATGCCAGAAGTATTAGGCATGAGCGATCGCATCATCGTCATGCATGAAGGGCATCTCAGCGGTGAATTTACTCGCGAGCAGGCCACCCAGGAAGTGTTAATGGCTGCCGCAGTGGGCAAGCTTAATCGCGTGAATCAGGAGTAAAAAAGATGACAACCCAGGCTGTTTCTGGTCGCCGTTATTTCACTAAAGCGTGGCTTCTTGAGCAGAAGTCGCTCATTGCCCTGCTGGTGCTGATCGCGATTGTGTCGACGTTAAGCCCCAACTTTTTTACCGTTAATAATCTGTTCAATATTCTTCAACAGACCTCCGTTAACGCCATTATGGCGGTGGGGATGACGTTGGTGATTCTGACATCGGGGATCGATCTGTCCGTCGGTTCCCTGCTGGCGCTCACCGGTGCGGTTGCCGCTTCAATCGTCGGCGTTGAAGTGAATGCGCTGGTCGCGGTTGCCGCCGCGCTGGCGCTGGGCGCTGCGATTGGCGCCGTCACTGGTGTTATCGTCGCGAAAGGCCGCGTACAGGCGTTTATCGCTACGCTGGTGATGATGCTGCTACTGCGCGGCGTGACGATGGTTTACACCGACGGTAGTCCGGTCAACACCGGCTTTACCGATAACGCCGATCTGTTTGGCTGGTTCGGTATCGGCCGTCCGTTGGGCGTTCCTACGCCGGTCTGGATCATGGCTATCGTCTTTATCGCCGCCTGGTATATGCTGCATCACACCCGTCTGGGACGCTATATCTACGCGCTGGGCGGTAACGAAGCGGCGACGCGTCTGTCTGGCATTAGCGTGAGCAAAGTGAAAATTATCGTCTATTCACTTTGCGGGCTGACAGCATCGCTGGCGGGTATCATTGAAGTGGCGCGCCTCTCTTCCGCGCAGCCGACGGCGGGTACCGGCTATGAGCTGGATGCTATTGCCGCCGTGGTGCTGGGCGGCACCAGCCTTGCAGGCGGTAAAGGACGCATTGTTGGGACATTGATCGGCGCATTGATTCTCGGCTTCCTTAATAATGGTTTGAATTTGTTAGGTGTTTCCTCCTATTACCAGATGATCGTCAAAGCGGTGGTGATTTTGCTGGCGGTACTGGTAGACAACAAAAAGCAGTAACAACGACTACAGGACATCTGAAATATGAACATGAAAAAACTGGCTACCCTGGTATCTGCTGTTGCGCTGAGCGCCACCGTGAGCGCGAATGCAATGGCGAAAGACACCATTGCGCTGGTGATCTCTACCCTCAATAATCCCTTCTTCGTGTCGTTAAAAGACGGGGCGCAAAAAGAGGCGGATAAACTGGGTTATAACCTGGTGGTGCTGGACTCCCAGAACAACCCTGCCAAAGAGCTGGCGAACGTGCAGGATTTAACCGTTCGCGGGACCAAAATTTTGCTGATCAACCCGACTGACTCCGATGCGGTGGGTAACGCGGTGAAGATGGCTAACCAGGCGAAGATTCCGGTTATCACACTTGACCGCCAGGCAACCAAAGGTGATGTCGTCAGCCATATCGCGTCTGATAACGTGCTGGGCGGTAAGATTGCTGGCGACTATATCGCGAAAAAAGCTGGTGAAGGCGCCAAAGTGATTGAGCTGCAAGGCATTGCCGGAACATCTGCGGCGCGTGAGCGTGGCGAAGGTTTCCAGCAGGCGGTAGCCGCCCACAAATTTAATGTCCTGGCCAGCCAGCCTGCCGATTTCGACCGTACTAAGGGTCTGAACGTCATGCAGAACCTGCTGACCGCGCATCCGGATGTTCAGGCTGTCTTCGCCCAGAACGATGAAATGGCGCTGGGCGCACTGCGCGCGCTGCAAACTGCCGGTAAAGCAGATGTGATGGTGGTTGGATTTGACGGTACGCCGGATGGCGAAAAGGCCGTAAAAGATGGCAAACTGGCAGCGACTATCGCTCAGTTACCGGATCAAATCGGCGCCAAAGGCGTTGAAGTGGCGGATAAGGTGCTGAAAGGCGAAAAAGTTCAGGCCAAATATCCGGTTGACCTGAAACTGGTCATCAAGCAGTAATAAACGACACGGGTCAACTATGGCCTGATGGCGACAGAAATACGCGAGCCTCCGCTGAGGTGAACGTAAAAAAAGAAAAGCAGGGCACGCGCCACCCTAACCGGTGGCGCACTTTGACGTGGAACCCCGAATATGAAAACCGCAGGTAATCTCATCGTCCTTGGCAGCATTAATGCCGATCATATCCTTAATCTTGAGTCCTTCCCTACCCCGGGTGAAACGGTAACCGGTAGCCATTATCAGGTCGCGTTTGGCGGGAAAGGCGCGAATCAGGCGGTTGCTGCGGGACGTAGCGGGGCAAATATTGCGTTTATTGCCTGCACAGGCGATGACGATATTGGCGACAGTATTCGTAAACAATTAGTCAGCGATCGTATTGATATCGCGCCAGTTAGCGTCATTAAAGGCGAGTCTACCGGGGTGGCGCTGATTTTCGTTAACGGCGAAGGCGAGAATGTCATCGGTATTCATGCCGGAGCGAATGCCGCGTTATCGCCGGCGTTGGTTGATGCGCAACGTGAACGTATCGCGCAGGCGGATGCGTTACTGATGCAGCTGGAATCGCCGCTGGAAAGCGTACTGGCGGCGGCGAAAATCGCCCATCAACATCATACTACTGTTGCGCTGAACCCGGCGCCTGCCCGTGAGCTACCGGATGAACTGCTGGCGCTGGTGGACATCATCACGCCAAATGAAACGGAAGCTGAAAAGCTGACGGGCGTGCGTGTGGAAAATGACGACGATGCCGCGAAAGCTGCGCAGGTTTTGCATGATAAAGGCATTCGAACCGTATTAATTACCTTAGGAAGCCGTGGCGTCTGGGCCAGCGTAGACGGCGAGGGCCGCCGCGTTCCTGGATTTAGCGTTGAGGCTGTCGATACCATTGCCGCCGGAGATACGTTTAACGGCGCCTTTATCACCGCGATACTGGAGGAGACGCCGTTGCCGGAAGCGATTCGCTTTGCCCATGCCGCCGCCGCGATTGCCGTAACGCGTAAAGGCGCGCAGCCGTCCGTTCCGTGGCGCGAAGAGATAGAAGCGTTTTTACATCAGCAGGGGTAACGCTTGGCTACTATGAAAGATGTTGCCCGCCTGGCGGGAGTCTCTACATCGACGGTCTCTCACGTTATTAACAAAGATCGCTTTGTGAGTGAGACGATAACCGAAAAAGTTGAAGCGGCGATTAAATCACTTAACTATGCGCCTTCCGCGCTGGCGCGAAGCCTCAAGTTAAACCAGACCCGCACGATTGGTATGCTAATTACCGCCAGTACCAACCCTTTTTATTCCGAACTGGTGCGCGGCGTTGAGCGAAGCTGTTTTGAGCGCGGTTATAGTCTGGTGCTGTGCAATACCGAAGGCGACGAGCAACGGATGAACCGCAACCTGGAGACGCTGATGCAAAAACGGGTAGACGGTTTACTGCTGCTGTGTACCGAAACGCATCAGCCTTCTCGTGAAATCATGGAGCGTTATCCGTCTATTCCTACCGTCATGATGGACTGGTCGCCGTTTGATGGTGAGGGCGATAGCGATCTCATTCAGGATAATTCGTTGTTAGGCGGTGATCTTGCCACCCAACACCTTATCGATAAAGGATTTACCCGAATAGCCTGTATTACCGGCCCGCTGGACAAAACGCCAGCGCGTTTGCGGCTGGAAGGGTATCGGGCGGCGATGAAACGCGCAGGGCTGGCTATTCCGCAAGGCTATGAGATCACCGGCGATTTTGAATTTGGCGGCGGCTTTGACGCCATGCAGGCGTTACTCGCCCATCAACAGCGACCGCAAGCGGTTTTTACCGGAAACGATGCGATGGCTGTCGGCGCCTATCAGGCGCTATATCAGGCGGGGCTTCGTATCCCGCAGGATATGGCAGTCATTGGCTATGATGATATTGAGCTGGCGCGCTATATGACGCCGCCGCTGACGACTATCCATCAGCCGAAAGATGAATTGGGCGAGCTGGCTATTGATGTGTTGATTCATCGGATGGCGCAGCCCGCCTTGCAACAACAGCGACTTCAGCTTACTCCGGTTTTGACGGTGCGTGGGTCGGTTTAGATTTATGCCGTTCTTTAATCAGATTGTTGCCGTCTTTGACTCTTAGCAGCATAAACATCAGCGCGGACACGATAGTGATCGCCCCCATCGTGATAAAGGTATAGTGGAACTGTTCCACGGTACTGGTGCCCGCAAAACCTTCATAAATACGTAACACCGCCGCGCTGATCGCCACGCCTAAACTGATAGACAATTGCTGCGTAACCGCCAGAACGCTGTTGCCGCTGCTGGCGTTATCGTCCGTCAGATCCGCAAGAGTAATCGTATTCATTGCCGTAAATTGAGTGGACATCGCCATTCCAAGAATGAATAGCGGCAGTACGAGCATCCAGATCGGCATGGCGGGAGATTGAAACGAAAACTGGGCAATCATCAGACCGATAAATACCGTAATGCCGACCAGAGTCTTCCGGTATCCCAAACGTCGCAAAACCTGCGTTACGGTCGATTTCGCGATAATAGAACCCAAAGCTGTCGGCGCCATCATGCAGCCGGCGATCAGAGCCGGGTAGCCAAAACCAACCTGTAGCATTAACGGCATCAAAAAAGGTACGCAGCCTGTCCCCAGACGCGTGGCGAGGTTGCCGGCAATACCGACGGAAAATGTGCGTGTCTTAAACAGCGATAGTGATATTAACGGTGTCGGATGACGGCGGGCGTGGCGGATATAGGCCAATAGTAGAACGATACTGCAAAAAATAATGGCGGATGCGATCCATGTCGCCACAATCTTTTCGCCAAACAGTTCCATTCCGCTGGAAAATAAAACCAGACTTAACCCAAAAAGAAAGAAGCCGGTCATGTCAAACTTGCGACGCGGCGTGGTGAAGTTGGGCATATATTTGCGGGCATACAGAATGCCTGCAACACCAATGGGAATATTAATCAGGAAGATCCAGTGCCAGCTTGCCCAGGTCACCAGTACGCCGCCTAATACCGGCCCCAGAATCGGACCTACCAGCCCCGGCATAGTGACAAAGTTAAGAACGGGCAGCAGCTCACTACGCGGATAGGCTCGCAATAACGCCAGCCGCGCCACTGGCATCATCATCGCTCCGCCGACGCCTTGTACGACGCGAAAAATAACCAATTCAGATAGTGAACTGGAGAGCGCGCAGGCCAGCGAGCCTAACGTAAACAGACTTACGGCAACCATAAAGACGCGACGCGTACCGAAGCGGTCAGCCAACCAGCCGCTTACCGGAATTAACATAGCTACTGTCAGGGTATAACTGATAATAGCGGACTGCATGGCGAGTGGTGAACGGTTAAGGCTATGCGCAATAGCCGGTAAAGCGGTATTCAAAATGGTGGCGTCTAGCGCCTGCATAAAGAAGGCCATTGCCGCGATCCACGGCAGGCCAGCCATACTGCGCGCTTTTTTGCTGGTCATTCAATATCCTGTTAATTATCTGGTCTCTCATTGGGCGCTATTAACAACGCCTGGCAGGCCTGGAAAGCGCGTTCGCCGTCGCCATCAGCGATGGCATCAACAATGGCCTGGTGCAAATCCAGCTTTACCACCTCGTTATAGGTGATTGAGGTAAAGTAAGTGTGATAAACCGAATGAAATAGCGTCGCAAAAGAGATTAGAAAGGGATTGGCGCTCATTTCGTAGATATGCTCGTGCCACGCCATATCCACTTCAATCCAGCGTTCACGCTTAAAATGCTTTTTCAGCGCGACCATCTCTTCCATTAAGGCATTAAGCCGCGCTTTCTGCTCCGGTGTGCCAAGAGTCGCCGCCAGCAGGCAGGCTTGCGGCTCCAGGCTAATACGCATCACCAGAAAATGCTCTACCACCTGATGAAAATTTTCTTCCGTCATCCACCAGGTCAGCAGCTCTTGATCCAGAAAGTTCCAGTTTCCCTGCGGCATCACCCGCGTACCAATGCGCGGACGGGGTAGCACCATACCTTTAGCCGTCAACGTTTTCACCGCTTCGCGAACTGCCGTTCGACTTACGCCGTACTGCTCGCCCAGTTCTATTTCGCCGGGAAGAATCGTACCGGGGGCGTAGTCACCCTTTAATATCCGCTGCGCCAGCTTTTCAGCCAGAACATAGGATAGATTTTTCTGTGCGGCTAATTGTTGTGCGCTTAAAGGCATGAATGTTCTTCCTTTCTCTTTCGTTTGGTTATTAGTATGCCACCTGGAAGTGTGATTGCAGTTGCAATAACGGCAACTTGCTTATTTTATGGCACGTTAAGCACGCTGTTGATGAAAAAAGAGACACTCAGAAAATTATTTTAAATTTCCTCTTGTCAGGCAGAAATAACTCCCTATAATGCGCCACCACTGACACGGAACAACGGCACACAGGCCGCCGGGTCAGCGGGGTTCAGACCAGAACCTCACGG
>NZ_JBCMFA010000010.1:0-90092 GCF_043847915.1 Salmonella sp. 2020_1459 | reverse complement strand
GTCCGCCACTCGTCAGCGAAGCAGCAAGCTGCTTCCTGTTACCGTTCGACTTGCATGTGTTAGGCCTGCCGCCAGCGTTCAATCTGAGCCATGATCAAACTCTTCAATTTAAAAGTTTGATGCTCAATGAATTAAACTTCGTAATGAATTACGTGTTCACTCTTGAGACTTGGTATTCATTTTTCGTCTTGCGACGTCAAGAATCCGTATCTTCGAGTGCCCACACAGATTGTCTGATAAATTGTTAAAGAGCAGTGCCGCTTCGCTTTTTCTCAGCGGCGCGGGGTGTGCATATTACGCTTTCCCGCTTCAGAGTCAAGCGATTATTTTCGCTTTTCTCCGTGAGGTTCTGGTCTGAACCCCGCTGACCCGGCGGCCTGTGTGCCGTTGTTCCGTGTCAGTGGTGGCGCATTATAGGGAGTTATTTCTGCCTGACAAGAGGAAATTTAAAATAATTTTCTGAGTGCGCACTTTTTATTCTTTGCGTTTATTTTGCCGACGATTTGTTGGTTAAATGGGCTATTTCACGGGCAAAGTGCGCAACTTGCTCCCAGTCGGTGTACACCACTTCTTTACTGGTATCCGTTTCGCCGCCCGACATCTTCATAATAAGCTTGATCATCAGACGGTCATACCAGCGATAGCGTGGATAGCGAAGCGCGCCTGCAATGACGGCACAGTAGTCAGGTCGCCACGGAGAGCTCATTAAAAACTTACGCGCGTAGCTGTTAGTCTGCGGCGTCCGTTTTTCAGCTTTACGCGCCACCAGGTTAACGGAATAAAAGGCGCTCGGCATTCCGTTCAACCGCGTGGCATATTTCTTAACAAACTCCTGAAAGGCGCTGTGGTAATGACCATAACGAATAGACGCGCCAATCACTACGCGATCATAGCTATCCCAGTCCGGCTCTTCTGCGCGATGCAGATTAACGACATCGGCCCAGATCCCCATCTCTTTGAGTTCAGAAGCCAGATAAGAGGCAATTTCGCGCGTTTGTCCGTCCCGGGTAGAGAAAAGAATCAATGTTTTCACGTGTTACTCCATTATTCACGCCAGAAAGTCGGGGTAAAAAGTACCAGCAAAGTGAATACTTCCAGACGACCAAATAGCATGTTGGCGATGAGTATCCATTTCGCAACCGGATTCATACTGGCGAAGTTATCAGCAACCACCCCCAGCCCCGGTCCCAGGTTATTAAGCGTAGCCACTACCGAGGCGAAAGCCGAGAAATCATCTACGCCTGTAGCGATAATGGCCAGCATACTGACGATAAATACCAGCGCGTAGGCAGAAAAGAATCCCCAGACGGCTTCCAGAATACGTTCTGGCAGCGCCCGGTTCCCCAGCTTAATACTGTAAACGGCATTCGGATGCACCAGACGTTTGAGTTCGCGGTTCCCCTGTTTAAACAACAACAGAATACGGATGACCTTTAACCCCCCGCCCGTTGACCCGGCGCAACCGCCAATAAACGCGGAACATAGCAGCAAGACGGGCAAAAACAGCGGCCAGCGCGCAATGCTGTCCGTGGTAAACCCTGCCGTTGTCGCCATCGACACAACCTGGAAGAACGCCTGATTTAGCGTTGTCAGCGCCGAGTCGTAGATATTATGGAACCACAGTACCAGCGTGCAGATCACCACCAGCGTCAACTGTACGCCGATGAACATGCGGAATTCCGGATCGCGCCAGTATACTTTCAGGCTACGTCCGCTTAATAAAGAGAAATGCAGGCCATAGTTACAACCGGAGATCAGCAGGAAAATAGCGATGATGGTATTAATAGTGGGACTATCAAAATAGCCTACGCTGGCGTCATGCGTTGAGAAGCCGCCGATAGCGATAGTGGAGAAGCTGTGTCCGATAGCGTCAAACGCGGGCATCCCTGCAAACCATAGCGCCAGCGCGCAGGCTACCGTTAGCAAGACATAGATAAGCCACAGCGTTTTCGCCGTCTCGGCAATACGCGGGCGCATTTTGTTATCTTTGAGCGGCCCCGGCATTTCCGCCCGATAGAGCTGCATCCCCCCGACGCCGAGGATAGGGAGAATCGCCACCGCCAGCACAATGATCCCCATACCGCCAAACCATTGCAGCATCTGACGATAAAAGAGAATGGCGTGCGGTAATGAATCCAGCCCCACCAGAGTAGTGGCGCCCGTGGTGGTTAACCCGGAGAACGATTCAAAAAAAGCATCGGTAATGGTGAGGTTTGGGCTTTCCGAGAAAATAAACGGCAGCGCACCCACGCTGCCCAGCACGGTCCAGAACAGCACCACGATAAGAAATCCTTCGCGGGATTTCAGCTCGCCCTTTTCCCTACGGTTCGGCCACCACAGTATGGAACCGATCGCCAGCGCGACAAAAAAGGTCTGCGTGAACGCTCTTCCTGCGCCATCACGATATATTAGCGCTACCAGTCCCGGGAGAATCATTGTCCCCGAAAATAAGATAACCAGTAGTCCAACGATTCGGGTAATGGCGCGAAAATGCATCTCTGCCGCTTCCTTTATTCTTAAAAATGAGGTGGGGATTATTCTTCAATCGCTAACAATTGCAATGAACCACGGCTAAAATCCGCCAGTTTTGTGGAAAATACATTCACATGAGCAAAAGGAAGCGCCACCCTGAGCCGAACAGACGCCTGATAATCGCTGGAAACGATCTTCCCGGCAAACTGTCCTAATAATGCTTCGATTCCGGCCAACTGACCGTACTCACACTGCAAAGTATATTCGGTTAATGGCGTCTTGCGTTGTGTGGCAAGCTGACGTAATGCCTGATTCACACCGCCGCCATAGGCTTTTACCAGCCCGCCCGTACCCAGCAGAATACCACCATAGTAGCGCACGACGACGGCAGTAATCTCTCCGACGCCGCTGCCCATCAATTGCGCAAGCATCGGCTTGCCTGCCGTTCCCGCCGGTTCGCCGTCGTCTGAAAAGCCCAGTTGCTGTGAGTCGTCCGGCGCACCCGCCACCCACGCCACACAATGGTGGCGCGCATCAGGGTGCTCAGCTCTGACTGACTCAACAAACGCTTTCGCCGCGTCTACGCCATCGGTATGCGCCAATAGCGTAATAAAGCGGCTTTTTTTGATCTCTTCAACAACGGTGACCGGCGCTGCAGGGATTAACCAACTGTCCATTACGCCAGTTTTAAATCCCGCGTCATGTTTTCCACGCCGTTTTCGTGGATGACCACGTTATCTTCAATGCGAATACCGCCGAAAGGCTTGAGCGCTTCAATTTTCTGCCAGTTGAAGTGCTTGCTGAACGGGCCTTCGCGCCACGGCGCTAACAGCGATTCGATGAAGTAAATCCCCGGTTCGATAGTCAACACCATTCGCGGCTGTAACACACGCGTGCAGCGCAGATACGGGTATTTGGACGGCGCGGCGAGATGCGTACCGGAATCATCCTGCATAAACCCGGCCACATCGTGTACCTGCAGACCCAACGGATGACCAATACCGTGCGGCATAAACGGCCCGGTGAGATCATTTTCCACCATCGCCTCTTCACTCATGTCGGTAATGATTTGATGTTTACGCAGCAGCTTCGCGATGCGCTGATGGAACTGAATATGATAATCCACATAGCTGACGCCCGCCTTCATGGTAGCGATCAGCGCCAACTGTTCATCGTTAACATCTTTCACCAGGTGGGCGTAGTCGTTATCGCTTTTCGCCGACCAGGTTCGCGTCAGATCCGCCGCGTAGCCGTTGTATTCCGCGCCCGCATCCAGCAGGAAACTGCGCATTTCAGACGGTGCCTGATGATCCAGTTTCGTGTAATGCAGCACGGCGGCATGTTCGTTCAGCGCCACAATGTTGCTGTATGGAACATCGGTATCGCGATGTCCCGTGGCGGTCAGGTACGCCAGGTTGATGTCAAACTCGCTCATGCCGGAACGGAAGGCCTCTTCCGCCGCCCGATGACCGCTCACCGCCATTTTCTGCGCTTCTCGCATACAGGCCAGTTCATAATCCGTTTTATAGGCGCGGTAGTAATGCAGATAGTCGATAACACCTTTCGGGTTGATGTTGCTGGCAGCGATATCCAATTGTAGCGCGCGCTCAGGAACCGGGCCGATATAGCCGATATTGCCACGCGCGGCAGGCAGCTGGCTGCCGATGCCATCCGCTTTCGGCAAGGCGACGACCTCGACTTCTTCCGTCCAGAAGGATGTTGGCAGCGGTTCAACGTTATGCCAGTAATCGACTGGCAGATAAAACCACAATTTGGGTTTGTTGACGCCATCGACCAACAGCCAGCAATTTGGAACCTGAGTTACCGGCACCCACGCTTTAAACTGCGGATTGACCTTAAACGGATAAGGGTGATCGTCGAGAAAGACGTTGAAAAGCTCGCCGGAATGAATAAGTAACGCATCCAGCTTAAAGCGCGCCAGAACATCGCGCGTCCGTTCTTGTAAGGTAACAATATGATTTTTATAGAGCGCGGCCAGTGATTCCATTTTTTACCCTTCTGTTTTTTTGACCTCAAGTTCCCGCATCTTAGCACATCGCCCCACGAGAGCGTGATCTCTGCCGAGCGTGATCACATCGGCATTTCTTTAATCATTTATTTGCATTTTATTAACACAAAATACACACTTCGCTTCATCTGGTACGACCAGATCACCTTGTGGATTCAGGAGACTGACATGCTTTATAAAGGCGACACCCTGTACCTCGACTGGCTGGAAGATGGCATCGCCGAACTGGTGTTCGATGCTCCAGGCTCGGTCAATAAACTCGACACCGCAACCGTCGCCAGCCTCGGCCAGGCGCTTGAGGTGCTGGAAAAGCAACACGATTTAAAAGGGCTGCTGCTGCGCTCGAATAAAGCGGCCTTTATTGTCGGCGCGGACATCACCGAATTTCTTTCACTGTTCCTCGTCCCCGAAGAGCAGTTAAGCCAATGGCTGCATTTCGCTAATAGCGTCTTTAACCGTCTGGAAGATTTACCCGTACCGACCCTTGCCGCCGTAAACGGCTATGCGCTGGGCGGCGGGTGCGAATGCGTACTGGCCACCGATTACCGTCTGGCGACGCCAGACCTCCGTATCGGTCTGCCGGAAACTAAACTGGGCATCATGCCGGGTTTCGGCGGCTCCGTTCGTCTGCCGCGTATGCTGGGCGCAGACAGCGCGCTGGAGATCATCGCGGCAGGTAAAGATGTCGGTGCAGAGCACGCGCTGAAAATCGGCCTTGTGGACGGCGTGGTCAAACAAGAGAAGTTAATTGAAGGCGCGATAGCGGTGTTACGCCAGGCCATTACCGGCGATCTCGACTGGAGAGCTAAACGCCAGCCGAAACTGGAGCCGTTGAAACTCAGTAAGATTGAAGCAGCGATGAGCTTTACCATCGCTAAAGGCATGGTCGCACAAACGGCGGGTAAACATTATCCGGCGCCGATGACCGCAGTGAAAACCATTGAAGCCGCCGCGCGTTTTGGTCGTGAAGAAGCGTTGAATCTGGAAAATAAAAGCTTTGTTCCGCTGGCACATACCAATGAGGCTCGTGCGCTGGTCGGTATCTTCCTCAACGATCAATATGTAAAAGGTAAAGCCAAAAAGCTGACCAAAGATATTGAGACGCCGAAACAGGCAGCCGTACTGGGCGCGGGCATTATGGGCGGCGGTATCGCTTACCAGTCGGCCTGGAAAGGCGTACCGGTCATCATGAAAGATATCAACGATAAATCGTTGAACCTCGGCATGACCGAAGCGGCCAAGCTGCTGAACAAACAGCTGGAACGCGGCAAGATCGACGGTCTGAAGCTGGCGGGCGTCATTTCGACCATCCACCCGACTCTCGATTATGCCGGTTTCGATCGCGTAGATGTTGTTGTCGAAGCGGTGGTCGAAAATCCGAAAGTGAAAAAAGCGGTACTGGCGGAAACCGAAGATAAGGTACGTCCGGACACCGTACTGGCTTCGAATACCTCAACCATTCCAATCAACGAACTGGCCAGCGTGCTCAAACGCCCGGAAAACTTCTGTGGCATGCACTTCTTTAACCCGGTGCACCGCATGCCGTTGGTTGAGATCATTCGCGGCGAGAAAAGCTCAGATGAAACCATTGCCAAAGTCGTCGCCTGGGCAAGCAAAATGGGCAAGACGCCGATTGTAGTCAACGACTGCCCCGGCTTCTTTGTTAACCGCGTGCTGTTCCCCTATTTCGCCGGTTTCAGTCAACTGCTGCGCGACGGCGCGGATTTCCGCAAGGTCGATAAAGTGATGGAAAAACAGTTCGGCTGGCCGATGGGCCCGGCCTATCTGCTGGATGTTGTCGGCATTGATACCGCGCATCACGCGCAGGCGGTAATGGCGGCAGGCTTCCCGCAACGGATGCAGAAAGAGTATCGCGATGCGATCGACGCTCTGTTTGATGCTAACCGTTTCGGGCAAAAAAACGGTCTGGGCTTCTGGCGCTATAAAGAAGACAGCAAAGGCAAGCCGAAGAAAGAAGAAGATGCCGCGGTGGATGACCTGCTGGCAAGCGTCAGTCAGCCGAAACGCGACTTCAGCGACGACGAGATAATCGCCCGTATGATGATCCCGATGATTAACGAAGTGGTTCGCTGTCTGGAAGAAGGCATTATCGCAAGCCCGGCAGAAGCCGATATGGCGCTGGTCTACGGCCTGGGCTTCCCTCCGTTCCACGGCGGCGCATTCCGCTGGCTGGATACACAGGGCAGCGCGAAATATCTTGATATGGCGCAGCAGTATCAACACCTCGGCCCGCTGTATGAAGTGCCGGAAGGGCTGCGTAATAAAGCGCGCCATAACGAACCGTATTATCCCCCGGTTGAACCAGCCCGTCCGGTTGGTTCTCTGAAAACGGCTTAAGGAGTCACAATGGAACAGGTTGTCATTGTCGATGCTATTCGCACCCCGATGGGCCGTTCGAAGGGCGGCGCGTTTCGCAACGTGCGGGCAGAAGATCTCTCCGCCCACTTAATGCGTAGCCTGCTGGCGCGTAATCCGTCGCTTACAGCGGCCACCCTCGATGATATTTACTGGGGCTGCGTACAACAAACGCTGGAGCAAGGCTTCAACATTGCCCGTAACGCCGCGCTGCTGGCAGAAATTCCCCATTCGGTACCGGCGGTCACCGTCAACCGTCTGTGTGGTTCCTCGATGCAGGCGTTACACGATGCAGCGCGAATGATCATGACCGGCGATGCGCAGGTTTGTCTGGTTGGCGGCGTGGAGCATATGGGGCACGTGCCGATGAGCCACGGCGTGGATTTTCACCCGGGTCTGAGTCGCAACGTCGCCAAAGCGGCAGGGATGATGGGGCTAACGGCGGAAATGCTCTCCCGCCTGCACGGCATTAGCCGGGAAATGCAGGACCAGTTCGCCGCCCGCTCTCACGCTCGCGCCTGGGCCGCTACCCAGTCTGGCGCATTCAAAACGGAGATTATCCCGACTGGCGGTCATGATGCAGACGGCGTGTTGAAGCAGTTTAACTACGATGAAGTGATCCGCCCGGAAACCACGGTCGAAGCGCTATCAACGCTGCGTCCGGCATTTGATCCGGTTAGTGGCACGGTCACGGCGGGCACCTCATCCGCGCTTTCCGATGGCGCAGCCGCCATGCTGGTAATGAGCGAAAGTCGTGCCCGTGAGCTGGGCCTGAAACCTCGCGCCCGTATTCGCTCAATGGCAGTGGTGGGTTGTGATCCGTCAATTATGGGTTACGGGCCGGTTCCGGCGTCAAAACTGGCGTTGAAAAAAGCGGGACTGTCGGCCAGCGATATCGATGTGTTTGAGATGAACGAAGCGTTTGCCGCACAGATCCTGCCATGCATTAAGGATCTGGGATTGATGGAGCAGATAGACGAGAAGATCAACCTCAACGGCGGCGCGATCGCGCTTGGTCATCCGCTCGGCTGCTCCGGAGCACGTATCAGCACCACGCTTATCAACCTGATGGAGCGCAAAGACGCGCAGTTTGGTCTGGCGACGATGTGTATTGGTCTGGGTCAGGGCATCGCCACGGTGTTTGAGCGGGTTTAATCAAAGATAATGTCCCCTAAATAATTCACGTTGCAGCGCGGCGGCAACCGAGCGAATCCCCGGGAACATAGATAACTATGTGCCCGGGGTGAGCAAAGGCAGCCAACAAAGAGGCTGCGCGAATTATGACGGGAAACAGTTTAGTTGCCGTTTTTCCCGCCCGTCAGGGGCGGGTTTTTTCACCGTATGGCCCGCTCTACTCAGTAAGCGCTTTGGTCAGGCTAAATGGCATAGCCTGATATCCACGCGCACCATGTATTTGCATTTCAACCGCAGGCTCTTTTTCTCCCCATTTGAACTCTTCCAGATACGGATTAGGCAAGCTGGTAAATGCGCCTACCGATAAATCAAACGCACCACCTGCTGTTGCGGAATACACGAACACAGAATTCTTGTCAGTCTGGTACTCGGTGATAGAGGTTACCGGGCTAAACCACTCGTTCCCGCGCTCTTTACCGTATTGCCAGATCTGTTGGACTGTCTTGTTTTTCTGGTCGATTTTGTAAATCACGGAGCGGCTGTATTTCATACTCTGCATAGCAGGCTGTTCTAAGCCGCGGCCATCACCATTGTCGAAAGCGGAAAGGTATAAGATATCGCCTTTACTCTTACTATCAATTTTAAAGGCCGTATGTTGCGTCCATGTCCAGTCGAAGTCACCCTCGCAGCCACTGTCCTGGCAGGCGATTTTTTGGCCTTTGCTATCCACAGGCGTCAGAATTGCGGCATTAAATGGCGCTTTCCAGCCAGCAGGCGTACCCAGTATCCACTTCACTTTCTTATCGCGGCCGATTTTGATAATCGCACTCTGGTGGCGGGAGCTGATGATGATGGAATCATCTTCACTGTCATAGTCGACGCTGTTGACATGCGCCCAGTTGCGGCCAGCCCCACTACCCACGATATCCCCGAATTTGTCGGAGGAGTCCAGCGCCGCCAGATCTTCTTCGCTCAACGTATGGCCGGACTGGCTGGCGTCGATATTCAGGCACACAGCGCCCTGATCGAGGGTTTTCATTATCACATCACGATAAGGATCGAGGATATCAAACAGACGCCATTCATCCACTACCACGCCGTTCTGATCAACTTCGGCAATCACATCACGCACGGTACGAACATTTTTCCCATCAGGACGTTTATAGTTAGAGCTGGCTACACGCAGGAAGTAGTGACCGTTGGCCGCGTTATCCATTGAGTGTGAAAAATCGTTATAATTATCCGGCAGGCGGCGGTTAAAGATTTCACGCCCCATGATATCGTATTTCACATAACGCTGACCGTAGCCCCACGATAGTGCGCCATCCTGGTTTTGTTTAAAGCCCATCATAACGCCAGCACGATAAATTGACTTTAAATCATAAATTGAACTTGGATTCATAAACCAACGAATATCACCGGAGGTGTCGATAATAGCGTTAGCTGTAGTGAAGTTCCATTCTAATGCACCCCCAGTAGGGTTGTTCCAGACAGTACGCGTTCCATTCCCAGACTTATCTTTCGTATTATTCAAAAGATACAAGCGATCTTTAAATTCTGGGGAAACCTTTTTAACATCGATAGTAAAGAGTGCTGATTGTTCTTCTTTTGTGCCCGCTGATTCAATATAGGCAGGCGGTGCATACATTTTATAGCTTTCTTTTATATTTTCGGTTTTACTACCCTGGATTCTTGTATATTCAACCTCAACGGTATTGACATAATCCGGGTAAAGACCAAAGACGGGAATACCGCCATACGTTAAAAGGTATTTATTATTAACTTTATACGCGATCTCCTGGCCATTTTCTTTGGGGACAATCCGCACATGCACGTCACGTAACTGGTAACCGCCATTACGAATAACGGCGGTTAACGGCGCGATATCATAGGGGTTCATAACAACTTCGCCAATTTTTCCCTGGACCTGATAGTCCACTTTAGCGCCGCTGGCGCCGCCGATGGCGAAAGCAGTAGAAGGTA
Organism: Salmonella sp. 2020_1459; assembly: GCF_043847915.1. Lineage (NCBI taxonomy): Bacteria > Pseudomonadati > Pseudomonadota > Gammaproteobacteria > Enterobacterales > Enterobacteriaceae > Salmonella > Salmonella sp. 2020_1459. The sequence continues at coordinate 80,098 of NZ_JBCMFA010000010.1, read as the reverse complement.
CTGATGACAAAATTGCAACAGATAATGCGAGAGAAGTTAAAGCATATTTAAATTTCATAACACTCTCCATCTTATAAATAAATAACTAACTTTCCATTTTATGTTTCTTTTATAAAAATAAATGAAGCATATATAATTAACTATTTTTATTGATAGCCTCAGGACATAATATTACTTAATTTATTACACGCAATACAAAGCCTGTAGATATTCAATATCATAAGGTTTTATAGTTGACGATTAATTAATATTTAAGAGGACTTTTAGGTAGGCTAACGTAAAAAGGGACGCTACTGCGTCCCATAAAATAGTTAAATAAATGCGAACGCATCGCCAAACAGACGATCTTCCCGCGCGTTACGCTCATGACAGAACAGATCGCGGGCAATTTTCGCCATCTCAAAACGTCCCGCAATATAAATATCGTGCCCCGCCAGCGTACCATAATCCTGCAATACCGCCGTAAGTACCGTTCCTGTACGTCCACGCCAGCCTTCTTCCGGCTGCTCGACAACAGGTTCAATACGCAAATTCGGATGGTTAACAGAGAGTGCTTCCAGCTCAGAGAGATCATAGAGGTGCTTTTCTTCGCGACCACCCCAGTAAATGGTAACATCGCGGTTCGGGTTGCGCGCTAACGCCGTCAACAGGATGGAGCGCACATAAGAAAAGCCCGTACCGCCCGCGATCAGAATCAACGGACGCTCTTCATCGTCACGTAGCCAGGCGTCGCCATGCGGAATATCGACGACGATTTCCCGGTCTTTCAGAATCCGATCCATGACCGCCATCGCATACAGATTGAGCTCGGAGGCGCCAATGTGTAATTCAATAAACCCTTTCTCGTCCGGCGTTGAGGCCATCGAAAACGGGCGTTTGTCACGCTCGTCCATTACGACCATCAAATACTGACCAGCGCGGAATGAAAACGCCGCGTCCGGCACTAAACGAACCCGATATACGGTATCGGTGATAGCTTCTACCGAGGTCACTTTACAGCTTAAGGTTGTCATGCGCTCCCTCTGTCGGGTGTCGGGTCAATACCGACATTTTTCAAGCCGAGTCGCCGCAGCCTGAAATGTCGATGTCCGCTTTCAGTTATTTAAAGATAGCCAGCTCATCCCAAATCGCATCAATACGCGCGGTAACTTCAGGATCTTTAACAATAGGACGACCCCACTCGCGTTGGGTTTCGCCCGGCCATTTGTTTGTGGCATCCAGCCCCATTTTTGAACCCAGCCCGGAGACCGGCGAGGCAAAATCCAGGTAATCAATCGGCGTATTTTCAACCAGCACCGTATCCCGCGCAGGGTCCATACGGGTGGTAATCGCCCAGATCACATCATTCCAGTCGCGTGCGTTAACGTCATCATCGCAAACGATGACAAATTTCGTATACATAAACTGGCGCAAAAACGACCAGACGCCCATCATGACGCGTTTCGCATGACCAGCGTACTGCTTTTTCATCGTCACTACCGCCAGGCGGTAAGAACACCCTTCCGGCGGCAGATAAAAGTCGACGATTTCCGGAAACTGTTTTTGCAGAATAGGCACGAAGACTTCATTGAGCGCCACCCCTAATACCGCAGGCTCATCGGGCGGACGCCCGGTATAGGTGGAGTGATAAATGGCATCCTCACGCTGCGTAATATGCGTGACGGTAAAGACCGGAAAGCTATCCACTTCATTATAATAGCCCGTATGATCGCCATACGGCCCTTCCGGCGCCATCTCTCCCGGCTCAATGTAACCTTCAAGGATAATCTCGGCGCTGGCAGGCACTTCCAGATCGTTAGAAAGACATTTAACCACTTCAGTTTTCGTGCCGCGCAGCAGGCCCGCAAAGGCATACTCCGACAGAGTATCGGGAACTGGAGTCACGGCGCCAAGTATCGTCGCCGGATCGGCGCCCAATGCGACGGAGACCGGGAAACGTTCACCCGGACGCGCGGCTAACCACTCCTGAAAATCCAGCGCGCCGCCGCGGTGAGACAGCCAGCGCATAATCAGCTTATTTTTACCTATCAACTGCTGACGATAAATGCCCAGGTTTTGCCGTTCTTTGTGCGGGCCACGCGTTACCGTCAGTCCCCAGGTAATCAACGGCGCAGCGTCGTCCGGCCAACAGGTCATGACAGGAAGACGCGTTAAATCGACATCATCGCCAGACGCGATTTTCTGCTGGCAAGGCGCGCCGCGTAACCGTTTCGTCGGCATATTCAGCACTTGCTTAAACTGCGGCAGCTTGTCAAACAGATCGCGAAAGCCTTTCGGCGGCTCAGGTTCTTTCAGAAACGCTAATAATTTACCCACTTCCCGTAATGCGGAAACATCATCCTGCCCCATGCCCATCGCCACGCGTTTTGGCGTGCCAAAAAGGTTGCACAGCACCGGCATGGCGTAACCTTTAGGATTTTCAAACAGCAACGCCGGTCCACCGGCACGCAGCGTGCGGTCAGCGATTTCCGTGATTTCCAGATGAGGATCCACAGGTAGCGTGATGCGTTTTAGTTCCCCCTGCTGCTCAAGTAGCGTCAGGAAGTCGCGTAAATCGTGATATTTCATGGCGTCCATTGTAGCCTCTTGGTAAGCGCATCATTATACGGCGTTCATCATCGGGATGCTGTATTTTTGTTAAATTAGCGTGAACTCTGGCAACCAACGCTAATCCAGATACGGCTTAAAGGATGAAGTGTATAATTAACTTCGCGCATGGCTTTTGCTATGCTTGCGCCCCGAACAAGCGGATAAGAGTCATTATGCAATCCTGGTATTTACTGTACTGCAAACGCGGGCAACTTCAGCGTGCTCAGGAACACCTCGAAAGACAAGCGGTAAGTTGCCTGACACCGATGATCACCCTGGAAAAAATGGTACGCGGAAAACGTACCTCCGTCAGCGAACCGCTCTTTCCTAATTATCTGTTCGTTGAATTTGATCCGGAAGTGATACATACCACTACAATCAACGCCACGCGCGGCGTCAGCCATTTTGTGCGCTTTGGCGCGCATCCTGCGATCGTGCCTTCCAGCGTTATTCATCAGCTTTCTATCTACAAGCCCGAAGGCGTTGTCGATCCTGAAACCCCCTATCCCGGCGATAGCGTCATCATCACGGAAGGCGCATTTGAAGGGCTGAAAGCGATTTTTACCGAACCGGATGGCGAAACGCGTTCGATGTTACTGCTTAATTTACTCAATAAAGAAGTGAAGCAGAGCGTAAAAAACACCGGTTTTCGCAAGATTTAGCGATCGTTCAGAATACAACCTCAAATAAGGTTCTGGCGTTGGCATCTGTCATCGCCGCTAACCATTGCGGATCTTCACCACGCCATAGCGCTATGCGCTCCAGGATGTGAGGCAGATACGCGGGCTCGTTGCGTCGTGACGTTGGTTTCGGCGTAAGATCGCGGGGCAACAGATACGGCGCGTCGGTTTCTATCAGTAGCTTTTCCGCTGGAATAAACGGTAAGAGTTCACGTAGCTCAAGCCCGCGTCGTTCGTCGCAAACCCACCCGGTAATACCGATATAGAGTCCTCTGTCCACACAGTCCTGCATTTGCTGGCGTGAACCGGTAAAGCAGTGCAGTATCGCGCCAGGAAGACTATCCAGCCAGGGATCAAGCAATGCCAGAAATCGCTCATGCGCGTCCCGGCAGTGCATAAAGATTGGCATCTGTAATTCGGCGGCAATTTGTAGCTGCGCCTGAAAGGCACGCTCCTGCTCCTGCGGCGTAGAAAAATTGCGATTGAAATCCAGCCCGCACTCACCGATAGCGACGACTTCCGGCTGGTTCGCCAGCGCAATAATGGCGTCTTCAGACGCGGATGACCACTGACTGCTGTCATGGGGATGGACGCCAGCCGTCGACCAACAATGGGGGTAGCGCCGCGCCAATTTTAACGCCTGCTGACTTTCATGGATGTTCGTTCCGGTCAGTAGCATACCTTTTACTCCCGCCGCAAACGCACGGGCGACCACATCATCACGATCTTTTGCAAACTGGCTACTGGTTAAATTAACGCCAATATCAAACATGCTTGCCCCCATATGACAACCGCCCTGGCGGGCGGTTGTGTTTAGTCTTCAGTGTGCTCGGCCTTTTCGGTTTCGGCCTCGTTATCTTCGTCGCGCGTCCGTCGCTTACCGACATAAAAGCGTGAGCAGAAAACGCCAATTTCAAACAGGCAGTACATCGGTATCGCCAGCAACGTTTGCGAGAAAACATCTGGCGGCGTAAGCAGCATTCCCACAATGAATGCCCCGACCAGGATATAAGGCCGTTTTTTACGCAAATCTTCTGGCGTGGTGATGCCCATCCAGCACAGCAACACAATCGCCACCGGCACTTCAAAGGCTACGCCAAAGGCCATAAAAAGCGCCATAACAAAGCTAAGATAGCTGGCGATATCTGTCGAAACCTGTACCCCTTCCGGCGCCGTATGCGTCAGGAAACCAAAGGCCAAAGGGAATACGACAAAATAGGCGAAGGCCATACCAATGTAGAAAAGCAACGAGCTGGATACCAGCAGCGGTACGACCAGACGACGCTCATGCTTATACAGCGCCGGGGCGATAAAGGCCCAAACCTGGTACAAAATGACAGGCGCGGATAAGATCAAAGACACCATGAAGGTGAGTTTGATAGGCGTAAAAAACGGCGACGCCACATCCGTCGCAATCATTGTCGCCCCTTGCGGCATCTGTTTAATCAGCGGTGCGGCGACTAAATGATAAATATCATTGGCGAAATAAATTAACGCCAGAAAAATCAGAAGCACTGCGACGATGCAGTTTAGCAGGCGCTTACGCAACTCGATCAGATGCGTGATAAGCGGTTGAGTATCTTCTACAGCCATGTTTACGGTTTATCACTCGACGAGGGGGAAGATTCGACAACAGGCGCAGCGGATTTCTTCTCGGCGTCTATCGTGGCTACGGAAGCGGTTTCCGTCGACTCAGGCACGTTAGCTTTAACGGGCTCCGGCTTTTGTTCCGGCGCGCTCGCCTGTGTTTCAGCGGCGGCAGGGGTGACGCCCTCATGCTGCGTTTCGTTCCCTTTTACCACCGGATTATGGATGGTATGCGCTTCATCGCTCGCTTGTTCGGGATCGTTAGCGCTGTAGGTGCGTTTCATCGACTCCGCCGCCTGACGCAGTTCATCCATAGATGCTTTCAGTTCGGGAGTCAGATTTTCCAGGCTCGCCTTTTCGACTTTTTTCAGACTGTCCTGGAACTCCTGAAGTTTCAGTTCCTGAGTCAGTTCATTCTGAACCGTTGTCGCAAGGGACCGCAACGCGCGAATCCAGCCCGCTACCGTTTTTACCGCTACTGGCAATCGTTGCGGCCCCAACACAATGAGGCCGATAACGAACACTAACAGCAGTTCGCTAAAACCGATATCAAACACGGATTATACCTGCTCTTTATCTTGGCTTTTAGCGTCTTCCTTTTTCGCTTCGCCTTGCTTATCCGCGATAGATTTAGCGGTAAAATCAGCGTCCTGACTGGTTTTATCCTGTTTGGCATCATCATCGCTCATGGCCTTTTTAAAGCCTTTGATAGACGCGCCAAGATCGGAACCGATGGAACCGAGTTTTTTGGTGCCGAACAGCAGTACGACGATAACGGCAACAATCAACAACTGCCAAATACTGATACCACCCATACATGTTCCTCTGTGATAGATGATGAATTAATAGGGCCGCATTATACACATTATCCTTCGCGCTGCCTCTTTGTTAGCCGCTTTCGCCCGCCCTATTCACATACTTTTACATACGACCGGGACGACATTGACTTGCGGCCTGAGTACTGCCTCGAGTGATAATATGTACCTGCGTGACACAACCGGCGTTGAGCGATAAAAAATCTCAACGAGTTTTACGCCAGCCAACCAGCCAGACAACTACGCCGCCGACCATGAGCCAGCCAGGCATCAATCCCCATTCAGGGCGGTTGACGAGTAAGAATGACCCGCTCAGTAACAGCGTTGCGCCAATTCCCAATAAATAACGAGACTGACTTTGGCGCACATGGTTTACCTGTAACTCGCGCGCAATCTTATCAACACTGTGCTGTAAATATTTGCCCTGGCGCAAACTGTCGTACACCAGTTCAGGTATTTCTGGCATTTTTTCGACCCAGAACGGCGCTTTTTCTTTAAGAGCCCGCGTGAGAGCCGGAATACCCACCTGATCTTTGATCCAGGACTCAAGAAACGGCTTCGCCGTTTTCCACAAATCAAGCTGAGGATAAAGTTGCCGCCCAACCCCTTCAACATACAATAATGTTTTCTGCAACAACACCAGTTGCGGCTGGACTTCCATGTTAAATCGACGCGCTGTATTGAAAAGGTTTAACAACACATGACCAAACGAGATTTCCGCGAGCGGCTTTTCAAAGATAGGTTCACAGACGGTGCGGATGGCAAACTCAAAATCTTCAACGTTGGTATCTGGCGGAACCCAGCCTGAATCGACATGCAGTTCTGCCACCTTTCGGTAATCGCGATTAAAAAACGCGATAAAGTTTTCAGCCAGATAACGCTTATCTTCTTTGTTTAGCGACCCGACGATACCGCAGTCAATGCCGATATATTGCGGGTTTTCAGGGTGTTCATGGCTGACAAAAATATTTCCCGGATGCATGTCCGCATGGAAAAAGCTGTCGCGGAAAACCTGGGTGAAGAAAACTTTAACCCCGCGTTCCGCCAGCAGTTTCATGTTGGTGCCGTTCTTTTCCAGCGCCGCCACATCCGAAACCGGAATGCCGTATATCCGCTCCATCACCATCATGTTCTGGCTACAGTAATCGGAGTACACCTCCGGGATATACAGCATGGGACTATTTTCAAAATTGCGGCGTAACTGAATCGCGTTGGCCGATTCCCGCAGCAGATTCAGCTCATCGATCAGCGTTTTCTCATACTCACGCACCACTTCCGTCGGGCGCAGACGACGCCCATCCGGCAACAGGCGTGGTACCCAGCGAGCAAGGCGATAAATCAGTTTCAGGTCTGCCTGAATTACCGGCAAAATATCCGGGCGAATGACCTTAATAACCACTTCTTTACCGTTTGATTTCAATCGCGCGGTATGTACCTGGGCGATTGACGCCGACGCTAAAGGCTGGATATCAAAGTCGTCAAACCAGGCTTCGACTGGTAGCCCCCCCATCGCCTCTTCAATCTGGGCTTTCGCCAGCCGACCATCGAATGGCGCGACTTTATCCTGGAGCAAAGCGAGCTGATCGGCGATTTGCGGCGGGAACAGGTCACGGCGCGTGGAGAGCATCTGGCCAAATTTGATCCAGACCGGTCCCAGCTCTTGCAACGCCAGTCTTAATCGTTCACCCAGCAATTTATCTTTATGCCGGTTTGGCATCCAGAACAGCGAATAGCGCCATAATCGGAGTGGCAGTGTAAGACGCATTCGGGGGATGAGTTCATCAAGGCCGTAGCTTAAAAACGTGCGGATGATGAAATATAGGCGCCGTACTTCACCTGGCGTCATTTGGCCTCCAGTTTTTCCAGCCGTGTGGTCAGAGCATCTACGGCGCACTCAACAGCCGCGGTTTCTTCGGCAAACCATGCGACTTCCAGCGGGCCAGGCGCCATACGCCACTCTTCAGTGATCGCTTCAGCGGCATAACGCTGCTGGCGTTGAAACCCGTGGCGCAGGAATTTAGCCCCGCCACGCACGGCCTTACCGATACTTTCCGCCGCAATATCACCCGTGTATGGCGCCAACAGCTCCGCAGGATCGAATTCGGCGAGATCGGCGAGCGCCACAAAATTTTGCACGACCTGAATATCGCCCTGCACTTCCAGTTCGCCGCTGCGAATAAGCGCGGCCAGCTGCTGACGATCGCGTAGTTTTGGCAAAACGCTAGCTTGAGTGATTACCGTACAGTCCGCTTCGCCTTCCCATGCCCCCAGCACATCAACCTGGCGTTCGCTGAATACCAGGACTAATGGCGTCGAAAATCCCTTTAGTTTCACACACAGTACTTTTCCCTGTAAGCGCGTTCTGGCTGATTTCAGCGCTGGCGAACGATACAGAAACGTATTGAGGAGACCTTCAATTCCTGCGGTCACTAAGGGTTTAAAAGGCATTCCACCCTCCTAGAATTTATAACCACGGTGCAATGCCACAACACCCGCCGTCAGATTGTAATAATCCACGCTCTCAAATCCGGCGTCCTGCATCATGGCTTTTAAGGTATCCTGATCGGGATGCATACGGATGGATTCCGCGAGATACCGATAGCTATCCGCATCGTTTGCGACCATCGAGCCAATACGCGGTAAAATATGGAAAGAATAGGCGTCATACGCTTTACTCAGCGGCTCAATGATAGGCTTGGAAAATTCAAGCACCAGTAAACGTCCGCCGGGTTTCAACACACGGAACATTGACCGCAGCGCTTTTTCTTTTTCCGTTACATTGCGCAAACCAAACGAAATGGTAATGCAATCAAACGTATTATCAGGGAAAGGCAGAGCTTCGGCATTCGCCTGCACATACTCTACGTTGCCGATCACGCCGATATTGCGCAGCTTCTCACGCCCCATTTTGAGCATGGAATCATTAATATCCGCCAGGATAACTTTGCCAGTTTCCCCGACCATACGTGAAAATTTCGCGGTAAGATCGCCCGTCCCGCCCGCTAAATCGAGAACGGTTTGTCCACGACGCACGCCACTGCAATCAATGGTGAAGCGCTTCCACAAACGATGAATGCCAAATGACATTAAGTCATTCATCACATCGTACTTTGACGCCACAGAATGAAAAACGTGGGCCACCATGTCAGCTTTCTGCTCTTTAGCGACGGTCTGAAAGCCAAAGTGCGTCGTTTCTTGTGAATCTTCCACCATCTCAGTGCCTGCTTATCGATAAAAATGTTCAAGAAGTGTAACAGATTGGGCCAATTTGCCCTACTCTGCGCCAGGACTAAACTACTCCGTATGGGTTAACTTAACTGCTGCTTCACCCGTTCATCATTGGGATAATGTTCATCCTGCCGCCCTTCAGGGATCGATCGTAAACGATATTCTTCATCTTGCGTAACGGCCTGTTCCGCTAAATCCGGATTAATCTCGCGTTTGATTTCCACGCCCAGCCCCCGGAAGGCCTCCGCCTGCGCCAAAACGTTGCCACGCCCCGACGCAAGTTTTTTCATCGCCTGGCGGTAGTTATCCTGCGCTTTATCCAGACTCTGACCGATCGCTGACATATCATCAACGAACAATCGCATTTTATCGTAGAGCTTACTGGCTCTGTCTGCGATGTGCTGCGCATTGCGGCTCTGGTGTTCATAGCGCCACAGGTTGGCGATTGTCCGTAACGCCACCAGCAGCGTCGTGGGGCTTACCAGCATAATGTTATTTTTCAGCGCCTCGGTTATCAGTTCGGGCTGTTTATCTAACGCCAGCAGGAAAGCGGGTTCTACGGGGATAAACATCAGAACATAGTCCAGCGAGCGGAGGCCGGGAAGCTGCTGGTAGTCTTTACGCCCCAGTAAGCGAATATGATTGCGCACCGAGGCGATGTGCTCTTGTAAAGCGGCCTCGCGCGTGTAGTCATCTTCAGCGTTAAAGTAACGCTCGTAGGCGACCAACGTCATTTTAGCGTCGATGACCACATCTTTGCCCTGCGGCAAGCGGACGATGACATCCGGCTGCATCCGCGAGCGCGCATCGTTCTCAATACTGACCTGGGTTTCGTATTCGTAGCCTTCACGCAGTCCGGATGCCTCCAGCACCCGCGCCAGCACAACTTCGCCCCAGTTTCCTTGCGCCTTATTGTCCCCTTTCAGGGCGCGCGTCAGGTTGATCGCTTCCTGCGCCATTTGCGCGTTAAGCTGCTGCAAATTACGAATTTCGTGCGCCAGCGTATGCCGCTCCTGCGCTTCTTTGCCAAAACTCTCCTGAACCTGGCGGCGAAAACCGTCCAGTTGCTCACGCAGCGGCGTCAGCAGGCTATTCAGGCTTTGTCGGTTTTGTTCGTCTACGCGACGATTACTGTGTTCAAAGATACGATTCGCCAGATTTTCAAACTGCTCGCTTAAACGCTGTTCGCTGTTGATCATCTGACGGATTTTGTCTTCCGCGTGTTGCTGAGTCGCTTCCAGACGGGTCGTGACTTCACGCAGATCGGCTTCCAGGGAGGTATTAATACTGTGCAGGCTACGCAGTTCGTTATTAAGTAACTCGCATTCACTGCGCCAGTGCGCTTCTTGCGCTAATTGCTGCCTGGCCGCGCTAAGTTCGATATCCAGCTCACGCCGTTCTTCGATAAGATCGGCGCGGATTTGATCGGCGTGCGCTTTCGTCGCCAGCCAGCCAATCACCGCCCCAGCCGCCAGCGCCACGACGGCGCTTATCATAAGAGTAATATCCACAACACCTCTCCTGGAACCACACTGTCCTGCACAAAATAGAATTGTGCTGTATAAACGTCCAGTTTAAAAGGGATTTCCTGCGAGGCGCCACGCAAAAAGAAAAGGCCGAACGCGTCGGCCTTTGCAAAAGAGAGGAGAATTACAGCAGACGACGGGCCGCTTCCACGACGATTTTCACCGCGTGGCTTTCAGTTTGTTTCATCGTTTCCGCATTCGGAATCTCTTGTTGGGTACGGTTGACGATAACACCCGCCACCATACCTGCGCGTAACCCCTGGCTTGCGCACATGGTTAACAGCGTAGCGGATTCCATTTCGTAGTTCATTACGCCCATCGCCTGCCACTCTTCCATAGAGCCTTTGAAGCGACGCACAACGCGGCCAGAATAGGTGTCGTAACGTTCCTGACCCGGATAGAAAGTGTCGGAAGAGGCGGTTACGCCAACGTGAGTCGTGGCGCCAATCGATTTCGCGGCTTCAACCAGCGCAGTGGTGCAGGCAAAGTCGGCAACCGCCGGGAATTCCATCGGCGCAAAATGCAGGCTCGCCCCATCCAGACGAACGGATGCGGTCGTTACCAGAACGTCGCCGACGTTAATGTGCGGCTGAATAGCCCCCGTGGTGCCGATACGCAAGAAGGTACGAATACCCAGTTGCGCCAGTTCTTCCACGGCAATAGAGGTAGACGGGCCGCCGATACCGGTAGAGCAAACGATAACTGCTTTGCCATCCAGCTCAGCGCGCCAGGAGGTGAATTCGCGGTGAGATGCCAGCTTAACCGGCTTATCCATCAGCGCGGCGATCTTTTCCACACGCTCAGGATCGCCAGGGACGATGGCGAGCTGGGCCCCTTGTAAATCGTTTTTGGTGAGGCCGAGATGAAAAACATCAGACTTGGACATATGAAACTCCTCTGTGAATCGGGTTTGTCAGAAGAAGCAAAAAGACACTTTACCTAAGGCATAAAGATATTTTCGTGACAGCCATCACTATGGCGTAAAACAATTGCACTCGATTACCATTAAAAAGTGATGCACATCACAATAAATAATCAATATCGCCAGGCATTGCACAAAAGATAGCCGCTTTAAGGCAATGTGGTTTGTTACACACTGTCTATAGTTAAGATTGCGCTATTTTTTAAGGGTACGGAGAATACCATGACAACGACACATCCATCCGGCTTTGCACCTGCAGCTTCCCCACTTGCCCCTACGATGATTCATACGCCTGATGGGGCCATTAGCGCGGGGATAACGTCGATTCCCTCTCAGGGCGACGATATGCCAGCCTATTACGCCAGACCAAAAGCGAGCGACGGCGCGCTGCCTGTGGTCATTGTGGTACAGGAAATTTTTGGCGTACATGAACACATTCGCGATATTTGCCGACGACTGGCGCTGGAAGGCTATCTCGCTATCGCGCCGGAGCTCTATTTCCGCGAAGGCGACCCCAATGATTTCGCCGATATACCCACATTATTGAGCGGGCTGGTAGCTAAAGTACCCGATTCGCAAGTCCTTGCCGACCTGGATCACGTCGCCAGTTGGGCTTCGCGCAACGGCGGGGATGCGCATCGGCTGATGATCACCGGTTTTTGTTGGGGAGGCCGAATTACCTGGCTGTACGCCGCGCACAACCCTCAGTTAAAAGCGGCGGTAGCGTGGTACGGCAAGCTGGTGGGCGACACGTCACTCAATTCGCCGAAGCATCCCGTTGACATCGCCACCGATCTTAACGCGCCGGTACTGGGTTTATACGGCGGGCAGGATACCAGTATTCCACAGGAGAGCGTGGAAACCATGCGTCAGGCGCTACGCGCCGCTAATGCGAAGGCGGAAATCGTGGTCTATCCCGATGCAGGGCACGCGTTTAATGCCGATTATCGTCCGGGCTACCACGAAGCCTCGGCGAAAGACGGCTGGCAAAGAATGCTGGAATGGTTCGCGCAGTACGGTGGGAAAAAAGGCTAACCACAGCGCATTACGATGTTTGTTGGGCCTACGAGACCGGAGTCGGTGTAGGCTCAACAAAGCGTCATCGCCACGTTAGCTATGCTTTACCACAGCATTTTTTATATTTTTTGCCGCTGCCGCAGGGACAGAGATGGTTACGACTGACGGCTCCTGTGTCTTTACGCGCGTCCTGCGCCAGCCAGCGCATGATCGATGCCATCGGATAGCCTTGCGCCAGCAGCTCCCGCCAGACATTCATATACGGCGTAACGTGCTGGAAAAAATGCTTATAGCCCGCACACAAGTAATTATGCGCAGGATGACCGGACGGCGAGACGGCAAAGCGATGCTTCGGACAGCCGCCATGACACGCAAAGCGGTAGTCACAGCGACGACAATCGGCGGTCAGGGTCTCCCGCTTGGCCTCGCCAAACGCAATAGCCCGCTCGCTATTATTTAAGGCTTTGATGCTGTGCTGGTGGATATTTCCCAGCAGATGCTCCGGGTAGACAAAGTGGTCGCAGTTGTAGAGATCGCCGTTCGACTCCAACGCGAAGGCATGTCCACAAGTCTCGGAATGTACACACAGTACCGGCTGCTGCGCCGTCCAGGCGGCTAACGCCACGTCAAACATCTGCACATAAACGCGGTCTACGTCGCGACGAACCCAGATATCAAAGATCTGGTTGAGAAATTCGCCATATTCCCACGACGGTACCGTCCATGGCGCCAGCGTCGCCGCGCTTTCGCCGGGCATCACCAGATTAAGTACCGATGAGTTATCGGTGCTCATTCGCTCCACCAGCGGGATAAACTGAATAAAACGCGATCCCGCCGCCAGAAGAAATTCGTAGACGTCTGCTGCATGACCGACGTTATGTTTTCCCACGACGGTTAAGGTATTAAAGTCGACATGGTGCGCTTTAAGCCGCGCCATTGCTGCGACGACCTGTTCATGAGTTCCTTTTCCAGCGCGATTAAGCCGATAGTGGTTGTGTAACGACGCCGGGCCGTCGATAGAGAGACCGATGAGAAAATGCTGTTCAGCGAAAAAGCGCGCCCACTCGTCATTCACCAGGATGCCGTTCGTCTGCAACGCATGAGTGATTTTTCGCCCATCGCCGTACTTTTCACATAATGCGACAACCCGACGGAAAAACGGTAGCCCCATCATGGTCGGTTCGCCGCCCTGCCAGGCAAAGTCAATGCGGTCGCCACTCTGCGCGGCAATATGCTGGCGTATAAACTGTTCCAGCGTCTCGTCCGACATCCGCCAGTTTTTATTGCGTTCCGGGTACAGCGCCTCTTTTTCAAGATAGAAGCAATATGTGCAATCAATATTGCAGATCGCGCCGCCGGGTTTGGCCATTACGTGACAACCTGCTACCGCCATGTCAGACATCTCCGTTAAAAAATAAGGTTCACCAGCGCCATGAGACAATGCGACGTTTATCGTCGCCAGGGAACATAACAGAATGGAAAACCTCGTTTTGTGCTATGAGAGCGCTGGGCGATCATGACAGGAAAAACGATCTGCGAGGCAATAAAAGCCGCCGCGCTGCTTCCGGGGACGCTATCCGCCTGGTTGTCATTCATACGGAGAACCTTTTTATTATCAAGATCGCCAAATAGCCAGATCCTGAAAAGGACAGCGCGGAAAATAAGAAAAAGGGAAATGAGAAGAAAGAGGCGCTGTTAATCAGGTCAGACACGGGCGCTACCCGTCAAAGGGTAGCGCCGCATTGCTGCCGGATAAACGCAGCGGCCAGGATGGGTTATTTCGCCTGACGCAGATTGTGCGCCGCTTTGACCATGTTCGCTAACGCCGCGCGGGTTTCCGGCCAACCGCGAGTTTTCAGACCGCAGTCCGGATTCACCCACAGGCGTTGTGCCGGAATACGCTGTGCCGCCTTCTTCAGCAGGGCTTCAATCCACTCGACGCTCGGCACGTTCGGCGAGTGAATATCGTACACGCCCGGCCCGATTTCGTTCGGGTAGTCGAACGCTTCGAACGACTCCAGCAACTCCATATCCGAGCGGGAGGTCTCAATGGTGATCACATCCGCGTCCAGCGCGGCGATCGAATCCATAATGTCGTTGAACTCGCAGTAACACATGTGGGTGTGGATCTGTGTTTCATCCTTCGCCACCGCCGCGTTGATGCGAAAGGCTTCCACACCCCATTCCAGATAGGCGTCCCAGTCGCTGCGACGCAGCGGTAGACCTTCGCGCAGCGCCGGTTCGTCGATCTGAATAATCCCGATCCCCGCCGCCTCCAGATCCGCGACTTCATCACGCAGCGCCAGCGCAATCTGTTTCGCAATCGTTTCGCGGGTCACGTCTTCGCGGGGGAATGACCAGCAAAGAATAGTCACCGGGCCGGTCAACATCCCTTTTACTGGCTTGTCGGTCAGCGACTGGGCATATTTCGCCCACTCCACGGTAATCGGTGCCGGACGGCTGATATCGCCAATCACTACCGGCGGTTTCACACAGCGGGAGCCATAGCTTTGCACCCAACCATTCTGGGTAAAGACGAAGCCGTCCAGATGCTCGCCGAAGTATTCCACCATGTCGTTTCGCTCGGCTTCGCCGTGTACCAGCACATCCAGCCCTAAACGCTCCTGCTCGATGATAGCCTGTTTGATATGTTCGGCGATGCCGGTGCGGTAGTTGTTCGCGTCGAGGTTGCCCTTTTTGAAGTCCAGACGCAGACCGCGAATCTCCGTGGTTTGCGGAAACGAACCGATAGTCGTCGTCGGCCAGGCGGGAAGTTTAAAGCGGGCGCGTTGCGCTTCAGCGCGCACCTCATACGGATTCTCACGCTGGCTGTCCTGCGCGGTGATCGCCGCCAGGCGTTTTTCTACCGCGGCATTATGTACGCGGCGGGAGTGACGACGAGCCTGAATCGGTGCGCTCCATTCCTCAAGCGCCGCCGTTTCGCCGCTGTTCAGCGCATCGCGCAGCAACGCCAGTTCACCGCATTTTTGCAGCGCAAAGGCAAACCAGCTTTTAACTTCCGTATCCAGACGCGTTTCGACGCTGAGATCGATCGGGCTGTGCAGCAAAGAGCAGGAGGATGCTACCCACAGCGCGCGTTTGCCCACAATGGCGTTAATCTGCGCGTATTTTTCGGTCAAATCGGCGCGCCAGACATTACGCCCGTTAATCAAGCCTGCGGAGAGCAGCCAGTCGACCGGCAGACGTTGATGCAGTTCCGCTACATCATCTTTGCCATGAATGAGGTCAACATGTAGCCCCTGTACCGGTAGCGCGATAATAGTGTCCAGGTTTGGCGTCACGCCTTCAAAATAGGTCGTCAGCAACAGCTTCACCTGGCCGGCGAGCGCGTCGTAAGCCGGTTTGAAGGCATCCAGCCACGCCTGCGGCAGTTCCAGCACCAGCGCTGGCTCATCAATTTGGACCCACTCAATACCACGTTTTGCCAGTTCAGCCAGCACGTGCTGATACACCGGCAAAATGTCTTTCAGCAACGTCAGGCGGTCAAACGGCTCGCCTTTCACTTTACCCAGCCACAGATACGTGACAGGCCCCAGCAGTACGGGTTTGATCTTATGCCCCAGCGCCAGCGCTTCGTCCACTTCCTCCAGCAACTGTGTCCAGGTGAGTCTGAACTGCTGGCCTTTGCTGAACTCGGGTACTATGTAGTGATAGTTAGTATTAAACCATTTGGTCATTTCCGCTGCCGCCGCCGGTTCGCCGGTTGGCGCGCGACCGCGGCCAATGCGGAACAGAGTGTCGATGTCCACGGAACCATCGTTGTTCTGATGACGAGCCGGCACATTGCCTAACAGCAGGCTGGTGGTCAGAACATGGTCGTACCAGGCAAAGTCGCCTACCGGTAACAGGTCAATACCCGCTTGTTTCTGCTGCTCCCAGTGACGCGCGCGCAGTTCGCGCCCCACCGCCAGTAACGCTTCACGCGTTGAGTTCCCCGCCCAGTAGCTCTCTTGCGCTTTTTTCAACTCGCGACGCAGGCCAACGCGAGGAAAACCGAGGGTATGAGTCAATATTGTCATTTTACTTCCTCTAATTATATGTAAATCCTAAGTATTTTAAATTCAGGGAAGGCGGCAAGTTTGCTCATCCCCGGGAGCTTACATCAGTAAGTGACCGGGGTGAGGAAACGCAGCCAACGCACCATCAATTTAAAAGACGACGGATTTTGGACGTCTGGATGTTTACACATCCATAATGTAAAGGTACTGTATATTCCTCAAGCGCAATTTGTTCATGGCGAAGTGAAGGACTTTCATGATCGAAATTAAACATCTGAAAACACTCCAGGCATTGCGGAATAGTGGATCGCTGGCTGCTGCTGCTGCGGTGCTGCACCAGACTCAATCCGCTCTGTCTCATCAGTTCAGCGATCTGGAACAACGCCTTGGCTTCCGCCTGTTCGTGCGTAAAAGCCAGCCGCTGCGCTTTACGCCGCAGGGGGAAGTTCTGCTGCAACTGGCAAACCAGGTGCTGCCGCAAATCAGCCGTGCGCTGCAGGCGTGCAACGAACCGCAGCAAACTCGTCTGCGCATCGCTATTGAATGTCATAGCTGTATTCAGTGGCTGACCCCGGCGCTGGAAAACTTCCGTGCAAGCTGGCCGCAGGTAGAAATGGATTTCACATCCGGCGTCACTTTTGATCCGCAACCGGCCTTGCAACAAGGCGAGCTGGATTTGGTGATGACGTCGGATATTTTGCCGCGCAGCGGGCTGCATTATTCGCCGATGTTTGATTTTGAAGTCCGACTGGTGCTGGCGCCCGACCATCCGCTGGCCAGCAAAACGCAGATTACGCCGGAAGATTTAGCCAGCGAAACGCTGTTGATTTACCCGGTGCAGCGCAGCCGACTGGATGTCTGGCGACATTTCCTGCAACCGGCGGGTATCAGTCCGCTGCTGAAAAGCGTGGATAATACGCTACTGCTGATTCAGATGGTGGCGGCCAGAATGGGTATTGCCGCCCTGCCGCACTGGGTGGTGGAAAGCGTTGAGCGCCAGGGTCTGGTGGTGACCAAAACCCTAGGCGATGGTCTGTGGAGCCGCCTGTATGCCGCCGTGCGCGATGGCGACCAGCGTCAGGCGGTGACCGAGGCGTTTATTCGCTCGACGCGGGATCACGCCTGCGATCATCTGCCGTTTGTGCGGAGCGCGGAGCGACCCATTTTCGATGCACCCACAGCGAAGCCAGGATCACAGCCGCGCCTGTAATAAAGCTTGGCCAGTGGGGCTGCTGATGCCAGATGGCAAGATTAACCAGCAGTCCTGCGGGAACATGCATGTTATTCATGATACCCAGCGTCCCGGCGTCTACCTGGGTAGCGCCATAGTTCCACATAAAGTAGCCAATGCCTGACGCCACCACGCCGAGAAACACCAGAATGCTCCATTGCAGCGTGGTTTCCGGCAGCTTTTGCGCGTTCCCCAACAGCGACCACGCCACCGCCGCCACCAAAAACGCCCCCAGATAGAACCACGCAAAGGCGTTGTGCTGCGGCATGGGACGGGTCTCCATCAGACGTTTATACCCCACCATTCCGATAGCGAAACTGATATTAGAAAGCTGCACCAGGAGCAAACCTACCCAAAAATGGTCGGTCACGCGATCGTAGCGAATAATCCCGGCGCCAATCACCGCCAGCAACGCGCTAAATGCATAGCCCCAGCGCAAACGACGCTGACTCATCACATCGTAAATCAGCGTGATATAGAGCGGCGTCAGAACGGTAAACAGCAGCAGTTCGGATACGGTCAGGTAGAGGTAAGCATGGAAGCTCAACATATACATGATGCCAAGCTGCATCGCCCCCACCAGCATATACAGGCTGATGGTTTTTAGGTTGTGCCCGCGAGAACGCAAAAACGGCAGAAAAACGAGCGCCGCCAGCCCAACGCGTATCAGCACCGCGAAATAGCTATCGACATGCCCGGCAAGATACTCGCCAAATAGACTAAAGGAGAAAGCCCACAGGATAGTGGTAATGATGAGTAGCGCCACAATGGATGTCTCTTAGAACAGGGAACACCCATTGTAGCGGAGAGTGAAGTTGACAACTGGTCAACTAACAAACAATCACATCAGCGTAAGAAAAGATCGCGCAGGTAATGCGGCACGGCGTTATCCGCGTTGATGCCGATCACCTCAAGTTCGGGATACAGGTCTTTCAGACGCTGGTGCGCATTGCCCATGATGCAGCCTTTGCCCGCCATCGTGAGCATTTCAGCGTCGTTCATTCCGTCGCCAAAGGCGATACACTCTTTCAGGCTGTACCCCATCGCCTGAGCGACCGCTTCCAGCGCATGACCTTTCGACACTCCGCCCGCCATCACTTCCAGACAGGTTAGCGTGGAGAAGCTCACGTTTACCCGATCGCCCCAGCGCGCGTTAATCGCCTGCTCCAGCGGCAACAACTTTTCATGAGTGTCGCTGGTGAAAAACACTTTGCTGACGCCCTCCGGCTCCAGCAGCGCAGGCTCAAACAGCGAATAGTTAAATACCGCCTCTTTGAAAAAACGCATTTCATCGGGGCGATGACGATTCATAAACCATTCGTCGTCGCGATAAACGTTAGTCACGATGTCCGGGTTCGCATTCACCACGCCGAACAGGTCGCTGGCAATGTCGCTGTCCAGATTATGCGTAAAAACCAAATTCCCGTCGGTATCGTGCACTCGCGCGCCGTTGGAGGTGATCATGTAAGACTTGATTTCAAGATTATCGCGGATTTGCCCTACATCGACATGATGACGACCAGTGGCAAAGACAAAATGGATGCCGCGTGCGGTCAACAGCTTCAGAGTCTCTTTGGCATAAGGGGACAACGTATGGTCGGGGGAGAGCAGCGTGCCATCTAAATCAGACGCAACAACCTGATACATAATAAAATTTAACCTCTAAGCAAAGCGATTTCCGCTGGATAAATTAGGCTTGTTGAAAAATTCAACAATGGCGTTAAGCGCGACTGAGCGCATGGCGTCCTTTTCAAAAAGGATCTCATGGTACGCGCCTTTGATAACCAGCGGTTTTCCCCCTTCACAAGGGTATCCCGCCGCGGCGCGAATTTCACAAAAACGATCGTGGGTGCGGTTATCCACTACCCGCTCTTCTTCCGCCTGAATCAGTAGCGTAGGCGTCGTGTCATCGCTCGCCCCGGCCAGTACCTGCTCACCCGCCAGAATGCCTTCGCGTACCCAATGCCAGGTGGGGCCGCCAACGCGCAGTTGCGGCTCGTCGGCATAAAATCGTAAGTTGCGCTGATAACGCTGGCGGCTGTGGGTCAGCGCATTCATCCCAAACGGCAACGCCCGCCACTGACCGGTACCAATAGCGTAATCTTCACGGATACGCTGGTGCCCCTCGGCCCAGTCGAGAATATGGCGCACCATAAAGGAAGGCAAGCGTATCACAATACCAAACATCGGCGCGGTGAGCGCAATAGCGTCGCACCGCACACGATGGCGTTGCAGGAACAGAGTGGCTATCGCGCCCCCCATTGAGTGCGCCAGGATATAACGCTTACGCCACGGCCCCGGCTCAATTTCCTGCTGCCAGAACGCCGCTAAGTCCTCAACATAATCGTTAAAATGATCAACATGACCCCGATGCGGGTCCGATAACATCCGCCCGGAGCGCCCTTGACCACGGTGGTCGATGATGAAGATATCAAAACCGAGATGAAAAAGGTCATACGCCAGTTCAGCGTATTTTACATAACTCTCAATGCGGCCAGGACAAATGACGATCGTCCGATCGTTGGAATCATTTCGAAAACGGACAAAGCGCACCGGAATGTTACCCACGCCGATAAACTCCGCCTCTTCCCGCTGACGCCAGAAATCGGTCAGCGGCCCCATAGCAAAAGCGGCAAACGCATTTTCTCTTGTTTCCCAGTCATTTTGCTGCTGAAACATCGGGTTTTCGGCCTCGTTTACCAGGTAAAATCGTTTTTTGCGTCGTGCCTGACACAACACAGCGGCAGTAG
Source organism: Salmonella sp. 2020_1459 (assembly GCF_043847915.1). Lineage (NCBI taxonomy): Bacteria > Pseudomonadati > Pseudomonadota > Gammaproteobacteria > Enterobacterales > Enterobacteriaceae > Salmonella > Salmonella sp. 2020_1459. Next base: position 59,734 of record NZ_JBCMFA010000010.1, on the reverse strand, counting down.
CGTATTGTGGCACAAAAACAGACAACCAGGGAGTTTCGCATGACCTTTGAATGGTGGTTCGCCTATCTACTGACCTCAACTCTGCTGAGTCTTTCTCCGGGTTCAGGCGCCATCAATACCATGACGACGTCTATCAACCATGGATATCGTGGCGCAGTGGCTTCTATCGCCGGACTCCAGACCGGGCTGGGGATACATATCGTACTGGTGGGCGTCGGACTGGGTACGCTCTTTTCGCGCTCGCTCCTCGCTTTTGAAATTCTGAAATGGGCTGGCGCGGCTTATCTTATCTGGCTGGGTATCCAGCAATGGCGCGCCGCAGGCGCTATCGATCTGCATACCCTCGCCCAGACGCAATCGCGGGGTCGGCTGTTCAAACGGGCGATATTTGTCAATCTAACCAATCCCAAAAGTATTGTCTTTCTTGCCGCCCTGTTTCCGCAATTCATCATGCCGCAGCAACCGCAACTGGCGCAGTACCTCATTCTCGGCGTCACCACGATTGTGGTGGATATGGTTGTGATGACCGGTTACGCCACACTGGCGCAGCGCATTGCCGCCTGGATTAAAGGACCAAAGCAGATGAAGGCGCTGAATAAAGCGTTTGGTTCGTTGTTTATGCTGGTAGGCGCGCTCCTGGCGTCGGCAAGACACGCGTGATAGTCGTGCCGGATGATGTTTATCCGGCCCGGAGGTAAATTAGCGCGAAATAATCAGGTGAATACCAAAGCCCGCAAACAGAGCGCCGGCAAAGCCATCAATCCATTTCGCCAGACGCTGATAGCCACGGCGCATTTTCGGCAGCGCGAACAGGCTGGCGACTACGGTAAACCAGGCCAGCGTTTCCAGGGTGATTAACGCGAAAATACCCCAGCGCGCCGCAGCGCCGACGTTATCGCCGACAAAAAGTGAAAAAACGGAACCAAAATAGATAATCGCTTTAGGATTCGACAGATTGGTCAGCAGCCCTTTGAGAAAGCTGCGCCCGCTCTGCGCCAGTTCAATGTGCGGAGAAGACGCCGCCGCATCCTGTTTTTTCAGCGCGCCGCGCAGCATCTGATAGCCCATCCAGCACAGGTACAGGCCGCCGCCTACCATAATGATCGTATGCAGCCAGGCCATTTTTTCGATGATGAGATGCAGGCCAAGCAGCGCCACGCCCGCCCATACCATCACGCCGCAGGTGATGCCCAGTACGCCCATCATCGCTTCTTTACGCGAACGGCTGACAGCAGTTTGAGACACGAAGAAAAAGTCGGGGCCGGGGCTCATTAGCGCAACGATGTGCACCATTGCCACGGTGAAAAATAGCATCATCATAAAAATGGCTCGCGGGGAAATAGTTCAGTGAGTCACCATCCTGGCACTTTTTTGCCGGGCTGACTACTCTTCGTCATCACCATCGACATGCGCGCGGATGAGCGCCATAAATTCTTTCCCGAAGCGCTCCAGTTTGCGCATCCCAACCCCGTTAACGCTTAACATCTCGCTGGCGGAAACCGGCATCTGTTCCGCCATTTCTATCAACGTGGCGTCGTTAAAGACCACATACGGCGGGATATTCTCTTCATCAGCGATAGCTTTACGCAGCTTGCGCAACTTAGCGAACAATTTGCGATCGTAATTACCGCCGAACGATTTCTGCATCACGCGGGGTTTGAGGGCGACGATGCGCGGCACCGCAAGCTTTAGCGGAACGTCTCCACGGAGTACCGGACGCGCGGCATCCGTCAACTGTAATGCGGAGTGCTGCGCAATATTTTGCATTACCAGCCCCAGATGAATGAGCTGGCGAATCACGCTCACCCAGTGCTCATGGCTCTTTTCGCGTCCCATGCCATAAACCTTGAGTTTGTCATGACCGAAATCGCGGATGCGTTGGTTATTCGCGCCGCGGATCACCTCGACAACGTAGCCCATGCCAAAACGCTGGTTAACCCGACCAATGGTAGAAAGCGCAATCTGGGCATCGTTTAAGCCATCATATTGTTTGGGCGGATCGAGACAGATATCGCAGTTGCCGCACGGTTCTTGTCGGCCTTCGCCAAAGTAATTAAGCAATACCAGGCGGCGGCAGGTTTGCGCTTCAGCAAAAGCGCCCATCGCATTCAGTTTATGCCGTTCAATATCCTGAAGCTGTCCGGCTGGTTTCTCTTCCAGACAACGACGTAGCCAGGCCATATCAGCCGGATCGTAAAATAGCATGGCTTCCGCAGGCAGTCCGTCGCGCCCGGCGCGGCCCGTTTCCTGATAGTAGGATTCAATATTGCGCGGGATATCGAAATGCACGACGAAACGTACGTTAGGTTTGTTTATGCCCATTCCAAAAGCGACGGTCGCCACCACGATTTGCAGATCGTCGCGCTGAAATTTTTCCTGCACATCGACGCGAATAGCGTTTTCCAGCCCCGCATGATAGGCCGCCGCGCTAATGCCGCGACTTTGCAAGCGCGCAGCGGTATCTTCCACTTTCGCCCGGCTGTTACAGTAGATGATACCCGATTTGCCGCGTTGCTCCTGAACATAGCGCATTAACTGGTCGAGCGGCTTAAACTTCTCCATCAGCATGTAGCGGATATTCGGTCGGTCAAAGCTACTAATCTGGATTAACGGATCGTTAAGCCCAAGCAGACGAATAATATCCTGGCGCGTGGTGTCGTCGGCGGTGGCGGTCAATGCCATAAACGGCAAAGCGGGAAAACGCTGGCGAAGCTGACCGAGCGCCGCATATTCCGGACGGAAATCATGTCCCCATTGCGAGATACAGTGCGCTTCATCCACCGCCAGCAATACCGGATTCCAGTGCGCCAGATGATCAAGAAAGTTGTCCAGCATCAGGCGTTCCGGCGCAATATACAGCAGACGAATCTGTCCGGTACGGCACCCCGCCATCACCTCAAGCTGCTGCTCGCGGCTTTGAGTGGAGTTCAGGCACGCCGCCGCCACACCGTTCGCCAGTAGCTGATCGACCTGGTCTTTCATCAACGAGATTAATGGCGAAACGACGACAGTCAACCCGTCCAGCAACAACGCGGGGATTTGATAGCACAGAGATTTGCCGCCGCCGGTGGGCATGACGACCAGACAGTCGCGACCGGAGAGCGCAGTATCAATAATCGCTTCCTGACCCGGGCGAAACTGTTGGTAGCCAAAGGTTTCCTGCAAAACCTGTTTGGCCCCTGATTCCAGATTCAACACTTCCGCCTGCGCCACATTAACCCCGTTCACCATAAATCAAAACAGGCGCTATTTTCAGCGCCTGCGAGAGAAACTGCAATGTTTAAAACACAATCCAATCAGAAGATATCGTTAAGCATCACGCCGACGCCGACACGTGTCTGATTAAAATTATAGTCGATCAGCGATTCGCCATAGCCGCTGTACACCTGGGTATAAAGCCGGACATGTTTAGTGACCGGATAGCTTAATCCAACTTCCGCGCCGCCGTAGCCTGTATTCCAGTTGTACTGGCCTTTGGCGCTTAATACCGCCTCGCCCAGGTGATAACCGATTTTAAGCTGGTAATAACCCATATATTTGGTGATGTCCGGATTATCATCGGTACTGCCAATCACGTACCACGGTTTGACCTCTACCAGCCAGTTACCGTTTTCGGCCATCAGACGGGTATACAGACGGTTCCAGCTACGCGAGGTGGGGTCCGAACGTCCGTTAGAGTCATGGTTGTAGCCCATCTCTACGTCGCGCAGCGTCCAGCCGGCAAAGCGATAATCGGTAGCAAAACCAAGAAAAAGCTGCGGTTCGTAGTTGGTTTCGCGAAACGGCGAAGACTCTTTACTGTTGGAAAGCTGCCACCAGGATTTCTGCGTATAGGAAGCGCCCAGTACCGAGTTCGGCCCCAGTATTCCGCGCCACAGCGGAAACGCCAGGCTCAACTGAAATTTCACTTCATCTTTACGTGCGTTTTCAGACCAGTTGTAGGTACTTATGGCCTCTTTGTTCAGATCGCTGGTGTTCGTGTAGATCAAGTAGTTCGTGTCATAAGGGTAAAGCGTAAAAGGGTTATCATGCTCCTGTAGCATGTTAGCGATGATACTTCCCCGTACTGCAGGCGCATCATGAACCTCTTTTATCGTAGCTTCTTGTGCATATGCCGCTAATGGCAGTAGCGTGGCTGGCAACAACCCTCTCAAAATCGCCCGCATTCTTGACGTTCTCCTGACGAAGTATTTTCAGCTTGAATCATTCTCTGCCAACCATTTTTACATATTTACACACATAGCCGTTAGTTATCCCTTCTTAAAGTAGAAAACAACAATTAAGAAGCATAATATCAACATTTCATTAACTAATGAGGTGTCAGGAATCTATGTCCGCTGTACTTACCGCTGAACAAGCTCTGAAATTAGTGGGTGAAATGTTTGTCTACCACATGCCGTTTAATCGGGCGTTAGGGCTGGAGCTGGAACGCTATGAAAAAGCGTTCGCCCAACTGGCCTTCAACAACCAGCCGATGATGGTCGGCAACTGGGCGCAAAGCATTTTACACGGCGGCGTGATCGCCTCTGCGCTGGATGTCGCCGCCGGACTGGTATGCGTCGGCAGCACGCTAACTCGCCACGAAACCATCAGCGAAGATGAACTACGCCAGCGCCTGTCGCGGATGGGAACGATTGACCTGCGCGTCGATTACCTGCGTCCGGGCAGAGGCAACCGCTTTACGGCCACCAGTAGCCTGCTGCGCGCAGGGAATAAAGTGGCCGTCGCCCGCGTGGAATTACACAATGAAGATCAGCTGTACATCGCCAGCGCCACCGCTACTTATATGGTGGGATAAAAGCAGGTAAACTGTTGTTACACTTCAGATACGAGTTTTCCGGATGGACGCAAAACAAACACGGCAGGGCGTATTACTCGCTCTTGCCGCCTATTTTATTTGGGGGATCGCCCCCGCGTATTTCAAGCTGATCTATTACGTTCCCGCAGATGAGATCCTGACGCACCGCGTGATTTGGTCATTTTTCTTTATGGTGGCGCTGCTTAGCGTCAGCCGGCAGTGGCGACAGGTTAAGCGCTTACTGAAAACGCCAAAGAAGATTTTCCTGCTGGCCCTGTCCGCCGTACTGGTCGGCGGTAACTGGCTATTGTTCATTTGGGCGGTAAATAATCACCATATGCTGGAGGCCAGCCTGGGTTATTTCATTAATCCGCTGGTTAACATCTTGCTGGGGATGATTTTTCTTGGCGAACGCTTCCGTCGAATGCAGTGGCTGGCGGTGATTCTGGCGGTGTGCGGCGTGCTGGTGCAACTCTGGACCTTTGGCTCGCTGCCGATTATCGCGCTGGGGCTGGCGTTTAGTTTTGCGTTTTACGGCCTGGTGCGTAAGAAGATCGCCGTTGAAGCGCAGACGGGTATGCTGGTTGAAACGCTATGGCTGTTGCCGGTCGCCGCGATTTATCTGTTTGGCATCGCCGATAGCCCTACCAGCCATATGGGGCAAAACGCACTATCGTTGAACTTGCTGTTAATGGCGGCGGGTGTGGTCACTACGATTCCGCTGCTGTGCTTCACCGGAGCGGCTACGCGTCTGCGTCTTTCTACACTGGGCTTTTTCCAGTATATCGGCCCAACGCTGATGTTTTTACTGGCGGTGACGTTTTATGGCGAAGTGCCGGGCGCGGATAAGATGGTGACATTTGCGTTTATCTGGGTCGCGCTGGCGATTTTCGTGATGGATGCGATTTATACGCAGCGGCGTAAGCATTAAATAATAAAATGGCAGCTATTATCTGGCTGCCATTTTATGTTATTTCTTCTTAGTAAATAGCAATACAATAAATAATATAATATTTGTTACTGGAAACACGCCCAACACACCAATAAACTTATTCCAACCAACAAACGTTAAATAGCGGGCATGGATCTGGCAAAAGCCGAATCCCAACGCTATTCCAATCCCCCTCAAATTTAATGAAGTACAAATCGACAGTACACCGAGCAGGACAATAGCAATCACCCACCATCCAATCCAGGCTTTAATGAATTCGGCTTTAGAAAAAGGGTCTTTACCAAAATAAATTTGCCAGAAATTTTTCTTTTGCATTTTATGAAATCCATTCATTGAAATTGTTAATTACCAGATAATATATTTAATTATTATCGATTGCTGTACAGCGTAATTATCATGACATTAATTACCATTGCTGTCATTAGAAAATTCAGTGTAATATATTTACATGTGAGATCTGAAGTTGGTTATCAATATGGAAAAAATAATATGATTAGGATTATTAAAGATATTTTTCACCCTTCCCCAAGGGATACATTGAAGCGAGCAAAGTTTGTTATTTATACATTATCATCATGGATAATATTATTTACTATAATGCCTAAAAACCAATATCTTAATTTAATATTTATTATTGCCAATACCTATATCCATATTAATATTGGCGCGAAGAGAATCAGAGATTCAGGTTGCAGGGCACTTTATTTCATCGCATTGTCTATAGGTGTAAATGTCTTCTGTACAGTCAGTGTCGCACTCAATGGGGCTGATTGCGATAACATTGGTATACAACTCAATATTGCCTGGGTAATACTCACAACACTACTGCTATCTTTCATCGCTTCTTCAAAACAAGAACTTTCCTCATGATGAAGAACTTCCAACGGACTGGCGGTTAAATCGCCAGTCCGTATATTTTACAGCCAGTTCTTGCGCTTAAAGTACAGATACGGCGCAAGCCCCGCCAGAATCATAAAGATAATCGCGCCTGGATAACCAAAGCTCCACTTCAGTTCCGGCATAAACTCGAAGTTCATCCCATAGCTGGAAGCGACCAGCGTCGGCGGCAGGAACACCACGGAAACCACCGAGAAGATTTTGATAATACGGTTCTGCTCGATGTTGATGAACCCCATCGCCGCTTGCATCAGGAAGTTCACCTTCTGGAACAGCGATTCATTGTGCGGCAGCAGAGATTCGATATCGCGCAGGATCTCACGCGCCTGCTCCAGCTGTCCGCCCGGTAAGCGCGCCTTGCGCACCAGGAAGTTCAGCGCGCGTTGGGTATCCATCAGACACAGGCGTACCTTCCAGCCGATATCTTCCAGTTCCGCCAGCGTGGAAAGCGCTTCGTCGTATTCATCGCCCTGATGCCCTTCCATAATGACGCGGCTCAGTTTTTCCAGATCGCTGTAGATGTTTTCGATTTCATCCGCCAACTGTTCAATTTTAGTTTCGAACAGATCGAGCAGTAATTCATAAGCATTACCGTCGACCATCGCCTGGCTGCGGGCGCGCATACGATACAAACGGAAGGCGGGCAGTTCGCGTTCACGCAGCGTAAACAGACGGCCATCGCGAATAGTGAATGCCACCGTAGAGTTACCGGCATGATCTTCCGCATCTTCGAAGAAGAAGAAGGAGTGGATATGCAGTCCGTCTTCGTCTTCAAAGAAGCGCGCGGATGCTTCGATATCTTCCAGTTCAGGACGCGTCGCCAGACTCTGGCCCAGCTCAGATTGTACGCGCAATCGCTCGTCGTCGTCCGGTTCGACCAAATCGACCCATACGGCATCAATCAGGCTTTGTGACTCCTCGACTTCCAGCCGGGTTAGTCGGTTTTTTTCCAGTTGAAATGCGCTCAGCATGACCGGGACTCCCAATGCGTAAAAATATCGGACAGTTCAGATGGGCACACAGAAACAAATTGGGTTTCAGACCATTAAACAGCCTGACTCAACGCGACGGGAAAAAATGAAAGGTCGCTGACAACCGCTAAGGCTATCAGCAAAAAGGGATAGCCTTAGGAGTTGATCCTGGATGACAGGATAATGAGCCAGTATCTACTGGGTGTGTCCAAGGCGAATGTCCTCTTAGCGTAATCGTGGGCGCATGTTACGCCAGCAAAAATTTGCCGTCAACACGCAACGAAACGCGAAAAAGCAATAATTTCCCCTTATGCAGAAAGGTTAGCAGAGTGAGAGTATTTATCTATGATTTCAGAATATTAACATCAATATATCGCCGGATGGCGGCTTCGCCTTATCCGGCCTACAAATCAAAATGTTAGCCAGCGCGTAGGTCGGATAAGAGGCGTCATCCGGCAATATGAGAGTCGGTCAAACCGTTTCCAGCTTCGCATATGCGGCAACCAGCCATTTGATCCCTTGCCCCTGAAAAGCCACCTGCAACCGGCTATGTTCGCCGCTGCCCTCCAGGTTGACAATAGTTCCCTCGCCGAACTTCGCATGGCGCACGCGTTGGCCGAGTTTGTAGCCTGTGTCGTTTTCCGCCAGCGGCGTTCCCATTCGTTGATGGCTCACCGGACGACTGACGGTGGCGCGCAGACGGACCTCTTCCACGCACTCCTCCGGCAGTTCGCCGATAAAACGCGACGGGCGATGGTAGACCTCTTTACCGTACAGACGACGCGTTTCCGCATAGGTTAGCGTCAGTTTCTGCATGGCACGGGTAACGCCGACGTAGGCCAGACGACGCTCCTCTTCCAAACGCCCGCCCTCATCCAGCGACATCTGGCTGGGGAACATACCCTCTTCCATGCCGACGATAAACACCTGCGGAAACTCCAGGCCTTTGGCCGAGTGCAGCGTCATCAGCTGTACCGCATCCTGCCAGGTATCCGCCTGCCCCTCGCCCGCTTCCAGCGCCGCGTGAGAGAGGAAGGCCTGCAATGGCATTAAATCTTCATCTTCGTCGTTGTAGCTGAACTGCCGCGTCGCCGTCACCAGTTCCTCTAAGTTTTCGATGCGCGTCTGGCCTTTCTCGCCTTTTTCTTGCTCATACATGGTGCGCAGGCCGGAATCTTTGATCACCCGGTCAGTCTGCACATGCAGCGGCATGTCAGCGGTTTCCTGCGCCAGGGCGTCGATCAGTTCCATAAAGCGTTGCAGCGCGCTGGCCGCACGCCCGGCCAGGGCTTTTTCCTGTAACAATTCACGGCACGCCTGCCACAATGTTAGCTGGCGATCGCGCGAGGTCTGACGCACCACGTCCAGCGTGCGGTCACCGATGCCGCGCGTTGGGGTATTCACCACGCGTTCAAAGGCGGCATCATCGTTGCGATTGGCAATCAAACGCAGATAAGAGAGCGCATCTTTGATCTCCTGGCGTTCGAAGAAGCGCATACCGCCGTAAATCCGGTACGGCATACTGGCCTGTAATAACGCTTCTTCCAGCACGCGCGACTGGGCGTTGCTGCGATAAAGGATGGCGCATTGCGCAAGCGCGCCGCCGTTGTCCTGCCAGGTTTTGATACGGTTAACCACAAAGCGCGCTTCATCCAGTTCGTTGAAAGCGCAGTACAGCGATATCGGTTCGCCGTCAACGCCGTCAGTCCACAGCTTTTTGCCCAGACGCCCGTTGTTGTTTTCAATCAGGGCGTTCGCCGCGCTAAGGATGTTGCTGGTCGAGCGGTAATTCTGCTCCAGACGAATGGTCTGCGCGCCGGGGAAATCATTGAGGAAGCGCTGGATGTTCTCTACCTGGGCCCCGCGCCAGCCGTAGATCGACTGGTCATCGTCGCCGACAATCATCACCTTACCGGTATCGCCCGCCAGCAGACGAACCCAGGCGTACTGAATGTTGTTGGTATCCTGGAATTCGTCCACCAGGATGTTAGTAAACCGCTCGCGATAGTGTTGCAGGATGTGCGGCTTGTTCAGCCATAGTTCATGAGCGCGCAGCAGTAGCTCGGCAAAATCCACCAGACCAGCACGATCGCACGCTTCCTGATAGGCCTGATACACCTTCTGCCAGGTCTGCTCCACCGGGTTGCCATAGCTTTGGATATGGTGCGGGCGTAGCCCTTCGTCTTTCTGGCTATTGATGTACCACATCGCCTGACGCGGCGGCCACTGCTTCTCATCAAGATTCATCGCCTTAATCAGGCGCTTAAGCAAACGCATCTGATCTTCGCTGTCGAGAATCTGGAAATCCTGCGGCAAATTAGCGTCCATATGATGCGCGCGCAGCAGGCGGTGCGCCAGACCGTGGAACGTCCCTACCCACATTCCGCCCTGGCTGGTCCCCATCAACTGGCCAATACGATGGCGCATTTCCGCCGCCGCTTTATTGGTAAAGGTCACCGCCATGATGGAGTATGGCGAGTTGTTTTCTACGCTCAGTAACCAGGCAATACGGTGCACCAGCACGCGGGTTTTCCCGCTTCCCGCGCCCGCCAGCACCAGCATGTTGCTACGTGGCGCGGCCACCGCTTCGCGCTGTTTATCATTAAGGCTGTCGAGCAGGTAAGAAACGTCCATTGGCACCGCCGCGTAAAAACATGAAAACTAAAAACGCCCGGTGGCGCTTCGCTTACCGGGGCTACTTATCGTAGGGCGGATAAGCATAGCGCCATCCGCCAGAATAACTGGGAATTTATACAGAACTACTGGTGATTATATCAGCGAGGTGAGAGATGCCAACCGCGAAATTTCGATATGCGGCAGTAAACGGCTGTCCTGCGTCCGCATCAGGTCGGCATTTTCAGGTTTAATCCAGCAGGCCTGCATCCCACAGCGAATAGCGCCAGCCACATCGGTAGTCAGATCATCGCCGACATGCAGGATCTCGCCGATCGGCACATGCAGTTTTTCCGCCGCCAGGAAATACATGTCGCTAAACGGCTTGGAACGTCCATCCGGGCCGGCGCGCAGTACAAACTTAAAGTAATCGCCGAGGCCAAACAGTTCCGGCTGGGCATTGCCGTTAGTGATCGCCACCAGCGGCCATTTTTTCGCAAGCTGCTGTAACGTCTCATGGGTAGCCTGCGGAACCTCAATCTGGCTGCGCCATTTGGCAAAATGCATCATCGCCGCATTCGCGCCGGCAATGGCCTCCTGCGCCGATAATCCCGCATCCCGCATGGCCTGCTCTATCGCACGATGGCGCCAGCGGGTAACGTCATGATAGATTTCCGGCTCCGCTTCACGCACCGCCTGCCGTATCCGCTGTAAATCGACGTTTTGAAACGAACGTAGCGACGGGTGATAATTTTGCATAAAAGCGAGCGCTTCCTGCTCAGTACGCAAAATCACCGGACGGTTATCATAAAGGGTATCATCCAGGTCAAAGGTGAGCGCGGCAATACGCCCCAAAGGCCGGTAAAAACGCATTATTTCCCCCGTTTAGCGCGCGGATGCGCCGCGTCGTACACTGAAGCAAGATGTTGAAAATCAAGATGAGTATAAATTTGGGTGGTGGAAAGGTTGGCATGACCCAGCAGCTCTTGCACGCCGCGCAGATCGCCGCTCGATTCCAGCATATGGGTCGCGAACGAATGGCGCAGCTTATGTGGATGCACGTGGCTGTTTAGCCCCTGCTTTATGCCCCATTCGGCGAACCGTTTTTGGACATTGCGCGCGGAGATACGCTTGCCGAGCTTCGACAGGAATAACGCCTCTTCATCGCTGGCGAACAGGCCGCGCAGATCCAGCCAGTGCTCAATCCACGTCACCGCGTTACGGCCAATCGGCAGGCGTCGCTCTTTGCTGCCTTTACCCATTACCCACACTTCGCCGGTATCAAGATCGAGGTGCTTTATATCCAGGCCAACCAGTTCGGATAAACGCAGCCCCGCGCCGTACATGACCTCCAGCATCGCCCGGTCACGTACGGCGAGCGGATCGTTAAGATCGATGTCCAGCAGGCGGTTAACGTCGTCGACATCAATATTTTTCGGCAGATGACGCGGCGCTTTCGGTGCGGAGACGCCCTTCGCCGGGTTAGCTTTCAATTCGCCCTGACTGACTAACCAGTCAAAAAAGCTTCGCAATGCCGAGAGACGTAGCGCCAGACTGGCAGGGCCAAGCCCTTTACGCCGACTGCGCACCGCAAAACTGCGCACAATCGCAGCGTCACATTGTTGCCAGCTTTTCAGCCCGGTTTCTCCGGCTAAAGCGATAATGGCATCAAGCTGACGCTGGTAGTTCTGCAGGGTAATGGGGCTAAGCTGGCGCTCCACGCCTAAATAGCGCAGGAACCGCGAGACATCCTGAGAAAGCGCGACATCCGTCATACGCGTTTAATCCAGCGTTCCAGCAGTTCCGGCAGCATCAGCGCGATCTCCTGTAAAAGCTGCGTCCCCTGCCCCGGCTGATAGTGGTGCGGGTCACGGCTGCTGAAGAGAATCACCCCGAGGTCGCCATCGCTGCCCATCATCGACATAGCTACCGAGCCTACAGCCTTCGCCTCCGGCAAGACCACCAGCAGTTCCGGGCCGTTTAGCGGGCCAAGATAATGCTGCGACTGTCCCAGTCGTTGAATACGCAGCGGCTCGAAGGCCTGACGGTTTAAAGCCAGATGCGTATAGCGCGATGGCGCGCCAAGACGCCACCGATCCGGGAACAAACGCAGCGTCGCGCCGGCAAGCCCCAAATCGCGCGCCCAGCGGTGAAACCGCACCAGCATCTCATCCAGACTATCCGCGGCGACCAGACGGCTTTGCAGATGCAGCAAGCGATAAAACAGGCTTTCATTGGCATGAGCCTGTTCCATCAGCAGCGTCATATTTTCTTCAAGCACATTGATGTGATTACGCGCGCGGGCCATATGCCACTCAACGAGCGAAACCGTTCCCCGCACGGGATGTGGAACACGCATCGCTTCCACGGCATGGGCGTTACGGATAAAAAACTCAGGGTGATGGCGCAGGTAATCGACGACCGCTCGATCGTCCAGTTCCGTGAGCGTTTCCTGTAGTTCTTCCTCTGGTTGCTTCATAAATGGATAAATCCGTCGTAGATATGTGCCGCCGGACCAGTCATGTATAACGGATGACCCGGACCTTTCCAGGCGATATCCAGCCGACCGCCCGGTAATTCCACGCGTACTTCTTCAGCCAGCAGCCCCTGCTGAATCCCCACGGCAACGGCAGCGCACGCGCCGCTGCCGCACGCACGGGTCTCCCCTGCGCCGCGTTCATAGACTCGCAGCCGGATATGCTCACGTCTTACAACCTGCATAAAACCAATGTTGGCACGTTCCGGAAAACGCTCATGGCTTTCCAGAACCGGCCCCAGTGTTTCAACGGCCGCCGTGTCGACGTTATCAACCTGAATGACACAGTGCGGATTACCCATTGAAACCACGCCGCACAATATGGTCTGTTCCGCCGCTCGCATAATATACGTCTTTTCCGCTTTGTTGGCGCGAAAAGGCACCTGCGCGGGTTCAAAGTTTGGCTCGCCCATATTGACGCGTACCAGTTCATCTTCCGTGACGCTCAGTACCATCCGGCCATTCGCGGTACTGACCCGAATGTCGCGTTTATTGGTTAGCCCTTTCAGGCGAACAAATCGCGCGAAACAGCGCGCGCCATTGCCGCACTGCGAGACTTCACTGCCGTCGGCGTTGAAGATGCGGTAATGAAAATCCAACTCAGGATCATAGGGCGGCTCAACCACCAGCAGCTGATCGAACCCTACGCCCAAGTGTCTGTCGGATAGCCGACGAATCAGTTCCGGCGAAAAAAAGACATTCTGCGTTACCGCGTCGACGACCATAAAATCGTTGCCAAGGCCATGCATTTTAGAGAATTGCATCATTCACTCCGTTCACGCGGGGACAGAAAACTATCCTCAGTAATTGACCTGGGACGGGCCATCTCCCGTTGCGCGATCGTTCTTATCGGGCATCGTGGACTGCGTTTGCGAATCGACTTTTTTCGTCGGCGGCGGCGCATTTTTATCGGCTGGCGGGAAATAAAGCGGCCCTTTCAAACCGCAGCCCGTCAGGCTGAACAGAGTCAGAAGTACAGCGAGTGTCTTAAACACGTTTTTCATTATGGATTGCCTGTAAGTTCATGCTTTCTATTTTCTATCATCGCAGGAGAAGGCGTAAAAGCAAGCGTTTAGGGGCTCTTTATAAAATCTGAAAAGCGGCGCGTTGCCATGATTATTGCGCATTTACATCAGGGAACATGCTTTGCTAATCACTTTAGGTTTACGTACCACGTCCGGATGACCTTATGCAATATCGTAATTTGTTTTGCCTTTTTTCGCTTTCACTTCTGCTGCCTCCCGCCTGGGGATGCCGGCTGAGTGAATCTCCGCACAATGTTTATCAACGGCAAGGCAGCGGCGTGGTTTATCTCCAGCCAGAAGAGGAGAACAATCTTTCGTTGCCGGAGGTGAATTTCAAACGCCTGCGTCGGTTACCCAATTCATTGATTAACCCGGCAACTCAGGGCTGGAACTGGATAGCACAGCCCCCTTCCTGAACCAGAAAATTAACGCCGGAAAAGAGCACGGCTACTTTATGCATAATAGCCAGCAGGCTCAGGATATTCAGGTCTTTAGCATCAATGGGCCGCTAAAAGTCACCGAGCGTTTTGCGTATGACAACCGCTAGTTTATACGTGGATTGGCAGCCAGCTTTACCGAACAGCATCCCCCTGCCCGGATAAGACGCATACTCTGAATAGGAACGTCATGTACACCAACAATAAAGACATCATCATCATAACGCAGGCACCGGAATGCCAAAAATGACGCCGCTAAACCGTTTTGCGCACTTGATTAAACATTTGAAAAACGCCCTTCGGGGCGTGGGGATCGGTTCATGCATTTACGTCATTATTGAAAGCATTATGCACGGCACGATAAACGGTGTTGAAGCTGCCGGAGTCCTGACGATAAGCGCGGTACTCGGTCTGCTTAGCGCTCTTTTGGATATCAAAGCAAAGCCGCGCGCCCCCTTAATCCTGTTGCATTTTCTCCTCTGCGGCGGCTGCGTCGCACTGATGGTGGCAATGCTGTCGGCTCTGAACCATTTCCCGGTTAACGCGTCCGTCATACTTATCACCGGTGCGCTATTTATCGTCATTTACCTACCGCTGAGTTTTATCCTTTACCGCTCACAACGGTAATTCGTATCGGTTCCAGAAGCTGACGCTTCCCCTTATACTGGCGCTATCACTCAATAGCGGGATAAAACAATGAACGACAGTGAATTTCATCGCCTGGCTGACGCCCTGTGGCTCACCATTGAAGAACGCCTCGATAGCTGGGACGGCGACAGCGATATCGACTGCGAAATCAACGGCGGCGTGCTGACCCTCAGCTTTGAGAACGGCAGTAAGATCATTATTAACCGTCAGGAGCCGTTGCACCAGGTGTGGCTGGCGACCAAACAGGGCGGCTATCATTTCGATCTGAAAGGCGACGAGTGGGTTTGCGATCGCAGCGGCGAAACCTTCTGGGATCTGCTGGAGCAGGCGGCAACGCAACAAGCGGGTGAAAAGGTGAGTTTTCGTTGATTTATTTGCCGGATGCGCTTTGCTTATCCGGCTTACTGTAGGCCCGGTAAGGCGTAGCCGCCACCGGGCGAAAATCCTCAGGAGAAATACTGCTGCAATAGCGGCGCGTCATGATCCTGGTTTGCTGGCGGCACGGTGTTGATAGGCTGCGTACGGAATGGGATCACCTGCGCACGGCCATCGGTTTTCACTATCTGGTAGAACTGCGGCAGGTTGAAGTTGATAAAGCTGGAGCCATACGTGAAGCGATCGTGCGATGACGAATAGAAGCGACTGACGTCGCGCACCAGTTCTTCCTTGCTACCCTCGCAGTGGTGATACACTTCCGCCCGGTTACTTTCATCCAGAATATAAATATTAAAGCCTTTCTCATCGCCCGTTTCTTCAAAGAAGAACTGGATGATCCCTTCGCTGGCGAAGCCATCCACCACTGACGGCAATTTCACCTGGTTGGTTTCCACCTGTACCGACAGCCCGTGCAGCTTGTTATGCGAAATCGCGCCGTAGAATTCGATAGCGTTCTCCAGCTTCTGCACCGAGACATTCAAGCGTTCGAAGAATAGCCCCCACGTCTGCCCGGAAACCCGCAGCGCCTTGAAGCGACCGGTCTCCTGACGGGTGCTGGAAAGACGTAGCTCGATACATTCGGAGACCAGTTGCTGCACGCGGGTGCGAATCAGACCGCGAAGATGTTGACTGTAGCAGAACACTTCGACGCTATCCGGCGGCGCGGCATCCTGGTGCATTTTCCCCAGAATCGTTTTCAGCGCTTCGATCATCGCCTGCTCGCCGTTAAAGTGCAGAGTACGCACTTCGTTCCACGAGTTGCGATATAACAAGTCGATACTGCCTATCAGACAGTTTTGCTCTTCGCCAAAGCTGAAAACGTCCAGCTTACGGAAGTCAAAATGGACCACTTTATTGCGAAACGCCGCCGTCGGGTCATATTCGAGGTTAACGATAATCGCCAGATGGCGAATTTCACAGGGGCTGTAGAGCGCTTTCGGCGTTGGAGCAGGCAAGCGCAGCGGGAAATGGTGCGAAACATCGGCGACCATCTCCTGCAACTTAGGCAGGTCGACAATACCGTTGCCCTTAATAAACAGATGCGTTCGCGACGTCAGCAGGCCGTTGAACCACGCCCACGCGACCAGCTTATTAAGATAACGGTTATATTCCAGCGGCTGATGGCTGATGATGGAATCCATGTTCGGCGCGCGGTTGTAGAGATACCAGCCTGAACGGTTGGCGCGTCCCGGCGGCACATGGATAAAGGTTAAATTCGGCTCGGACAGATCCGGCGATATCTGCGGGTTCACCAGCGTGACTTTACCCGGCAACGCTTCAAAAGCGGCGTACAGCTTACGCGTCAGTACGCCGATATCCTGCGGGCTGGCACTCACGCTGAGGTTGTTGCGCCGCGCAAAGCGAATCAGATTACGATAGCTCTGCATCATGGCGTCGAGCAATTCGTTGTGGGCTTCGCGCACCTGATCGATTTTCCAGTTTGCGCGATTATCGAGCATGGTCAGACGCGCGTCGTCCCATCCCCACTCGCTGACTAACTGGCTTAATACTTCCCGACGCCAGCCTACGCAGGCACGCTCGCGACTTAATTTCTCGCACACTTTCAGGTAAAAGCAGCGGCGGACTAAATCCAGCCGCGTCGGATCTTCAATCGCCGTCAGGTATTCAGTGACCCGTTCCAGCATCATGCAGTAGGGATCGAGTCCAAACGATACGATTTCACCATCATGCAGACGTTGTTTAATATCTTTCGCCAGCAGACGTGGGTTGGGATATTCCCATGAGTAGGCTTCCAGCAGCAGCGTTTTCAGCACCGCTTTGTACGGCGAGTCAATGCTCTTGTATAGCTGCCACAGGCTGGCGCCAAAGTACTCTTCGGCGGAGAGCGAGCTTAAGCCCCCCAGATCCAGCCATTCGTTTGGCGTTAATACGCCCTGCGCGTAGAGCGTCATGACATAGTCGTCGTAATGCTCTTCTTCGTCGCACGGCACCATACTCCACAGGATACGCTTCCCGGCCAGGCGCACAGCGGTACGATAAAACTCATCAAGCAACAGGATATGCTGCGTAGAACCACAGTCTTCCCCGCCCAGACTGCCGCTTTCGTTATGGCGGAAACGGTTCTCGTCGATCAGGAAGAAGCTCACCTCAACGCCAAGCGAGGCGGCCCAGCTTTCCAGCAGGCTACACTTACGTTGCAGCAACTGACGCTCTTCGCCGTCGAGCCAGGACTGATGGCACACCCAGATATCCAGGTCGGACGAGCAGCTCTGCCCGACCGAGGAGGTGCTGCCCATGGTGTAAACGCCGGTAATCGGCAGCTCGCCCTTCGGCGGGTCCTGCGGCGTCATACCGCGGTACAGCTCAAGTTCGTTCAGATAGTGGCGTTGGGTTTCATCAGGCGTGTAGAAGCAAATACCGCTGGGAACGTTACCATCAAGGTAACCCGGCATCAGTGGATGGTGATAGTGCAATAATGTCGGCAGAAGACTGTAAACCTGCTGAAAAGCGGGTCCCATGGCAGCAAGCGCGCGATCCACACGCAGTTGATTTATGGCATCCAGTCTCTGTTTCAGAGTCTCAATATAGAGGTACAAGACGTATCGCCTGATGTTGCTACCCGTCATGGTGCAGGTCAGTACTTGACCGTCGCCATTCGGGATAAACCGTATGTCAAAAATAACCGTTACCCTTTCTCGCCTGCATATTTTTATCTAATACCGACGAAAAAATGGTCTAAAACGTGATCAATTTAACACCTTGCTCATTGACCGTAAAGAAAGATGCGCTACATACAAGTGTAGCACCGTTCGCTGCGTGTAAATTCTTAAATACGGGCTGGCGGTTTCTCGTCATTATTCACTGTCATTGACGACACTGCGCCTTATCCTCTCACTCACGGTGACCGGAAAACTAACATACTCTCTATAAGGATGTTAGGATGGTCAATGATTGATAATGACGGTAACAAGCATGTTAGACAATGTTTTAAGAATTGCCACACGCCAAAGTCCCCTTGCGCTTTGGCAGGCACATTATGTCAAAGACGCATTGATGGCAACCCATCCGGGACTGACGGTAGAACTGGTGCCGATGGTCACACGCGGCGACGTGATTCTCGATACTCCCCTGGCGAAAGTGGGCGGTAAGGGACTGTTTGTTAAAGAGCTTGAAATCGCGCTGCTGGAAAAACGCGCTGATATCGCCGTGCACTCTATGAAAGACGTTCCGGTGGCCTTCCCGGACGGTCTCGGTCTGGTGACCATTTGCGAGCGCGAAGATCCGCGCGACGCGTTTGTCTCGAATAAATATCACAGTCTGGACGATCTGCCCGCGGGTAGTATCGTCGGGACGTCCAGTTTGCGTCGTCAGTGTCAACTGGCGGAACGCCGTCCGGACCTCATTATCCGTTCGTTGCGCGGCAACGTCGGCACACGTCTCGGCAAGCTGGACAACGGCGACTATGACGCCATTATCCTGGCCGTGGCCGGTCTGAAACGCTTAGGTCTGGAGTCGCGCATTCGCACAGCCTTGCCGCCCGACGTTTCACTTCCTGCCGTAGGCCAGGGCGCCGTCGGGATTGAGTGTCGTCTTGACGACGCGCGAACACAGGCGCTGCTCGCACCGTTGAATCACTCGCAAACCGCGCTGCGCGTAACGGCGGAACGCGCTATGAACACCCGCCTGGAAGGCGGTTGTCAGGTGCCGATTGGCAGCTATGCAGAAATCATCAACGGTGAAATTTGGCTACGCGCGCTGGTTGGCGCGCCGGACGGTTCGGTGATAGTGCGCGGCGAACGTCGTGGTTCTCCCGAGCAGGCGGAGCAAATGGGCATCTCGCTTGCAGAGGAACTGCTGGAAAACGGCGCGCGCGCGATTCTGACGGAAGTTTATAACGGCGAGACGCCCGCATGAGTATTCTGATCACCCGCCCCTCTCCCGCAGGGGAAGCGTTAGTGAGCCGTCTGCGCGCACTGGGGCAGGTGGCTTGGAGTTTTCCACTGATTGAATTTGTCGCCGGTCGGGAGCTACCCACCCTGGCCGACCGCCTGGCGACGCTGACGGAAAACGATCTGGTTTTTGCCCTTTCACAGCACGCCGTCGCCTTTGCTCACGCCCAGCTCCAGCGGGATGGCCGAAACTGGCCTGCGTCGCCGCGCTATTTCGCGATTGGCCGCACCACGGCGCTCGCCCTTCATACCGTTAGCGGGTTCGATATTCGTTATCCATTGGATCGGGAAATCAGCGAAGCCTTGCTACAATTACCTGAATTACAAAATATTGCGGGCAAACGCGCGCTGATTTTGCGTGGCAATGGCGGCCGCGAACTGCTGGGCGAAACCCTGACAGCGCGCGGAGCCGAAGTCAGTTTTTGTGAATGTTATCAACGATGTGCGAAACATTACGATGGCGCGGAAGAAGCGATGCGCTGGCATACTCGCGGCGTAACAACGCTTGTTGTTACCAGCGGCGAGATGTTGCAACGGCTCTGGTCGCTGACTCCCCAGTGGTATCGTGAGCACTGGTTACTACGCTGTCGGCTATTGGTCGTCAGTGAGCGTCTGGCGCACCTCGCCCGGGAACTGGGCTGGCAAGATATTAAGGTCGCTGATAACGCCGACAACGATGCGCTGTTGCGCGCATTACAATAACTCTCATAATGGGATGCCATAATGACGGAACAAGAAAAATCCTCCGCCGTGGTTGATGAGACCAGGGAGAGCGTGGAAACCACGCCACAGCCAGTTAATACCGAGAAAAAAAGTAAGAACGGCGCCGCGCTGGTATTAAGCGCGGTGGCGATTGCGATTGCCCTGGCGGCAGGTATTGGGCTTTATGGCTGGGGAAAACAGCAGGCAACCGCGCAAACGGAAACCAGCGATGCACTGGCGACGCAACTGACCGCCTTGCAAAAGGCGCAGGAGAGCCAAAAAGCGGAGCTGGAAGGGATTATCAAAAAACAAGCGGCGCAGTTAGAAGACGCGAATCGCCAACAGGCGGCGCTGGCGAAACAGCTTGATGAAGTACAACAAAAAGTCGCCACTATTTCCGGCAGCGATGCTAAAACCTGGCTGCTGGCGCAGGCTGATTTCCTGGTGAAACTCGCCGGACGTAAGCTGTGGAGCGATCAGGACGTCACTACCGCCGCTGCGCTGCTCAAAAGCGCTGACGCCAGTCTGGCGGACATGAATGACCCCAGCCTGATTACCGCACGACGCGCGATTACTGACGATATCGCCAGCCTGTCATCCGTTGCGCAGATCGACTACGACGGCATTATTCTCAAGCTCAATCAGCTCTCTAACCAAATCGATAACCTGCGTCTGGCGGATAACGATACCGATGGTTCGCCGATGGATTCAGACAGCAGCGAGCTGTCCAGCTCGCTAAGCGAATGGCGCGTTAACCTGCAAAAAAGCTGGCAGAACTTTATGGACAGCTTTATTACCATTCGCCGCCGCGATGATACTGCCGTACCGCTGTTGGCGCCCAACCAGGACGTCTATTTACGCGAAAATATTCGCTCCCGCCTGTTAGTCGCCGCGCAGGCCGTGCCACGCCATCAGGAAGAAACATACCGTCAGGCGCTGGATAACGTTTCGACCTGGGTTCGCGCTTATTACGATACTGACGACGCTGCGACAAAAGCCTTCCTGGAGGAGGTCGATAAATTAAGCCAGCAAAATATTACGATGGATCTGCCAGAAACCCTGGGAAGCCAGGCGATTCTTGAAAAACTGATGCAAACCCGCGTGCGTAATCTGCTGGCGCAACCGACAGTCTCTACGGCAGCGCCTGCCACGCAGACAGACGCTCCGGCAGCCGCGCCGCAAGGAGAATAATGATGCTAAAAGTATTATTGCTCTTTGTGTTGTTGCTCGCGGGTATCGTGGTCGGCCCGATGATAGCCGGTCACCAGGGCTATGTGTTAATCCAGACCGATACCTACAACATTGAAACCAGCGTCACCGGCCTGGCGATCATTCTCATCGTCGCTATGGTGGTGCTATTCGCCATTGAGTGGTTACTACGCCGTCTGTTTCGTACCGGCGCGCACACCCGCGGTTGGTTTGCCGGCCGTAAACGCCGTCGCGCTCGCAAGCAGACCGAACAGGCGCTGCTGAAGCTGGCGGAGGGCGACTATCAGCAGGTTGAAAAGCTGATGTCAAAAAATGCCGACCATGCTGAACAACCGGTGGTAAATTATCTGCTGGCGGCAGAAGCGGCGCAGCAGCGCGGCGATGAAGCACGCGCTAATCAGCACCTTGAACGTGCGGCAGAGCTGGCGGGGAACGACACCATCCCGGTCGAGATCACGCGCGTGCGCTTACAGCTGGCGCGCAATGAAAATCACGCAGCGCGTCACGGCGTGGACAAACTGCTGGAGGTCACGCCGCGTCACCCGGAAGTTCTGCGTCTGGCGGAGCAGGCCTATATTCGCACCAGCGCATGGAGTTCTTTACTGGATATCATCCCATCCATGGCGAAAGCGCACGTCGGCGATGAAGCGCATCGCGCCATGCTCGAACAACAGGCGTGGATAGGACTCATGGATCAGGCGCGCGCCGAGCAGGGCAGCGAAGGATTACGCACCTGGTGGAAAAACCAAAGCCGTAAAACCCGCCATCAGGTGGCGCTGCAGGTCGCGATGGCCGAGCATCTGATCGAATGTGACGATCATGATATGGCGCAGCAGATTATCATCGACGGTCTGAAACGCCAGTATGACGATCGGCTGGTGCTGCCCATTCCTCGCCTCAGAACCAATAATCCGGAACAACTGGAGAAAGTGCTGCGTCAGCAAATCAAGACGGTAGGCGATCGCCCGCTGTTAT
The DNA here is from genome assembly GCF_043847915.1 of Salmonella sp. 2020_1459. NCBI lineage: Bacteria > Pseudomonadati > Pseudomonadota > Gammaproteobacteria > Enterobacterales > Enterobacteriaceae > Salmonella > Salmonella sp. 2020_1459. The sequence continues at coordinate 37,625 of NZ_JBCMFA010000010.1, read as the reverse complement.
GGAGCACGCTCGGCCAGTCGCTAATGAAACACGGTGAATGGCAGGAGGCGACCCTGGCTTTCCGCGCCGCGCTGAAACAACGCCCGGACGCGTATGATTATGCCTGGCTTGCCGATGCGCTTGATCGACTGCATCAACCGGAAGAGGCCGCCGCCATGCGGCGCGACGGCCTGATGCTGACATTACAGAACAATCCCCCGCAGTAATTCCCTCTTGCCCGGTGGCGCTTCGCTTACCGGGCTTACCGCCTACACAAAATCATTCGGGATGCATAAAAAAACGCCTGCCCGGTTAAGGGGCAGGCGTCAAAACAGGTCTGTATGACAACATAAAGGGGTGCTTCACTCAACGTTGTGTCCAGGGTGTTTGATGAGGCGTAAGCGACATCTGTCAGTGGACGATAAGCACCGTAAACGGCTCTGCATCATTCCTGAGTTTATGAGGCCAGAAGGCGAACATAAGAGATGGAATGAGCATCTACCCGTACATTATTGCACATAACGTGCCATCTTTGCACCGCTAAAAAACAGGCGCAGGCATTAAAAAAACGTAGAGAATTCACGCGATTGTCATCCCCCCGCCGCTGGCGAGGTTTTAGCGTGTCGCCCGGTGGAGACAGAACAGGATGCTTTTTACAAAGTGATTATAAATCAATAGATTACTCGTCACCGAATAGCGACAAATGAAGCCTGGGATATCGCCAACAAATCATAATGGCAACACGTGCGGGATAAGGGGTTGAAAAGGAACAGAAAACAAAAAACCCCGCCGAAGCGGGGTTCAAAATTGGTCGGCGAGAGAGGATTCGAACCTCCGACCCACTGGTCCCAAACCAGTTGCGCTACCAAGCTGCGCTACTCGCCGATATACTGCTTTTTTGAATTTTTAGTTCAATTCATTGAGTCGTGGTGCGAGGGGGGGGACTTGAACCCCCACGTCCGTAAGGACACTAACACCTGAAGCTAGCGCGTCTACCAATTCCGCCACCTTCGCGTTTCACAACTCTATATTAATGGGGTGGCTAATGGGATTCGAACCCACGACAACTGGAATCACAATCCAGGGCTCTACCAACTGAGCTATAGCCACCACTGAAACTTTTTACGCGGTATTAAACCACCGCAGCTCAAGCACCTAAATAAATGGTACGCCCGACAGGATTCGAACCTGAGACCTCTGCCTCCGGAGGGCAGCGCTCTATCCAGCTGAGCTACGGGCGCTTAGCGCCGTTGCGGGGGTGGATAATACGGACTTCACACCCCGCTGTCCAGTGCCTTTTTAAATAAAATGCGCGTTTGGTTATGCTTTGCGCATTTTGGCGCTTATTCCCCCACCTTGTGGGCGGTTCCGTGACGATTCAGACCGAAAACTTTGTAGACCAGCGTGACGGCCAGCAGGAAGATGACGCCGACAAACAGCGACATGCGCGTATCTTCATTAAAGTACATGCCGATTAAAACGCAAACCAGAAACGCCATCGTCAAATAGTTCGCCCACGGAAACATAATGGAACAAAAAGGATGATCCGCAATCGCTTCTTTATGCGCCCGACGAAAGCGCAGTTGGCTAATCAGAATGACAAACCACGGCACCATCCCCGGCAGTACGCTGGCGCTATAAACGTAAACAAAGACGCGCTGCGGATTGGGGATGATGTAGTTCAGGCAAGAACCTACCAGCAAAATCAAAATAGAGAGCGCCACGCCCGCGACCGGCACGCCGTGGCGAGAGACTTTCGCGACTGCCGCCGGCAGTTGACGGTTTTTCGCCAGCGCGTAAAGCATACGCCCACAGCTATACATTCCGCTGTTACAGCCGGAGAGCGCCGCCGTCAGCACGACAAAGTTGATAATGCCTGCCGCGGCGGTGATGCCGATTTTCGCGAAGGTGAGCACAAATGGGCTGCCGTTGCTGCCAATCTCATTCCACGGGAAAATGGTGACGATCACGAAAATCGCGCCAACATAAAAAATCAGGATACGCCACAGCACTTTACCCACCGCGCTACGCAACGTCACCTGCGGATTCTTCGCTTCACCGGCGGTAATACCGATCAACTCAACCCCTTGATAAGAGGCCACCACGATACATAATGCGGTCAGAAAGCCTTTCCAGCCGCCGGCAAAAAAGCCGCCATGCTCGGTCAGATTACCAAAGCCAATCGCCTGGCCGCCGTTACCAAAGCCGAAGAAAATCACCCCCAGACCGATGATGATCATCACAATAATCGTGGTGACTTTGATCATCGCAAACCAGAACTCGATTTCACCATACAGGCGCACCGCAGCCAGATTCGCCAACGCGACCAGTCCGACGGCAATCAGCGCCGGTATCCACTGCGCCATCTCCGGAAACCAGAACTGGACGTAGACCCCAATGGCGGTAATTTCCGAGATCCCGACCGCCATCCACATAAACCAGTATGACCAGGCGGTAAGATAGCCAAAAAAAGGACTCATATACCGGTGGGCGTACACGGCAAAGGAGCCGGTAACAGGTTCCAGAAAGAGCATCTCCCCCATCGAACGCATGATGAAAAAGACGAACAATCCGGCGATGATATACGCCAGCAGCACTGACGGGCCCGCCCATTTCAGCGTACTGGCGGCGCCCATAAAGAGTCCGACGCCGATGGTACCCCCGAGGGCAATCAATTCAATATGACGAGCTTCCAGCCCACGCTGTAGCTCCGGTTTTTTCTCTGCCATAAATCCTCATGTCGTGTTTGCAACGGTTCCGGTAGTACCGGTTATTGTTATGGGTACATCGATTGTTGCGAATATTTTCTTAAATTTGGACAAATGGCAAATGGAGCATTAAAAAAATGCACTTATTGTGTAAGAAATCATCGATTATGTTGTAAATGAGCAGCGCCATAAGCACAGCCCGCTGCTCAAGTCATCAGAAGAGAGAATTAGAGATCGCCAGTATAGTGCCAGCGAAGGTAGCGCAGCAGACGCATCTGGCGGGTAATACGCTTCGGTTGCGAAAGCAGACGATACAACCACTCCAGCCCCAGGTTCTGCCATATTTTTGGGGCGCGTTTGACGTGACCGGTAAACACATCATAGGTCCCGCCCACCCCCATATATAACGCATGGGGATGCACTTCCCGACAATCGCGCATGAGTAATTCCTGTTTTGGCGATCCCATCGCGACGGTGACAATTTTCGCGCCGCTGGCATGGATACGCGCAAATAGCGCCTGACGCTGCTCCGGCGTAAAGTAACCGTCCTGGCTACCCACAATATTGACGTTCCACTGCGTCCGCAGTTTTGCTTCCGTCTGCGCCAGCACCTCAGGCTTGCCGCCGACAAGAAATACCGGCGTGCCTTCTTTCCCCGCGCGCGCCATTAACGCTTCCCAAAGGTCGGCGCCAGCCACACGAGAAACCTGCGCCTGCGGAAATTTTTTACGTATTGAACGCACCACGCTGATGCCATCGGCATATTTAAATTCCGTCGCCGCTATCAACGCGCGGACTTCCGGATTATCTTCCGCCGTCAGCAGCTTTTCGGCGTTGATCGCCACCAACGTGCCTTGCTTCAGTTGACCATCGGCAAACAGATAATTCAGCGCGTGTGACATGTCGCGCCAGCCAATCAGAGGTAATCCACGCAGCGAGTAAAGGGGCGCAGCGGCATTATTGGTCATAGTTTTCCTTCCACCTGTGCCTGAGGGAGCGAAGTTGTACGTTTATGAATCAGTCCGGCGCTATCAAATAACCAGAACAGAAGCTTAGCGACCAGCAGGCTGGCGCCAAAAACCACCAGGAAGAAAACCACGCGCGAAACAAACGAATCCAGTCCTTCTCGCGCCAGCACAATCATATTAAAGATGGCGCCAAAGCAGAAACTGTGCAGAATCGCCGCCTTATAGCGATTGGGCTCCCGGTTACCCAGTTCATACAGCCAGTCGAACCATTTGATAATCAACCCGACAACGATCGCGCCGAGCGGAATAAACAGCGCCCCGCCCATGACCACCAGCGATCCGATAAGCGTTGGCGATATCGCCAGGCCAGAATGGTTGTTCAGGACTTCCCAGGTGAAGTAATTCGCAGAATTCAGCACGATGCTGGGTCGTCCCGGCCATAACCAGGTGGGAATAAAGACGTAGAAATCACGCACGATAGGGGCCAGCCCCTGAAACTCGATATTGTGGTAATTTTGCAACAGCAGCGCCAGATTCTCCCACGGCGAAAAGGTATCGCGCGTCAGATAAAGAAACGTATAGAACGCCTCATCGCCGCTCACATTTAATCCGTAGCGTTTGAGCGCCAGCCAGAACATACCGACAATCCCCAGCACGCCCGCCGCTACCAGCATCCACAGGCAGATCCAGCCCCGAATAATGCCGATAAACAGGAAGATTGCAAACGCAATAATGATGTTGGCGCGCGTGCCGCCGACAATCATGTAGGTCAACAGACCAAACGCGACGGTGCTCACCAGAAAGAACAGCCACGCTTTGCTGTCCTGGCGCAGGAAATAGACCACCAGCATCGCCGGAATGAAGAAATAGAAGAACCGTTTTAACGCCACGCCGGAGACTTCGCTGGAAAAGATCTGGCTGTAGGAGTGCAGCCGGAACAGCAAAAAGCCGTTATGCATAAAGAAAATCGCCACGCTCACCAGCGCGATGCCCATCAGGATCACCCAGGTAAGGTGGGTTTCCACCCGGTTCATGGTAAATAGCGGCTTGCGTGGTACATCCACAACGCGTTTGCGTAAACGCGTTTTATAGGTCACGTAATACACGCCGTAGAAACAGGCGGCGGATAATAGAGCCTGCAATAAGATTTCCGGCGGCGCGACGCCAACGTCGAAACGAAATACCAGCACGCTGGTTAGCGGAAAACCAAAAAAGAAGGTCAACAAAAACAGCAACGAAAAGAAAACGTTGAAGTTAAAACGCACGCGGCGGAATTCAAACCAGGTCAGCGTGGCGATAAACAGCGTAGAGAGCAGCCAGACCACCAGCAGCCCGCTGAATTGCATTAAACTCATTCGGCTTCTCCTGCGGCGATTCTCAACGCATTATGCCACGGTTGCAGGTAGTTGGGGCTAAAGAAGGTGATGCCGCTTTTATCTACCGATGCGAGCTGACGCTGCGCCTCGCGCACGACCTGCTCATTAAGATCGTCCGTGGTAAACAGGACGGGCAGATGCTGTTCCGCCATATCCTGCCAGAAAGGATTGTCGCGATTCAGTACGCACGGGATATCGGCCTGAATTAGCAGACACAACGTCCCGATCCCCTGTTGGCGGGCAAAAATAAAATAACCGAGATCGCACTGACGCAACAGCGCAAGATAGGCATCAAATTCCATTTTTTCGCTAAGAATTTGTAGATTTTCGGCGCTAAATAGCGCCAGACCGGCCTGACGAACCTCATCAATATAGGCTTGGTTATTGGCCGGATAGCCCATCGGCACCACCACGTTTACCGTATCGCCAAACTGCTGATACACCGCCCGTAACGCCGCAATATGTTGGTTACTGCGATCGCCGGAGTTCCCTACTAAAATGGTCAATTTTCCCGCACGTTGGCGCTCTTTTGCCATAGCATTCAGGGAAGGATCCATGCGCGTCGGGAAATAGAGCAACTCGCCGCGTACGTCCGGATGCTGGCGCGCAAAATAGCTGAGATCGCCGCGCGTCGCGAATACGCACCCTACTCGCCCCTGCGCGATACGACGAAGCGGGTAGAAAAGGCGGAATTTCAGCCCGTTGGACACTTCGTAGAGATCCGCGCCCCAGATATGCCAGTAAAACTGAGCTGGCTTAATACCGCCGCTTAACAGCGCCAGCCATAGGCTGGTGTTGAACTGACCGTGAAAGAAGAATCTCTGTCGACGATTTGCTTTCGCTTTGGCGATGACCGCCTGCGCCAACGCTTTCTTACTGCCATAAAAACGAAGCGAGAGCGCCGGACAGCTTTCCGTGAAACCGTTATCTTCGCCGGCAACCATAAATTCGCGCGCGTGCTCGCTTGTGGCGGCCAGCGTATCATTGAAAAACCGCAGCACGGTGTGGTTATGGTGAGGGATATCCGATCCCAGGACGTGAATCAGTACAGTCATGCTCGCCTACGCCAGAGTAAAAATACGCCGCAACAAAGTGAAAAATAGACAATATAGGTGGCCATATAAGCCTGTGCCGCACCCAGCGCGCCGTGAGCGGGAATCAGCCAGTGAGCGAACGCCGTTAACAGAATGAACTGGCTAATTTCAGCCAGAATGTAAAATCGCAACGACGCTTTGGCAATCACCAGATAACCGAAAACATAGGCGCCGACTTTCAGCACGTCGCCCACTAACTGCCAGGCGAACAGATCGCGCATCGCGGTGAATTTGGCGGAGAAAAGCAGCCAGATAGCAAAATCGCGCAATAGCCAGACGGTAAAACTCGCCGCCGCAACCGCCGGTAAAACAAATTTCAGCGCTTTTACCACTTCACGCGTAATGTCCTGTTTTTCCGTCAGGCGTGAGAGCGTGGGTAACAGGTAAACACTGAAGGAGGCGGTGATAAATTGCAGATAGGCGTCAGAAATACTGCTTACGCCCTGCCAAATCCCGACATCGCTCCAGCTATAGTGCGCGGCCAGTTGGTTTCGCATCATCACATAGGCGACCGGCATCGTAACGGAGGTAATCAGCGCCATCAGGGTAAATTTACTGAGCTGCCCTGCCAGACCGTTGTCCCAGGAGGGCTTGAGATAGCGTAGCGGGACGGTGCCGCGCTTAATCAGTATTATACCGGCTGGCACTACCACCAGCGCCGGCACCAGCGCCAGGCCAAGCAGAGCGCCTTCATAGCCGCCGACACGGTAGCAGAGATACCAGGCGGCGACGCCCAAAAAGCTGCCGACAATTAACGATAAGGCATTACCCGACGCGTCACGAAAGCCCTTCATTAGCGCCAGCAGCAGGTTCGCCCAGGCGATCCCCATTTGTACCAGCGCAACCAGACGCACCAGCCCTTGATAGTCCGTATGACCGAACAATCCCTGGCTAATCGGCGCCGCCGCCAGCAGGAAGACCAGCGCCAGCAGCGTAGAGAACCCCAATACCATCGCGGAGGAGGTTCCCACCACGGTACGTAACTGCGCCGGGTCATCATGATGTTGTGCGACGAGTTTGGTAACGCCGTTAAATATCCCGGCGCCAGCCAATACGCCCAGCACGGTGATCATCTGGCGGAAGTTACCCGCTTGTCCCACGCCCGCCGGGCCAAAAGAGACGGCCAGTAGTTTCACCACCAGCAGTCCGGCGCCAATTTTTACCAGCGTACTGACCGCCGTCCACAGGGAGGCTTTAGCAAGCGACATATCAGGAGAAATAATTTAGCAAGGTAGTAATCACCGTTCGTTGATCGACGGGCGCAAGGTTATAAAACAGCGGCAGACGCAGCAAACGTTCGCTCTCTTTTGTGGTGTAGACATCGTCCCCGATAAACTCGCCGAATTTATCGCCCGCCGGACAATCATGCAGCGGAATGTAATGGAATACCGCCATGATTTCCGCCTCTTTCAGGGAATTAATCAGCGCGCTGCGATCGGCGATATCCCGCAGTTTGATGTAAAACATATGGGCATTATGCCCGCAGTTTTCCGGAATAGAAGGCAGCTCGATACGCCCGGCGTGCGCCAGCGGCGTTAACGCATCGTAGTAAGTCTGCCACAGCGACAGACGCTGTTGATTGATACGATCGGCGGCCTCCAGTTGCGCCCACAGATAGGCAGCCTGCAGATCGGACATCAAATAACTGGAGCCGATATCCCGCCAGGTGTATTTGTCCACCTGACCACGGAAGAACTGGCTACGGTTGGTGCCTTTTTCGCGGATGATCTCCGCGCGTTCAATTAGCGTACGATCGTTGATCAGCGTCGCGCCGCCTTCGCCGCCAGCGGTGTAATTTTTGGTTTCATGGAAGCTAAAACAGCCGATGTGACCGATCGTCCCTAACGCGCGCCCTTTGTACGTGGACATCACACCCTGGGCGGCATCCTCGACAACGAACAGATTATACTTATCCGCCAGCGCCATGATGACGTCCATTTCACAAGCGACGCCAGCGTAGTGTACCGGCACGATAGCACGGGTTTTATCAGTAATCGCCGCCTCAATCAGCGTTTCGTCAATATTCATCGTATCCGGACGAATATCGACAAACACAATTTTCGCGCCGCGCAGGACAAAAGCGTTAGCGGTGGAGACAAACGTAAAGCTCGGCATGATCACTTCATCGCCGGGCTGAATATCCAACAACAGAGCCGCCATCTCCAGCGATGCGGTACAGGAAGGCGTCAACAACACCTTCACGCTGCCGAAATGTTGCTCCAGCCACTGCTGGCAACGACGCGTAAAGCCGCCGTCGCCGCACAGTTTGCCGCTGCTCATTGCAGACTGCATGTATTCGAGTTCGGTTCCCACCACCGGCGGCGCATTAAAAGGAATCATGTTGTCACCTGTATAACCAGTACGCAGTGCTTTCGATGTTGGCACCGCTTTGTATGTAACGTTTAAGCGCGGCGGTGTTGCCCAACTGGGTCGCCACCCGCAATGTTGCTTTGCCGCGACTCTGCGCCCAACAGATCGCCGCCTGCATAAGTTCCGCTCCCGCGCCGCGTCCGGCCAACAGGCCAATGCGCGCGTCGGTATCATTCAATTCCCGCAGCGAGACGTAACCGCGGATAGCGCCTGTCTCCGTGCGAAGCACCAGGCATTGGTGATCAAACGTGCCGCGTACCGCATTCTCAATCCACTGGGCGTAAAAACGGGCGCTGGCGTCGGGCGCATACCACGGCGCGCGAAAACGACTCTGCGTAAACGCCTCTCCGGCCAACTGACGCAAAGCAGGAATGTCCGTAAGGTGTGCAATTTCCGCGCCATGCTGGTCGCGATGCCCTTTTACCGGCAACGCAAAATCCACCTCGCCTTCAACCAAAGAGAATCCCAGCGATTGCAACGCCGACAGCCAGGCGATGTTTTCAGCCGGCACTTTTACCTGCACGCGTTGCCACGCCTGCAGCGCTTCTGGCGTTAATTCGGGCGCTGAAGCATCGATACGCACAATGCCGCTATTCACGCCAAAAAACGTATTTTCCCAGAGTAACGGTTCAATACTGGCGCGGACGGGCACGGAGCAACTCCAGTAAATATTGGCCATAGCCGGTTTTTTCAAGCTGACTGGCGGCGCGTTTCAAACCATCATCATCCAGCCAGCCGTTGCGCCAGGCAATCTCCTCCAGACAGGCAATTTTGAAGCCCTGGCGCTTTTCCACCGTCTGCACAAAAGTGCTCGCCTCAATCAGACTGTCGTGGGTGCCCGTATCCAGCCAGGCGAAGCCGCGGCCCAGCAGTTCAACGGTCAGCTTACCTTCCTCCAGATACATTTGGTTGATAGAAGTGATCTCCAGCTCGCCACGCCCGGACGGTTTCACGCGCTTCGCATACTCGACGACCTTGCTGTCATAGAAATAGAGGCCGGTGACCGCCCAGTTAGATTTAGGCTGTTTCGGCTTTTCTTCCAGCGAGAGCGCGCGAAAATCATCGTCAAACTCCACGACGCCAAAGCGTTCCGGGTCCATGACCTGATAGCCAAATACCGTAGCGCCTTCGGTACGCGCCGCGACCTGACGGAGTTTGGGGCTAAAACCCTGACCAAAAAAGATATTGTCGCCCAATACCAGGCATGAGGGTTCACCGTTGAGGAACGTTTCGCCAATGATAAAGGCCTGCGCCAGCCCGTCCGGACTGGGCTGCTCGGCATAATGTAAATCGATACCGAATGCTGCGCCGTCGCCCAACAAACGCTGAAAGTCGCGTTTATCCTCCGGCGTGGTGATGATCAAGATCTCACGAATTCCCGCCAGCATTAGCACCGATAACGGATAGTAAATCATCGGTTTGTCGTAGACGGGCAGAAGCTGCTTTGACACGCCGCGCGTAATGGGATGCAACCGGGTACCGGAACCTCCCGCCAGAATGATGCCTTTCATTCGTTTCTCCTCCAGGAGTAAGAACCTGCCGTTTAGCGTTTCAGTCCTAAGCGTTCGCCCTGATAACTGCCATCCTGCACGGGTTTCCACCAGGCCTCATTGGCGAGATACCACTGAACGGTTTTTCGCATCCCACTTTCGAAGGTTTCCTGCGGCGTCCAGCCCAGCTCGCGGGCGATTTTCGACGCGTCGATGGCATAGCGTAAGTCATGGCCGGGTCGATCGTCGACGAAGGTAATCAGATCGTGATAATTCGCCACACCCTGCGGTTTTTGCGGGGCCAGTTCCTCCAACAGAGCGCAGATCGTCCTGACCACATCCAGATTTTTACGTTCGTTATGACCGCCGATATTATACGTTTCGCCCACCGCGCCGTTCGTCACCACGTGATACAACGCACGGGCATGATCCTCTACATACAGCCAGTCGCGAATTTGCTGACCGTTGCCATAGACCGGCAATGGTTTACCCGCCAGCGCGTTCAGAATCATCAGCGGGATCAGTTTTTCCGGGAAATGGTAGGGCCCGTAGTTATTAGAGCAGTTGGTGACAAGCGTAGGCAGACCGTAGGTACGTAACCAGGCGCGTACCAGATGGTCGCTGCTGGCTTTGGAGGCGGAATAAGGGCTGCTTGGCGCATATGGCGTGGTTTCGGTGAAGAAATCGTCTGCAGTATGCAGATCGCCATACACTTCATCGGTGGAGATATGGTGGAAGCGAAACGCCGCTTTAGCGTCCGCGTCAAGCGCGGACCAGTAAGCGCGAGCGGCTTCCAGCAAGGTGTAAGTACCAACGATATTCGTTTCAATAAACGCCGCCGGGCCGTCGATGGAACGGTCTACATGGCTTTCCGCCGCCAGGTGCATCACGCTATCGGGCTGATACTGCTGGAAAACTCGCTCCAGTGATGCCCGATCGCAGATATCCACCTTCTCAAAGGCGAAACGGTCGCTTTGCGCCACCGACGCCAGAGACATCAGGTTGCCCGCATAGGTGAGTTTATCCACCACCACCACCGCGTCTGCCGTTTCATGGATGATATGCCGCACCACCGCAGATCCGATAAAGCCTGCGCCTCCGGTCACCAGAATGCGTTTCATCAGCGCCAGACTCCTTTGGTATCAACCACATAACGTTGATGAACCGCATCGCCGGGGATCGCTTTAAATTCGTCGTGATCGACCAGCATCACCAGCACATCGGCGGCGGCCAGCGCCGCGTCCAGCTTCGCCAGCGTGCAAAGTCCGTCCAATTTTTTCGGCAACTGACGGATATTCGGTTCGACGACCAGGGTTTCGCCGCTGTGCCAGCGGGCGATACTTTGCGCGATCCCCATCGCCGGGCTTTCGCGCAGATCGTCGATATTCGGCTTAAAGGCCAGCCCAAAACAGGCGATTTTCACTTCGCTGGCGCGTTTATCGGTGGCCGCCAGGCAATCTGCGACCGCGGCTTTTACCTGATCGACTACCCAGTGCGGTTTGCCGTCATTCACTTCACGCGCGGTGCGAATCAGTCTCGCCTGCTGCGGATTTTGCGCCACAATAAACCACGGATCGACCGCAATGCAGTGCCCGCCAACGCCTGGGCCCGGCTGCAAAATATTGACGCGCGGATGGCGGTTCGCCAGACGGATCAATTCCCAGACGTTAATCCCCTGTTCGGCGCAAATCAGCGACAATTCATTCGCAAAGGCGATATTCACATCACGGAAGCTATTTTCCGTCAGCTTGCACATCTCTGCGGTGCGCGAGTTGGTGACAACGCATTCGCCCTCAAGGAAAATTTTGTACAGCGCGCTGGCGCGAGCCGAACATACTGGCGTCATACCGCCAATCACGCGGTCATTTTTAATGAGTTCCACCATCACCTGACCCGGCAGCACACGCTCCGGACAATAGGCGATATTCACGTCGGCCTGCTCGCCCGCCTGCTGGGGAAAGGTCAGATCCGGGCGCATCCCGGCCAGCCAGCCAGCCATTTGCTCCGTTGCGCCGACCGGCGATGTTGATTCCAGAATCACCAGTGCCCCTTTTTTTAATACCGGCGCAATGGATTTCGCCGCGGCTTCCACATAGGCCATGTCAGGGTCGTGATCGCCTTTGAATGGCGTCGGCACGGCAATCAGGTACGCATCGGCCTCGACAGGTGTCGTCGTCGCACGCAGAAAGCCGCCTTCCACCGCCATCTTCACCACATTGCCCAACGCCGGCTCCACGATGTGAATTTCACCGCGATTTATGGTGTCTACCGCATGTTGGTTGATATCCACGCCGATAACCTGCTTCTGGCGGGAAGCAAAAGCGGCCGCAGTCGGTAATCCGATATACCCCAGCCCAATAACAGAAATGGTCGTAAAACTCATAACGATACCCGATAACTTTTTAACGCCTGTAAAATGCGCGCGCATGATTGCCCGTCACCATAAGGATTATGGGCGCGGCTCATGGTTTGATATTCATTTTCGTCGTGCAGCAGACGCATAACTTCCGCCACAATGCGCCGGGAGTCCGTGCCGATCAGTCTTACCGTACCAGCGGTAATGGCTTCCGGACGCTCTGTGGTTTCACGCATGACCAATACCGGCTTACCTAATGACGGCGCTTCTTCCTGAATACCGCCGGAATCGGTCAGAATGAGCCAGGCGTGATTCATCAGCCAGACAAAAGGTAAGTAGTCCTGCGGCTCAATCAGTACCACGTTTTCAACATGGCCGAGGATACGGTTGACAGGTTCGCTGACGTTGGGATTGAGATGCACCGGATAGACAATTTGCACATTCTGGTTCGCGGCGGCGATTTCCGCCAGCGCCTGGCAGATATGCTCAAAGCCCTGACCAAAGCTTTCACGCCGATGACCGGTCACCAAAATCATCTTCTTATTCGCGTTGAGGAAAGGATACTGCTCGGCCAGTTCAGCCTGTAATGTATCGCTCGTCAGAACGCGATCGCGTACCCAGATCAGCGCGTCAATAACGGTATTGCCAGTGACAAAAATGCGCTCATCCGGAATGTTCTCCCGCAACAGATTCTGCCGCGAGTTTTCCGTCGGCGCAAAGTGGTACATCGCCAGATGTCCGGTCAGCGTGCGGTTTGCCTCTTCCGGCCAGGGGGAATAGAGATCGCCGGTTCGCAACCCGGCTTCTACGTGCCCTACCGGAATTCGTTGATAGAAAGCCGCCAGGCTGGTAGCAATCGTAGTGGTGGTATCTCCATGAACCAGCACCACATCAGGTTTAAAATCTGCCAGGATCGGCTTTAATCCCTCCAGAATTCGGCAGGTAATTTCCGTCAACCCCTGTCCCGGCTGCATAATGTTGAGATCGAAATCAGGCACAATAGAAAAAAGAGTTAATACCTGATCAAGCATCTCCCGATGCTGCGCAGTAACGCATACTTTGGCCTCGAAATGAGGATCTTTTTCCAGCGCATGGACCAGAGGCGCCATCTTAATGGCCTCCGGTCGTGTACCAAATACAGTCAGTACTTTCACATCGATTCTCTTCGAATAGACAGTAGGGGCCCAGCCCCCTACTGCAGAGGTGTTGCTAAATCGTGCGGCGACGGGTTAAGGCAACGCCCGCACCGATTAGCGCCCCAACGATACCCCACATAATCATCAGGAAGGCTCGGCGTGGGCTATCACGTTTTACCGGTTCTTCCGGCGTACGCAAATAACGATAGGTCTGAAAACGAGGGTCCAGGGTCGGCCCCACATTAAGCGTATTCAACATTGCCCGATTTTGAAAGTAGTCCAAATCGAACGCAGGGCCAACCGCTTGCAGATTTTCAAGACGCGCCTGCAACATAGGGCGACCGAGTAAAAAAAGCTCTGAGTCCGGTAATTCATCTGCCGGGACATCCGTCGCGCTACGAGAAATATTATGTTGTTCCGCAATTTTGAGCGCCTGTTCAATACTGTTTACACGACGCGAATAGATCGCTTTCGCAACCTCTTCCTGCCGTTTGACCTGGGCTTTCATCTGCACGGTACGCGCAGCCCAGGCACCTTTTAATTCATCATTCAGATGACTCGCCGCCCGCTGGCTGGCGAATGCGACATACTGACGCAGCAAATTATTGGCGTCCGGCGCAGTTTCAGCAATCAGCTTCACATTGTCGTTGATGGCGCGTGTAAAATCGCCGGGCGTAAACTGTATGTTATTGATCAGTTCATCAAGCATCGCCGCATCAGCTTTGCTATTCCCGACCATTCGCTGCTTGTAATAGTCCGTCTGTAACCAGAAATCGCGACGCGTATCCCAGGAGGCAAGTTGCATGATGAACTCTTTATACGCTTCATCCATCACCGAGGGCTTATCGGAAGAAGAGGGATCGGTCTTAATATCCAGGTTGCGCAGAAACTGCTGCTGGGAGTAATAACCGCCCAACATATTTACGGTTGGGCGATCGGTGATCGCCGTCGCACTCCACTCCTGACGAGCAAAAAAGGTATAGGCTAACGCGATAAGGGCAAATAGCAGGCCAATGCCGATAATCCAGTATTTGCCAGCCCATAAAGTACGAAACAACCCGCGAATATCCAGTTCATTTTCAGCGCTCACCGCGCGTGCCCCCGGTAATGGTTGTGTCATCGTATCCTCATTTACTTGGTTAAGTTTGGCCGGTTCTTACGGTGCCTGCGCAGGCGACGCTTCACACGCTTAATAAATCTCGCCACCTTCCAGGCCCGCTTAATGCAGTAGCCATAGAGGAAGAATGCTAGCAAAAAGAGCACCAACATAACCCATTCAGGAACAAAATGAGAATATTCTGCAGCTACGCCTACTCCAGCCAGAATGGCGGCGGCAAGCGTAATCAGTACAAACGCCTGACGAGAGGTAAATCCGGCGCGCATGATAAGATGGTGAATGTGCTGACGATCAGGGGAAAAGGGGCTCATCCCTTTACGCAGACGGCGATACATAATCGCCACCATATCCATCAGCGGGATAGCGATAATCCATAGCGCGGTAACCGGACTGATAGGGTGAGTTTTCCCCTGCGTCGTTTCCAGTAAGATCCAGATAACGGTAAAACCAATCAGAGTACTACCGGCATCGCCCATAAAGACTTTATAACGCCGCCCCAAAATACCGAGATTAAGCATAATGTAAGGCAGAATCGCGGCGATCATGGCGAAGCACCATATTGCCAGGCTGGTTTGACCGTCAAACCATAAAATCAGCCCCATCGCCGCGAATGAGACGCTGGATAGCCCGCCCAACAGGCCGTCAATACCGTCCACCATATTGAAAGCGTTGATCGCCGCCCATACGGCAAACAGAGTAAGGAAATAACCGAAGGGACCGAGCACCATCTCCCAGGAGCCAAAGATATAGCCGAGGCTGCTAAGATAGAGCTTACCGAATACCATCATAATGATACCGATCGCGGCCTGTATGGTCGCACGGATCTTTACGCTGATATCAAAACGGTCGTCCAGCGCACCGATAAAAACCAGTACGCCCGCACAAGAAAGATAAAGCGACGCATGAGGAATATAGTGATCAACAATTCCGAATGTGAAGCAAATCCCTGCGTAAACCGAAATCCCTCCAACCAACGGTATCAGCCCCTGGTGGCGTTTACGAAAGTTGGGTTTATCCACTAAACCGATTTTTTTTGCAACTTTACGCGCAAAAAACAGGAACAGTGTCGTGAATAAAAAAATACTGATGAGATCAGTACTCACGGTCAGTAAATTCACAATGCGTGCTCTCAGATAAAATTAGTACCAGAAGTATAACCATGAAGACCTTTATTCAGAAGGGAAACCCTGCTCTGAATCAGGCAGAATTGTTTAAATATCAACCACACGATACCGATAACGAATGGATGGCGAAGCCCGGACCCGGTTTATCATCGTTTTGTAAATGTGTCGTTAAGATTACAGATATAAAACAAAAACGCCACGTAAAAACGTGGCGTTTTCAGGTAAAGACCAGGTTATGAGCGCTTCATCATCTCGAAAAAGTCGTCATTAGTTTTGGTCATCGCCAGTTTGTTAATGAGGAATTCCATCGCGTCAATTTCACCCATCGGATGGATGATTTTACGCAGGATCCACATTTTCTGCAGCTCTTCCTGAGTGGTGAGCAGCTCTTCTTTACGGGTACCGGAACGGTTGTAGTCGATAGCCGGGAAGACACGTTTTTCAGCGATCTTACGCGAGAGATGCAGCTCCATGTTACCGGTGCCTTTAAACTCTTCGTAGATAACTTCGTCCATCTTGGAACCGGTATCGATTAGCGCCGTCGCGATGATAGTCAGGCTACCGCCCTCTTCCACGTTACGCGCCGCGCCGAAGAAACGCTTCGGACGATGCAGGGCGTTAGCGTCCACACCACCGGTCAATACTTTACCGGAAGCCGGCACCACGGTGTTGTAGGCGCGCGCCAGACGGGTGATGGAGTCGAGCAGGATGATAACGTCTTTCTTGTGTTCAACCAGACGCTTCGCCTTCTCGATAACCATTTCGGCAACCTGAACGTGGCGGGATGCCGGTTCGTCAAAGGTAGAAGCAACCACTTCGCCTTTCACCAGACGCTGCATCTCGGTCACTTCTTCCGGACGTTCGTCAATCAGCAGCACCATCAGCACGCAGTCCGGGTGGTTATACGCGATGCTCTGCGCGATGTTCTGCAGCAGCATGGTTTTACCCGCTTTCGGCGGCGCGACAATCAGACCGCGCTGGCCGCGACCGATCGGCGAAGCCAGATCCAGAACGCGCGCCGTTAAGTCTTCGGTAGAACCGTTACCACGCTCCATACGCAGACGAGAGTTTGCGTGCAGCGGGGTTAAGTTCTCAAAGAGGATTTTGTTACGGGCGTTTTCCGGTTTGTCGTAGTTAACTTCGTTAACTTTCAACAGCGCAAAATAGCGTTCACCTTCTTTCGGCGGGCGAATCTTACCAGAAATGGTATCACCAGTGCGGAGGTTGAAACGGCGGATTTGGCTGGGGGAAACGTAGATATCATCAGGACCGGCGAGGTAGGAGCTGTCTGCAGAACGGAGGAAACCAAATCCATCCTGCAATATCTCCAGCACACCGTCGCCAAAGATATCTTCGCCACTCTTTGCGTGCTGCTTCAGGATGGCAAAAATAATGTCCTGCTTGCGCATACGGGCCAGGTTTTCCAGCCCCATACTTTCGCCGAGAGTGATCAGCTCAGAAACCGGCGTATTCTTTAATTCGGTAAGATTCATAATGGTGTGAGTTCTTAAACTTGGGGTAAATCTCGAACTTAATGTTGTGAATGGTATGGCAGGGTCATCCATGCCTGTTTACGGCTATCAACTCATGTCTGTTCGCTGTCTGGTCACAGGAAAGTACGCAGAACTGAAACGACAAGACGGAATGAGCGAAGAGCCAGGAATCTTTCCACTTCTCGTGCGAGAAAAAACGGGAAGTGACGGATAAAACCAGATTCAAACTTAATAAGGTATGTTTAATTCGAAGTCAATACTAACTTAGCACGACTCAGACCGGGCGTCCAGAGATCCTGACAATTTAAGAATAACGTAAGGACAACAGACGCCACGAAACTGCCTGATACCTTAATCATTCGTCGAATGACAGACGCCTGACTATACAGCGCCTTTGTCATTCGACGTATAAAAGGTATTACGCCAGATTGGCGTCGAGAAACTCTTTCAACTGACCTTTAGACAGTGCGCCTACTTTGGTTGCCGCCACTTCGCCGTTTTTAAACAGCAGCAGAGTCGGAATACCGCGGATGCCATATTTAGGCGCAGTACCAGGGTTCTGGTCAATGTTCAGTTTGGCAACGGTCAATTTGCCCTGATATTCGTCAGCGATTTCATCCAGAATCGGAGCGATCATTTTACACGGCCCGCACCACTCTGCCCAGAAATCAACGAGGATAGCCCCGTCCGCTTTGAGTACATCCGTGTCAAAACTGTCGTCAGTCAGGTGAATAATTTTATCGCTCATATATAACTCCACAGGAATAAGCCTGGCGTGTTGGTGTAGCATTAACCAACGAGGTGCTGATGTTAACTTCGCCAACAAAGGTTGACTTTATTTCACCGGATACGCTTTCGTAAAGCAATAGTAAGCTGATATTCTACCACACTATGAGCAAAACACATTTAACAGAACAGAAGTTTTCCGACTTCGCCCTGCACCCACAGGTGGTTGAAGCCCTTGAAAAAAAAGGGTTTTATAATTGTACGCCCATTCAGGCACTGGCCCTTCCGCTAACGCTGGCGGGTCGTGACGTTGCAGGGCAGGCGCAAACCGGTACCGGGAAAACGATGGCGTTTCTGACGTCAACGTTTCATTATTTACTTTCTCATCCCGCGATCGACGATCGCAAGGTGAACCAGCCGCGCGCGCTGATCATGGCGCCGACGCGTGAATTAGCCGTACAAATTCACGCAGACGCGGAGCCGTTGGCGCAAGCGACAGGCTTAAAATTAGGCCTGGCTTACGGCGGCGATGGTTACGACAAGCAGCTTAAAGTGCTGGAAAGCGGCGTTGATATTCTTATTGGTACGACGGGCCGACTGATCGACTACGCCAAACAAAACCACATTAACCTCGGCGCCATTCAGGTCGTCGTACTCGATGAAGCCGATCGCATGTACGATTTGGGCTTTATTAAAGATATCCGCTGGCTGTTCCGTCGTATGCCGCCGGCTGCGCAGCGTCTGAACATGTTGTTCTCCGCCACCCTGTCTTATCGGGTTCGCGAGCTGGCGTTTGAACAGATGAACAACGCCGAATATGTTGAAGTGGAACCGGAGCAAAAGACCGGCCACCGCATTAAAGAAGAGCTTTTCTACCCCTCTAATGAAGAGAAAATGCGTTTACTGCAAACGCTGATCGAAGAAGAGTGGCCGGATCGCGCCATTATTTTCGCCAACACCAAGCATCGTTGCGAAGATATCTGGGGACATCTGGCGGCAGATGGCCATCGTGTTGGTCTGCTGACCGGCGACGTCGCGCAGAAAAAGCGCCTGCGGATTCTGGATGAGTTCACCCGCGGCGATCTGGATATTCTTGTGGCGACCGATGTCGCGGCGCGCGGGTTGCATATCCCCGCCGTAACGCACGTCTTTAACTACGATCTGCCAGACGATTGTGAAGACTATGTTCACCGTATCGGTCGTACCGGTCGCGCTGGCGCCAGCGGACATTCCATCAGCCTGGCTTGCGAAGAGTATGCGCTGAATCTGCCCGCTATTGAGAGCTATATCGGCCACTCGATTCCGGTCAGCAAATACAATCCGGAAGCGCTCATGAACGATCTGCCCAAGCCGTTGCGCCTGACGCGTGCGCGTCCTGGCAATGGTCCGCGCCGCGCTGGCGCTCCGCGTAATCGTCGTCGTTCAGGTTAAGAAAAGTTATGCCATACACAAAATCATTTAGCCTGTATCAAGGCGGCAAGAAAACAAATCCCGATGAGCTTAGGAAGAGTACGCAGCCAACACGGATACAGGTTGAAGGATGAAGTGTATGAATTCCACCTCGTTGTATGCCGCCATTGATCTCGGTTCCAATAGTTTTCATATGCTGGTCGTGCGCGAGGCGGCGGGAAGCATCCAGACGCTGACCCGAATAAAACGCAAGGTGCGTCTGGCCGCGGGTCTGAACAACGACAACCACCTTTCAGCCGAAGCGATGGAACGCGGCTGGCAATGCCTGCGCCTGTTTGCTGAACGTTTGCAGGATATCCCGCAGCCGCAAATCCGCGTGGTTGCCACCGCAACATTGCGTCTCGCCGTCAATGCGGGTGAATTTATCGCGAAAGCGCAGACTATCCTTGGTTGTCCGGTGCAGGTTATCAGCGGCGAAGAAGAGGCGCGGCTGATTTATCAGGGAGTCGCTCATACCACCGGCGGCGCAGATCAGCGACTGGTGGTGGATATCGGCGGCGCCAGCACTGAACTGGTTACCGGCACTGGCGCGCAAACCACGTCGCTGTTTAGCCTGTCGATGGGCTGCGTAACGTGGCTTGAACGCTATTTTAGCGATCGTAATCTGGCGCAAGAAAACTTTGATGATGCGGAGAAAGCCGCGCGCGATGTACTGCGTCCGGTCGCCGATGAACTGCGTTTTCATGGCTGGAAGGTCTGCGTGGGTGCCTCCGGCACCGTACAAGCATTGCAGGAAATCATGATGGCGCAGGGGATGGACGAGCGCATTACGCTCGCCAAACTGCAGCAGCTAAAACAACGCGCGATACAGTGCGGGCGTCTGGAAGAGCTGGAAATCGAAGGCCTGACGCTGGAGCGCGCGCTGGTTTTCCCAAGCGGGCTGGCTATTCTGATCGCGATATTTACCGAGCTGAACATCCAGAGCATGACGCTGGCAGGCGGCGCGTTACGCGAAGGGCTGGTGTATGGGATGTTGCATCTGGCGGTAGATCAGGATATCCGCAGCCGCACGCTGCGAAACATTCAGCGTCGGTTTATCGTCGATACCGATCAGGCAAATCGCGTGGCGAAGCTGGCAGATAACTTCCTCAAACAGGTAGAAAATGCCTGGCATATTGAGCCTATCAGTCGTGAACTGTTGCTTAGCGCTTGCCAATTGCATGAGATCGGTCTGAGCGTTGATTTTAAACAGGCGCCCTATCATGCCGCCTATTTAGTACGCCATTTGGATCTGCCTGGCTATACGCCCGCGCAGAAAAAGTTGCTCGCCACCCTCTTACTGAACCAGACCAATCCGGTCGATCTCTCTTCGCTTCATCAGCAAAACGCGGTACCGCCCCGTGTTGCGGAACAGCTATGCCGTTTGCTGCGCCTGGCGATTCTTTTTGCCGGTCGCCGTCGTGACGATCTGGTACCAGAAATTACGCTACAGGCGCTAAATGAAAATCTGACGTTAACCTTGCCTGGCAACTGGCTGGCACATCACCCGCTGGGTAAAGAGTTGATTGATCAGGAAAGCCAGTGGCAAAGCTATGTACACTGGCCGCTGGACGTTCGCTAACCGTAGTCTGATTGCCGGATGACGCTTCGCTTATCCGGCCTACGATTTCGCTCGCTTTGCCGCCATCATGGCTTTCAGATTAGCCAGGTGACTTTGCCCTTTTTGCATTCGCTCCTCAGCGCTTACCACTTTGCGCTCCTGCTCCCAGATTAAATCATCCTGCGGGAGTTCTAACAGGAAGCGGCTGGGTTCCGGGCGCACCAGTTCCCCATACTGACGGCGCTCTTTACATAATGTAAAGGTGAGCTCTTTCTGCGCGCGAGTGATCCCAACATAGGCCAGCCGACGCTCTTCCTCAATATTATCTTCGTCAATGCTGCTTTGATGCGGCAAAAATCCTTCTTCCATTCCCACCATATAGACATACGGGAATTCCAGTCCTTTCGATGCATGAAGCGTCATCAACTGTACCTGATCCAGCTCTTCTTCGCTCTCGCCACGCTCCATCATATCGCGCAGCGTAAAGCGTGTAACCACCTGGGTCAGCGTCATCGGCTCATCGAGTTCGTTGCCTTCCAGCATCTCAGTCATCCAGCTAAAGAGCTGGTTAACGTTTTTCATTCGCATTTCCGCCGCTTTGGGGCTCGGCGAGGTTTCGTACAACCAGGATTCATAGTCAATACCGTGGATGAGATCGCGCACGGCGGCGACAGGCTCACGTTCGGCCAGTCGCTGGATTTCCCCCAGCCAGTGGGTAAAACGCGTCAATGAATCGTAACCACGTCCGGTCAGCTTCTGGCTAAGCCCCATATCAAAGCTGGCGGTAAACAGGCTTTTATTACGCGTCATTGCCCATTCACCCAGCTTTTGCAGAGTGGCCGGACCGATTTCGCGTTTTGGCGTATTCACGATGCGCAGGAAAGCGCTGTCATCATCCGGGTTGGTCAACACCCGCAGGTAGGCCAGCAGGTCTTTAATCTCCGGACGGGAGAAAAATGAGGTGCCGCCGGAAATTTTGTACGGAATGCGGTTCTGCATGAGGAATTTTTCAAATACCCGCGACTGATGATTCCCGCGATACAGAATGGCGTAATCCTTGTACTGGGTCTTGTTCACAAAGTGATGGGCAATCAGTTCGCCGGTAACGCGCTCAGCTTCATGCTCTTCATTGTTTGCGCTTAACACTTTGAGTTCCGCGCCGTAACCGAGTTCGGAAAAGAGGCGCTTTTCAAAGACGTGCGGATTGTTGGCGATGAGAATATTCGCCGCTTTCAGGATGCGGCCCGAAGAACGATAGTTTTGCTCCAGCTTAATCACCTGCAGCGCCGGAAAATCCTGGCTCAGTAACACCAGGTTTTGCGGACGCGCCCCGCGCCAGGAGTAGATAGACTGATCGTCATCGCCCACGACCGTAAAGCGCGCGCGTTGCCCGACCAGCAGCTTAACCAACTCATACTGGCTGGTGTTAGTATCCTGATATTCATCCACCAGCAGATAACGAATTTTATTCTGCCAGCGCTCGCGCACCTCGTCATTGCGTTGCAGCAGCAGCGTCGGCAGCAAAATCAAATCATCAAAATCGAGAACGTTGCATGCCTTCATATGGGCGTCGTAAAGCCCGTAGCAGTGGGCAAAAATACGATCGCGTTCACCTTTCGCCCCCGCCGCTGCCTGTGCAGGCGTTTTGAGATCGTTTTTCCAGTTGGAGATCGTGGAGATCAGCTGTTGCAACAGAACCTTGTCGTCTTCGATCAGGCCTTCGGTCAGCTCTTTGAGCAAGGCGACCTGGTCGGTATCGTCAAACAATGAAAAGTTCGATTTCATCCCCAGCGCAGCGTACTCGCGCTTAATAATATCCAGCCCTAGCGTATGAAAGGTGGAGATCATCAAACCGCGCGCTTCCTTACGGCCGAGCGTCTGCCCGACGCGTTCTTTCATTTCGCGCGCTGCCTTGTTGGTAAACGTCACCGCCGCAATATGCCGGGCCTGATAGCCGCATCCGCGGATCAGGTGGGCGATTTTATTGGTAATTACGCGAGTTTTACCAGAACCCGCTCCTGCCAGCACCAGGCAGGGTCCGGTGACGAATTCGACAGCGTGTTGTTGGCCGGGATTTAAACGCATGGGAATAGTGCTCAATCTTCGAACGGGGGAGGGATTGTAGCAGAAAGCGAGGCCCAGAGAAGACCTGGCTGCCTTTTCAGGCAGCCAGGAAAAGGTCAATCAGCAGGCTCTGGCGGCAAGCGGCGTATAGCCATTACGCTGTGCGCTCTTGATCCAACTGAAAGAACCCATTAGCGCGATCGCCGTCAGCAGAACATACTCAAGCGACATCGCATAAACGCCCTGTACTGCATGATTTCCAACGGGCAGTATTTGAGTAATTCATAGAGCACTGGGTCGCGTACGACCTGGCGTAACCCTAAAAGCCAGTCGTCTGGAAATTCTGCGTTTTTCATTATGTTCATGGTATCTCGCCCCTTGTCAGAAAGGACAGGACCGCCGTCCCGCACATCCGAAATACGCCTGCTAAAAATGCCGCTTATCTCCCGGTTCATTAAATCAGGCGGGACATCTGTCCTGTAATGGCGAAGAGTATATGTCTGACGGCCTAAGGAGTGATAAAGTGACGGCCAATCTTTGCGACGTGAGAACACAATAATGGCAAAAATGGCAGCAGCACTGCATATCCTTGTAAAAGAAGAGAAACTGGCTTTAGATCTTCTGGAGCAAATTAAAAACGGCGGCGATTTTGAGAAGCTGGCGAAGAAGCATTCTATCTGCCCATCCGGTAAAAAAGGCGGTCATTTAGGCGAATTTCGTCAGGGCCAGATGGTTCCGGCATTCGATAAAGTAGTCTTTTCCTGCCCGGTACTGGAGCCAACCGGCCCGCTGCATACCCAGTTCGGTTACCACATCATTAAGGTATTGTATCGCAAATAAAAAACCGGGTGGCGCTAGCGCCACCCGACAAGGTATATCAACCCGCTACCGCAATACGTTTCATATCCGTCATATAGCCGCGCAGTTTCTTACCTACCTGCTCAATCGCATGACTACGAATTGCGTCGTTCACGTCGCGAAGCTGTGCGTTGTCTACCGCGCCTTCCGGGATAGCACTACCCAGATCGCCCGGTTGCAATTCCGCCATAAACGGTTTCAGCAGCGGTACGCAAGCGTAAGAGAACAGGTAGTTACCGTATTCTGCGGTATCGGAGATAACCACGTTCATTTCGTACAGGCGCTTACGAGCGATAGTGTTGGCAATCAGCGGCAGTTCGTGCAGTGATTCGTAGTAAGCGGATTCTTCGATGATGCCGGAATCGACCATGGTTTCGAACGCCAGCTCAACGCCCGCTTTCACCATCGCAATCATCAGCACGCCTTTATCGAAGTACTCCTGCTCGCCGATTTTACCTTCAAACTGCGGCGCGGTTTCGAACGCGGTTTTGCCGGTCTCTTCACGCCAGGTCAGCAGTTTCTTATCGTCGTTAGCCCAGTCAGCCATCATGCCGGAAGAGAATTCGCCGGAGATGATGTCATCCATGTGTTTCTGGAACAGCGGCGCCATGATCTCTTTCAGCTGTTCGGACAGCGCGTAAGCACGCAGTTTCGCCGGGTTAGACAGACGGTCCATCATCAGGGTGATGCCGCCCTGCTTCAGCGCTTCGGTGATGGTTTCCCAGCCGAACTGAATCAGTTTTTCCGCATAAGCCGGGTCGGTGCCTTCTGCCACCAGCTTGTCGAAACACAGCAGAGAACCGGCCTGCAGCATACCGCACAGGATGGTCTGCTCGCCCATCAGGTCGGATTTCACTTCCGCCACGAAAGAAGACTCCAGTACGCCCGCACGGTGACCGCCGGTCGCCGCCGCCCAGGCTTTAGCAATCGCCATGCCTTCGCCTTGCGGATCGTTTTCCGGGTGAACGGCGATCAGCGTCGGCACACCGAAGCCACGCTTGTATTCTTCACGTACTTCGGTGCCCGGACACTTCGGCGCCACCATCACCACGGTGATGTCTTTACGGATCTGCTCGCCCACTTCCACGATGTTGAAGCCGTGGGAGTAGCCCAGCGCCGCGCCGTCTTTCATCAGCGGCTGTACGGAACGCACCACGTCGGAGTGCTGTTTGTCCGGCGTCAGGTTAACTACCAGGTCAGCCTGCGGGATCAGCTCTTCGTAGGTACCCACTTTGAAGCCGTTTTCGGTCGCTTTACGCCAGGAAGCACGCTTCTCAGCAATCGCTTCTTTACGCAGGGCGTAGGCGATGTCCAGACCGGAGTCACGCATGTTCAGGCCCTGGTTCAGCCCCTGCGCGCCGCAGCCGACGATGACCACTTTTTTACCCTGAAGGTAGCTCGCGCCGTCGGCGAATTCGTCGCGGCCCATAAAGCGGCATTTACCCAACTGCGCCAGCTGCTGGCGCAGATTCAGTGTATTAAAGTAGTTAGCCATGATGGTGTACTCCGTGATGTTGTGTGTCGCGCTTATTGTTCGGTTTACAGATTGCTATCTGTGCGAATGAACCCACATTACAACAGGAAATTTATTGCGGAAATTGATATATTCACAACGTTATGTTGCGGTTTATGCAACGTCAAAAACCGGAGGTCTGTCTGTGGATTTACGCGATCTAAAAACCTTCCTGCATCTGGCGGAAAGCCGCCACTTTGGCCGCAGCGCGCGGGCGATGCACGTCAGCCCCTCCACGCTCTCCCGGCAGATTCAGCGGCTGGAAGAAGATCTCGGCCAGCCGCTGTTTGTGCGCGATAACCGTACGGTCACGCTGACCGAAGCGGGTGAAGAGCTGCGAGTGTTTGCCCAACAGACGCTTTTGCAGTACCAGCAGCTGCGCCATACCCTCGATCAGCAGGGGCCGTCCCTTTCCGGCGAACTCCATATCTTCTGTTCAGTGACCGCGGCATACAGCCACCTGCCGCCAATCCTCGACCGTTTTCGCGCCGAGCATCCCTCGGTGGAAATTAAGCTCACCACCGGCGACGCCGCCGATGCGATGGAAAAAGTAGTCACCGGCGAGGCCGATCTGGCAATCGCCGGCAAACCAGAAACGCTGCCTGGCGCGGTGGCGTTTTCGATGCTGGAGAATCTGGCAGTGGTGCTGATCGCCCCGGCGCTGCCCTGCCCGGTGCGCAATCAGGTTTCGGTTGATAAGCCCGACTGGTCAACGGTGCCGTTTATCATGGCCGATCAGGGGCCGGTACGCCGCCGCATTGAGCTATGGTTCCGCCGCCATAAAATCAGCAATCCGCAGATTTACGCCACCGTCGGCGGTCACGAAGCGATGGTCTCAATGGTGGCACTGGGCTGCGGCGTGGCGCTGCTGCCGGAAGTGGTGCTGGAAAACAGCCCGGAGCCGGTACGTAATCGCGTAATGATTTTAGAGCGCAGCGATGAAAAAACACCGTTTGAGCTTGGCGTCTGCGCGCAAAAAAAGCGGCTGCATGAGCCGCTGATTGATGCGTTCTGGAAGATTTTACCGAATTAGTTTTACGGCCCTACCATTACCCGAACAGGCTTCCCAATACGGCTAAGCATATTCACCAGAGCATCAATGGTGAATTTGCTGCATTTCTTGTTGACGACATCCGAAACGCGCGGTCGGGATATATGCAAAACTGTAGCAACCTCGGCTTGCTTCATCTGGTTTCGCGTAATCCAGAGGGTAATTTCTTCCATGAGCTGTTCTTTAATGGCTAACGTGTTTTCGATTTCACTCAGGGAATCAGCGTAAAACTTTTCTGCGTCCTGCTTATCAAACCCCAAATCAGCAAAAACATTACCGCCAGATGGCGTCACATGGCGAATATCACTATCAGTTTTGGCAATCACAAGCTGTTTCTCCGTTGTTGCACCACCCGGTTATAACGCGTTCTGGCGATGTTTTTATCGTGCTGACTGGTTTGTTGCGTCTGTTTTTGGAAACTATGCAAAACGTAGAGTGCTTCTTCAAACTTAGCGACATACATAACGCGATAGATACCATTGTTGTCACGAATCCGAATTTCATTTACCCCAGCCCCAATTTCTGAAAACAGTTTCCAGTCATCGGGTTCAATTCCATACTGAATTTTGTGAAGCTGATAACCGACTGCTTTACGTACCGTTATGGGAAAAGCCAGGAGATCATCCAGAGAAGATCCCACCCATCGAATTTCTTTTTCATTGGAGAGAGCTCGGGTGAGTAACATAACATCCTTGTGTATAAAATTTTATACATTGTTTTTAACAGGTGCAAGTGATGGCGGTGCTAACGATATGGTGAGCCGAGTTTCACCACAAGCAGATTGGGCGCCTTCTGGAAAACGTCTCGCAAAATTAAATGAGTGGATGCTCCGGGCTGGCAGAAAAGCCCAATAACTGAGGGAAGATCATATCTGGATATCAGGCCCACTTTACTTTGTGGGCCTGAAAAACTAGACGCTGAATTAACCCGCCAGAAAGAACCGGAACGCCGGGTTATTGCTCTCATCATGGCATTCATAGCCCAGCTCATGCAGCCGGGTTTCGAAATCCGGCTCATGATCGCCTAACTCGAACGCCGCCAGCACGCGGCCATAATCGGTACCGTGGCTGCGGTAATGGAATAGCGAAATATTCCAGTGCGTGCCAAGCGTATGCAGGAATTTGAGCAACGCGCCGGGCGACTCCGGAAATTCGAAACTATACAAACGCTCCTGTAATGGCTTGGAGGGGCGCCCGCCGACCATATAGCGCACATGCAGCTTCGCCATTTCATCGTCGGAGAGATCCACTACGCTATAACCGCCGTCGCACAGTTGGGTGATAATCTCTTTTCGTTCCTCCAGCCCCTGACTGACGCGTACGCCGACAAAAATACAGGCATTTTTCGCGTCGGCAAAACGGTAGTTAAATTCGGTGACCATACGCCCGCCAAGCAACTGACAGAATTTGAGGAAGCTCCCCTTTTCTTCCGGAATGGTCACCGCCAGTAGCGCTTCGCGCTGTTCCCCCAACTCGCAGCGTTCAGACACATAGCGCAAGCCGTGGAAGTTGACGTTGGCGCCGGAAAGGACGTGCGCCAGCCGTTCGCCGCGAATATTGTGCTGGGCGATATATTTTTTCATCCCCGCCAGCGCCAGCGCGCCGGACGGTTCCGCCACCGCACGCACATCTTCAAACAGATCTTTCATCGCCGCGCAGATAGCGTCGCTATCGACTGTAATAATGTCGTCGAGATATTCCTGGCACAGGCGGAAGGTTTCGTCGCCGATGCGTTTTACCGCCACGCCTTCAGCAAATAACCCAACGCGCGGGAGATCCACTGGATGACCGGCTTCCAACGCCGCTTTCAGGCAGGCGGAATCCTCCGCTTCGACGGCAATCACTTTGATTTGCGGCATCAATTGTTTGATCAGTACCGCTACGCCCGCCGCCAGGCCGCCGCCGCCAACCGGCACAAAGACACGATCGAGATGCGAATCCTGCTGAAGCAGTTCCAGCGCCAGCGTGCCCTGCCCGGCGATCACCATTGGGTGATCAAACGGCGGCACCCAGGTAAAACCCTGCTGCTGCGCCAGCTCAATAGCTTTCGCTTTCGCTTCATCAAAATTAGCGCCGTGCAACAGCACTTCGCCGCCAAAACCGCGTACCGCATCGACTTTAATATCCGCCGTTGCTTTTGGCATGACGATCAGCGACTTCACGCCAAGCCGCGCGGAGGAGAACGCCACGCCCTGCGCATGATTGCCCGCCGACGCGGTAATCACGCCGTGGGCTTTTTGTTCTTCGGTCAATCCGGCCATCATCGCGTAAGCGCCGCGCAGCTTAAAGCTATGTACCGGCTGCCGGTCTTCGCGTTTGACGAGAATAACGTTATCCAGACGTGACGAGAGCTTTTCCATTTTTTGCAGCGGCGTCACCTGCGCCGCTTCGTATACTGGCGCGCGTAGCACCGCGCGCAGATACTCCGCCCCTTCCGGCGCGACTGACAGTGGTTGAGATTCCGCCATCATCAACCTCCCAGTTTCGATTTATCGCGCACCGCGCCTTTATCGGCGCTGGTCGCCAGGCTGGCGTAGGCACGCAGGGCAAACGAAACCTGACGCTGACGATTTTTAGGCGTCCAGGCTTTGTCGCCACGAGCTTCCTGCGCCTCGCGGCGTGCGGCGATTTCAGCCTCGCTCAACTGCAACTGAATGCTGCGGTTCGGGATATCAATCGCAATAGTGTCGCCATCTTCAATCAGCGCAATAGTGCCGCCGCTGGCCGCTTCCGGCGAGACGTGGCCGATGGAAAGACCCGAAGTACCGCCGGAGAAACGCCCATCGGTGATGAGCGCGCAGGCTTTGCCCAGCCCCATCGACTTCAGGAAACTGGTCGGATAGAGCATTTCCTGCATTCCCGGCCCGCCTTTCGGCCCTTCGTAGCGGATCACGACTACATCGCCTTCCACTACTTTGCCGCCGAGAATCGCCTCTACCGCGTCGTCCTGGCTTTCATACACTTTAGCCGGGCCGGTAAATTTAAGGATGCTGTCATCCACGCCTGCGGTTTTCACAATGCAGCCGTTTTCGGCGAAGTTGCCATACAGCACCGCCAGACCGCCGTCTTTGCTATAGGCATATTCCAGCGAGCGGATGCAACCCGCTGCGCGGTCGTCATCCAGCGAATCCCAGCGACAATCCTGCGAGAACGCCTGGGTAGTACGGATACCGGCAGGGCCAGCACGGAACATTTTTTTAACCGCTTCGTCCTGCGTAACCGTGATGTCGTACTGTTCCAGCGTTTGCGGCAACGTCAGGCCTAATACGTTTTTCACGTTGCGGTTCAGCAGCCCGGCGCGATCCAGCTCGCCTAAAATACCCAGCACACCGCCGGCACGGTGAACATCTTCCATATGGTATTTCTGGGTACTTGGCGCCACTTTACACAGCTGCGGCACCTTGCGGGACAGCTTGTCGATATCACTCATGGTGAAGTCGATTTCCGCTTCCTGCGCCGCCGCCAGCAGGTGAAGAACGGTGTTGGTCGAACCGCCCATCGCGATATCCAGCGTCATCGCGTTTTCAAACGCGGCTTTGCTGGCGATGTTACGCGGCAGTGCACTTTCGTCGTTTTGCTCGTAATAGCGTTTAGTCAGTTCAACAATCCGCTTACCGGCATTGAGGAACAACTGCTTACGGTCAGCGTGAGTTGCCAGCAGCGAGCCGTTGCCCGGCTGCGACAGGCCCAGCGCTTCGGTCAGGCAGTTCATGGAGTTAGCGGTAAACATGCCGGAGCAGGAGCCGCAGGTTGGACACGCGGAGCGCTCCACCTGGTTACTTTGATCGTCAGAGACTTTCGGGTCCGCTCCCTGAATCATGGCATCAACCAGATCCAGCTTGATAATTTTGTCTGAAAGCTTGGTTTTCCCGGCTTCCATCGGTCCGCCGGAGACAAAGATCACCGGAATATTCAGGCGCAGCGAGGCCATGAGCATCCCTGGGGTGATTTTGTCGCAGTTGGAGATACACACCATCGCGTCAGCGCAGTGAGCGTTCACCATGTACTCAACGGAGTCGGCGATCAGCTCGCGCGACGGCAGTGAATAGAGCATACCCCCGTGCCCCATGGCAATCCCGTCATCCACGGCAATAGTGTTGAACTCTTTCGCCACCCCGCCGGAAGCTTCAATCTGTTCGGCGATCAGCTTACCGAGATCGCGCAGATGAACGTGACCCGGCACAAACTGAGTGAATGAGTTCACCACGGCGATAATCGGTTTGCCAAAATCACTGTCGGTCATTCCGGTGGCGCGCCACAGCGCGCGGGCACCCGCCATATTACGACCATGAGTGGTGGTGGCGGAACGGTACTTAGGCATGCTTTATTTACTCCCCATCTTTTCCCTTCATACTTCACGCCACAGGTGCGTTGGCTGCCTCACTCACCCCAGTCACTTACTACAGTAAGCTTCTGGGGATTCGCTGCGTTACCGCCTTCCTGTGACGCAAATTATTTTGGGAAAATATTAATTTTATTTATTATGAATTTACCGGATCCAACCAGCCCCATTTATCCTCGGTTTCTCCAGTGAAGAGACCAAAGAAGGCTTGTTGAATACGCTTGGTAACAGGGCCGCAACGGCCTTCACCTACCTGGATACCATCAACGCTGCGTACCGGAGTAATTTCTGCCGCGGTTCCGGACATAAACACTTCGTCGGCCAGATACAGCGATTCACGGGACAGCACCTGCTCGCGCACTTCAATACCCAGCTCTTTCGCCAGTTTGATAATCGCGTCGCGAGTAATGCCTGGCAGCGCGGAAGAGGTAAACGGCGGAGTAAACAGCACGCCATCTTTTACCTCAAACAGGTTTTCACCTGCGCCTTCGGAGATATAGCCGTTTACATCCAGGGCGATGCCTTCCTGATAGCCGTGGCGGCGCGCTTCGCTACCCACCAGCAGTGAGGAAAGATAGTTCCCGCCCGCTTTGGCGGCGGTCGGAATGGTGTTCGGCGCAGCGCGGTTCCAGGAAGAAACCATCGCATCGATCCCCTGATCCAGCGCTTCGGCGCCCAGGTATGCCCCCCACGGGAACGCGGCGATGATGACGTCAGTGGTGTATCCCGGGGGCGGGTTAACGCCCATACCGACATCGCCGACAAATACCAACGGACGGATATAGGCGCTGGTCAGGTTGTTTTTGCGGATCACTTCGCGGCAGGCTTCCATCAGCTCATCAATACTCTGGGAAACCGGAAAACGATAAATTTTTGCTGAGTCGCGCAGGCGCTGCATATGTTCACGATGACGAAACACTACCGGGCCTTTGTGAGAGTCGTAGCACCGAATCCCTTCAAATACCGACGTACCGTAGTGCAGCGCGTGAGACATTACGTGAACCTTCGCGTCTTCCCAGCGCACCATCTCGCCATTGAACCAAATGTAATCAGCTTTTTTCGTCGTCATTTTTCTTCCTTTTGCGCTCAGGCGCGGATTTGTTGTGATGTGGCAGCGCTCTGGCAGATTGCGACATGCGCAACATCTACCAGTTTACTTAACTGACTAAACAGTAAGTCGACCGACCGGGGACTGGCAACGGTCAATTCAATATTTATATTCTGCGCATCGGTCGCGGCTTCCATATTCATGGAGCACACCTGAAAACCACGATGGCGCACCACGCGTAAAACACGTTCTAAGGTTTCTGGATTAAAGCGTGCCGATACATTGACCTGATGTTGCATCATGATAATTTCTCCAGCATTTCAGAGTTACTGGCGCCAGGCGGCACCAACGGCCAGACATTTTCAAGTTCGTCGATTGAGACGTGAAGCAGGTACGGCCCTTCGCTTGCCAACATCGTGTCGAGTGCCGCTTCAACCTGGTCTTTACGAGTAATGTGCTGGCCTGGAATGCCGAAGGCGCTGGCCAGCATGAGAAAATCGGGGTTATCGGTCAGGGTGGTTTCGCTATATCGCTCCTGGAAAAACAGTTGCTGCCATTGTCGAACCATCCCTAACCGCTGGTTGTCGAGTAAGACTATCTTCAACGGTAACTGCTTGCGTTTTACGGTGCCCAACTCCTGAACATTCATCATGAAGGAGCCGTCACCGGAGATACAGATAACAGTATCATTCGGTCGCGCTACCTGCGCGCCAACGGCCGCCGGTAAGCCGAATCCCATCGTCCCCAGACCGCTGGAAGTGATGAAATTTTCCGGGCGGGTGTAAGTCATATGCTGGGCTGACCACATCTGATGCTGCCCCACATCCGTCGTCACCACACTGTCTGCGGGTTTGCGTTCCGACAATTGCTTCAACAACAACGGCGCATAGATAGTCTCGCCAGGATGATCATAGCGCCAGGCGTGTTCTGCGCGCAGCTCTGCACAGGACTGACGCCATGCGTCGATCTTCAGCGGTTGCTGTAATGCCGACAACAGCGAATTTAAATCGCCCTGCAACGCGACGTGTGCCTGACGCAGTTTGTTCATTTCCGCCGGGTCGATATCCATATGGATCACGCTGGCGTTCGGCGCAAACGTATTCAGCTTACCGGTCACCCGGTCATCAAAACGTGCACCCACTGCGATCAGTAAATCACACTCTTGCACCGCGAAATTAGCCGCTTTAGTACCGTGCATTCCCAGCATGCCCAGATAGTACGGATAATCAGCTTCAACAGCCCCTAGCCCTTTCAGCGTGCAGGTAACTGGCATTTGCGTTACCGCGATAAATTTACGCAGCGCCGGAACCGCCTGCGCCATACCAACACCACCGCCGACGTACAGCATGGGTTTTTTCGCCTGTTCCAGCATCTGGTGCGCTTGTTCCACATCAGCCTGCGGGAAAGTCGCTTCGTTATCAACGGTAGTAAACCAGGGTTCCAGCTCACCGCTGGCCAACTGGATATCTTTCGGGATATCCACCAGAACGGGTCCGGGACGGCCAGCGTTGGCGACTTCAAAAGCCTCCGCCATGATGCGCGGCAACTCTGCCAGCGACTGCACCAGGAAGCTGTGTTTGGTGCAGGCCAGCGACAGCCCTAACACATCCACCTCCTGGAACGCATCGGTGCCGATGAACGGGGCGGAAACCTGACCCGTGATCGCGACGACGGGGACCGAATCTAACAACGCATCCGCCAGGCCAGTGATCAGGTTAGTGGCGCCAGGGCCGGAGGTGGCGATACAAACACCGGTTTTGCCGGTAGAACGGGCATAACCGATTGCCGCCATTGCGGCACCCTGTTCGTGTCGGCACAACAAATGCTCCACACCACCGTCATACAACGCGTCGTAAACCGGCATAATTGCGCCGCCAGGATAACCAAATACGGTTTTCACCCCCTGCGCTCGCAAAGCATGTACCACCCACTGTGCCCCGTTCATAGTTACATCCCCGTCGTAAATCTTGAGAAACAGAATTTTATGCTGTTATTCACGCTCTGCTCCTCGCTTAAGTTTTTCAGGCCAAAAAAAACCCCCGGACCTTTCGGTGCGGGGGTCTTAGTTCGTTAAGGCTTGATTTCTAAGCCTTTCCTCGTCCAAGTGCAGCCCCGCACGGTGGGATAATAATCACCACCACGCTAATCACGACCAGGCTAATCACTCGTAGAAGGGCTGTCATTTTTGTCTATTCTTGCATCTTGTTCGAAGGAATACCTAAAGAGTTACCATAGGTTTTGCCAATAGCACAAGATATTTTTTTAACCACGTTTCAGATAATGCAGGTGAATGCCTAAAAGTGCTTTGTTTTTTATAAGAAAAATTAGCAACTGAAAAATTTTCACGTTTTCCTCCCCCTTTTGGCGCACTCTACATCCTGTTTTCCTTCTTTTCGCTTCTGCGAGCGTTCTTCCAGTTTGATGTTTCTTACCTGAAAATGACGCCAAAATTCAGGAAGCAGTCGCTAAAAAACAAAAAGTCAGTAATTCGATTTTCTCTTCTATTCCGCATAATCCACGTAACAGGAGGGATTATGTCACTGGCGATTGTTCATACCCGCGCCGCACTTGGCGTCAATGCGCCGCCTATCACTATAGAGGTGCATATCAGTAATGGATTACCGGGATTAACCATGGTTGGCCTACCGGAAACCACGGTAAAAGAGGCGCGTGACCGGGTACGTAGTGCGATTATTAATAGCGGATATGAATTTCCGGCTAAAAAAATAACCATTAACCTTGCTCCAGCCGATCTACCGAAAGAGGGTGGAAGGTATGACCTGCCTATTGCTGTTGCGCTTCTGGCCGCGTCTGAGCAGCTTACAGCGTCGAATCTTGAGGCATATGAGCTGGTGGGTGAGTTAGCGCTTACAGGCGCATTACGCGGCGTTCCTGGCGCAATATCAAGTGCAACGGAAGCCATCAGGGCCGGCAGAAATATTATCGTCGCAACAGAGAACGCGGCGGAGGTTGGGCTTATCAGCAAAGAAGGATGTTTTATCGCCGATCATCTACAAACCGTCTGCGCCTTTCTGGAAGGGAAACACGCCCTGGAAAGACCTTTAGCTCAGGATATGGCATCGCCTACCGCAACTGCCGATCTTCGCGATGTGATCGGTCAGGAGCAGGGTAAACGCGGCCTGGAGATTACAGCGGCAGGGGGACATAATCTGCTATTGATCGGCCCGCCGGGTACGGGTAAAACCATGCTGGCCAGTCGACTGAGCGGGATTCTTCCACCATTAAGCAATGAGGAGGCGTTGGAAAGCGCCGCGATCCTCAGTCTGGTTAATGCCGATACGGTACAAAAACGATGGCAGCAACGCCCCTTTCGCTCACCTCATCATAGCGCCTCACTTACTGCTATGGTCGGCGGCGGCGCAATACCCGCCCCGGGAGAGATATCGCTGGCGCACAACGGAATTTTGTTCCTTGATGAATTGCCTGAATTTGAACGACGCACACTGGATGCGCTACGCGAACCTATAGAATCCGGCCAAATTCATTTATCCCGTACCAGAGCGAAAATAACGTACCCTGCCAGGTTCCAGTTAATCGCCGCAATGAATCCGAGCCCGACCGGACATTATCAGGGAAACCATAATCGCTGCACGCCAGAACAGACACTACGTTACCTTAATAGGTTGTCAGGCCCGTTTCTTGATCGTTTTGACCTTTCGCTTGAGATACCGCTTCCTCCGCCCGGGATTCTTAGCCAACACGCCTCAAAGGGTGAGAACAGCGCTACGGTAAAAAAGCGGGTCATCGCCGCCCATGAACGGCAGTACCGACGCCAGAAGAAGTTAAACGCGCGTCTGGAGGGTCGCGAAATCCAAAAATATTGTGTTTTGCATCACGATGACGCTCGCTGGCTTGAAGACACGCTGGTGCATCTTGGGTTATCCATTCGCGCCTGGCAGCGTTTACTAAAAGTGGCCAGAACCATTGCCGACATAGAACTGGCTGACCAGATCTCACGTCAGCATTTGCAGGAAGCGGTAAGCTATCGGGCGATAGACAGGTTGTTAATTCATTTGCAAAAGCTGTTGGCGTAAAAAAAGGGCATTACGCCCTTTTTATTAATCATCAGCTTCGGTGTAGTCTTCTGCGCCTTCAACTTGCGGCTTGCCGCCAGACAAGGTGTGGAAGCGTTTTGGACGCTTGATACGCGTCATATACTTGGACCAGACGCGTTCTGCATCCGTTACCGGCTCGCGTTCACCGCGACATACCGCTACAAACAGCTTCTCTTCTTCAGTCACAGGCTCACGCTTGCCAAGATCCAGATCATTAAAGGCATGACCATGACGCTC
The DNA here is from genome assembly GCF_043847915.1 of Salmonella sp. 2020_1459. Taxonomy (NCBI): domain Bacteria; kingdom Pseudomonadati; phylum Pseudomonadota; class Gammaproteobacteria; order Enterobacterales; family Enterobacteriaceae; genus Salmonella; species Salmonella sp. 2020_1459. Next base: position 1,490 of record NZ_JBCMFA010000010.1, on the reverse strand, counting down.
AAGCAGTTGTGCCTCTTTAATCGTGAAATCACCGTGACGAGAGAATCCACGTGGATAATGTTTATTGTCAAAATATCGATTAGTCGTCGTAAAGCTTTCCGCCATCCTGCACGCTCCTAATTCTTTGTCTGAGCTATTTATGGCGCGGAGTATTAGTTACGCTTGACAGAGTGTAAAACAAAACATTTAAATCATAACGACAAATAATTTTGTGGAGAGCACAGTGGATACGGAATTGTTAAAAACTTTCCTGGAAGTTAGCCGGACACGCCATTTCGGGCGGGCCGCAGAAGCACTTTACCTGACGCAATCCGCGGTGAGCTTTCGTATCAGGCAACTGGAGAATCAACTGGGCGTAAACCTTTTTACGCGGCACAGAAACAATATCCGTTTAACCACGGCTGGCGAAAAACTTTTACCGTATGCGGAAACGCTGATGAATACGTGGCAGGCGGCACGTAAAGAGGTGGCGCATACCTCACGCCATAACGAGTTTTCCATCGGCGCCAGCGCGTCTTTATGGGAGTGTATGCTTAACGCCTGGCTGGGGCGACTGTACCAACTACAGGAGCCACAAAGCGGCCTGCAATTCGAAGCCAGAATCGCTCAACGGCAATCGCTTGTGAAGCAACTTCATGAGCGCCAGCTTGATCTCCTCATTACTACCGAAGCGCCCAAAATGGATGAGTTCAGCAGTCAGCTGTTAGGGCACTTCACTTTGGCGTTATATTGCAGCAGCCCTGCCCGTAAGAAATCAGAACTCAATTATCTGCGGCTGGAGTGGGGCCCAGACTTCCAACAGCATGAAACCGGGCTGATCGCAGCAGATGAAGTGCCGGTATTAACAACCAGCTCAGCCGAACTCGCCCGACAGCAGCTTAGCGCATTAAATGGCTGTAGCTGGCTTCCTGTAAACTGGGCAAATGAAAAGGGCGGATTACATACCGTTGCCGACAGCGCAACGCTTTCACGGCCGCTATACGCCATTTGGCTGCAAAACAGCGATAAATACTCGCTGATCTGCGATCTGTTAAAAACGGATGTGCTGGATGAACAATGAAAATGATGAAAAGAAAAGGAAGGGAACTCACGATTACCTGATCAGATAATCAGGTAATTTTAGGCAAAAAAAAATCCTTAGCAGATGCTAAGGATTATTTCTGGCAGGGGCGGAGAGACTCGAACTCCCAACACCCGGTTTTGGAGACCGGTGCTCTACCAATTGAACTACGCCCCTAATTAGGGTGGCGGAACGGACGGGACTCGAACCCGCGACCCCCTGCGTGACAGGCAGGTATTCTAACCAACTGAACTACCGCTCCACCGAATTCTTTTACAACCACTGATTTTTACATCAGTTTACTGCTTAATTTGATGCCTGGCAGTTCCCTACTCTCGCATGGGGAGACCCCACACTACCATCGGCGCTACGGCGTTTCACTTCTGAGTTCGGCATGGGGTCAGGTGGGACCACCGCGCTAGTGCCGCCA
>NZ_JBCMFA010000009.1:0-100408 GCF_043847915.1 Salmonella sp. 2020_1459 | reverse complement strand
AAAGACTGGGCCTTTTGTTTTATCTGTGGTCTGTCGGTGAGCACTCGTTGCGCAGCAACGGCCCGTAGGGTGGCGGGCAGGACGCCCGCCATAAACTGCCAGGCATCAGACAAGTGAAGAAGCCCGTTCTGACGGACGGGCTTCTTTGCGTGTGTGGTAACTGTAAAAATGTAGGCCTGATAAGCGCAGCGCCATCAGGCAACCGGCACCGCCGGATGGCGGCTCCGCCTTATTCGGCCTACAAGGAACGTGCTTTCTCTAACCACCGCAAAATGAAGGCAGAAATCTGCGATACATCATTAAGATCCAAAACGGGTACCGCTACGGCAAGTGGAATATCACTGGCAACTGCAATAACATGCTCATCAAGAATTAATTCTTCCTCGCTGTGCCCACATCCCTGACGAAAAAGTAAGATCTTCGCAACTGCCTCGTGTTTAAACCCTTCTACCAGCACCATATCCAGCTTTGATGCATCCATCCGGCTCACCAGCCATGCCAGATCCAACTCTTCTTGCCCCGGCGTTTCAGTCATTAACGCCCAGCGCTGCTGACTGGCAACCAGCGTCTGTGTCGCCCCGGCCTTACGTAATTCGTAGCTATCTTTACCCGGTTTATCAACATCCATATCATGATGGGTATGCTTAATCAGCCCTGGCCGAATACCGTGCGCACAAAGTGCTGGGATCAGTTTTTTCAGCAGTGTTGTTTTTCCCGTGCCGCTCCACGCGGCAATGGCGAGTAGCGGTATCATGGTCTCTTTTGCCATTGCGCGAGTTCCTCCGGCGTGTTGACGTTCACAAATGCCTCTTTACAATCGCTGAAATCAACGGCGTGTCCGCCTACCTGGCGCATAAAAATCATTACTCGCCGTTCGCCTGCTTGCAAATAAGCTGTCAACTGGGGCTCAACGGCACGATTAATCAACGCGATCGTTGGATGATCGCGCTCTCCATCATGAACCCAAACCACGGGTGCGCCATGACGCTGCGTTGCTAAACGATCGACCAGGGTGTGGGGGATACAGGGATTGTCACAGGGGCAAAACAGAAACCAGTCGCCTGCTACCTGCTGAAAAACGGAAAGCATACCCGCCAGAGGACCGGGAAAGTCAGCGATTGAATCCGGAATGACTTTCAGGCCGCTGGCCTGGTAGATATCCAGATGGCGATTAGCACTAATGACGACCGTAGCCAGTTGCGGCGCGAGCGCATCGGCAACGTGCCGCCAGAGCGGTTTCCCGTCCAGTTCAAGCAGACCTTTATCCGCACCTCCCATCCGCCGGGCTTTACCGCCTGCCAGCACCACGCCGGTTATTACTTCATCCAGATTCACCGATATCGCCTCTTTTATTGTGGGATTGACCCTGCTACCGTGTCTGTATCAAGAATAAGGAGCACAGCTATGAAATGTAAACGCCTGAATGAAGTCATTGAACTCCTCCAGCCAGCCTGGCAGAAAGAGCCTGATCTTAATCTGACGCAATTTTTGCAGAAACTGGCGAAAGAGTCAGGTTTTGACGGCAAACTGGAAGATTTAACTGATGATATCCTGATCTACCATCTGAAAATGCGCGATTCCGCCAAAGACGCCGCCATTCCAGGGATTCAAAAAGACTATGAAGAGGACTTTAAAACGGCGCTTTTACGCGCCCGCGGCGTTATTAAAGAGTAAAACCTTGTAAGCGGCGCCACCGAAATCGCCACGAAATGATATCCTGAATCATTCGTAGTATTTTCCGGATGATGGGATGAACGACAACGCTTTTACTTTCCAGACGCTACACCCGGAAACCATCATGGATGCGCTGTTTGAACAGGGGATCAGGGTGGATTCCGGGCTGACTCCACTAAACAGTTATGAAAACCGCGTCTATCAGTTTCAGGATGAAGACCGTCGACGTTTTGTCGTTAAGTTTTATCGACCTGAACGCTGGTCTGTTGATCAAATTCGGGAAGAACACCAATTCGCGCTTGAACTGGTGAAGGATGAGGTTCCGGTTGCTGCTCCGCTCGCGTTTAATGGCCAGACACTGTTAGCGCATCAGGGCTATCATTATGCCATTTTCCCCAGCGTAGGCGGTCGTCAGTTTGAAGCAGACAATATCGATCAGATGGAGGCGGTAGGGCGTTATCTTGGCCGATTGCATCAGACGGGGCGAAAACGTCCTTTCACTTTCCGGCCTGACATTGGGCTTGCAGAGTATCTTTTTGAACCTCGCCAGGTATTCGAAGATGCCGCACTGATTCCCTCCGGGCAAAAAGCGGCTTTCCTGAAAGCCACTGATACTCTACTGTCTGCAGTTACCGAATGCTGGCGCACCGATTTCGCCACGCTGCGATTGCACGGCGATTGTCATGCCGGCAACATTCTATGGCGTGATGGACCGCTGTTTGTCGATTTAGATGATGCCCGTAACGGTCCGGCGATACAGGATTTATGGATGCTGCTGAACGGCGACAAAGCCGAACAGCGAATGCAGCTTGAAACCATTATTGAAGCTTATGAAGAAGTTAGTGAGTTCGATACGGCTGAAATTGGTCTCATTGAACCTTTACGCGCCATGCGTTTAGTTTATTATCTTGCCTGGTTGATTCGTCGTTGGGGCGATCCTGCGTTTCCAAAAAACTTTCCCTGGTTAACAGGGGAAGATTACTGGCAGCGACAGACAACGACTTTTATTGAGCAGACTAAAATTTTGCACGAACCCCCTTTACAATTAACGCCAATGTATTAATCGGAGAGAGTTGATCATGAAAAAGATTTGGCTGGCGCTGGCTGGTATGGTTTTAGCTTTTAGCGCCTCGGCAGCACAGATCAGCGACGGTAAACAGTATATCACGCTGGATAAACCGGTCGCTGGCGAACCCCAGGTACTGGAGTTTTTCTCCTTCTACTGCCCACATTGTTATCAGTTTGAAGAAGTGCTTCATGTGTCTGACAATGTGAAGAAAAAGCTGCCGGAAGGCACCAAAATGACCAAGTACCACGTTGAGTTCCTGGGGCCGTTGGGCAAGGAGCTCACCCAGGCATGGGCGGTGGCGATGGCGTTGGGTGTAGAAGATAAAGTCACGGTCCCGCTGTTTGAAGCCGTACAGAAAACCCAGACAGTACAATCTGCCGCGGATATCCGTAAAGTGTTCGTTGATGCGGGCGTCAAGGGCGAAGATTACGATGCGGCATGGAACAGCTTCGTGGTGAAATCACTGGTTGCGCAACAGGAGAAAGCCGCGGCTGACCTGCAACTGCAGGGCGTTCCGGCGATGTTCGTCAATGGCAAATACCAGATTAACCCACAAGGCATGGATACCAGCAGCATGGATGTTTTTGTTCAGCAGTATGCTGATACTGTGAAATATTTGGTTGATAAAAAATAAAAAGAACGCCGGTCACTGACCGGCGTTTTTATAAGATGTTTTAATCTCTTCTATCTGTATATCTTTCTTATCCCACAGCGTATTAAGCCAACGTTGAAAACGGCGTTTGAATGTTTTGTCGTTCACGTAATCGCCGTGCAGTTCTTCATTTATGGGTTCCAGTTGCACCCGAACAACAATACGCGTCAGCCTACCGCTTAGCATATCGTAGAAAGGGTGGCGATCGTTGTTTGGGTAACACAACGTAATATTAAGCAGCTTATCGAACTGTGAGCCTAAAACGTTAATCGCCATTGCAATACCGGCTGCTTTTGGCGGCAACAGATGTTGATAAGGTGAATGCGTTTGCTGACGTTTCTCATGCGTAAATCGCGAGCCTTCAACAAAGTTAACGATAGTGGTGGGATACCGACGAAACTTTTCGCAAGAGCGACGAGTTGTTTCAACATCTTTGCCGCGTCGATCGGGGTGGCGGAGCAGGTAGCTACGGGAGTAGCGCTTCATAAACGGCATATCTAATGCCCAGCACGCCAGGCCGATGAACGGCACCCAGGCCAATTGCTGTTTAAGAAAGTACTTATTCATTGGGATATGCTTGCGGAACAGAACGCAAAGCACAACGATATCGGCCCAGCTGCGATGATTACAAATCAGTAAATACCAATTTTTCTTGCTCAGCCCTTCTAACCCTTCTACATCCCATTGCAAGTGCGGATTAAGGCGTAACAGCGCTGCAAGACCAGCACACCAGCAATACATCATGAAATTGCAGAAAATGGAGACCTTGCGCCAGATACCGGGAACAGGCAAAAGAAGCTTTACCATACCGGCAATGATGATCGGTACTGAGCAAACAATAGTGACCAGGATGGTCAATACGATACTCAATGGGAGCGTGATAGCCGCGAGTATTCTCGTCATAATAAATTATTCAAAAGTTAGCCATAAACGGTGCGCGAAAAGGGCGCAAGAGGCTGATTCTATCAGAAAACGATGCTAATGATGGCGCTGAGTGAAATAGAAACACTCGTAACAACTATCCACATTATGATAACGGCATGAATCAGATAATCAGAAAAACGTGATGTTAACAACTCATTGAAAATAATGGTTAATTATTAAGATGAGAAGGCTATCGCGCTGATTTTAAAGTAATGGTAAGAATTTACACACAAAGTTATCCACAGGTTGTTTTGCGAGCGATCCTGAAGATCGACAAAACTTTTCCGCAAATGCGGCGAAAAACTCAAGTTTTCCTCCTGTATGTGGCATCCTTTAACCATAATCTGTTAAACAGGCACGGACATTATGGTTCAGATCCCAGAAAACCCACTTATTCTCGTAGATGGCTCATCCTATCTCTATCGCGCCTATCATGCGTTTCCGCCGTTAACCAACAGCGCGGGAGAACCTACGGGCGCAATGTATGGTGTCCTCAACATGTTGCGCAGCCTGATCATGCAGTATCAGCCGACACATGCTGCGGTGGTGTTTGACGCCAAAGGAAAAACCTTCCGTGATGAGCTCTTTGAACACTACAAATCGCATCGTCCTCCGATGCCGGATGATCTGCGAGCGCAAATAGAGCCGTTACATGCCATGGTTAAAGCCATGGGGTTACCTCTGCTGGCAGTCTCTGGCGTAGAAGCGGATGACGTTATCGGTACACTGGCGCGAGAAGCGGAGAAGGTGGGGCGTCCGGTATTAATCAGCACCGGCGATAAAGATATGGCACAGTTGGTGACGCCGAATATTACGCTGATCAACACCATGACTAACACCATCCTCGGCCCGGATGAAGTCGTTAATAAGTACGGTGTGCCGCCTGAGCTGATTATCGACTTTCTGGCGCTGATGGGGGACTCCTCGGATAATATTCCAGGCGTACCAGGCGTGGGTGAGAAGACGGCGCAAGCCTTGCTTCAGGGATTGGGCGGCCTGGATACGCTGTACGCCGAGCCGGAAAAAATTGCCGGCCTCACTTTCCGCGGCGCCAAAACGATGGCCGCTAAATTAGCGCAGAATAAAGACGTAGCGTACCTGTCTTATAAACTCGCCACCATTAAAACGGATGTTGAACTGGAGCTGACCTGCGAACAGCTTGAAGTGCAGCAGCCGATTGCGGATGAACTGCTGGGCCTGTTTAAAAAATATGAGTTTAAGCGCTGGACGGCGGACGTCGAGTCAGGCAAGTGGCTACAGGCAAAGGGCGCGAAACCGGCGGCCAAACCGCAGGAAACGGTCGTTATTGATGAATCGCCCAGCGAACCGGCAGCGGCGCTCTCTTATGAAAATTATGTCACGATTCTGGACGACGTTACGCTGGAAAGCTGGATTGAAAAGCTGAAAAAAGCGCCCGTTTTTGCTTTCGATACGGAGACCGACAGTCTGGATAATATCGCCGCCAACCTGGTGGGCCTCTCGTTTGCCATCGAACCTGGCGTTGCCGCGTATGTACCTGTCGCACATGATTATCTGGACGCTCCGGATCAAATCTCCCGCCAGCGTGCTCTGGAACTGCTGAAGCCGCTGCTGGAAGATGAAAAAGTGCGCAAAGTGGGGCAAAACCTCAAGTACGATCGCGGCGTCTTGCAAAATTACGGTATTGAGCTGCGCGGTATCGCCTTCGATACCATGCTTGAGTCTTACATTCTGAACAGCGTCGCCGGACGCCATGATATGGACAGTTTGTCCGATCGTTGGCTGAAGCACAAAACTATCACCTTTGAAGACATTGCCGGTAAAGGTAAAAACCAGCTCACCTTTAACCAGATCGCACTGGAGGAAGCGGGGCGCTATGCGGCAGAAGATGCGGATGTCACGTTACAGTTGCATCTCAAAATGTGGCCTGAGCTCCAGCAGCACAAAGGCCCGCTGAATGTTTTCGAAAACATCGAAATGCCGTTGGTGCCTGTACTGTCACGCGTTGAGCGCAATGGCGTAAAAATCGATCCTGCCGTCCTGCACAAACATTCGGAAGAAATCACGCTACGTCTGGCGGAACTGGAAAAGAAAGCGCATGACATTGCGGGCGAGGCGTTCAACCTGTCCTCGACGAAGCAGTTGCAGACTATCCTGTTTGAAAAGCAGGGTATTAAGCCGCTGAAGAAAACGCCTGGCGGCGCGCCGTCAACGTCGGAAGAGGTGCTGGAAGAGCTGGCGCTGGACTATCCGCTGCCGAAAGTGATTCTGGAGTATCGTGGTCTGGCGAAGCTAAAATCCACCTATACCGATAAGCTGCCGCTGATGATTAACCCGAAAACCGGGCGCGTCCATACGTCCTATCATCAGGCGGTAACGGCGACGGGACGTTTATCGTCCACCGATCCGAACCTGCAAAATATTCCGGTGCGCAATGAAGAAGGCCGCCGCATTCGTCAGGCATTTATTGCGCCTGAGGATTATCTCATCGTATCTGCGGACTATTCACAGATTGAGCTGCGTATTATGGCGCATCTTTCCCGTGATAAAGGGCTGCTCACGGCGTTCGCCGAAGGGAAAGATATTCACCGCGCAACGGCGGCGGAAGTCTTTGGCTTGCCGCTGGATAGCGTGACCGGGGAACAGCGCCGAAGTGCGAAAGCCATTAACTTTGGCCTGATTTACGGGATGAGCGCCTTCGGTCTTTCTCGCCAGCTTAATATTCCGCGTAAAGAGGCGCAGAAGTATATGGATCTCTACTTCGAACGCTATCCTGGCGTGCTGGAATATATGGAGCGCACCCGCGCTCAGGCAAAAGAACAAGGCTATGTGGAAACTCTGGAGGGGCGCCGCCTTTACCTGCCGGATATTAAATCCAGCAACGCGGCGCGGCGCGCGGGGGCGGAACGCGCGGCGATCAATGCTCCCATGCAAGGAACGGCTGCCGATATCATCAAGCGCGCCATGATTGCCGTCGATGCCTGGCTACAGGCCGAGCAGCCACGTGTGCGGATGATTATGCAGGTACACGATGAATTAGTGTTCGAGGTGCATAAAGACGACTTAGATGCGGTAGCAAAACGTATCCATCAGTTGATGGAAAACTGCACGCGTATTGATGTGCCGTTGCTGGTGGAAGTCGGTAGCGGGGAAAATTGGGATCAAGCGCACTAAGCATTTAAGGAATAACGCGCTTTTTTCGTAATTAAGCAACATAAGCACGGGGGTTTTGTGATGGGTATTAGAATTCCCTATGTAAAGAATGAAAAAAAATTACGAAAAGGTCTTTCTGTGTTGCTCAAAAAAGAGTAAAGTTATTCACGTAGGGTACAGAGGTAAGATGTTCTATCTTTCAGACCTTTTACTTCACGTAATCGGATTTGGCTGAATATTTTAGCCGCCCCAGTCAGTTTATGACTGGGGCGTTTTTTATTGGGCGTAAGAAAAATTTCGCTCACACCGTAGGCCGGATAAGACGCGCAGCGGCGCCATCCGGCATAGCGGGTGATTATTCCCCGTCCTGAATCTCTTCGACCGGTGCCAGTTCGCTAAACCAGCTATCCAGTTTCTGACGTAACTTATCCACTCCCTGCTTTTTCAGCGAGGAAAACGCTTCTACCTGCACATCGCCATTAAAAGCCAGCACGGCTTCACGTACCATATTCAACTGCGCCTTGCGCGCGCCGCTGGCCAGTTTGTCCGCTTTGGTCAGCAGAACCAGAACCTGGATATTGCTCTCTACAGCCCACTGGATCATCTGCTGATCGAGGTCTTTCAACGGATGGCGGATATCCATTAAAACGACTAAGCCCTGTAGGCTTTGACGTTTCTCCAGATATTCCCCCAGCGCGCGTTGCCACTTGCGTTTCATCTCTTCCGGGACTTCCGCGTAGCCATAGCCCGGCAGGTCGACCAACCGTTTGCCATCTACGACTTCAAATAGGTTAATCAATTGGGTACGGCCCGGCGTTTTAGAGGTGCGCGCCAGGCTTTTTTGGTTGGTCAATGTGTTCAGGGCGCTGGATTTGCCTGCATTGGAACGGCCAGCAAAAGCCACTTCAATTCCGCAATCGGAAGGTAAATGGCGAATATCAGGCGCACTCATCACAAAATGCGTCTGTTGATAATTCAGGTTAGTCAAAGCGGTCGTCTCCGTCAGTCAAAGCATTGTGGCGATTATACCTGAACGCCAGCAAAAGACGGATTTTTCGGCGCGGCGGTGCTGTAAGTAAAAGCCATACGCTTTGTGAGACATTGACCATTGCACTTATGCGACATGACAGAGTCGTTGTCAGGCTCAAAGCCAGTTAATATAGTTAAATCATGAATTTATAGAAAGGTAATTGTCTGAAAAAAAGGGATTTGCCGTGTCGGTATCTTGTGAGTTTACCCCAAAAGAGTAAAGTAATGCACATAGCGAGGACGCTAACAGGATCAACGACTCAGGATGAGGGTCAGGAGCGCCAGGAGGCGAAGACACAGGATTGTCAGGAAGACAAACGTCCGGAGACGTTAGTAAAAGGAAATGGAAACAACATGGAATGTTCCAGGCTAAGGGAAAAACAGGGCGTGTTGATAGCCAACAGGGATGGTGGAACCCGTTAAGGGTCGTGAGTCAAGAAAAAAGGCGGCAGATTACTCTGTCGCCTTTTTTCTTTGCTTGCTTTCTGCTAGATTCCGCCTCAATTCTATACTGAATAAAACGGCTTAAAGATCTGACATCATGAAAAAACCAACCTCTGCACCGCGCAGTAAAGCCTTTGGCAAACAGCGTCGTAAAACGCGTGAAGAGTTAAACCAGGAGGCGCGCGACCGTAAACGCCTGAAAAAACATCGCGGTCATGCGCCGGGAAGTCGCGCGGCGGGCGGCAATTCCGCTTCGGGCGGCGGCAATCAGAATCAACAAAAAGATCCACGTATTGGCAGTAAAACACCTGTTCCATTGGGCGTGACTGAAAAAGTGACCCAACAGCATAAACCGAAAAGTGAGAAACCTATGCTTTCACCGCAGACGGAGTTGGATTTACTGGAAACGGATGAGCGCCTGGATGCGCTGTTAGAACGTCTGGAAGCGGGCGAAACCCTGAGTGCGGAAGATCAAGCCTGGGTAGATGCCAAACTGGATCGTATTGATGAACTGATGCAGAAGCTTGGTCTGTCTTACGATGACGACGAAGAAGACGACGAAGAGGACGAGAAGCAGGAAGATATGATGCGCCTGCTAAGAGGCGGCAACTAACGGGTTTACACCGTGGGCTTGCCCGTCCTGCTTATAACCCTTCCGGTTATATGTTATCTGGTGTGGTTATTCGTTAAACTACAGCGATTGTCGCGGCGACAGAAATGGCTGCGCAGCCGGCTTGCCGCCCGTCATGGCGTGAAGCCGGTACGCCGTACCCGCCAGAGACGCCATCGGAAGGAGTGAGCATGTCTGAACAGCAAATAGACTGGGATCTGGCCCTGATCCAGAAATATAACTATTCCGGGCCACGATATACCTCGTACCCAACCGCGCTGGAGTTTTCTGAAGACTTCGAGGACGCCGCATTCTTGCAGGCTGTGGCGCGTTATCCTGAACGTCCGCTCTCGCTGTATGTGCATATCCCGTTTTGTCACAAGTTGTGTTATTTCTGCGGCTGCAACAAGATTGTCACCCGCCAACAGCATAAAGCTGACCAGTATCTTGACGCGCTTGAGCAGGAAATTCGTCATCGCGCGCCGCTGTTTGCAAACCGTCATGTCAGCCAGCTTCACTGGGGCGGCGGTACGCCTACTTACCTGAATAAAGCGCAAATCAGCCGCTTAATGACGCTGTTGCGTGAAAATTTCCACTTTAATACCGACGCGGAAATCTCGATCGAAGTCGATCCCCGTGAAATTGAGCTGGATGTGCTCGATCATTTACGTGCGGAAGGTTTTAACCGCCTGAGTATGGGCGTGCAGGACTTTAATAAAGAGGTGCAGCGCCTGGTTAACCGCGAGCAGGATGAAGAATTCATCTTTGCGCTGCTTAATCACGCCCGCGATATCGGCTTTACCTCGACCAATATCGATTTGATCTACGGTCTACCGAAACAGACGCCGGAAAGCTTCGCTTTCACGCTGAAGCGTGTGACGGAACTGAACCCCGATCGTTTGAGCGTCTTTAACTATGCGCATCTGCCAACGCTTTTTGCCGCCCAGCGTAAAATTAAAGATGCCGATTTACCCAGCGCGCAGCAGAAACTGGATATTTTGCAGGAGACCATCGTATCGCTTACTCAGGCTGGTTATCAGTTTATCGGGATGGACCATTTTGCCCGTCCGGACGACGAACTGGCCGTCGCGCAGCGCGAAGGCGTGCTGCACCGTAATTTTCAGGGCTATACGACCCAGGGCGATACCGATCTGCTGGGGATGGGGGTTTCTGCTATCAGCATGATTGGCGATGGCTACATGCAGAACCAGAAAGAGCTGAAGCGTTATTACCAGCAAGTGGATGAGCGGGGCAATGCGCTATGGCGTGGTATTACGCTGACCCGTGATGATTGCATTCGTCGCGATGTTATCAAGGCGCTGATTTGTAACTTCCGCCTGGATTTTAACGCTGTCGAACAGCAGTGGGGTTTGCATTTCGCTGAGTATTTTGCCGAAGATTTGCAGTTACTGTCGCCGCTGGCGAAAGATGGGCTGGTGGATATTAGCGAGAAGGGAATTCAGGTGACGGCGAAAGGTCGTTTGCTGATCCGCAATATCTGCATGTGCTTTGACGCGTATCTGCGCCAGAAAGCGCGGATGCAGCAGTTCTCGCGCGTCATTTAGCCGGGTTGCCCGGTGGCGCTGCGCTTACCGGGCCTACACGTTGCGACAACCTGTAGGCCGGATAAGCATTAGCGCCATCCGGCACATTGTCAGCTGAACAGTCCCACCAGCGCGGCACACAACACGGCGGCTAGCGCAGTTTGTGGCGTGTGGCTGTCGACCGCTCCACTCGATACCAGATTAATAATAGATTCTAACATAATGAATCCCCCCGTTTGCCGGGCATGATCATACTGAACTCATCGGAACAGTAAAGCGCAAAATAGCAGCGTTTTGCGCTCAATTATTAATCTTTACACTCGCGGGTAATGTTTACTCCATTCCCAGCTCTTTCAACTTCCGCGTTAGGGTGTTTCGCCCCCAACCGAGCAGCCTGGCGGCTTCCTGTTTATGACCCTGCGTATGGCGTAACGCCGTGGTCAGTAGCGTTCTCTCCAGTTCTGGCTGCGCTTCAGAAAGCAGGTTTTGATGACCGGATCGCAAGGCGCGGTCCGCCCATTGCGCCAGTAATGTAGCCCAGCTATCCGGCGGCAGGTGGGACGGGCTATCCGGCGCCGAGGCTTCAAACAGTTCGCCCGGTAAATCCTGGATCAATACCTCCTGTCCGGCGGCCATGACGGTGAGCCAGCGGCAGGTATTTTCTAACTGACGCACGTTACCAGGCCATGCCAGGCGCGTTAACGCCGTTTCGGTTTCCGGATGTAATAATTTGGCTTCCACACCTAATTCACGGGCGGCGACCTGCAAAAAATGGCGCGCCAGGCGCGGAATATCCTCACGGCGCTCGCGCAACGGCGGAAGATGGATACGAATCACGTTCAGGCGGTGGAACAGGTCTTCGCGGAATTTCCCTTCCTGAACGCGTCGTTCGAGGTTCTGGTGGGTGGCGGCGATAATGCGCACATCGACTTTTACCGGCGCGTACCCGCCCACGCGGTAGAACTGTCCGTCAGCCAGCACGCGTAACAGACGAGTCTGGACATCCAGCGGCATATCGCCAATTTCGTCCAGAAACAGCGTGCCGCCGTCAGCCTGCTCGAAACGGCCCTGCCGGATGGTATTCGCCCCGGTAAAAGCGCCTTTCTCATGGCCAAACAGTTCGGATTCAATCAAATCTTTCGGGATGGCCGCCATATTGAGTGCGATAAACGGCGCTTTGGCGCGTGGGCTATGGCGGTGAAGCGCATGGGCGACCAGTTCTTTCCCGGTTCCTGATTCGCCGTTAATCAGCACGCTAATCGAAGAACGCGACAGCCGACCAATAATGCGAAACACATCCTGCATGGCGGGCGCTTCGCCTATCATGTCTGTTGTCGGGCCGTTAACCTCGATATTACGCGGCTGCTGCTGCTCCTGATAGTGGCTAATCGCGCGCTCGACCAGAGCGACGGCTTCATCAATATCAAACGGTTTAGGCAGATAATCAAACGCCCCCTGCTGATAGGCGCTCACGGCGGCATCTAAATCGGAATGCGCGGTCATAATGATGACCGGAAGCATCGGGTGACGCTGTTTAATCTGCTTTAATAGCGCCAGCCCGTCCATTCCCGGCATTCGGATATCCGACAGCAAGACGTCCGGCGTTTTACTGGCCAGCGCAGCCAGTACTTCATTACCATTCTCAAAGGTGGTACAGGTCAACCCTGCCCCGGCGAGAGCACGTTCAAGCACCCAACGGATGGAACTATCATCATCGACGACCCAGACTATTCCTCGTTGCATAAACACCTCTATTTCCGAATCGGCAGGTAAACCGAAAACTCGGTATGCCCCGGCCAACTGGTAAATTCAATTTTGCCGGCGTGTTGATCGATAAGATTGCGGGCGATAGATAACCCAAGCCCGGTGCCGCCTTCGCGACCGCTGACCATCGGGTAGAACAGCGTATCCTGTAAATGGGGAGGAATGCCCGGCCCATTGTCTTCAACGTCTATACGCGCCGCCAGGCGATAGCGTTCGCCATGCAGCGTTAACTGGAAGGCGGTACGCGTACGCAGCGTAATTTCGCCGCCTTCCGGCCCCAGCGCCTGCAAGGCATTGCGGACAATATTCAGCAGTACTTGCTCAATTTGTTCCGGGTCGTGCGGCAGTTCTGGCAGACTGGGGTCATAATCGCGGATAAGCCGGACATTATCCGGCAGTTCCATCGACACCAGCGCCACCACGCGCTCCGCGACTTTATGTATGCTCTCGGTAATGTGCATTCCCGGGTGCTGCGGCCCCAGCAAACGATCGACAAGGTTGCGTAGCCTGTCGGCCTGTTCAATGATGACTTTGGTATATTCCATTAGCGCCGGGTCGGGCAGCGCCTTGCTGAGTAGCTGCGCCGCGCCGCGCAGGCCGCCGAGCGGATTTTTGATTTCGTGCGCCAGACCGCGCACCAGATCGCGGGCGGCGATTTGCTGCGCGTGCTGCAACTGCTCCTGACTCAGACGACGCTGGTTATCCATCGGCGCCATTTCGAGCAGTATAAAATCGTCGGGCAGACGTTGGGCGGTCAAAGAGAGAATATGCGAGCGACTATCAATCACCAGCGTCACTTCGTTATCGGTAAAGCCTTGCCCTGCCGCTAAACTTTCGCGCATCAGGTCAATGTTTAACGAAAAATAGCTCAACAGTTCAGGTAACGGCGTCCCGAACAGTTTGCGTGAGCTTTGCGCGAGCAACTGCTGCGCGGCAGGATTGGCGTAATGGATTGCCAGCGCGTCGTCGACCACCAGCACGCTGTTGATTAACGAATTGAGGATCTGCCCAGCATCGGGCTGTATGCCGCTTGCCATTCAGCAGTCTCCTGGAAAAGGTTGCACCATTTTAGTGCATTATAGCTTTTTACCACTAAAAAGCGCGTGAGATCAGATTGTTGGTGGAGAAAAAAGCCCATCCTGGGATGGGCTGAAAGTTTCCACGGCAACTCAAAAACTCCTGACGCCTTTCACGCTGCTGCTGCGTTGGCTGCCTTCGCTTACCCCAGTCACATCGCTATCTATGCTCCTGGGCATGTGCTCAGTTGCCGCCTTGCAGCAACGCGAAATTCGTCGGATTTTTAATATACGATTAAACGCTGTAGTACAGCTCAAACTCTACCGGGTGCGGGGTCATACGCACGCGGTCATCTTCTTCGCGACGCAGCGCAATATACGCATCGATCGCTTCATCAGTGAACACGCCGCCTGCTTTCAGGAACTCGCGGTCCAGGTCCAGCGCGTTCAGCGCTTCTTCCAGAGAACCCGCTACCTGTGGGATCTCTTTCGCTTCTTCCGGCGGCAGGTCATACAGGTTTTTGTCCATGGCTTCGCCCGGGTGAATCTTATTCTTAATCCCGTCCAGACCGGCCATCAGCAGGGCGGCAAAGCACAGATACGGGTTAGCCGCCGGGTCCGGGAAGCGAACTTCGATACGGCGCGCTTTCGGAGACGCCACCACCGGAATACGGATGGAGGCGGAACGGTTACGGGCGGAGTAGGCCAGCATCACCGGCGCTTCGTAACCCGGGACCAGACGCTTGTAGGAGTTGGTGGTCGGGTTCGCCAGGGCGTTGATGGCTTTGGCGTGTTTGATGACGCCGCCGATGTAGTACAGCGCTTGTTCAGACAGGCCGGCATATTTGTCGCCAGAGAATAGGTTGGTGCCGTTCTTCGCCAGCGACATGTGGCAGTGCATACCGGAACCGTTATCGCCGAACATCGGTTTTGGCATAAAGGTCGCGGTCTTACCGAAGCGGTGAGCCACGTTATGCACGACATATTTGTAAATCTGAATTTCGTCGGCTTTTTTGGTCATGGTGTTAAAGCGGGTCGCCACTTCGTTCTGACCTGCGGTCGCTACTTCGTGGTGGTGCGCTTCAACGACCAGGCCCATCTGCTCCATGACCAGACACATTTCAGAACGGATATCCTGCGCGGAGTCAACTGGCGGAACCGGGAAATAACCGCCTTTCACGCCCGGACGATGGCCTTTGTTGCCGCCTTCGTACTTGGTAGAGGAGTTCCAGGCGCCTTCAATATCGTCAATCGCCACATGTGAGCCGGAGATAGATGCGCCGAAGCGGATGTCGTCGAACAGGAAGAATTCAGGTTCCGGCCCAAACAGGACGGTATCGGCGATACCGGTCGCGCGCAGGTAGTCTTCCGCACGTTTTGCGATGGAACGTGGGTCACGGTCATAACCTTGCAGAGTGCCAGGCTCCAGGATGTCGCAACGGATAATCAGGGTAGAGTCCGCGAAGAACGGGTCAATCACTGCGGTGGATGCGTCTGGCATCAGCACCATGTCGGATTCGTTAATGCCTTTCCAGCCGCCGATAGAGGAGCCGTCAAACATTTTGCCTTCTTCAAAGAATTCGGCATTTACCTGATGAGCAGGAATCGTGACGTGCTGTTCTTTGCCTTTGGTATCGGTGAAGCGCAGATCGACAAACTTCACTTCGTGCTCGTTCAGCATCGTCAAAACGTGTTCAGCGGACATACTTGTACTCTCCCGGATTGGTCATGGTCGGTCGTCGTGGTAACGAGATCTTCAATTCTGCTGGCCGTGTCGCCGTAAAAATATAAAGCGAAATCTGTGCCAACTTTCACATTGCCCCCAAAAGGCGTTATCATGCGCACCATCGTGCAAAAGGGCTGCACCACGGTGACTATGTTGCACCAAAATAGTGCTTCAATGTGAACATTAAGCACCACATTGGTGCAATAGAACGCAAGCCACCCTTTTAACGCTCCGTGAAAGCGATCACAAAGAGACTCTGCAATACTTGTTTGCGGAGGATGTTTGTGATCCTGTTTTGTAGTGCGATTAATCCGTGTACAATAACGCGCTATTTCTAATGCCTGAGGCAAAGTTGTGATCGAAAATTTGCGTAACATCGCCATCATCGCGCACGTTGACCATGGTAAAACTACCCTGGTTGATAAGCTGCTCCAGCAATCCGGTACGTTCGACGCGCGTGCCGAAACTCAAGAGCGAGTGATGGACTCCAACGATTTGGAGAAAGAGCGTGGTATTACTATCCTCGCTAAAAACACCGCTATTAAATGGAATGATTACCGTATCAACATCGTTGATACTCCCGGGCACGCTGACTTCGGTGGTGAAGTAGAGCGCGTCATGTCCATGGTTGACTCTGTGCTGCTGGTGGTTGACGCATTTGACGGCCCGATGCCGCAAACGCGCTTCGTGACCAAAAAAGCCTTTGCTCATGGCCTGAAACCCATTGTGGTTATCAACAAAGTTGACCGTCCTGGCGCGCGCCCTGACTGGGTTGTTGACCAGGTATTCGACCTGTTTGTTAACCTCGACGCGACCGACGAACAGTTGGACTTCCCGATCATCTACGCTTCGGCGCTGAACGGTATCGCGGGTCTGGACCACGAAGATATGGCGGAAGACATGACCCCGCTGTATCAGGCGATCGTTGATCATGTTCCGGCGCCGGACGTTGACCTCGATGGTCCGTTGCAGATGCAGATCTCCCAGCTGGACTACAACAACTACGTTGGCGTTATCGGCATCGGCCGTATCAAACGCGGCAAAGTGAAGCCGAACCAGCAGGTCACTATCATCGATAGTGAAGGGAAAACCCGTAACGCGAAAGTAGGTAAAGTGCTGACGCATCTGGGTCTGGAGCGTATCGACAGCGATATCGCCGAAGCGGGCGATATCATTGCGATCACCGGTCTGGGCGAGCTGAACATTTCCGACACCATCTGCGACCCGCAGAACGTTGAAGCGCTGCCGGCGCTGTCCGTTGATGAGCCGACCGTGTCTATGTTCTTCTGCGTTAACACCTCGCCGTTCTGCGGTAAAGAAGGTAAGTTTGTGACTTCTCGTCAGATTCTTGACCGTCTGAACAAAGAGCTGGTGCATAACGTGGCGCTGCGCGTTGAAGAAACCGAAGATGCGGATGCGTTCCGTGTATCCGGTCGTGGCGAACTGCACCTGTCCGTGCTGATTGAAAATATGCGTCGTGAAGGTTTCGAACTGGCGGTTTCCCGTCCGAAAGTTATCTTCCGTGAAATCGACGGTCGTAAACAAGAGCCGTACGAAAACGTGACGCTGGACGTCGAAGAGCAGCACCAGGGGTCTGTCATGCAGGCGCTGGGCGAGCGTAAAGGCGATCTGAAAAACATGAATCCGGACGGTAAAGGCCGCGTACGTCTCGACTACGTGATCCCAAGCCGCGGGCTGATTGGTTTCCGTTCAGAATTCATGACCATGACTTCCGGCACGGGTCTGCTGTACTCCACCTTCAGCCATTACGACGATATTCGTCCGGGTGAAGTGGGCCAGCGTCAGAACGGCGTACTGATCTCCAACGGTCAGGGTAAAGCGGTGGCGTTTGCGCTGTTCGGTTTGCAGGATCGCGGTAAGCTGTTCCTGGGTCACGGCGCGGAAGTTTATGAAGGCCAGATTATTGGTATTCACAGTCGCTCCAACGACCTGACGGTAAACTGCCTGACCGGTAAGAAACTGACCAACATGCGTGCGTCTGGTACGGATGAAGCGGTGATTCTGGTTCCGCCAATTAAAATGAGCCTTGAGCAAGCGCTGGAGTTCATTGATGACGACGAACTGGTAGAAGTCACCCCAACCTCTATCCGTATCCGTAAACGTCACCTGACGGAAAACGATCGCCGCCGTGCGAACCGTGGTCAGAAAGAAGAGTAATTAACGCTCTTACGGATAAAAACCCTGCCGAAATGAAAACTCGGCGGGGTTTTTTTATTCACGTTGAGAAAGGGATAAGGTTGCCAAAAAATCAGCAATCGCTGGCGTATTATGCCGACCAATGACAATGGTCAGTGAGCGAAGCTTTGGCAGATCTTCATCGGTTAAAATCAAATTAATGAGCTGTTCCTGGGTTAATTCATTGTCCCAATCAATATTAAATCGCTTATTCATTTGTTTCCCTTCTCTATAAGCATGAATATGGTAAAACGCTTTGCGAATATTATCATGGCGCTTAGAGGCGGGATATCGGGAGTCTGATTCAGGATGAATGAGCGGGCAGAACAACTACCCGCTGTGATGCAGATTCGGAAAATGGAGGCAATAATATCAGAAGAAATACTTCGCCCCGATACGAATCTGGTTTTGCTCTCTATGGTAGGGGCCCACGTTACGATCTAACCAGCGTAATTCAAAATAGGGCAACCAGTGTTCATTGATACGATAACGGAAGGTATTGGTGATTTCCCAATGATGCTTCGTACCATTACTACTATTAAAATCATTAACGTTATAAAAATAGTGTGGTTCAAAGGTATAAGAAAATTTATCGGTAATGATAAAATTCCAATAGTTACCGATTTCATAGCTGTCATTATTATCCAGTTCGCCATTCAAATCGGTTGAACTATAATTATTGTGATTATATCGGTTACGTACCGTAAGATTAAACCACGGGGTAAATTTATAGTTAACATCCAGATAGACGGCGCCGCCGGAACCAATGCTTTTGTCGTTTATTAACCCGCCAGGCTGGATGGTTAATTTATCTGTAGGTTTAAATAACGGATACCAGCCCTCAATCTCATTATAACCGTGCTTTAATTCATTATCACGCTGTAGCGTATAGGTATTGGTCAACATAATTCCGGCCCCCATATCGGAGTTATAGCCGACGCGCAGCATAAACTCCATTTGGTCAGACGCCAGGTTATAGGCCTCACGGTTTTCTACATAAGCGCCAGCAAAAACAGAGGTGGATATTACAGAAGTTAATATCACTAGAGTATTCAGAGATTTCATAATAAATCCATTTTTCAAATATAGGGAAGCCGCCATCCATCGGGATGGATAAAGCGGCAAACGTCGTTTAATTATTTACAGTAGAAATACTTTGTTTATTATTAGTCGCGACAATTTGATTACCTGTTTTCTTTCGTTGGGCAATTTCCTCGATAATAAAAGCGAAACGTTGTTCATTGAGCTTATAAAAAAAGCCCATCGTTAGTGCTGCGATAATGGCAAGACCGCAAGGCCATAAAAAAATGAGCTGACGCAAACCAAGCAACGTGGTGTCACTTTGAGCTATGTTGGGGATATAACCGATTTGCGTCAGCATAATACCTGGCAAAAAGCCAGCAAGCGCAGCGGAAATTTTTCGGGAAAAGGTATAACCCGTATACACCGAGCCTTCAGCGCGAATACCCGTTTTCCATTCACCATAGTCAACCGTATCCGGAACCAGCGCCCAGTTCAGGCTGTTGACGAAAGCGGTACCGAAGAAGGCGATACAAGAAAAAATGACAAAATAAAAGGAGTTATAACCCCAAAAATAATTTAAAACATCGCCCGCGGCCCATAAAAGCATACCTGCTAAATACACGCGTTTCTTGCCAAAGCATTTTACGGTCCAGGGAACTAACAAAACACCAATAATTACACAGCCCATACTAAAAAAACCCATCCAGGATAATAGGTTAATGTCATTTAGTACATATTGGGTATAATAAACCTGAATAGCGAGCTTGATATTAAATGCTGCTAGTGTACACAAATTTGCAATGCATAGAACTAATAGTGGTGGGTTGTGAAAAATTGCACAAAATGATTTGATGATGCTTGCCTTATGTCCCGGCGATGGGGGTTCAATGTAATGTTCTTTGGTTCCTTTATAACATAACATAATAAAAATGAAACCAAAGATAGAGAAAGTTAAGGCTGCATAACCATAACCAATGGTAGTTGTAGAGAATAAAGATTGAAGTGGAATAAAAGCAACCGTACAGATTAATAATCCTATTGTTGCCCCTCCCTGCCGGAAAGCTGCCAGTTGTGCGCGTTCATTTGGATTTTTTGTTATTGCTGGGATCATAGCGCCATATGAACAGTTCATTAGACTGTAAAACAGTCCGAATAACATAAATAGACCGGTAGCAATAGCGGTCTTTATCGGCAGACTAAATGTTGTAGCAATAAACTGAACTGTCGCAATAATTGCTGATGGTACTGCTGCATACAGAATGAAAGGTCTAAATTTCCCTCTGATTCCAATGTTTTTTTGAGAATCGAGAAGAAATCCGGTTAGCATATCTGTAAATGCAGTAAAGAATTTTGCTATGAGGAAAATAACCCCGCCATAATATGCAGGCATTCCTAGCTCATCTGTGTAAAACTTGAGCAAATATAATGTGCCAATGCTTAGCATTAGATTAGAGCCAATATCACCCGCACCGTAAGCGAGTTTTTCTCTCAAGCTTAGTTTTAGCGTTAGCGGATCATGGTCAGGCATAACCACTCCTTACAACGCCCCGAAGGGCATCAGTCATCATTATTGTTAAGCAGTACGTTTACGTGCTTCTATTTCCTCAACGATACGTATGTACATTTTCTCGTTGAGGTTGTAAAAACAGCCCATTGTAATCATGGCCAACACTGCGAGGGCACAAGGATATATGAAGATCAACTGACGTAATCCTTCAACAGTGCTGGTTGATTGCACCACGTTGGGTATGTAGCCAATTTGAGTAAGCATCCATCCGGGAAAAAATCCAGCCAACGCTTGGGACATTTTGCGAAAGAAGGTGAGCCCGGTATAAACCGTCCCTTCGGAACGAACACCTGTACGCCATTCACCATATTCCACTGTGTCCGAGACTAGCGCCCAGTTCAGGCTGTTGACGAATGCTGAACCAAAGAATGCCAGACAGGAGAAGGCCACGAAGCTCACCGAACTGTCGCCGAAGCTGTAGTTAAGCAAATCACCCACGGCCCAAATTAGCAGTCCGCCGATATAGACTTTTTTCTTACCAAAACGGCGTACAGCGGTAGGCATTAAAAATACGCCGATGAAGATACAACCCATACTGAAGAATCCCATATAGGACAACAGAATCGGATCGTTCAGCACGTACTGGGTGTAGTAGACCTGAATCGCCAGTTTGACATTAAATGCCGCAAGGGTGCAAAGGTTGGCGACGCACAGAATAAACAACGGGCGGTTACCGGCGATGGCGCGAAAGGATTGCAAAATTCCTGCTTTTTGTGCGGAATCAGCCTGTTTGACCTCGACATAACGCTCTTTGACACCCGCATAGCAAAGCCACATAAATAGCAGCCCGCATAACGAGAAAAGAGCAGCGGTTACGCCATATTGCAATTGTTGATTGCCTTCAATCAAATTCATTACTGGTACAAAAGCAACGGTGCCAATGAGAAGGCCTAAGGTGGATCCGCCCTGGCGCCAGGCTGCCAGCGAGGCACGTTCATTTGGATTTTTGGTTATAGCTGGCACCATCGCGCCATAAGAGCAGTTCATTAGGCTGTAGCATAATCCATACAGCATAAACAGCAGCGTTGCGACGACCGTTTTGCCCGTAATTTCTAACGGTGTTCCTATAAAGTTGGCTGTAGCCAACAGTGCTACTGGGAATGAGCCATACAGAACGAACGGGCGAAATTTACCTTTCGGTCCTATTTTTCGCCGCGAGTCGAGCACAATACCAGTGCCCATATCGGCAAATGCGGTAAAGAATTTAGCGATTAAGAAAATAATCCCACCATAGGTTCCCGGAAGACCGAGGACATCTGTGTAGAATTTCAACAAATAGAGTGTGCCAATATCCAGCAGAATATTGGAACCCAGATCGCCTATGCCATAAGCTATTTTTTCTTTAAGCGGCAGGCGTAGCGTTGCCGGATCAGCAGAGGTCTGACTCATTATTTTTCTCCATCTGCCCGCAGGTTTCCCTGCGGGCGAGCCGTATTAGATATTCCGTAAAGAAGCAAAAAGTGAAGCCCACTCGCTCTTCGCGCGATAGAAGACCGGCGGTTTGCCAATGGGCGCATCCACGGTAATGTCACCGCCGTGGTGAACTTCGCCGGTCCAGATATTCACCCAGTGATCTTCCGGCAGGTACAGCGTCCAGTCGCAACGCCCCTGCTCGTGAACCGGCGCGACCAGCAGATCCTGACCGAGCAGATATTGATATTTCAGGGTGTAGGTTGTGGCATCGTTCTCGTAGTGCAGGAATAGCGGACGCATGACCGGCAGACCGGTAGCCGTGTTTTGCGCCACCGCCTGCTTGAGATACGGTTTCAGCGTGGTAAAGACGGTGGTCATGCGGGCAAAGTGGGCAATAGTTTCCGCGTCGCCGTCAAACTGCCAGTTATCGCCGGGGCGGTTGCCTTCATGGGTGCGCATCATCGGCGTAAAGGCGCTGAAATCGCACCAGCGCAGCAGCAACTCTTTGCTGCGTTTCATGTCAAACAGGGTGGTGTAGCCGCCGATATCGCTGTGATGCAGACCATGGCCGGTCATCGCCAGCGACAATGCCGCAGGCACTACAGAGGCCAGACCATCATCAAGGCTCCAGTCAACGTTCTGGTCGCCTGCCCACATCATGGTGGAATATTTCTGACTGCCGGTGTAACCCGCACGCATAAAGAACAGGATCTCGCCGAGTTTGCCGGTCTCCTGTAGCGCTTCGTAGTTACATTTCGCCCACAGCGCAGGCCAGGCGTTATGCATGATCTCGGCGCTGACGCCGTTGTGCAGATACGTGTCGGTCGGCAGATATTCGCCGAAATCCGCCATCCAGCCGCTGCAGCCGAGCGCGATCATGTTCTTTTTGATGACGTCTTTGAACCAGTCGTAAGCTTCAGGATTGGTCAGATCGACCACGCCGCCATAGAATTCGCCAAACTCGACCAGATAGTCGCCGCCCGTGGCGTCTTTCGCCAGATAGCCGTGTTTCGCCGCCTCAGCGCAGAGGTCTTTATCACTGGCGACGTATGGGTTGATATAAGAGAGGAACTGGACGCCTTGTTCTTTCCACTGTTTGATCCGGCTATCCAGCTGTGGATAGTTGTCGCTATTCCACTTCCAGTTCCACATCACGCGCTTGCCAAAGGAGGTCATGCGGATACCGGACCAGTCCTGCGCCCAAATACCGTTCACTTTTACGCCTGCGTTGCGCATGGTATCCAGTTTTTGCTGGCAAACTTCCGTACCGCCCTGAATGCCTAGCGTGACGCCGTTGTAAACCCAGTCCGGCAGCTCCGGCTGGCGGCCTAACAGCGCAGTCAGTTTTTCCAGCAGGGCGATGTAGGTGGCGGCACACTCAAAACGCAGCGTAGTTTTATCTTCCCACAGCGCCAGTTCGTGATACTCCGGCGCGCTGAAGTCGAAATTCATATAGCAGCTATTATCGACGTGGCAGTAATACTTCTGCGTGCTGACAAAGGTCGGTTGCGGGAAGAAGGTCCAGTAATAGTCGCCGCCGGCATTCTCTTTACAGTCTGCCTGCCAGGTGACATAGCTGGTTTTATTACGGCCAACGCCCTGTTCGCTGGTCCACAGCGGGAACGGCTTGCCGCGCAAATCGAAATAAGAGAACTGTTCGCCGCAGCCGTAGATATGGTCGTCTGGATTAGCCGCGAGGCGTAACCAGATACGGTTATGGTGTAGGTCGTCGTTTTGCAGATCCAGCTTCAGGCGTCCCGCCTCATCGGCGGAGATGCGAAGGGTGGCGCTAATTGTTGCGCCACGGCTGAATTGTACCAGCCAGCCGTCGGGTAGCTCGCTGACCGTGGCCTCTGTTAATGCAATCTTCTCGTTAAGTTTGTCTTTGATGCTGAAGTTGCCGCGGAACATATCAATGTCGGCAACGCCCGCGCCAATCCACAGACAGGGGTTTTCGGCGCTGTGGCGTAAAATCAGGCGCTGGTGGTACGTCAGCGTAAAGCCCTCAATGTTCTTTTCTATCAGGACAGAGGATAAATGCTTACTTTGCGTGCTCATAAAATATTCTCCATGAAATTGAGGAACGCGAGCATACTGATTGTTTATGATTCGTTATTATTCATTAGCCTTAAATAGTTATGCGCTACTCTTGAAGTAGCGCCTGAACAAAGTAAGCACTTATTATTTGCTGGCATCCACTTTACGAATCTCAGCAATTTTTTTGCCTAAAAGTATTTGTAATATTGCCAACAGTACAAATGGTGGTAGAAGCGCAGTAGCCGCTGAAACACCTAATGCACCTTTTATTAACATTGCACCCGAAGCAATTAATAATAAAAATACTAAAACGCGGAATACTTTTACCGAAATACGCTTATGAACATATTGCCCGACTAAGGAACCGAGTATCATGGTAGGGATACAGAAAATAACCAGTTTAAATGTTGAAATTGTTAATATTCCACTGGTTGCCAGGCCGCCGACAACTGCAATGTTGTTTGCCGTAAAGAATGCATTCAGCGTACCGCGAAAAGCGGCTGGGCCAAGGTTACGTAGCATTCCATACATCACAACTGGCGGTCCATTTGTGGAAAAGGCCGCTCCTAGCGCCCCAGCTATCGCCCCTAACGGTGCAGCAATCCAACGTCTGTCATAGATGGGTAGACGGGGAATAAACATACTGTAGAATGAGTAGAGAATAAGAAAACCACCCAATCCTATTTTCATTATGTGATCAGGTAGATAGGAAAGTGCATATAAACCTACCGGAATGCCAAGAAAAGAGAAGCCGATAAGAACGGCAGCCGATCGCCAGTCCGTTTCTTTACGAGATAACCATGTGGCATAAATGGCGGTCGCTGTTCCGACAATAACAGAAAGTGGTGTTGCCATTTTTACAGGTAGCATTAGGGTTATGAGCGGCATGGTAGTCAATCCACCACCAAAGCCAGCACATATTCCTACGAATGTATAAAGAAACATTAAGGCGATAACGGTGTATATAACACCAGGTTCCAACATCACGCCATCAGGTGTAAATAAATTAAAGAAATCCATTATAATTCCTTCATTATCAAATTCTAAAATATTACTTTGACTGTTTTAAGTCAGGGTAATAGGTATCCTGCACAAATAAATACATGAACTATATGCATTCACCACAAATATTAAAAAACAATATATGCTGTTGTTTTGGTTTAAGTAATAGTAAGTCGATCCCAGAATTAAAGGCATTCGGCGGACAACTCATCGGTTCGATAGCTAATCCCCGGCGATTCAACTTTTCGCCACTATAGACCTGAAGCCACGGTTGATCGGAACATAAACTAACAGCCAGTTCCTGTTGATGGTTAATAATTTTCGCCTCCCATCGCTCGCTGTAAGTTTTGAAAGTATGATCAATCCGTTTATCACCAATTTTTTGTTGGATGGAATAGTCCAGATTCAGCTCATCGACGCGTAGTAACGTTGATGAGTTAGACTGTGTATCGAAAGCAAAAACCTCTTTTGCAGGAAGTTGCAGCGTATAATCATCAACAGGTGCTAAGTCACAGGTTAAGTAGGGGTGAACACCGACGCCATAAGGTGCTGGTTTATCGCCGATATTTTGGCTAATTATTTCAACGGACAGCCCTGTTGTTGCGTCCAGTGAGTAAATAACCTGCGAAATCAATGCGAATGGGTAGCCATAGCTTGGCGGTAAAAATATGGAGAACGAGGCTTTTGTGGCTGTTAATTCATCGACTTGCCAGTCTCTCCATGCAAGCAAGCCGTGAATAGCGGCGTTAGAGCCATGTTCATTAATCGGCAACTGATACTCATGCCCATCATGCTGATAGATACCATTGGCAATACGATTTGGCCAAGGGATTAATACCTTACCCAGATGAGCAAGAGGCATCTCTTCTGGTTTATGAGGTATAACCAGATGCTTGCCCTGCCAGGTTAATTCGGCAAGACCGGCACCCACTGAAACTATTTGCGCCCGGTAATCACCTGCAGCGAGTAATATCGTATTCCCACCACTATGCATACATATCACCTTAATATTAGATACCCTTACTAAACAACGGCATATGCAACGTTCATTTGCTGATATGCCGTCGTTACCAGGCTTATTTATTTCGCATTGATATCTAACAAACCTGCTGCTACGGCTGGTGCCAGCCCTGGAGCGAGCGGGATGCGTGGAATTACCAGACAGTGCAGAAGATGGTATATATCCTGCTTACCGTCCCAGACTTTAGTGGTCACCTTGTTGTCAGCATCCAATTCTTGCCACCAGGAACCATTTTCATAGTCCATCAGGTATTTAATGCAGTAATCCCACCATGTTTGATACCAGGTTTCGTATTGACGATCTCCTGTTACGGTATAGAGGGCATAGGCTGTCCCCATCGCTTCTACAATTGGCCAGCGTACACGTTCACGTACAACGGGTTTCCCTTCCCAATCAACGGTATACACAATGCCGTCTGCTCCATCCGGAGCCCAGGCATCACGTACCGTAGCGTGGAACAGACCTTTCGCGTCTTCCAGCAGCCATGCAGGGGGTTGTTCGCATCTGGCTTCCAGTGCTGCGTGGATATGCAGCATTAAACGACCCCATTCGATCCAGTGACCTGGAGTACCGCCAAATGCACGGAAACGGTGTGCTGGATTTTCTTTGTTATAGTCGCGGATAGGATTCCACTGTGAATCGAAATGTTCATTAACACGGTAATGATTATTTCTGGCTACATCATGAATAATGACTGATGCGATTCTGATAGCGCGATCCAGCCATTTTTTGTCATGAGTAACGTCATAAACAATCAGGAACGCTTCGACGGCGTGCATATTGGCGTTACCGCCACGGTAATCTTCGGTTTTGCTAAAGGCTTCGTCCCAGGACTCCAGGCACATCTGCTCTTCTTCACTCCAGAAGTATTTCTCAATCACTTCTATGGTGTAATCCAGCAATTTCCTGGCTTCAGGGTGCCCGGTCGTGACGGCGCTGGCCGCGCCCAGCAAGGCGAAGAAGTGTTGATAACCCTGTTTAGAGGCATCCACCACGCCCTGATCGTTAACGCAGGCATACCAGCCGCCGTATTTTTTATCGCGCAGCGCGCCGTTCATGGCGTTGATGCCGTGATCAACCAGATCATAAGCGCCCGGTCGGCCCATCGACGCCGCCACGGAATAAACGTGCAACATACGCGCCGTGATCCAAAGATGGGTGCCCATCTCTTCTTTGATTTGCCCTTTATTTCCCAGCCAGCCGAAGCCTGTCGGCACCACGGCGTTTTTACCGAAATTAAAGATGCGGTCGGTTTCCTGCTCCAGCCAGCGGTTGTGGCTCAATGTGTTAAACCATTTCATTCTTTCATCCTCGTATTAGCGGCGACAAGCCATCATTTCATCGACAATGTCACCTAAACGTTGCAATTTAGGCGCGGAAACATCACGTAGCATCAGCTCGGTATCCGGTAAACCAATCACTGATGACCAGACCGCGCGTCCCGCCAGGAACCCGGATGCGCCAGCTTCCATGGCGACCCTGACCGCGCGAGGGAACAGTTTTTCGTCCACACCGGAAGAGAGGATGACCCACGGCATATTGATATGCCCATTCAGGCGTTGTGAGGCGGTAAGAAGATCGGAACGCGCGCCTTTGCCGTAGAGCGGCATTTCAACTTTGTAAAGATCGGCGCCGCTGTCGCCCAGCTCTTTGGCCGCATCGATAATCGCCTGCTCGCGATCGAACTTGTCGCCGCAGCGCGGCGGACGAACAACCGGTTCGATAATGCTCAGCAAACCATTGGAGTGACATAATTCATTGAATTCTTTGACTATATCCAGACGCTGCTGCGCGTCTTCATCGCTGCGCCACAGCACCAACAGTTTTAAGGCTTTCGCGCCATCCCGTTTTACCGCCTGCGCATTAATTTTTTTATCAATGACCACGTTATCAACGGGAATACCGTTGCCCGGGATGAAATCATCCGCCGCGACGATCATGGCGCAGCTTTTAGCGACCGCGTTTTGTTCTACGGCCTGGCGATAACAGAACTGCTGATCCAGCAGAACGGCAGAGGCATACGGGGAAAGAATTTTCGCCGCATTCACTTTGAAATCCGTCAGCACGCTATCGGCAACGGGTGTTTTCGCACCAGCAGCAGCAAACATTAAACGCATCGCCTCGCGCTGATCGACAGCCAGCATGGCAAACCCGCCGGACGCTCGCGTAATGTCTTTGATGGTGTAGTTGTTCATTCAATTTTCCTTTATACAGTCGTTACTTTTTTACGTTGGCGGTCAGCCCGGCGCTGATGCGCACCTGTTCCAGGATGGCGCTCCAGTCTTCCCGACCGCGGCCTGCGGCCCGCGCCAGGTTATAAACTTCACGGGAGGCGGCGCCGAGCGGCATCGGTACGTGCAGTTGATTGGCGACATCCAACGCGATGCCAAGATCTTTGTGCGCCAGATCGATCATGAAGGCGGGAGACAGATCCCCTTTCATCACTTTATTCGGCCAGGTGGTGGTGAAATGCCCTTTGCCTGCGGCAGTGCCGCTCATCACTTTTAAAGCCACGTCGAAGGAAAGCCCCAGCGCTTCACACAGCACGGCGGCTTCGGCGGAGAGCGCATTTAGCGCAATACTCATGTAGTTGTTGATCAGTTTTACGCGAATACCCATTCCCGGGCCGCCGGTGTTGACCAGCTCATTACCCATCGCCATCAGAACAGGGGTAGCACGCTCTACTTGCTCCGCCGTACCGCCTGCCAGCAGCAACAATGTGCCGGTAATCGCGTTGTCGGATGTCCGGCCTACCGGCACATCCATCATGCTGAACCCTTTGCTCTGCATGTCGGCAATCAGCTTATCGGTTTGCAACGGATGAATAGTGGACATATCAATGACCAGCGCTTCACGGGAAAGAGTTTCACAAACGCCTTGCTCGCCAAACAAAACGGAACGAACCAGATCGCCGTTCGAGAGCATGGTGATAACAAATTCAGCGCCGATGGTTGCCTGAGCCGGGCTGCTTGCAGGTTGCGCGCCTTTGTCTACCAGACGCTGTACGGCGTCGGGATTAACATCGAAGACGCTGAGTTGATGGCCCTGCTTTAGCAGATTGCTCGCCATAGGGGAGCCCATCTGTCCCAACCCGATAAATGCTATAACTGCCATATCGTTCTCCTGAACACGGTGGTGTCATTTTTTGTCATTAATGAGCCTTTTTCTGTCTGTTTGTGATCGTATTTGTAATTTATAGTCAAAAAATTGACAGCCGTCACTTTTTAAACATTTCGTGAAATTAAAATGAGCACATCGAAAATGCTTGAGGAATGACCATGGTTCGTATTGCTTGTGTAGGTATTACCGTGATGGATCGCATCTATTACGTGGAAGGATTACCGACAGAAGGGGGTAAATATGTGGCGAAGCGCTATACGGAAGTGGGCGGCGGGCCTGCGGCGACCGCTGCCGTGGCTGCGGCGAAATTGGGCGCGCAGGTGGACTTTATTGGCCGTGTGGGCGATGACGACACCGGAAACAGCCTGCTGGCGGAACTGGAATCCCTGGGGGTAAATACCCGCTATACCCGCCGCTACACGCAGGCCATGTCGTCGCAGTCAGCGATTATGGTGGATGCCAAAGGAGAGCGGATTATCGTTAATTATCCCAGCCCGGATTTATTACCTGACGCCGACTGGCTTAACGACATCGATTTTTCGCAGTGGGATGTGGTGTTGGCGGATGTGCGCTGGCATGACGGCGCAAAACAGGCGTTTACGCTGGCGCGTCAGGCTGGCGTCATGACTGTTCTTGATGGCGATATTACGCCGCAGGATATTAGCGAGCTGGTGGCATTAAGCGACCACGCCGCCTTCTCCGAGCCAGGGCTGGCACGCCTGACGGGGATGAGCGAAGCCATTGATGCGCTAAAAAAAGCACAAATGCTCACAAATGGACATGTCTATGTCACGCGAGGCAGTGAAGGCTGCAACTGGTTGGAAAAAGCGGCGGTACGCCACCAACCGGGTTTTACCGTGGAGGTGGTGGATACTACCGGCGCGGGCGATGTTTTTCATGGCGCACTGGCATTTGGCCTGGCAAGCGGATACGCCATCGAAGAGGCTGTCAGATTCGCCAGCGGCGTTGCCGCGCTGAAGTGTACGCGCCCAGGTGGCCGGGCGGGTATCCCTGATTGTGAGCAAACCCGATCTTTCTTGTCACTTTTTGTATAATATGAGCAGTAGGAAGCTTTTAGAGGAATGCTCATGAGTCTTACCGAACTGACCGGTAATCCGCGACACGATCGGCTGTTAATGCTTATTGATGAGCGCGGCTATATGAATATCGATGAGTTAGCCAGTTTGTTGGAGGTCTCTACCCAGACGGTTCGCCGCGATATTCGTAAATTAAGCGAGCAGGGGCTGATTACGCGTCATCACGGCGGCGCTGGCAGAGCGTCCAGTGTGGTCAATACCGCCTTTGAGCAGCGAGAGGTCTCCTGGACGCAAGAGAAAAAAGCCATTGCGGAAGCCGTGGCTGACTATATTCCGGATGGCTCCACGATATTTATCACGATTGGAACGACGGTTGAGCAGGTGGCGCGCGCGCTGCTCAACCATAATCATCTGCGCATTATCACCAATAGCCTGCGCGTCGCGCACATTCTTTATAATAACCCTCGCTTTGAAGTGATGGTGCCTGGCGGCACGCTGCGCCCGCATAATAGCGGCATTATCGGGCCATCCGCGGCGGCGTTTGTCGCGGGGTTCCGGGCGGACTATCTCGTCACCAGCGTAGGCGCGATAGAGAGCGATGGCGCGTTACTGGAGTTTGATGTCAACGAAGCCAGCGTAGTGAAAACCATGATGGCCCACTCGCGACATATTCTGCTGGCCGCCGATCATACGAAATACCATGCTTCTGCGGCGGTTGAGATCGGCAATGTGTCACAGATTACCGCTCTGTTTACGGACGAGTATCCCGGTCCGGCATTACAGAATTTACTTCAATCCCAGCAAATCGAAGTGGTTCAGGTGAGTCCTTCGCTGGACGACGCCGTTTCAGCGTGACAAGCGCCCTTGCGCCGGATGGTCGCGTCAGCGCTTTATCCAGCCAATAAAACGGCGCTGTGATGCAGGCGATATTGAACATCGCCTGCGTTTCTATTGTCTTTTTGTTAATTGATTTATAAAGGGATACATAGTCAAACTTCTCCTTTCCCGCTACAGTTATTCATCCCCGGTTAGCAAGGAGAATGACATGCTCTACATCTTTGATTTAGGTAATGTGATTGTCGACATCGACTTTAACCGCGTATTAGGTGTGTGGAGCGATCTGAGTCGAGTACCGCTGGCTTCGCTGAAGCAAAAATTTACGATGGGCGAGACTTTTCACCAACATGAACGCGGTGAGATAACGGACGAAGCGTTTGCTGAAGCTTTCTGTCATGAAATGGCGTTATCGCTCAGTTATGAACAATTTGCGCACGGCTGGCAGGCGGTATTTGTCGGATTACGGCCCGAAGTGATTGCTATCATGCATAAACTGCGCGAGCAGGGGCATCGCGTGGTGGTGCTATCCAATACTAACCGACTGCATACCCACTTCTGGCCGGAGGAATACCCGGAGGTGCGCGCTGCCGCCGACCATATCTATTTATCGCAGGATTTGGGAATGCGTAAGCCGGAAGCGCGTATTTATCAGCACGTCCTGCAGAAAGAAGGTTTTTCCGCTGCCGATGCGGTCTTTTTCGACGACAATGCCGATAATATAGAAGGGGCCAACCAGTTGGGGATCACCAGCATTCTGGTGAAGGATAAAGCCACCATCCCTGACTATTTCGCGAAGCTGTTATGCTAAAAACCGTTCACCAAAAAGCTGGACGCCATACGCGCCCTGTTCGGGCCTGGCTCAAGCTATTATGGCAGCGTATTGATGAGGATAATATGACGACTCTGGCGGGAAATCTCGCCTATGTCTCATTACTCTCCTTAGTACCGCTTATTGCCGTCGTTTTTGCCCTTTTCGCTGCTTTTCCGATGTTTTCTGATGTCAGCATTCAGTTACGCCATTTTATTTTTGCTAACTTTATGCCAGCCACCGGAGACGTGATTCAGCGCTATATTGAGCAGTTTGTCGCTAATTCCAACAAAATGACGGCGGTGGGCGCCTGTGGACTGATTGTGACGGCATTGCTGTTGATGTACGCCATTGATAGCGCCTTAAACACTATCTGGCGCAGCAAACGCACACGGCCAAAAGTGTACTCTTTTGCGGTGTACTGGATGATCCTCACGCTCGGCCCGCTTCTCGCTGGCGCCAGCCTGGCGATCAGCTCCTACCTGCTTTCTTTACGCTGGGCCAGCGATCTGAATACGGTCATCGACAATGTATTGCGCATCCTTCCGCTGCTGCTCTCGTGGATCTCATTCTGGTTACTTTACAGTATTGTCCCAACGACTCGCGTACCGAACCGTGACGCCCTTGTCGGCGCGTTTGTCGCAGCGTTGCTGTTCGAGGCCGGAAAGAAAGGTTTCGCGCTTTATATCACCATGTTCCCGTCATATCAGCTCATTTATGGCGTACTGGCAGTGATCCCTATCCTGTTTGTCTGGGTATACTGGACCTGGTGTATAGTCTTGCTTGGCGCAGAAATAACTGTCACTCTCGGGGAATACCGAAAACTCAAACAAGCCGCAGAACAAGAAGAAGCTGACCAACCATGATTGCATTAATTCAACGCGTAACCCGTGCCAGCGTCACCGTGGAGGACGAGGTGACGGGTGAAATCGGCCCAGGACTTTTGGTGTTATTGGGTGTCGAAAAAGAAGATGACGAACAAAAAGCGAATCGTCTGTGCGAGCGCGTGCTGGGATACCGTATCTTCAGCGATGCTGACGGCAAGATGAATCTGAATGTACAACAGGCTGGCGGCAGCGTGCTGGTGGTGTCGCAGTTTACGCTGGCGGCAGATACCGAGCGCGGTATGCGGCCAAGCTTTTCCGGCGGGGCTGCGCCGGATCGCGCGCAGGCGCTTTATGAATATTTTGTCGAACGCTGCCGCCAGCAGGCGATAAACACGCAAACCGGACGCTTCGCTGCCGATATGCAGGTTGAGCTGGTTAATGACGGTCCCGTGACATTCTGGCTCCAGGTATGAGTCAGCTTCCGGCGTGGCCGCGGATAACAAGAGAGAGTACGGCTATGTATCACCTTCGAGTTCCGCAAACAGAAGAAGAATTAGAACGTTACTACCAGTTTCGCTGGGAGATGCTGCGTAAACCGCTGCACCAGCCGAAAGGGTCGGAACGGGATGGCTGGGATGCGTTGGCGCACCATCAAATGGTGGTGGACGAAGAAGGAAATTTAGTTGCAGTGGGCCGCCTTTATATCAATGCAGATAACGAGGCGTCTATCCGTTTTATGGCTGTACATCCCTCGGTACAGGATAAAGGGCTGGGGACATTAATGGCGATGACCCTGGAGTCTGTTGCCCGCCAGGAAGGCGTTAAGCGCGTCACCTGCAGTGCGCGCGAAGATGCGGTTGAGTTCTTTGCCAAACTCGGGTTTGTCAATCAGGGGGAGATTACTACGCCCACAACCACGCCAATCCGCCATTTTCTGATGATTAAACCGGTAGCATCGCTGGATGATATCCTGCATCGCGGCGACTGGTGCGGGCAGCTTCAGCAGGCCTGGTATGAGCACATTCCATTGAGTGAAAAGATGGGGGTGCGCATTCAGCAGTACACCGGGCAAAAATTTATCACCACGATGCCGGAAACCGGTAATCAAAATCCGCATCACACGGTGTTTGCCGGCAGCCTGTTCTCCCTGGCGACGTTGACCGGATGGGGACTTATCTGGCTGATGCTCCGTGAACGCCACCTGGGCGGGACGATTATTCTTGCTGACGCCCATATTCGCTACAGTAAACCCATTAGCGGAAAGCCAAACGCCGTGGCTGATTTGGGGTCGCTAAGCGGTGATTTGGACAGGCTGGCGCGGGGTAAAAAAGCGCGAGTCCAGTTGCAGGTTGAACTGTTGGGCGGCGAGACCGCTGGGGCAATTTTCGAAGGCATTTATATCGTACTACCCGCGAAACCGTTCGGCCCGTATGAAGAGGGCGGGAATGAGGAGGAGTAGCTGGACATATCCAACTACTCGATGAAGGCATCCGCTGGTAGTTTAAAGCGTTGTGTAAGCGCTTTAATATGATTAACCGTTAGTGCTCTGCGGCCATTTAAGATGTTGCTGACGTTCGATTTAGAACCAAGTTCGTTGGCAAGATCTGCTGCTTTGAGACCGTATTGATCCATGAGCGTTCGCAATACTGAAACGCCAGGGGGCGTTTTCTCCAGGTGTTGATTGAGTGCTTTGAATTCCGGCGCATGTTTTTCGTATTCACTGATTCGGGCACAGAGCAATTCAAATAGTGGGTTTTCAAGATCGTCGTGGTCGACCAGAAACTCCACTAGCGCTAGTGCCCTGCGATACTCATTGTCATTTCGGTCTTCCCCCATCAGTGGGACGCTTTTTACCGCATCGCTGAAGGTATCAACGATCTTTTTTGCGCTGGTTGCATCCATCTGACGATGAGTTCTCATTCTTTATTACCCCGATAATATGCGGTCAGTTTGTCATATTCGGCATGGGAAACGATATGTTTCACAAATATCTTATGTAACCTGAAATCTATGTAGGAAATGAGTCTCAGGCTGTTACCAGAAACATCAATCACCCACCATTTATCTCTGTACTTAAAATTATCCAGTGAAGGAATATACCGCTTCATCTCTTCAGGCTGAGTGAATGTTTTTTTCTCCAGAACATTCAGCAACTCAGTGAGGGCAAGCTCATGGTTTGGATACATGAGCATCGCTTCATTGAACGGTTTTCGGCTGATAACATGCACAATGTAGTTCCATTACAAAGTTTTCAACCTGAAAACAATTTAGCGCAACGTTATCCAGTTTTCAAGTTGAAAACAAAATTGAATTTTAGGTCATTTTGCCTGTTGATGGGCTTACAACACGCCAGGCCACATCTCGCATGGCGCTTCGTGCCGCCTGGCTCACGCCTCCTAGCTGGAAAAAGCCATGGATGACACCGAGATAGCGCTGGCAAGTGCATTCCACACCCTGTTCCTGGAACCGTTGATACAGGGCCTCGCCCTCATCGCGCAGTGGGTCGAATTCGGCAGTAATGATGTGCGTGGATGGCAGTCCGGCGAAGTCCTCACGCCAGAGCGGACTGGCTTCAGGATGCAGTGGATCGGTTCGCGGCATATACATCTCGTAGCCTGAAAGCAGCGTGTCACGCGTGATAATGTAATCCAGCCCATTACAGGTGTAGCTCGCAAACCTGGCGGTTGCGTCCAGCATGGGGTAGATCAGAATCAGCTGTGCAGGTTGCCATTGACGGGCGGCTTTCAGGCGTAGCGCGGTGACCAGCGCCAGATGCCCACCCGCGCTGTCACCGGCAAGCGTAATGTTCTCGCGATCTATCCCCAGTTTCTGGGCATATTTCCAGATAGTATTAGCTCCGGTTTCGGCATCGTTATGTGCGGCCGGGAAGGTGTGCTCTGGTGCAAGTCGGTACTGTGCCGCAATCACGCGACAACGGCTGTAAAAAGCTAACTGCCTTAACTGGTTATCGTGAGTGGCAAAACCGCCGCTGACAAAGCAGCCACCATGATAATAAATGATGCAGGGTAATTTCCCTGTGGCATTGAGCGGCGAAACCACGCGA
Organism: Salmonella sp. 2020_1459; assembly: GCF_043847915.1. NCBI lineage: Bacteria > Pseudomonadati > Pseudomonadota > Gammaproteobacteria > Enterobacterales > Enterobacteriaceae > Salmonella > Salmonella sp. 2020_1459. Next base: position 64,872 of record NZ_JBCMFA010000009.1, on the reverse strand, counting down.
AACGTCATGGCATTGAGTTTAATATCTTCAACCTGGACGCGGGTTTCTGTTTCTCCTGCCAGTGTCGTGCTGGCGATGTAGCCCGCCCTCCGGTCATCAATATTCTGTTCGCGAGAAGAGGGGCGTCCCGCGGCGATAAACCCAGCGACCAGTTCGGCAATTCCTTTTTCCAGTGGCATATAACGCTCCTTTGACTGTATGTATGTACAGTTTATAACCTGGTTCGTTGGGGATGGAAAGTGGTGAAACGAGGGGATGATGATTCTGGATAGAGGTTCGCAAAAAATGGAATGCGGTTGGCGCTGGGTTTTTAATTTTTGTACTGTGAAATGATGATGCTATACGCCATTGACGTATAGATTATTTTCACTACTATAAGCCAATGGCGTATGGAATATGCAATTTATAGAAACGGAACTCTTTACTGAAGATGTTAAAAAACTGCTCGATGAGGATGAATACCATAAGCTTCAGGTTTTTATGGCTCAGTATCCAGATTGTGGTGATGTCATTCAGGAAACGGGCGGCCTGAGAAAAATGCGCTGGGGAGCGCGAGGCAAAGGAAAGCGTAGTGGCGTGCGAATTATCTATTTTCACCGTAGTCAACGGTATGAGATTCGCTTGCTTCTGATTTATCAAAAAGGCATTAAAGATGATCTCACGCCGCAGGAAAAAGCGGTGCTTCGTATGCTGAATGAGAGGTGGTAGATGGATAAAGTGTTATTTGAGCGATTAACTCAAAGTATGTCTCAAATGAATGAAATCATTGAAGGGACCCGTGAGCCTTCTCGTACCTTTCATATTGATGCAATGAAGATTAAAGAAATACGGCAGGCATCTGGGTTGTCGCAATCTAAGTTTGCAGAACTGATTTCGGTCAACGTGGATACGCTGCGCAACTGGGAGCAAGGAAGACGTTCACCGACAGGGCCAGCCAAAGCGTTACTTCGCGCCATTGCCAACGACCCGAGAAACGTTATACAAGCATTGCGTTATTGAGCAATGATCCGGCTAACGTAGATTGCTAGCCGGTATACCAGAGAACTTATTCCCCTTCCCCCGGGAACAGGAACGGGTTGATGGTACTGCGGGCGAAGCCCTCCTGTTCCATGCGCGCGTCCAGCACCAGCGAGGCGAGGTCGTCGGCCACTGCTTCCACTTTCGGGTCTTTTTCCTGATAGAGAATCTTCAGGTAAGTCCCGCAATCGCCGCAGCTTTCGGCTTTCACCGCAGCCTGCTCATTTTCCAGCGACCAGTAGTGTAAGTCGCGGCTCTGTTCGCAGTTACTGCATTTTACGCGCACGACATGCCATTCGGTTTCGCACAGGTTACAGTGCAGATAACGCAGCCCCTGCGTGGTGCCGATCTGCACCATGCTGGAGACCGGCATCGAACCGCACACCGGGCAATACTGGCGCGCTTCACCGTATTCCGCGCGGGCTTTGCCTGGAATCAAGCTGGCCATTTGCGCCCAGTAAAGGGAGAGCGCGGCCCAGATAAACGGGGCTTTATCGCTGCTGACGGAGGCAAAATCCGAGGCAAACAGCGCGCTGGCCATCTGCTCCAGCTCCTGTTCTGAGGCTTTCTCCAGGTTCTCAATCACCGCCAGCGCGGGGCCGCTCATCTCGGGTTTTAGCTCGGCAATCAACGAATGCAGCAGTTTTTGCCAGTGCTTATCACGCGGCAACACGTGGATATCCAGCGGCGGCTTGCCCTGGTCGTTCGCTTCTTTAATACGTGCGGTCAGATCCATCTCCAGCGGATGGTCGTACAGCACCACTTCCTGCGCGTGCGCGATAAGCGCGGCAAAGCGCAGGTAATCGCCCAGCGGGTTATTTTCAGCCAGCTCGCGCAGACGTTCGGCGCGGCGGTTGTAGACGTTTTTGAGTCGGGGGAACAATAACGGCGGAATCATATCCGCCGTACGTTTCTCGCTCGACCCCAGCTCATCTTGCGGGATTATGCGAATACTCATTCAGTTTCTTTTTCCGTTGTCTTGCGGACTTCTCGGTACCAGCGTGGGTGATGCTTCTTCGCCCACGACCGGGTTACCCAGCCTTCCACCATCGCGGTAATGGTGCCTTTCACCCAAAGGGCGGCGTAGATATGCACCATGATAACCACAATTAACGCTACTGCGGCAAAAGAATGCAACATTAACGCGAATCGGATCACCGGGATTGAGAAAGCAGGCGCAAAGTACGGACGCCAGATAATTACCCCGCTCACTAGCAGCAGCACCAGGAAGATAATCGCCGCCCAGAATACGCATTTCTGACCGAAGTTATAACGCCCGGTGTCACCCACTTCCTCGTTGACGACGATCTTACGAATATTCTTCGCCCAAAAGATATCATCCCGATTGATTAGATTGTGGTGCCAATAACGGAAAAACATGATGATGAACGAGGCAAACATAACCACGCCCACAAACGGGTGCAGAATTCGCGCCAGTTGTGGGGTGCCCAGGATATGCATCAACCAGTTGAAGGATGGGAATAAAAAGCCCAGCCCGCTCACCGCCGCCAGCACGAAGCAGAAGGCGACGATCCAGTGGTTGATGCGTTCCGGCGCCGTATAGCGCACGATGGTGTCACGTCGTTTCATTTGCGCACCTCGTCTTTCTCTTCATGCAGGTTGTCATCTTCCTCTTCCGCGCGATTCGGACCGACGCCGACATAGTGGAAGACGCTGGCGGCAAAGGTCGCGGCAAAACCGAACGCGGCGAGCGGTTTCCAGACGCCTTTCCAGAACTTAACGGTTTCGCTGATTTCCGGGTTCTCCGGCAGACCGTGATACAGATTCGGCTTGTCGGCATGATGCAGCACGTACATGACATGCGTACCGCCTACGCCCGCCGGATCGTACAGACCCGCGTTGTCATAACCACGGGTTTTTAGTTCCGCCACCCGCTCGCCCGCCAGCGTTTTCATATCCTCTTTCGAGCCAAAATGAATGGCGCCGGTTGGACAGGTCTTCACGCAGGCCGGTTCCTGGCCGACCACCACACGGTCAACGCACAGCGTACATTTATAGACGCGGTTGTCTTCCGGGTTGAGGCGCGGCACGTTGAACGGGCAGCCAGCGATACAGTAGCCGCAGCCGATACACTGCTCGGACTGGAAGTCGACAATACCGTTAGCGTACTGAATGATCGCCCCTTCCGCCGGACAGGCCTTCAGGCAGCCGGGATCGGCGCAGTGCATACAGCCATCCTTACGGATCAGCCACTCCAGTTTGTCGTTCTGTTCCACTTCCGAGAAGCGCATCACCGTCCAGGATTTCGCGGTCAAATCAGCCGGGTTGTCATACACCCCGACGTTATTGCCCACTTCATCACGGATGTCGTTCCACTCGGAGCACGCCACCTGACACGCTTTACAGCCGATACAGGTGGTGACGTCGATGAGTTTCGCCACCTCTTCCTGGTGGTCCCGCGCCTGGGGCGCGGGGGTGAAACCGTTAGTGGCGGAACGACGAATGATGTCTTGCGATTGATAAGCCATAGGTCGTCTCCGTTACACCTTTTCCACGTTCACAAGGAAGGATTTAAACTCCGGCGTTTGCGTGTTCGCATCACCGACGAAAGGCGTTAACGTATTGGCTATAAAACCTTTTTTCGCCACGCCTTCGTAGCCCCAGTGAATAGGAATACCGATGGTATCGATATCCTTGCCGTCCGCTTTCAGCGTGCGAATACGCTTGGTCACCACCGCTTTGGCTTTGATATAGCCGCGGTTCGAGGAGACCTTCACGGTATCGCCATGCGCGATACCGAGCTTATTCGCCAGCTTCTCGCCAATTTCCACAAACTGTTCCGGCTGGGCGATAGCGTTAAGCAACGCGTGCTTGGTCCAGTAGTGGAAGTGCTCGGTCAGACGGTAAGTGGTTCCGACATACGGGAACTTATCCGCTTTACCCAGCGCGTCGGCATCGTCTTTAAAGATACGGGCGGCAGGGTTAGAGATAACGTTCGGGTGCAGCGGGTTAGTGCCCAGCGGCGTTTCAAACGGCTCGTAGTGTTCCGGGAACGGCCCTTCCGCCATCTTATCGATAGCAAACAGGCGGCCCATCCCTTCCGGCTGCATGATAAACGGTCCGACGTCGCTGCCGGGCGCGGCGGCGCTGTAGTCCGGAATATCCCATCCGGCCCATTTTCCGCCTTCCCATTTCAGTAGCTGACGTTTCGGGTCCCAGGGATTACCCTGCGGATCGGCGGAGGCGCGGTTATAGAGGATGCGGCGGTTAAGCGGCCATGCCCATGCCCAGCCCAGCGTGTTGCCGAGACCAGACGGGTCGGCGTTATCACGACGCGCCATCATGTTGCCTTCCGGCGTCCAGCTCCCGGCGAAAATCCAGCAGCCGCTGGACGTCGTACCGTCATCGCGCAGTTGCGCGAACGAACTGAGCTGTTGACCTTTCTTCACCACCACCGCGCCGGTTGCCGGGTCGATAAGATCGGCCAGCGCTTTACCGTTACTTTCCATCGCCACTTCTTCAGAGGCGGGTTCGTATGGTTTGGTGTAGTTCCAGGTCATATTCAGCACCTGTTCCGGGTTGGCGCCGCCCTGTTCAGAGTACATCTTACGCAGGCGTAAGAAGATACCGGCGAGGATTTCGCCGTCGGTCATGGCAATTCCCGGGGCGTCCGCGCCCTTCCAGTGCCACTGTAACCAGCGACCGGAGTTAACGATGGAACCATTTTCCTCGGCAAAACAGGTGGAAGGCAGACGGAACACTTCGGTCTGGATTTTTGCGGGATCAACGTCGTTCGACTCACCGTGGTTTTGCCAGAAGGTGGACGTTTCGGTGTTGAGCGGATCGATAGTCACCAGGTACTTCAGTTTGGAAAGCGACGCGACCACTTTGTTTTTGTTCGGGAATGAGGCCACCGGGTTAAAGCCCTGGCAGATATAGCCGTTGACCTTACCCTGTTTCATCATCTCGAAGTACTGCAACACGTCGTACCCTTTGTCCCACTTCGGTAGCCAGTCAAAGCCCCAGCTATTTTCCGCTGTCGCTTTATCACCAAAGAAGGCCTTCATCATTGAGACGAAGAATTTCGGATAGTTGCCCCAGTAGTTGACCTGATCCTTCAACAATGGCTTCGGCGTATTGGCAGCCAGATAGGTTTGCAGGTCGGTCTGTTTTTCGCTCGGCAGCGTCAGGTAGCCCGGCAGACTTTGCGACAGCAGTCCTAAGTCGGTCAGTCCCTGAATGTTGGAGTGACCGCGCAGGGCGTTAACGCCGCCGCCCGCCATCCCCATGTTACCGAGCAGAAGCTGGATCATTGCCATAGTACGGATGTTCTGCGCGCCGATGGAATGCTGCGTCCAGCCCAGCGCGTACAGGAACGACGCGGTTTTATCTTTTGCGCTGGTTTCTGCAATGTACTCGCACACTTTCAGGAAGTCCGCTTTCGGCGTACCGCAGATATTTTCTACCACGTCCGGCGTATAGCGTGAGACATGCTGTTTCAACAGATTCCAGACACAGCGCGGGTGTTGCAGTGTCGTATCGCGTTTGGCAAAACCGTTTTCGTCCAGCTCATAGTGCCAACTGGTTTTATCGTACTGCCGCTTGTCGGCGTCATAGCCGGTGAACAGACCATCATCGAAGCCAAAATCTTCACGCACGATCAGGCTGGCATTGGTATAGGCCTCGGTGTATTCACGGTTGTATTTTTCGTTGGTCAGCAGATACAGCATCACGCCTGACAAGAAGGCAATGTCAGTACCAGAGCGTATTGGCGCATAGAAATCGGCCACCGACGCGGTACGCGTAAAGCGCGGATCGATCACAATCAGCTTCGCGCCGTTGTGAATTTTGGCTTCCATCGCCCAGCGGAACCCGACCGGGTGAGCTTCTGCGGCGTTACCGCCCATCACCACGACGAGGTTGGCGTTCTTGATGTCGACCCAGTGGTTGGTCATCGCACCGCGACCAAATGTTGGAGCAAGACTTGCTACCGTTGGTCCGTGTCAGACACGCGCCTGGTTGTCGACCGCGAGCATACCCAGCGCGCGGGAGAATTTTTGCGTTAAATAACCCGTCTCGTTACTGGATGCGGAAGCGCACAGCATCCCGGTGGTGAGCCAGCGGTTAACGGTAACGCCTTCGGCGTTCTGCGCCTGATAGTTGGCGTCGCGATCTTCCTTCATCAGTTTAGCGATGCGGTCAAACGCTTCTTCCCAACTGATCTGTTGCCACTTATCTGAACCCGGCGCGCGGTATTGCGGGAATTTCAGGCGGCTTTCAGAGTGGATAAAGTCCACCAGACCGGCCCCTTTCGGGCACAGCGCGCCACGGCTTACCGGATGATCCGGGTCCCCTTCGATATGGAAAATAGATGCTTTGGCGTTTTTCGCACCGTCGCCGAGGCTGTACATCAACAGCCCGCAGCCAACGGAACAGTAGGTGCAGGTGTTACGGGTTTCGCGGGTGCGCAGCAGTTTATATTGCCGTGTTTCCGCTAGCGCTACGCCGGGCGCGAAGCCCAGTGCCGCCGCCGTGGTGCCTGCCATACCGCCAGCGCAGATCTTAAAGAACTGCCTTCTGCTGACCTGCATGGTTTGCTCCTTGTTTCGACATTGTCACTTCTCTTTCACATTTCTCTATCTGAAACGCTCAGGGAGTGGTTGTTATTTTTCTTTGCGGACGGGCCCGCAAAGGTTCAGAATTGGATAAATTTTCCTCCATCCGGGAGGAGTTGTAACAGAATACCATAATGTTGGTGTGTGTGTTCTTATATGGTTAAAAGAAAGTGAACAATATACTGTCTGAAGAAGTCCTAAATGTGACTGATTTCACAACCTCACGCCAGTTGACTCTCTGGAAACGCGAGGATTTGCAGTCCCCCCAACTTGATGATGTTGCCGAGGAAGTGCCAGTGGCACTGGTGTATAACGGTATTTCGCATGTCGTTATGATGGCCTCTCCGAAAGATCTGACGCATTTCGCAATGGGGTTTTCTCTGTCGGAAGGGATCATTGACAGCCCGCGTGAAATCTATGGCATGGACGTTGTGCCGTCCTGTAACGGACTTGAAGTGCAGATTGATCTTTCCAGCCGTCGATTTATGGGGCTGAAAGCGCGTCGTCGCGCGCTGGCCGGACGCACCGGTTGCGGCGTGTGTGGCGTGGAACAGCTCAATGACATTGGTAAGCCGGTGCAACCGCTGCCGTTTAGCCAAACGTTTAATCTCGGTAACCTTGATCGCGCGTTAAAACATCTGAATGATTTTCAACCGACGGGTAAGCTGACGGGTTGTACGCACGCTGCGGCATGGGTCATGCCGTCGGGTGAACTGGCGGGGGGGCATGAAGATGTCGGACGCCACGTTGCGCTGGATAAACTGCTCGGCCGCCGCGCTACGGAAGGTGAGGAATGGCGGCAAGGCGCGGCGCTGGTTTCCAGTCGCGCGAGTTACGAAATGGTGCAGAAGTCCGCGATGTGCGGCGTTGAAATTCTGTTTGCCGTCTCTGCCGCAACGACGCTGGCGGTCGAGGTGGCTGAACGCTGCAATCTGACGCTGGTGGGGTTCTGTAAGCCGGGTCGGGCGACGATTTATACCCATCCGCAGCGGTTAATCGCAGACTAAAATAGTACCCTCTACATTTGCGTAAAATATATATTTTCTCAATTTTACAGCCTCTCTTGATAACGGAATCACGTATAGTGGCGAGGCCATACAGGTTTTAATCGTTTTTATGCTGGACCGCAGCTTATTCCAGCCATTCACGAGGCGCTTGCTACCCGGTAATACTTCGAACGAAAAAAGCGCCCCTGGGGCGCTCTTTCGGCAGTCGCTAACGACTTATTTGCTCAGTTCAGCGGTCATATGCACGCGATTTGCAGCGTGAAAAGCTTAGAACTCACGCTCAAGATGATAGCCATTATAGGTATCGATGAGCTCGTTATAAGCTTTAACCACAGCCTCATAAGAACCATCTACCATATCGCCGCTGTCGCTATTGAGGTAGTCCTGCTCATGCGAGGTATACGCCACGTTATCGCGCACGCGCCGAATGCGTTTTTTCACCTTGCCCTGGAATTTTTCCAGCTCAGAAATAAAACCAGGGAAGCTACGATGTTTATCTATATCAACGTTGATCTTCTCGTTTAGCTTCTGAGTATGCTCTTCAAAATCAGCGAGCTGTTTGCTTACTGCCGCCACATCAAAAGAATCATCAGCTACAGCGTCATTAAGCGTCTCGGCTTCCTGCATCGTCAAAAGCGTATAGTACTTAATGGATTTACCTTCTTTCTTCTCGGTCGCCTTAATTTCATTAGCCGCATGCTGCTTACTCATAATGGTAATCTCGGCGATATATTTCTTCGCAATGGGATCAAACTCATCGAACTGTTTTATAAACGTTTTATGGAACGCTTTAGCGCCAGCAAAGGCATCATCCTTGAAGTTATCTTGATCATAGTATTTATTCATACTATTGATTGTTTCAGCTAGTGGCCCAGCCGCATTAATAAATGCCAGAGCAGCACTATCCAGAGAGGCAAACGCCGGCTTTAATTCAGCCGCCGCCTTGATGTCTTTCCGGCAGTCCTGGATAAATGCAGGATACACAGGAACCAGCGGAGAGGGATCGTCTTCCTTACCGGTAGGGCCGGCGCGGAAATCGTCGAATGTGTTAGCATAACGATTTACAGCACGGTAAATATCTGCCTGGAGATTATTATAACAATCAATGTAAACATTCAGCTTTTGGTTAAGAACATCGTTCGCATCTGCGCTTTCCGCTGATGTGGATTGTGTATTGCTCGCTGATGAATCCGCACTTTGAGCTACAGGTTGTTCGTCCGCTTTTTTTTCATCACAAGCGCTTAGCCCGGCAGTCATCAGCATAGCGATAATAATTGATGATAACAAATCCTTTTTCATTAGAATAACCTATAAATAATATCATTGAAATTTACAGATTCATTTTAATGAAAAAAAACAGGTATGTGATTTATTCAACACAAAAAATACTTAATCCATATTTCATTATAATTAACATTATCAATATCAATGTGTTCGTTAAAATAAGAGAACCCCCAACGTAAATATACAAAAGGCAATTAAATGAAAAGGAATTTATTATCCTCAGCGATAATCATTGCGCTAATGACCCTGGGCGCAACAGGATGTGATGACAATAATGTTAAAACCGAGGCGACGCCGGCCGCCAGCAGTCAGCCTGCGACGCCAGCGCCTTCTCAGACGCCGGAAACGCAATCTGGCGAAAGTCCAGCGCAGCCCCCAGCAGCGAAGCCAGAAACGCCAGCTCAGCCGGAGGTTGACGCTGAAGAAGTTTATAGTGAAAAAATGGATGTCTATATCGATTGTTTTAATAAACTTCAATTGCCCGTTCAGCGCAGTCTGGCGCGTTACGCGGATTGGGTGAAAGACTTTAAAAAAGGTCCGACAGGGAAAGAGAGCCTGGTTTATGGCATTTATGGTATTACGGAGTCTTACATAACGAATTGCCAGAAAGAGATGAAACAGGTGGCCGCCTTAACGCCATTACTTGAGCCTATTGATGGCGTTGCCGTTAGCTATATTGATAGCGCCGCCGCGCTGGGTAATACCATTAACGAAATGGAAAAATATTATACCCAGGAAAACTATAAAGATGATGCCTTTGCTAAAGGTAAGGCGCTGCATCAGACATTACTGAAGAATATCGAGGATTTTAAACCCGTCTCGGAAAAATATCATGAGGCTATTCAGGAAATAAATGACAGGCGGCAATTGACACAGTTGAAGAGAATAGAAGAAGCGGAAGGTAAAACATTTAACTATTATTCTCTGGCTGTCATGATTTCGGCAAAGCAGATCAACAAGGTTATTTCTGCCGATACCTTTGATGCCGAAGCGATGATGAAAAAAGTCGCGGAACTGGAAACAATGATTGCACAATTGAAAGAAGTGAATACTGATGGCCGTAATTCTTCTTTCATCAGCTCTGCGGCTGATTATCAGCTACAAGCTAAAAAATATATTCGTCGCATCAGAGACAATGTTGAGTATTCTGATTTTGAAAAGAAACGGGTGCAGGACCCTGCAACAGGATGGATGGTTGCGGATTCTTATCCGGCGTCGTTGAGAAGTTATAACGAGATGGTGGATGATTATAACCGCCTGCGTTGAGTGACGGCACATTAACTGAGCGCAGGCTGGCGCAAGTGCCTATAAAATTACGCTATAACGCCAATAAAAAGCGCCGATCAGGCGCTTTTTTCGTTTATGTATTCTTCATCAGGCAATATCCGTAAAAATAGCTGACGTAAACATTAACTAAAGAGAGCTATTAGAAAAACCAGTAATCTGAAGCTATCACAAGATGTTGAAGTTACTCTGATAGTGTAATTGAGGATCGGCATTTATATGGATAGAATTTATCCCCCTGATGCGAAAATTCTGAGCCACTTCAGCATAGGGCGGCCCAGCCTTCATCACTTATAGGGTGTCACGTCCAGCTATTCTGTAAGACGTTAATTAATACCCGCCATTCGTAATAACGCGGTCACCACTGCAGCGGCGATAATCACCACAATAAGCGGCATTTTACGCCAGGCTAAAAATACGGCGAAGCCAACCCCAAGAACGCGCGCCATTCCGGCAAAATGCTCGCCTTCGTAAAAGGTGGTCGCCAGCGCGACGGAGAATAGCAGCACCGTTGCCGCATCCGAGAGCAGCGCCTGTGAACGCTCAGACAGCGCCAGACGGCTGCCAAGTTTCGCGCCGCCGAGGCGCATCAAATAGGTTCCCGCAGATAAAAGAGCAATACCGATAATAAATAGCGTCATATTGCCCATTATTTTTTCCTCGCCAGTAGGCCAAGCAGCGAAAGCAACACCGGCAATCCGGCAGCCACAAAGGGAACGGCGGCAAGCGACAGCGCGGCGCCGCTGCAACCACGAATCAATGTGGTGCGGTTTTTAAACGCCGGGATCACCAGCGCCAGTAAGATTGCCGGGAATACGGCATCCAGACCGATGGTTTCTGGGGCCGGAAGCAGTTTGCCGACACCTGCGCCAATCAGTGTGCCAATCGGCCAGAATAGGGCGACGCCCAGACCGCATAGCCAGTAGGCGGCTTTACGTTGTTCGGGTGTTTTTTGCGACAGGCCGAACACCACGCTCTCATCATTCATAATATGGCAGCCGAAAAAGCTGGCGGCGCGGGTGCCAACCAAATCGCGCACCGTTACGCCAAACGGCACGTGGCGCGCATTCACCAGCAGTCCTGCCGCCGCCGCCGCTAACGGATTGCCGCCGCTGGCAACAATGCCGATAAACATAAATTCGGACGCGCCCGCCAGTACAAAAATAGAGAGGACAAACGGCACCCACAGTGGGAAACCGTAGGCCATCGCCAGTGAGCCATAGGACATGCCGACGACGCCCACGGCCAGGCACACTAAAAATATCGCTTTTATCGTGTCTCCCTTGAGACAGGAAAAATAGTGTTTCATCTTCTTTAGTCATATCGAACGAATTTTCATTATAATGAACGGAACAGATTTGCTTTACAAGACGAACATTTCGTTCGTTATAGTGAACGTTGGATGCTTTATGACACAACCTATTAGCGTCATTGCCAGAAGTCTGGTACGCGAACGCCAGCGAACCGGACTGTCGCTGGCGGAGATTGCGCGGCGCGCAGGCATCGCTAAATCTACGCTTTCACAACTGGAAGCAGGGAACGGCAACCCCAGCCTGGAGACGTTATGGTCGCTATGCGTCGCGCTCGACATTCCCTTTGCCAGACTGCTGGAGCCGCAGGTACAAAAAACGCAGGTGATTCGCCGCGGAGAAGGCACCAAAGTGGTGGCGGAGCAGGCGCATTATCAGGCGATATTACTGGCGGCGTGTCCGCCCGGCGCGCGGCGTGATATCTATCTGCTGTTGACGCAGCCGGGGGCCGACCGGATCTCTCATCCGCATCCGCCGGGGTCGGTGGAACATATTATTGTTACGCAGGGAAAAGCCCTCGTCGGCTTAACCGAGGCGCCGGAAGAGCTGGCGGAGGGCGATTACATTTGTTATCCCGGCGACCAGGCGCATATCTTTAAAGCGCTGGAACCGGATACTCAGGCTATCCTGGTAGCGGAGCAGAATTGAAATTGCCGGATGGCGGCGTAACCGCCTTATCCGGCCGACAAAAAATAAAACCGTAGGCCCGGTAAGCTTGCGCCACCGGGCACACGACTTACTGCAGATAGAACACCTCTTTTAGCTCTGCGCTGACCGGGCTGTTATCCGGATTCGCGGGCATCACGTCACGCATATGTTTCCACCAACGCTGGCAAACGTCGGTGCTGGCAACGGCGTTCCAGCGCTCCTCGGATTCAATCTCAACGGTGGCGAACAGCAGATTGCGCTCCTGATCGAGATAAATCGCGTAGTGATGCGCGCCGTGAGATTTTAATACGGCTTCCAGCTCCGGCCAGATTGGGTTATGACGACGCTGATACTCCTCGTGCGCGTCGGCATTTACCTGCATCACAAAGGCTTTGCGGATCATAACGCCTCCAGGTACAGCTCGCGAACTTCATCGCGGCTGGCGGTGCGCGGGTTACACGGCGCGCACGGGTCGGCGAGGGCTTTATCCAGCCAGCCTTCGATATCTTCTTTTGTGACGCCCAACGTGCTGAAACCTTCTGGAATGCCGACGCGTTTGCTCAGCGTACGGATAGCGTTAATCGCTTCCTGACTTGCGGCTTCGTCAGACATACCGCGCGTCTCTACGCCCATCGCCTGTGCGATGCGGGCAAAACGCGCGACGGCGTTCGGACGGTTAAAGTTCTCGACAATTGGCAGCAGGATAGCGTTGCAGACGCCGTGCGGCAGATTGTGGGTTGCGCCCGGCTGGTGCGCCAGCGCGTGAACCAGCCCCAAACCGGCGCTGTTGAACGCCATACCCGCCAGGTACTGGCCGAATGCCATTTGCTCACGGGCTTCGAGGTTATGGCCATCGTCAACCGCTTTCGGTAGCCACACATTGATTAAGCGAATCGCTTCCAGCGCGTTAGCGTCGGTGAGCGGATGCGCGCCAACGGAGACATAGGCTTCCACCGCATGGGTCAGGGCATCCATGCCGGTTGCGGCGGTCACAGAAGCGGGGATTTCCAGCATGACGCTGGCGTCATCCACGGCAATATCCGGGATGATATTCGGGTCGATGATCACCTCTTTGACCTTACGGGCAGAGTCGATAATCACCGCGTTGCTGGTCATCTCTGCCGCGGTACCTGCCGTAGTGTTAATCGCTACCAGCGGTACGCCGGCGTTTTTCACTTTGCCGACGCCGGAGTAGGCGGTAGATGGACCTGGGTTGGCGGTCAGAATTTTCACCGCTTTTGCGGTATCGATCGGGCTGCCGCCGCCGAAGGCGATAATGTAGTCACATTCTGCGGTCTGATACGCCGCAAAACCTTTCTGCACCAGCTCTTCTGTCGGATTTGGGAACACCTCATCAAACAGGTGGTAAGACATTTGATGTTCATCCAGTGCGCTAAACAGGCTATCCAGCAGGCCCAGCTTTACCAGTTGACCATCGGTAACGATCAGCGCTTTGCCCCATTGCTTATTCGCCACGAGGTTCACCATATCGGCAATCGCTCCAGCGCCATGCAGGCTAATTTTTGGCAGTGCCAACATAAAGCTCATCACTATTCTCCTTAAAAAAATTCCCTGTTGCCCGATGGCGCTACGCTTATCGGGCCTACGGTAAAATGCGCACCGGCCTGTAGGCCGGATAAGGCAAAGCCGCATCCGGCGTTGAGTTGGGAGGTATTAGTACAGCGCTACGGCGCTGGCCAGCGGTGTCACACCAAAACGTTTGCCGAGTGCGACCAGTTCTTCGCGCGTGATGGTCTGCTTCATACCGCCCATCGAATAGATTTTGACTAATACCTCAGCGGATTTCTCTGCGGTATCTATCAAACCGAAGGTTTCATCCAGCGTAGGTCCGCTTCCGAACACGCCGTGGAACGGCCACAGTACCAGCGAATGTTTCTGCATTTCTTGCGCGGTAGCCTGGCCGATTTCATCGGTGCCTGGCACCATCCACGGCAGAATGCCGACACCGTCTGGGAATACCACCAGACATTCGGTGCTGCCTTCCCACAGTTTGCGGGTGATCAGCGCAGTGTTGTTTTCCAGTACGTAGGTGAGGGCGATCAGGTTAGTCGCATGGCAATGCATAATGACGCGGTCTTTGCCGTGGGTGGCTTTGATGCGTTCGCAGTGGGAGAGGAAATGCGCCGGGAGTTCAGAGGTGGGGACCGCGTCGTGGGTTAAGCCCCACAGAATGTGGTAGCCTGCGCCGTCGCTGTCGATTTTGACCACGCCTAAATTGGCTGCCGGATCGAGCTGCACGTTGCGGAAGAATTTGCCGGAACCGGTAACGATAAACGGCGTATTCGCCAGCAGCGGCATGGGTTGACTTAGCGCGATATAGCGTGGTTTTTCGTGGAAATTAGCCGCAAAAGGCGCGATATCGGCTTCATCCAGACGCAGCGTCAGGTTACCGCCATTACGTTCGTCCCACCCTTTCAGCCACGCATCAGACGTGGCTTTAATCATGCCCTGGACAAACCAGGAATCGGTAATATTTTGCATGTTCGTGTTCCCATTTATTGCCCGAAGGTTATTCGGGTCTTACGTAGGCCGGATAAGCGCAGCGCCATCCGGCAATCGTGTTTCATTTATTGCCGGATGGCGACGCGGGCGTCTTATCCGGCCTACAGATCAGGTGTCGCTGTCAGCTACGTTTGCTCAGGATCTCTTTTTCATAGACGCGAACGCTGTCCAGCCACTGGCTGCCAGCCGGCGTGTCGTGACGCTGGCAATACATTTCCCAGACGGCCTGCCACGGCAGAGATTTTTGCTCTTCCAGCAGCGCCAGACGCGCGGTGTAATCGCCGCTGGCTTCAAGCTGACGCAGTTGATCTGTGGGTTCCAGCAGAGCGCGCAGCAGCGCTTTTTTCATGTTGCGGGTACCGATAACCCACGCGGCGACACGGTTGATAGAGGCGTCGAAGAAATCCAGACCGATATGCACACGGTCGAACAGGTTATGACGGACGATCTCGCTGGCAATTGCCTGGGTTTCATCGTCCAGGAGCACCACGTGGTCGCTATCCCAGCGTACCGGGCGGCTGACGTGCAGCAGCAGCCGTGGCACATAGAGCATGGTGGCGGAAATTTTGTCGGAAATCACTTCAGTGGGATGGAAGTGGCCCGCATCCAGGCACAGCGCGGTCTGACGGCTGGTGGCGTAGCCCATGTAGAACTCATTGGAGCCGACGGTGTAGCTTTCCGCGCCGATACCAAACAGTTTGCTCTCAACGGCGTCGATGTGGTGCGCCGGGTCGAATTTCTCGCTAATGACCTCATCCAGCGCTTCCAGCAGGCGCTGGCGCGGGGCTAAACGGTCGACGGTAATGTCTTTCATGCCGTCCGGGATCCAGATGTTCATCACCGACGGCGTACCGAGCTGCTCACCAAAGTATGCCGAGACGCGGCGGCTGGCCTTGCAGTGATCGATCCAGAACTGGCGAATTTTCGCGTCGGGATGAGAGAGGGTAAAACCGTCAGCGCTCAGTGGATGAGAAAAACAGGTGGGGTTGAAATCCAGCCCCAGCCGGTTCGCTTTCGCCCACTCCACCCAGTTTTTAAAATGCTCCGGTTTGATCTGGTCGCGGGCAACCGGCGTATCCGACTCAAGGTAAATGGCGTGCAGGTTCAGCCGTTTTGGTCCTGGGATCAGACGCAGCGCCTGTTCCAGATCGGCGCGCAGTTCGGTGGCGTTACGCGCTTTGCCCGGATAGTTGCCGGTCGACTGAATTCCGCCCGTCAACGAACCTTCCGGGTTCTCGAATCCGGCAACATCGTCGCCCTGCCAGCAGTGCATGGAAACCGGCAGGCGATCGAGCTGGCGCAGCGCCTCCTCGACATCAATACCTACTGCGGCGAAACGTTGTTTTGCCAGTTCCCAGGCTTGTTCCAGTTGAGTGGTCATGCGCAAAGCTCCTTTGTCTGTCGTTTGGGTTGAAACTGCGCAACGTGGCGGGCAATTTCACTATCAGGATTAGGGATATAGGTTGTCAGGTCGTAGTTAGCGCTGATGACCTGACGGAAGTCATCGACGTTGTTTAATTCGTCGAGGGTCATAAGCTGAATACCAATATTGCCAAGGGTGGAGGCTTCAACCGGCCCGGCCATCACGCGAATGCCACATGCATCGGCGCACAACTGGTTGAGTAGCGCGTTTTGGCATCCGCCGCCGACAATATGCAGTTGGGTAAATTTTTCGCCGCGCAGATTTGCCAGTTCGTGCAGAATGTCGGCATACAACAGCGCCAGACTGTCGAAAATGCAGCGCGCCAGTTCGGCATCGCTGACGGGAACGGGCTGGTCGGTCTCGCGACAGGCTGCCTGGATTTCAGCGCGCATATCGTCAGGATTGATAAAGCGATCGTCATTCGGGTTAATCAGGAAACGGCAGGCCGGCAGCGCTTCTGTTTGGGCAATAAGCGCAGGCAGATCGGTAATGCGCCGTTCTTTCAGCACACGCTGGAGCAGCCACAAACCCATAATGTTTTTCAGTACCCGATAACGCCCTTCTGCGCCGCCTTCGTTGGTGATATTGGCAGCCAGCGCCTCGTCAGTGGTGTAGGGCATTTTGCTTTCAAAACCCATCAACGACCAGGTGCCTGAAGACAGGTAAGCGCTATGTTTATTTGCCAGCGGAGAGGCAATAACGGCGCTGGCGGTATCGTGGCTGGCGACGGCTACCACCGGAATACGGTTGCCCTGCGGGCAAATCCAGTCGCCGATAACATTGCCAGGGTGCGAGGGGCGGCCGAACCAGCTCTTTTTCGCGCCAGTCCACGCCAGCAGGGTATCGTCCCAGTCATCGGTATTGATATTGACCAACTGGGTGGTCGTGGCGTTGGTGTATTCCCAGTTCATTTCACCGGTCAGGCGGTAGCTGAAATAATCGGGCATCAGCAGCGCATGAGCGACCTGCGCCGTTAACTCAGGCTGTTGTTTCGTCAGCGCGCGTAGCTGATAGATGGTGTTAAACGGCAGAAACTGAATCCCGCTGCGGCGATAGATTTCGCTTTTGCCGATCTGGACCAGCGCTTGCGGCATGATGCCCGTGGTACGGTTATCGCGGTAGGAGACCGGCAGACCGACACGCTGACCTTGTTTATCCAGCAGGACATAATCGACGCCCCAGGTGTCGATGCCGATGCTGTCGATAAGAATGCCTTCATTGCAGACTTTCTTCAGACCAAGACGGATATCCTTTTCCAGACTGTCGATGTCCCAGGTGTCAAACCCGTCTGTTTTTTGTAGGCAGTTCACAAAACGGTGAATTTCACGTAGCGTCAGGGTACGGTGTTTGCTGTCGTAACGCGCCAGCATCACGCGCCCGCTGGATGCGCCGAGATCAACCGCGACACAATGGCGAAAAGTCATAATCAGGTCCTTCTTAGAGTCATTGCGCACAGTCTAAAAAAGCCCTCAAAGACCTACCTTCTCGTTACTGACAGGAAAATGAGCCGCTGGCAACAAGGCAAAGATGAACGTGATAGCGTTCACAGTTTCTACTAATAGGCCGGTGTGATGTCGTCCGCATTTCCCGCTTTTTCCCGCCTTTTCTTGAAAAAAAGACCATGTTTGCGCGCTTTAGCGTCAAAAATTTAAGGTGAGGCCGATAACCCTTAATTACTATTCGGACATGTTGAATTCAGGAGGAAGCAACCATGACCGTACTGCATAGCGTGGATTTTTTTCCATCAGGTAAAGCGCCCGTGGCGATTGAACCTCGTCTGCCGCAAGCCGCTTTCCCTGAACATCATCATGATTTTCATGAAATCGTGATTGTGGAACACGGTACGGGCATTCATGTATTCAACGGGCAGCCGTATACCATCAGCGGCGGTACCGTGTGTTTTGTTCGCGATCACGACCGGCATTTATATGAACATACCGACAACCTATGCCTGACGAATGTACTGTGGCGTTCACCGGACGCCTTCCAGTTCCTGGCGGGGTTGGATCAATTGCTGCCGCAGGAGCAGGATGGTTACTATCCTTCTCACTGGCGGGTGAATCAGAGTGTGTTGCAGCAGGTGCGCCAGTTGGTCGGTCTGATGGAGCGCGCCGGAGACGGCATGGATGCGCCTGCCGTGGCGAATCGCGAAATTTTGTTTATGCAACTACTGGTGTTGTTACGCCGCAGTAGCCTGATGGAAGGCGCGACCAATAACGACGCCAAACTCAACCAACTGATGGCATGGCTGGAAGACCATTTTGCGGAGGAGGTCTGCTGGGAGGCGGTAGCTGAACAGTTTTCGCTGTCGCTACGCACGCTGCATCGTCAGCTTAAACAGCATACCGGGCTGACGCCGCAACGTTACCTTAATCGCCTGCGTTTGATCAAAGCCCGGCATTTATTGCGCCATAGCGATCATAGCGTGACAGAAATCGCGTACCGCTGCGGTTTTGGCGACAGTAACCACTTTTCGACTCTGTTTCGCCGAGAATTTAACTGGTCGCCGCGGGATATCCGTCAGGGACGCGATGCGATAATCCAGTAACGCGAACGCTATCAACGTTTTCGTCGCCAATATGCTGATAATTATACCCTTTAATACCGGATGGCGGCTGCGCCTTACCTGGCCTACGGCGGCGAGCGGTAGACAGAATAAGCGTAGCGCCATCCGGCAAGCATTCAACATGAGGTGCTGCGGTGGCAAATCAGTTAATCCTTTTGAAAAAAGATTTTTTTACTGATGAGCAGCAGGCCGTTACGGTTGCCGATCGCTATCCACAGGATGTTTTTGCGGAACATACGCATGAGTTTTGTGAACTGGTGATGGTCTGGCGGGGCAATGGCCTACACGTTCTTAATGAGCGCCCATACAGAATTACCCGCGGCGATCTGTTTTACATTCGTGCTGAAGACAAACACTCCTATACCTCCGTTAACGATCTGGTGCTGCAAAATATCATTTACTGCCCGGAGCGTTTGAAACTCAATGTAAACTGGCAGGCGATGATTCCCGGCTTTCAGGGAGCGCAGTGGCATCCTCACTGGCGGCTGGGCAGTATGGGAATGAATCAGGCGCGGCAGGTCATTAACCAGCTTGAACATGAGAGTAATGGACGCGATCCGCTGGCGAATGAGATGGCAGAATTGCTGTTTGGTCAACTGGTGATGACGTTAAAACGGCATCGCTACGCGACCGACGATCTTCCGGCAACCTCCCGAGAAACCCTGTTGGATAAATTAATTACCGCTTTGGCTAATAGCCTTGAGTGTCCCTTTGCGCTGGATGCGTTTTGCCAGCAGGAACAATGCAGCGAACGGGTGCTGCGGCAGCAGTTTCGCGCCCAAACCGGGATGACGATTAATCAATATTTACGCCAGGTCCGTATTTGCCACGCGCAGTATCTGCTTCAGCATAGCCCGCTGATGATTAGTGAGATTTCGATGCAGTGCGGTTTTGAAGATAGTAATTATTTTTCAGTGGTGTTCACGCGGGAAACCGGGATGACGCCGAGCCAATGGCGTCATCTCAGTAATCAAAGCGATTAACTGGTCATGCCTAAACCGACAATATTCGCCGCGATAATAATTACCACGCAGCCGAGGCTTAATACGGCAACGGGACGGCGGCCAGCATTTTTCCACTCTTTTAGCACCAGACCGACAAGCCCCCCGCACAGCACATAGAAGCTCATGTGCAGCATCCAGCTCATGTAGTCATATTGCGCGGGAATGCGCGCGTGACCCCAGGCATAGAAAAAGAACTGTAAATACCACATCAGACCGCCAAGCGCGGACAACAGAATATTGCTGATAATCAACGGTCTTGCCAGCGAGAAGTCGGCTTTTATCGACAGATTTTGTACTTTTGCCAGGCGGATAAAACAGAAACCGAGGTTAACCAGCGCGCCGCCGCCCATAATCACCACGTAACTCGGCAGCGCGACATAGAGCGGGTCAACGCCAAGCGCGGCAGCAGCTTCATGCATCGGTTTCGCGGCGTTCATGGCAAAAGACATCCCCGCCGAGAAAATACCGCACATCACTGCCAGCAGAAGCCCTTTCTTCAGATTGAACTCCTCCGCTTTAATGCCCATTTTGCGTTCTTTTAACTGTCCGGCGCGCGTCACAATCCCGACGCCGATCAGCGCGACAAAAACGCCAAGTAGCGTCATGCGTCCCCCTTCGGTATGGATTAACACATCGAAGTTACCGTTGATGATAGGCGTCATCAGCGTGCCGACGATAAGCGTAATGCCGATAGCGATGCCGATACCCATCGACATGCCGAGATAACGCATGGTCAGGCCGTAGTTAATATTGCCGATGCCCCACATGGCGCCGAACAGAAAAACCGGTAAAAGGGTGGAGAGGTTAAACTGCCCATAATAGGCCCAGAAATCAGGCAGTAACAGAGCGCTAATTGTCCACGGCAGAATAAGCCATGAGACGATGCCGCCCACTGACCACATGGTTTCCCATGACCACTGTTTCACTTGCTTGAACGGGGCATAGAAGCAGGCTGCACTGGCCGCCCCTATCAGATGCCAGAAAATACCCATCGTAATCGCGTTACTCATGACATGTTCCTCATTATTTTTTATGGACGGGATACCCCTTCCGTTTGCATGAGTTTAAAAATTACGCAGCCTGGTAACCTTATAACGATTGCCGCCGTTGGGTGTATTCTGGCAATCAGCACGTTAATGAAGTGATTAACTTCACGTTTTAAAAAAGTCGGAGCGCATCGTGACCGTCTGGATGTTATTTAAATCAGTGGGTAATATTTGTTTTCTAAAATACCTTCATCATAACGACACGAAACGACTTAGCTGGCAGCAATGCAAAGAAAACGCTGCGTGAGATCACATAATGGGAATAGTCTGACTTACCGTTTGATAAAAGGATAGTTATACAGTAATTATTTAGTTGTTTTATTTGTATTTACAATTTAAATATATTGAAATTAACGTTAGGAATCAATGAAATATAAATATAAGGAAATCCCTATATTGGCGTTGTTGATGGAGTTTTGATTTTTATTTTATATGACGAATATGAATTTCATTTATTTTATTTTGCTTTTTGAACATTATCCCAATTTTAAATTAAAGATCTTTGTCTATATTGTCGCCATTCACATTGCGTATTATGGTTGTAATGGTCTGACATGAAACAACGTTTTAATTTTAAATTAAATGGATTCTGTTATGAGAAAATCTCTTTTCTTACTATTACCTCTTGTTGTAACAAATGCGCATGCAGTATATGTCGATGTTCGTCATGAATATCTTGATGACAGTAAAGCTAACTATGACCGTGCGTATATTTCTCATCGGTTTGCGAATGGTGTTGGTTTTGCGATAGAAGCTATCTCAAAATCAGGCGGGGATGACACCAATAAAGCGTTTAATGACCTGGAAACACAGGGCAACGAATATACGATAAGCTACCAATTTAAAACCGGTGATGTCGCCTGGCAACCGGGTTTCGTGCTGGAAACAGGCAACGGTTACTCTACCTATAAGCCTTACTTCCGCGCGACGTGGACATTAAATGAAAGCTGGTGGGTTGGTGCGCGCTATCGTTTTGAATATGTACGCCGTTCTTCTGATATCCGTGATGATGATACCATCAATCGTATGGATGTCTGGGCGGGTTATAAATGGAAAAACTTTGACTGGACAATCGAAGGAATTTATAAGAAAGCTGATAAATATGATCTTTACGATGGTGGCAAAGATAACTATGAATATAACTTCAGAACTGCCTATATTATTGATCAATGGTCGCCATTCGTTGAGGTAGGTAATGTTTCCGTCAATAGCAACAGCGATGAAAGACAAACCCGTTTCCGCGTGGGTATAGGCTACACATTCTAATCATTATCCCTGTTTATTATTTATTCCCTTTTCCGGCTACTTTATAGGTAGCCGGTTTTTTTTACCTGGTGATGACCTGCGGATAATTATTATCGTGCGTTGGCCGGATAAGACGCGAATCGCCATCCGGCAACGAGATGTGCAGGAAACTATGCGCTTACATGATGCCCAGTAGACGGGGTAAGAACAGTGTGATTTCCGGAATGTAGGTAATTAATAACAGAACGCCGATAATCGCGCCGTAAAAAGGCAGCAACGGTTTAATCACTTCCTCAACTTTGACCTTACCGACGCTCGCCCCGACATATAAACCACTGCCAACTGGCGGCGTAATGGTGCCAATCGCCAGGTTATAGATCATGATAATGCCGAAATGCACCGGATCGACGCCCAGTTTAGCCATGATCGGCAGCAGAATCGGGGTAAAAATCAGAATGGCCGGACCGATATCCATAAATGCGCCGATAATCAACAAAAAGACGGTAATGACTAACAGGATAACCAGTTTATTGGCGGAAATACCGAGGATCATATCGCTCAGCGCCGCAGGAATATTGGTGATCGACATTGAGAAGGACATCGCCGAAGAGGTTGCCAGCAGGAACATGATGACCCCGGTCATTACCACTGTCTGGAGCAAAATCGAAGGCAAATCCTTAATTTTCAGCGTGCGGTAAAACACCATCGTCAGCAATAACGTATACACCACGGCAATCGCGGAGGCTTCAATGGCGGTGAAAATCCCCTGCACAATGCCGCCGACGATAATCACGATCAGCAGCAGGCTGGGAATGGCCTCAACGGCAACTTTTAGCGCCATGCCTTTTTGGACGGTGAAGAAAACCCGATAATTTCGACGCTTAGCGACCACCAGCGTGACCAGCATACAGCCAACGCCCCACAGCACACCCGCAACCAGACCGCCGGCGAACAGAGCGGCAATCGATGTTCCCCCGCTTGCCAGCGCATAAAGGATAAAAGCCGTGGTGGGCGGAATTAACATTCCCGTCGGCGCGGAGGCGATATTCACCGCGGCCGCAAAACCGCGATCGTAACCTTCGCGCGCGCTCATCGGCACCATCACGCCGCCGATAGAGGTTGAGGCGGCAATCGCCGATCCGGAAATAGCACCAAACATCATATTGCCGACGATGTTGGTATAAGAGAGCGAGCCGGGCAGTTTGCCAGTAAACAGTTTGGCAAAATTGACCAGCCGGGCGGCTATTCCCCCGCTATTCATGATCACCCCGGACAAAACGAAGAACGGCACGGCCAGCAAGGCAAAACTGTCCAGGCTGGAGAACATTTTTTGCGCGGTGGCGAACATCGAAATATCGAAAGGCAGTACCAGCATCATGGTGCTGAAAGAGGCGATAACGATGCAGATCCCGATAGGCGCGCCCATGGCCAGTAAAACAACAAAGACGGCAATTAGCGTACAGGACGCAAAAATAGGGTCAATCATGTGATTTCTCCAGAGTGTGCTCAGTGGTATCCGTGGCGGAATGGATAGCTTTCAGGGCGTCAACGATATTCAGCAGCCCATAGAGGATGATCAGTACGCCCGCGCAGGGGAGTGCGTAATAAATTTTCCCCATCGGAATGCCCAGCGCAGGGGAGATTTGCAGCATAGAAATCGCAGAAATCTTTAAGCCGCCGATAATCAATACCCAAATGGAAAATGCGATAAAAATGACCTGCAGAATAATATCCCACCAGCCGCGAATCGTCGGCGATACCTTATCCAGTAAGAGAGTCAGGCTGATATGCTGTTTCTGACCGGCGACAAAAGCCATGCCCAGCATTGATACCCACACCAGGAGAAATCGCAGCATCTCTTCGGTAAGGGTGCTGGGAACGCCCAGAATGTAGCGGCTCGCCACCTGCCAGCAGGCGATGCCAACCATTATCGCCAGCACCAGGCAACAGATAGCGCCCAGCAATAAATCAAGTCCTTTTCTGAATGTGTTCATCTTAATTTCCTGATTAGATTAATTTTTTGCTGTCTGGATACGTTGATACAGCCCGTAAAGCCGCGGTTTGTTTTTCAGGCCGTCGTAAATAGGCTGTACTGCCTTCTGGAAGGGTTTTTTGTCGATCTCGTAGAATTCAACGTTGAAATCTTTTACCGCCGCCAGCCTGGTTTTCTCTATTTCCTTGTCCCATGCGGCTTTCTCAAATTCGATCGACGCCTTGATGGCGGCTTCGACGATGCGCTGCTGTTCCGGCGTCAGCTTTTCCAGCGTGAGGGTACTCATTAGCAGGATATCGGGAATGCGGGTGTGCATATCGTAGGTGTAATAACGGGCGACTTCGCCGTGGCGGGCGATGGTGAGAGCGAACTCATTGTTTTCCGCGCCGTCGAGAATGCCTTGTTGTAACGAGGTATAGACCTCCGCCTGGCTCATGGCGATGGGCGAAGCGCCCAGCAGTTTGAGAGTTTGGATCGCCGTCTCACTCTGCATGACGCGGATCTTCTTCCCGCGTAAATCCTCAATGCGTTTAACCGGCGCTTTGCTCATATAAAAATTACGCGCGCCGGAATCATACCAGCCTACGCCGACAAACCCCTGCGCGGCGGTGGACTGATAAACAGGCTCCATCACCTGTGGGTTATCCATTACGCGGTAGTATTCATCGACGGTGGCAAACAGGTAGGGAAGTGAGAACACGCCGTACTCAGGCGAAAAACTCTCCATCAGCCCGGACGACACTTTAGTGATGTCGACGACGCCGACCTGCGTCAACTCCACCAGTTCGCGCTCGCCGCCAAGCTGTCCGTCCGGGAAGTACTGTACTTTGATATCGCCGCCCGTTTTCTCTTCAACTTGCTGCCCCAGGAAGTGCAACGCATCTTTTACCGGCTGGCTATTTTCAGCGTAGGCCAGGCGCAAAATGGTTTCGCCGTGGGAGAAGAAAGAGAGTGTGGAGAGTAAGGCCAACGTAGCCAGACGTATAAAACCAGGTTGCTTCATAATTCCCTCGCAATTGTAATAATTTACCGGGAATGTAATTGCATGGTGAAATTATAACCTTCTTGATTTTGCCACCGCTGACAAAATTTGGCACCAAAAGAAAGATTTTGAAACCCTGTTTCACATTTCATGATTTCCAGGAATTCATCAACAGGCGGTTTCGGTTGGAGGCGTAAAAAACGATTTTTTTCAGCGGATGCCGTAACGTTTATAACCCTGGAAAAAGTACGGCATTGATAATCATTTTCAATATCATTTAATTAACTATAATGAACCAACTGCTTACGCGGCGTTAACACTGTGCCGCTCGACAATAATGGAGATGATTATGAGTTATACACTGCCATCCCTGCCGTACGCTTATGATGCACTGGAACCGCACTTCGATAAGCAGACGATGGAGATTCACCACACCAAACACCATCAAACCTATGTCAACAACGCTAACGCGGCGCTGGAAAACCTGCCTGAGTTTGCTGACCTGCCGGTTGAAGAACTGATTACTAAACTGGATCAGGTGCCAGCGGACAAAAAAACCGTGCTGCGTAACAACGCGGGCGGCCACGCTAACCACAGCCTGTTCTGGAAAGGGCTGAAAAAAGGCACCACTCTGCAGGGCGATCTGAAAGCGGCTATCGAGCGTGACTTCGGTTCCGTTGACAACTTCAAAGCTGAATTCGAAAAAGCAGCAGCAACCCGTTTCGGCTCCGGCTGGGCGTGGCTGGTGCTGAAAGGCGACAAACTGGCTGTGGTTTCTACCGCAAACCAGGATTCCCCGCTGATGGGTGAAGCCATTTCCGGCGCTTCCGGCTTCCCGATCCTGGGTCTGGACGTATGGGAACACGCTTACTATCTGAAATTCCAGAACCGCCGCCCGGACTACATCAAAGAGTTCTGGAACGTGGTGAACTGGGACGAAGCAGCAGCGCGTTTCGCCGCTAAAAAATAATTTGCATTGCACGTCTGTAGAAGCGAGTCTGATGACTCGCTTTTTTTGTATCCGCGTAAGGAGCAGCAGATGCATTATCCGGTTGACGTGTTTATTGGCAAAATTCGTGACTATGACGGCAGCCGCCCGAGCGCTATCGCCAAGGTGCAAATCGACGGCGAACTCATGCTGACCGAGCTCGGTCTGGCTGGCGATCAGCAGGCCGAAAAGAAAATCCACGGCGGCCCCGACCGCGCGCTATGCCATTACCCCCGCGAACACTATGCTGATTGGATTCGCCAGTTCCCCGAGCAGGCGACGCTGTTTTGCGCCCCGGCGTTTGGCGAGAATCTGTCGACGGACGGAATGACCGAACACAACGTGTTTATTGGCGACATCTACCGCTGGGGCGAGGCGTTGATCCAGGTCACTCAGCCGCGCTCTCCATGCTTTAAACTTAATTTCCACTTTGCCATCAGCGACATGGCCCTCCTTATGCAGAACAGCGGAAAAACCGGCTGGCTGTATCGGGTCATTGCGCCAGGTAAGGTCTCCAGCGATGCGCCGCTGGAACTGGCGTCGCGTCTGAGCGATGTCTCGGTTCATGAAGCGGGTGTTATCGCCTGGTCTATGCCGTTTGATGACGAACAATATCACCGGCTGTTGAGCGCCGCCGGGCTGTCGGCGAGCTGGAGCCGCACCATGCAAAAGCGTCGTTTGAGCGGCAAAATTGAAGATAGCGCCAGACGACTGTGGGGGGATAAAACTCCGCCAAAATGAAAGGAAGGATTATGACTGAAGCTGAAAATGCGGTGGCGATCGTAAAAGAATTTTTGGTGGCCTCGATGATTCCCGATGCTGAACGCGCCGCAACGTATATGCACCCGGAGGTGAAAATTACCTTCACCGGAGGCCGGGCGATGGCGGGCGCGGCAGATATCGCGCAGTTTAACGGCGCTCGCTACAAGTGGGTGAAGAAGGCGCTGGGCGAGTTTGATGCGGTGCAGCATGATGATTACGTTGTGATTTATTCCAACGGTACGTTGTATGGCGAATGGCCCGACGGTCGCCCGTTTGCCGATAACCGCTTTATTGACCGTTTCGAAGTGCGCGATGGCAAAATTACCCGGATGGACGTGTGGAATGACAGCGCTGAGTGGATTCTGGCGCCGGACATTTCCCGGTAAATCTCGACGGCGAGATAAAAAATCGGCCTGCATTCGCAGGCCGATGGTTTTTAGGTTCGCCTGTACAGCGGTAGCCACAGCGTGAGCCGCAACCCACCCAGCGGGCTATCGTCAGCCTTCACCCAGCCGCGGTGCTGCTGCATGGCGCTTTCGACAATCGCCAGCCCCAGCCCGGTGCCGCCAGACTCGCGGTCGCGCGCCTCATCAGTGCGATAGAACGGACGGAAGATCTGCTCGCGGTCTTCAGGGCTGACGCCCGGCCCGTCGTCATCGACCGTGATCGTAATACCGTCTTTATCCACCGAGAAGCCGACTTCAATCTTCGTATGTGAATAGCGCAGCGCATTACGAACAATATTTTCCAGCGCGCTTTCCAGCGCGTTTGGGTTGCCATAGAGCGGCCACGGCCCCGGCGGATAATTTACCGTTAACGACTTGCCCATCTGTTCGGCTTCAAAGGCGGCGTTATCCAGCACTTCGCCCCATAGCTGATTGGCTTTCATCGTTTCGCTGACCAGCGCATTTTTCTGTTGGTTACGCGACATCACCAGCAGGTCATTGATCATGCTGTCCAGACGCTGCGCTTCGGTTTCAATACGCTCCAGCTCTTTGCTTTCGCCGCCACGACGACGCAGCAGAGCGGTACCCAGTTGCAGGCGCGTAAGGGGCGTTCGCAGCTCATGGGAGATGTCTGACAGCAAACGCTGCTGCGAGGTCATCATCCGTTCCAGCGCCGTCACCATCTGGTTAAAACTGGCGCCAGCGGCGAGGAACTCCTGCGGACCCGCCTCCAGCTCCGGATGCTGACGCAGGTTGCCTTGCGCCACTTCATCAGCCGCGTTTTTCAACTTACGCGCCGGTTTCGCCAGACTCCATGCCAGCCATAGCAAGAGCGGCGAACTGACCAGCATCGTGACAATGAGCAACAGGAGCGGGCGGTCAAACAGCAGATTAATAAAATCGGATTGCGAACTGCTGGCCGGTCGAATCAGGTAAAGCTGGTAATTATCCTCTCCGTCACGAACGGAGAACGGCCCCACCATCTCTACGCGGCCATATTTTTTCTTCTGCGGATGATCGGCGTTATCCGCCTGACCAATGAAGTTACGAATGATCTGCATTTCGCTGCGTTCAGCGCCGATCACGCGTCCTTCAGAGGTCACCAGTAATAACCGCTGTCCAGGCGGCGCCCACTTATCGATCGCGCGGAACAGGCGACGCCACCACATCAGGTCGTTGGGCGGATCGTTCGCAAGTTCAGCTTCTACATGTTGCTCTATCATCAATCCCTGGCGCTGTTCGCTGTCCAGCAGCTCGGTCATCTGGCGTGAATCGAGCTTGGGCAACATCAGTACCAGCATTAGCACCAGCGCCAGCGTCAACCAGAAGATGGCGAAGATGCGCGCGGTTAAACTTCCTATCATGAAGCGGAAACCATCAGATAGCCGCGACCACGCAATGTTTTAAACCACGGGTGACCGTCTTTGCGTTCCGGCAGTTTGCGGCGCAGGTTAGAAATATGCATATCAATGGCGCGATCGAACGGCGTCAGGCGCTTACCCAGCACTTCCTGGCTTAAATGTTCACGGGAAACCACCTGGCCGAGGTGTTGCGCCAGCAAATAGAGCAGGGTGAACTCCGTACCGGTCAGCTCCAGCGTTTGACCATCGAAACTGGCTTCCTGGCGGCCCGGATTAAGGCTTAGCGCATCGACTTCCAGCGTCGGCGAGCCGTTGTCGCTGCTCTGCTGCTGTTCGCTCCAGTGGGAACGGCGCAAAATAGCCCTGATGCGCGCTACCAGCTCGCGGTCGTTAAACGGTTTGGGCAAATAGTCGTCCGCGCCCAGCTCAAGGCCGAGAACGCGATCCAGCTCGCTGCCGCGCGCGGTCAGCATAATGACAGGCGTCTGGTGTGTCTGGCGAAGCGCTTTCAACGTATCGATACCGTTTTTCTTCGGCATCATGACGTCAAGCAAAAGTAAATCGATGCTGTCATCCAAAAGCTCAAGCGCCTGCTCGCCGTCGTGGGCCACCAGGACATTAAAGCCTTCCATTTCGAGGAGCTCTTTTAACAGGGAAGTCAGCTCTCGGTCATCATCAACTAACAGGATTTTATTCATTGTTTACGTACCTCCGAGGCAGAAATTACGTCATCAGGCGTCGCTAATCCATGACTTTACGTTGTTTTACACCCCCTGACGCATGTTTGCAGCCCGAATCGTAAACTGTCTCTCGTTGAATCGCGACAGAAAAGATTTTGGGAGCAAGCGATGCGCAAAGTTACCGCTGCTGTTATGGCCTCAACGCTGGCATTCAGTTTTTTAAGCCACGCAGCTGAAGTTGTTACAAGCGATAACTGGCACCCCGGTGACGGGGCCACGCAGCGTAGCGCGCAAAATCATATGTTTGACGGCATAAGTTTAACCGAACATCAGCGTCAGCAGATGCGAGATCTTATGCAACAGGCAAGGCACGAACAGCCTCCTGTTAATGTTAGCGAAATGGAGACAATGCATCGGCTTGTCACCGCAGAAAAATTTGATGAAAGCGCTGTGCGCGCTCAGGCAGAAAAAATGGCGCAAGAGCAGGTTGCCCGCCAGGTCGAAATGGCCCGCGTGCGTAACCAGATGTATCGCCTGTTAACGCCGGAGCAGCAAGCGGTTTTGAATGAAAAGCATCAGCAACGAATGGAGCAACTGCGCGACGTGGCGCAATGGCAAAAAAGTTCATCGTTGAAATTATTGAGTAGTAGCAACTCACGTTCCCAGTAACAACCCTGTTTTCCTTGCCATAGACACCATCCCTGTCTTCCCCCACATGATGTGGGGGTTTTTTTTATCTCCAGTTTGTCATTCTGTTATTAGCTTACTGTTTTAAACCATCCGTTATACTACCGGCAGAAGATAGCGGGAGTATTTATGAATCAAACCTATGGACGGCTGGTTAGCCGGGCGGCTATCGCGGCAACGGCGATGGCATCAGCGTTACTTTTGATCAAAATTTTTGCGTGGTGGTATACGGGATCGGTGAGTATTCTGGCGGCGTTGGTGGACTCGCTGGTGGATATTGCCGCGTCATTGACGAATTTGTTGGTCGTGCGTTATTCGCTGCAACCCGCAGATGATGAACACACGTTTGGGCACGGTAAAGCGGAGTCGCTGGCGGCGCTGGCGCAAAGTATGTTTATTTCCGGTTCGGCGTTGTTTCTGTTTTTGACCAGTATTCAGAATCTGATTAAGCCGACGCCAATGAACGACCCCGGCGTGGGGATTGGCGTTACCGTCATCGCTCTGATATGCACTATTATACTGGTCACGTTTCAGCGCTGGGTGGTACGCAAGACCCAAAGTCAGGCGGTACGGGCGGATATGCTTCATTATCAGTCTGATGTTATGATGAACGGAGCGATTCTTATCGCGCTGGGGTTATCCTGGTACGGTTGGCATCGTGCGGATGCCCTGTTTGCGTTAGGTATCGGCATCTATATTTTGTATAGCGCGTTACGTATGGGGTATGAGGCGGTGCAGTCATTATTGGATCGCGCGCTGCCCGATGCGGAACGACAGGAAATTATTGATATCGTGACGTCATGGCCGGGAGTCAGCGGCGCGCACGATCTCCGCACGCGGCAGTCAGGGCCGACTCGCTTTATTCAGATTCATTTGGAAATGGAAGATAATCTGCCGCTCGTTCAGGCGCATTTTGTGGCTGACCAGGTAGAGCAGGCGATTTTACAGCGTTTTCCGGGTTCAGATGTCATTATTCATCAGGATCCCTGTTCAGTCGTTCCCAGGGAAGGCAGGAAGTTCGAGCTTGTATAATTGATTGTTAAAAAGTGAGCCAGGCCAGCATTTTGTGTATAAATTACCGCCATTTGGCCTGACCTGAATCAATTCAGCAGGAAGGGATTGTTATACTATCTGTATATTCGTTGGATCGTTTCGAAGTGCGAAATCGGCTTCCGGCAATAGATTTCATTTTGCATTCCAAAGTTCAGAGGTAGTCATGATTAAGAAAATCGGTGTGTTGACAAGCGGCGGTGATGCGCCGGGCATGAACGCGGCAATCCGCGGTGTTGTGCGCGCAGCGTTGACGGAAGGGCTGGAAGTCATGGGCATTTATGACGGCTATCTGGGCCTGTATGAAGATCGTATGGTTCAGCTTGACCGTTACAGCGTATCTGACATGATCAACCGTGGCGGTACTTTCCTCGGTTCTGCCCGTTTCCCGGAATTCCGTGACGAAAATATTCGCGCTGTCGCGATCGAAAACCTGAAAAAACGCGGTATCGATGCGCTGGTAGTTATTGGCGGCGACGGTTCTTATATGGGTGCAAAACGTCTGACTGAAATGGGCTTCCCGTGCATCGGTCTGCCAGGCACTATCGATAACGACATCAAAGGCACCGACTACACTATCGGCTATTTCACTGCTCTCGGCACTGTAGTGGAAGCGATTGACCGTCTGCGTGACACCTCCTCTTCTCACCAGCGTATCTCTATCGTTGAGGTGATGGGCCGTTATTGCGGCGACCTGACGTTGGCGGCGGCTATTGCTGGCGGCTGTGAGTTTATCGTGGTGCCGGAAGTTGAATTTAATCGCGAGGATCTGGTGGCGGAAATCAAAGCCGGGATCGCGAAAGGGAAAAAACACGCTATCGTCGCTATCACCGAACATATGTGTGATGTTGACGAGCTGGCGCACTTTATTGAAAAAGAAACGGGCCGTGAAACGCGTGCGACGGTGCTCGGCCACATTCAGCGCGGTGGTTCCCCGGTACCTTACGATCGCATTCTGGCTTCCCGTATGGGCGCGTATGCTATTGACCTGCTGCTGGAAGGCCATGGCGGTCGTTGTGTCGGTATCCAGAACGAGCAGCTTGTTCATCATGACATCATCGATGCGATTGAAAACATGAAGCGTCCGTTCAAAAGCGACTGGATGGAGTGCGCGAAAAAACTGTACTGATTGTTTTTGCGCGCCTGATGGCGCTACGCTTATCAGGCCTACAGGTTGCAGAAACGTGTAGGCCGGATTAGGCGCTAGCCGCCATCCGGCAATCCCTCAGATTTATTCCTCGAAGTTATAGCCAATCTTTTTTTATTCTTTAATGTTTGGATCTCTTTCTGGCACGCTTTGCTCATCACAACACAACATAAGCGAGTCGGGCGATGAAAAAGTGGGGCGTGGGGTTCACATTATTGCTGGCGTCAACCAGCATTCTGGCAAAGGATATTCAGTTACTTAACGTATCATACGATCCAACGCGTGAGCTGTACGAGCAGTACAACAAAGCGTTTAGCGCGCACTGGAAGCAGGAAACCGGCGACAACGTCGTGATCCGTCAATCGCACGGCGGTTCGGGTAAACAGGCGACTTCCGTTATTAACGGCATTGAAGCCGATGTCGTGACGCTGGCGCTGGCTTACGATGTGGACGCTATTGCGGAACGTGGTCGTATCGATAAAAATTGGATTAAGCGTCTGCCGGATAACTCAGCACCTTACACCTCCACCATCGTTTTCCTGGTCCGTAAAGGCAATCCAAAACAAATTCATGACTGGAACGATCTGATTAAACCGGGCGTGTCGGTGATTACGCCAAACCCGAAAAGCTCTGGCGGCGCACGCTGGAACTATCTGGCGGCATGGGGCTACGCCCTGCACCACAACAATAACGATCAGGCCAAAGCGCAGGACTTTGTCAAAGCCCTGTTTAAAAACGTTGAAGTGCTGGACTCCGGCGCGCGCGGCTCAACCAATACTTTCGTTGAACGCGGTATCGGTGATGTGCTGATTGCCTGGGAAAACGAAGCGCTACTGGCGACGAATGAACTGGGTAAAGATAAATTCGAGATAGTGACCCCGAGTGAATCTATTCTCGCAGAGCCGACCGTTTCCGTGGTCGACAAAGTGGTGGAAAAGAAAGACACCAAAGCGGTAGCGGAAGCCTACCTGAAGTATCTCTACTCGCCGGAAGGGCAGGAGATAGCAGCGAAAAACTTCTACCGTCCGCGCGATGCTGACGTGGCGAAAAAATACGACGATGCGTTTCCGAAGCTGAAGCTGTTCACCATTGACGAGGTGTTTGGCGGCTGGGCGAAGGCGCAAAAAGATCACTTCGCTAATGGCGGTACGTTCGACCAAATTAGCAAACGCTAAACCGTTTATAAACCCGGTAACGTATTATGTTACCGGGTTTTTTCTTTGCCACAATTTTGCGTTACTCTTCCCCGTCTATGGGTCACAGGGAACGCATATCATGAAAAAAACAGGCTACTTTTTACTGGCGGTGATAGTGATTGTCGCCGCGGCGGGCGTCGGTTACTGGAAATTTTCCGGCAACCCTGATGCATTACGGGAAATCGTGCTTGAACAGTGCCTGCCCGATCAGTTACAGCATCAAAACCCAGCGCCTTGCGCGGAAGTCAAACCTCGCGCCGGCTATGTCGTCTTTAAAGATCGTCACGGTCCGTTGCAATATTTATTGATGCCCACCTACCGTATCAACGGTACAGAAAGCCCGCTATTGCTGGAACCCGCTACGCCCAACTTTTTCTGGCTGGCCTGGCAGGCTCGCGGTTATATGAGTAAAAAATACGGGCATGATATTCCGGATAGCGCGGTCTCGCTGGCGATTAATTCGCGGCTTGGTCGTTCACAGGACCATTTGCATATCCATATTTCTTGCATCCGTCCTGACGTTCGGGAGCAACTGGATAACGATCTCACGCGCATCAGCACTCGCTGGCTTCCGCTACCGGGCGACCTGATGGGGCATGAATACCTGGCGCGCCGGGTAACCGAGAGCGAGCTGGCGCAGCGTAGTCCGTTTATGATGCTGGCGGAAGAGGTGCCGGAAGCGCGCGATCATATGGGACGCTATGCGCTGGCGGTGGTACGCCAAAGCGATGGCTCTTTTGTCCTGCTGGCGACCGAGCGTAATTTACTGACCTTCAATCGCGCATCGGCGGAAGAGATTCAGGACCATAGTTGCGCCATTTTGTCTTCCCGCTGATTTTCGTTACACCCCCTGCTCATTATCTTATTGATTCTTATCCCGGTTTAAAACCGGGGTAAGATCGTGTCTATAAAAATATGTGAAACCGATCAAAAGATATAAAGGTATACCTTTATATCTTTTTGAGGATGGTTACACTCTCTTCATAGCCTCCATTGCGTGTCGGACAGGCGGCTTATTTATAAAAACGTTTTTATTTCATGTAGTGACATCATTAATTGTTCACCAGATTTGCGCTGCTAAGCGTAAAGGAATATCAACATGAAACTTTCTATCGTGGAAAAAATCGGCTTCGGCGCGGGAGATATGGCGATAAACGTTGTGATTATCGCCATGCAGCTGCTCCTCGCCTATTTCTATACCGATATCTACGGCCTGAGCGCCGCTGATGTTGGCGTACTGTTTGTGGTTGTGCGGATGATTGATGCCATTATCGATCCGGCCATGGGGGTTCTGACCGATAAACTGAATACGCGCTGGGGACGTTATCGCCCGTGGCTGCTGTGGTTTGCCATTCCTTTTGGTTTCGCCGTGTATTTGATGTTTATTACGCCTGACATGGCTTATATGGCCAAGCTGGCGTGGGCCTATGGCACCTATATTCTTATGACCCTGGTCTATACTGCGATCACCATTCCCTATATTTCGATGATTGGCGTCATTACCAGCGACCCCGTCGAACGGTTAAGCGCCAACGGCTATCGTTTTGTGATGACTAAGATTGCCGCTTTCCTGGTGACTATCGTCGTACCGATGCTTGCCGTCTGGCTGGGGCAGGGCAACAAGGCGCTGGGTTACCAGTTTTCGATGGGGCTGATGGGGGCGATGGGCGCCTTACTGTTTATCTTCTGTTTTCTTACCACGCGTGAACGCAGCGAGCCGGAAATTACCTCGCTATCGGTGGGGAAACAGTTTAAATATCTGTTACGTAACGATCAGTGGATTATTCTCGGCGTTGTTATTCTGCTGCTGATGTGCGGTTATGTTATTCGCGGTTCCGTTGCCGCTTATTACGCCAAGTATTATCTGAACGGCGGAGATAGCCTGATTTCACCCTTCCTGACTACCGGCGTCGTTGCCTCTATTTTAGCGATGATCGCTACCACCTGGATAACCAAGTTCTGGGACAAAATTAAGATGTTCCGCTACACCCAGATTATTACCTTTATCCTGAGCGCGCTGATGTATTTCTCCGTCGGGCGTGAAAATCTTATCCTGGCGTTTGCGTTCTATTTTCTTATTAATTTCTTCTGCGATATGCAAATGCCGGTGTTCTGGTCCTCTATCGCCGAAGCGGTGGATTACGGAGAAAAGAAAACCGGTCTGCGCGTTTCCGGGTTGGCGTTTGGCGGCATCCTCTTCTTCCAGAAGTTTGGGATGGGGATCGCGGGCGGGATACTCGGATTCCTGCTGAGCCACTTTGGCTATCAGGCCGATGTTGAACAGAGCGCGCGTTCGCTCACCGGTATTGCGCTGATGATGACGCTCATTCCGGCTCTGTTTCACCTTGCGGTTGGGCTGCTTATGAAAAAGTATCTGATTAACAACGAATATTATCGTGATATTCAGCTTGCCCTGGCGCAGAAACAGGCATAAGGAGGCGCAAATGAAGGCCATGAATAAGGTTTGGGTTATCGGCGATGCCTCCGTTGACCTGGTGCCGGAAAAACAGAACAGCTATCTGAAATGCCCCGGCGGAGCGTCGGCGAACGTGGGGGTATGCGTTGCCAGGCTGGGCGGAGAGTGCGGTTTTATTGGCTGTCTTGGTGACGATGACGCCGGCCGCTTCCTGCGCCAGGTTTTTCAGGATAACGGCGTGGATGTCACGTTTCTAAGGCTGGATGCGGACCTGACCAGCGCGGTGCTGATCGTCAACCTGACGGCTGACGGGGAACGCAGCTTTACCTATCTGGTGCATCCGGGGGCTGATACCTACGTTTCGCCGCAGGATTTGCCGCCGTTCAGGCAGTACGAATGGTTTTACTTCAGCTCAATTGGCCTCACCGACAGTCCCGCTCGCGAAGCATGTCTGGAAGGGGCGAGACGCATGCGAGAAGCCGGTGGCTACGTGTTATTCGACGTCAACTTACGCAGCAAGATGTGGCGCAATACTGATGAAATCCCTGAACTGATCGCCCGGTCCGCCGCGCTGGCTTCTATCTGCAAAGTCTCGGCAGATGAGCTGTGCCAGCTCAGCGGGGCCAGTCACTGGCAGGATGCGCGTTATTACCTGCGCGATCTGGGCTGTGACACCACGATCATTTCGCTAGGGGCCGATGGCGCGCTGTTGATTACCGCCGAGGGGGAGTTCCATTTTCCCGCACCACGCGTCGATGTCGTCGATACCACCGGGGCAGGCGATGCTTTTGTCGGCGGCCTGCTGTTCACCCTTTCCCGCGCAAATTGCTGGGATCATGCCCTGCTGGCGGAAGCCATCAGCAATGCCAATGCCTGCGGCGCTATGGCGGTGACGGCAAAAGGCGCAATGACCGCTCTGCCGTTTCCTGAGCAGCTCAACACTTTTCTGTCCAGCCATTCGCTGGCACAAGCCATGACCGTGAAATAAGGAGTCATCATGCACGTTGATCAAAACAAAATACTGGGATGCCTGGTGGGCGCCGCCGCCGCGGACGCGATGGGAGCCGCGACGGAAGTACGCACCCAGCAGCAAATAAAAGACTATTTTGGCGGCTGGGTGACGACCTTTCAAAAACCGCCAGCGGACACGTTTGGCCGCTGCAACGAAGCGGGGATGTGCACGGATGATTTTATTCAGGCGAAGTACATCATGGATGCGCTGCTGCGCCATCAACGCCAGGTCAGCGACGAGGCGATGCGCGAGGCTTTCCAGCAGTGGCTGGATTACCCGTACTACGCCAACTTTACCGGCCCGACGACGCGTGCGGCAATGAAGGCAATATTCAATGATAACCGCGCCTCTTTACAGGGTGAGCTGGAAGGCGAGAAACAGTCGGTACAGATTATTAATAAGGGTAACGCGGAGGCAACGAACGGCGCCGCCATGAAGATTTGGCCAGCGGCGGTGCTGCACCCGGGTGATATTGACGCGGCGATTGAATGCGCGCTACAGATTTGCCGCTTTACCCATAATAACGTGCTGGCGATGTCCGGCGCAGCGGCGATGGCGGCGGCAACCAGCGAGGCGTTAAGAGCGCAGACCAATGCAGACAGCATTATTGCCGCCGGTATTTACGGTGCGCAAAGGGGCTATCTGCTGGCGCAGGAGCAAGGGGCGATGATGGTCGCCGGGCCTTCCGTTGCCCGACGCATTGAGCTGGCCGTAGATATCGGTAAACGTCATCGCCATTGGGAAACGGCGGTGGTGGAACTTGCTGATATTATTGGCTCCGGGCTGCACGTGAGTGAAGCGGTGCCGGCGGCCTTTGGCCTGTTCGCGTGTTGTCCGAATTCTGCCGTAGATGCTATTATCTCCGGCGTTAATATCGGCAATGATACTGATACTGTCGCCACCATGGTCGGGGCGATTTCCGGCGCATTCCATGGCGTGGAGGCTTTTCCCGCCGATTATTTAACGACTTTGGATCGTATGAATCATTTCGATTTGGCAGAACTGGCCAGGCAAATCGCAGGGTAGCGACTTCACCCTGCCGGGGACGGTAAAACGTCCCCTGCTGGCGAAGACGTGAGGTGCGCAGCTTGCAGGTTGATAAAACGAGCTTTACTCCGCTTTATAAGCAACTATTTTTTATCATCTGTCAGCAGATTCAAAATGGATCCCTGCCTTTAGGCAGCCAGCTGCCGACGCAAAAAGAGATTGCCAGAGCCTACAACGTCTCGCTGATTGTGGTTAAACAGGCCTGGAGCGAATTAATCAATGCGGGCATTATTTCCTCCCAGCGCGGAAGTGGTTCGGTGGTGTGCTCGGTACCGGAAGGCGTGAGCTACGGGCACACGTTTCGCGGTATTACCCGCGATCTCCAGGACGCCAGCGTGGCGATTGAGAACCGTATTCTGGAAATCGCGCCGCGCCGCGCGCGCGACGCTCAGGCAGACGGCTTGAGCCTGCCCGCACAGCATCACTATCTCTATATTTCGCGTATTCGTTGCCTGAATAACCGTCCGTTTAACCATGAAAAGATCTATCTCGATCTTAGCTTCTTTCCCGATCTGCAACTCACACCGCAGGCGCTGGAGCATACGTCGCTCTATTCGTTATTAAACGTCACAAGCGACTCGGCGATAGAAAAAGTTGAGGCGATTTTACCTTCCGCTGACCTGTGCGAAAAATTGCAAATCGCCGCCAATAAACCGCTGTTATCCGTCGCCAGACAGACGTTTCAGGCCGGGAAGGACAGCCCTTTTGAGTATTGCCGCTATTACGTGCTGTCTGAATACTTTGGTGAAATTCATTATCACTGATTTGTCCACTTAATCCTGCGATAACCCCACTATATATGGCGTTTACCTGCCTGACTGTCCGTCGTATTCTTGCTGAAAAAATCGTCAGGAGACAGGTATGTCGCTCTGGTTGCCCCATCCTCTGTTTCTTCCTTTCATCATGGTTGGCGTTACTATCCTTCTGTGGGCGACTTCGCTACTGCC
The DNA here is from genome assembly GCF_043847915.1 of Salmonella sp. 2020_1459. Taxonomy (NCBI): domain Bacteria; kingdom Pseudomonadati; phylum Pseudomonadota; class Gammaproteobacteria; order Enterobacterales; family Enterobacteriaceae; genus Salmonella; species Salmonella sp. 2020_1459. Next base: position 26,225 of record NZ_JBCMFA010000009.1, on the reverse strand, counting down.
GGAGTTTATGACCGCACTGCTATTTTTTGCTGCTGTGGTGGCGATGGGACCAGGGAAAGTTCCTGCGCGGGCGGGGATGCTGTGATGTATCGCGCTGGCGGTGATACGCCAAAGCGATGGCTCTTTTGTCCTGCTGGCGACCGAGCGTAATTTACTGACCTTCAATCGCGCTTCTGCCGAGGAAATTCAGGATCATCAGTGTGATATCTTGAACCAACAGGTCATCAAATGACAGCTTGATATTGCATTAACGAATGCCGTTTGGAGGCCGGACAAGGCTCTTGTGGCGCTATCCGGCAAAATCTGGCGATGGCGCGGGCGTTACCAGGCCGGTGGATCTGCGGGGTGGCTGTCATTTTCCAGATGCGGCGATTTAATAAACACGCCTTTCCAGGGGTTATCACCGTTATTAATGAGATAATGCGCCTCCCCAGGTTCGCACTGTAAAACATCTCCAGTTTGCAGGATATGAGGTGTTCCTTCCAGATACAGGCACACTTCACCGCTTAGGGTATAAAAAATCTCACAAGCGGTATTATGGCGATGGTTAGGGAATGACTGCCCTGGTTGTAGTATGACGACGCCCATATCGCAGCCCGGCCCACGGATTAAGTATTTAGGGCCATTATCGCCAAAGCGGTATTCATGATTCTTCTCATTCGTTTTTTGCATGCTTATTCTCCTGTTACAGGCCTGGCGCTTTCCAGAGGGATGTCGTTAAGCCACCATCGACCAGCGCGCGTTGATCCTGATAAACGGCCTGCCATTTTTCTCTGGCCTGCTGATAGACAGCGAAATTTTCAGGATTAGGTTTATGCTCCCGATCCCAGCGCACTAGCTTTTCTCCCGTTTCCGCCAGCGATGGCCAGACACCCACGCCAACGCCTGCGGCAATAGCGCACCCTAGCGCGGTAGCTTCTTTGACGACAGGTACGTGAACGGTGAGTCCCGTAACGTCGGCAAGGATTTGGCTCCATAATTTGCCTTTAGATCCTCCGCCGGCAAAAACCAGCGAGTCGGCCTGTACGCCGGAAAACGCGGCAATTTGCTGTAAATTGCAGGCGGAAACAATGGCGGCATTCTCTTCCAGCGCGCGAAATAGGGTCGCTTTATTACACTTTTCAGGATCGATAGACAGATTGATAAACGACGGCGCGGCATGGTACCAGCGTTTAAAACGCATAACGTCAGAGAAGATGGGCATCACACCGTACGCGCCGGGAGGCACCCGGCTGGCCATATCTTCCAGCAGGGAATACGCATCAATACCTAACCTTTCAGCGATTAGTTTTTCCTCGGCGCAAAAGGCGTCGCGGAACCAACGCATCGTTAACCCAGTAAAAAAGCTAATAGACTCGGTTTGTACCATACCGGGGATCACATGAGGATTGATGCGAACGTTCATGTTTGGGTCGGTGACCGGCGCGGGAAGATTGACGACCTGTTGCCAGAAGGTTCCGCCCAGCACGGCCGTTTGCGCCGGGCGTACGACGCCCAGCCCCAGACAGCCTAACTGCACATCGCCGCCGCCAACGATGACCGGCGTACCCGCTTGCAGGTCGCACTGTTCAGCCGCTTTCTGTGAAATGTGACCGAGCAGCGTCCCGGTTTCTTTTACCGGCGAGAGAATGTCAGAACGCAGGCCCGCCATCTGTAACAGACTACGTTTCCAGTTGCGGGTCACCAGATCCAATAACCCCGTCGTGCCTGCGTTGGAGGGATCGACCGCCAGTTCGCCGCTGAGCATAAAGGCCATCCAGTCGCTGATCATAGTGACGGTTGACGCGCGATGATAAATATCCGGACGATGGTGGGCAAGCCAGAGCAGACGCGGAATAGCGCTGAGCGCCAGCGTTTGCCCGGAGCAACGATAAACTTCCTCCTCAAAGGTGTTATCGTGCAGCTCTTTTAATTCACTGACTTCGTGCGCCGCGCGGGCGTCAACATTAGCGCAGGCCCAAATTGGTTCGCCGTTACTGTCATAAATAACAATGCCTTCACGCATCGAGCAGGCCGATACGGCAGCGATAGCCGTTGCAGGGATGGCGGCTTTCTGTAGTGCCTGACGGATACACTGGCAAGCCAGTTGCCAGTTTTTGGCAAGATCAAACTCCATCGAACCAGGCACATCCGGCACGGCCAGATGCTGCCATTCCGCTTGACCGACAGCTATTTGCTTTCCTTGTAGATCAAAAATTACTGCTCTGACGCTACCGGTACCGGCGTCAAGAGCCATCAGGTAATGTCCTGATTCAGTATGGGTACAGAGTCGAGCCATTTTTTTATCCTCGGCTATTTTTACATCGTTACATAAAATCCTGTCAGTTATTGTTTATTGAATTGAGGTAAGTGTTATTTTATTTTTTATTTTTCAATAAGTTGAATTATTTTTCCTGCGGTTTTCTGATCGGTAACCAGCGCATTGATATAGTTACCGCGCATAGCGGCAATAATAGCTTCTGCTTTTTGTTCGCCGCTGGCGACGCCAATCACGGTTGGGATCGTGGAAAGTGAATTTAACTTCAGGCCAATTAATTCGTTATGGATTTTGATGTCTGGAATAATTTCGCCATGAGCATCAAAAAAATAGCCCAGAATATCGCCTACTGCGCCTTTGCGGCCAATCATGAGTTGTTCACCCTGAGTGATATAGCCGGATTTTAAGATACTGGCTTGATCTTTCTGGTTAATTGCCCCAATCCCCACGATGGCGGCATCGGCAGCTTGCGCTGTGAGCATCACATCCCGCACGCTATTTTCATTGCGCAGCGTGCAGGCAATTTCCTGCGATGATGCGCGCAGCGGCGCGGGCATAATACTTACGCTACAAGCGGCATCAAGCTGGCCTATTCCGGTCATATACGGCCCCACGCCGCCGGATAACGTGACCAGTCGGATTTGTTGCGCCGAGATAAATCCGCTGAGGCGTTTTAATGTGGTCATCGTGGCTTCGCCAAAGCCGACGGCCAGCAGTTGCTGTGGCCGCAGTGACTCCATCAACATATGGGCGGCGCCGATTCCTAAGCGCAGACCAATATCGGCATCGGGTAATGCCGGCAGCACGCGGATATTCTGCAATGCGAAGTGGTTGCGCAAGGCATTTTCATACTCAAGACACCCTTCGAAGCGGGAGTTGATTTGTACGCGAATAATACCGGACTGATGCCCTTTCTCCAGCAGACGAGAAACCTTCAGCCGGGTTAGCCCCAGACGCTCGCTGATTTCACTCTGCGTCAATCCATCGTGATAGTAGAACCAGGCAATACGCGCCACCTGCTCTTCTTCGCACATTCCATAATCAGATACCAACGTATTATCGCTCATTGTCATAACCTGGCTTTACTTTGAACATTTCTAAATCATTAACACAATTGTTCAGTTATCACTCCGAAATAACCGTGATTAACGCCACAAAAACGCGCCAAATCTGAACATTTATCATCTAAAAATTCATTTATTCAGAAAACGTGATCTGGATGAGAGTTTTTTGACCAAATAACTACTACCGTTTTGAACAATTTCTTTTTCAAAAAACATTTGTTCAGTCCCGTCAGTCAACATTGAGGGAGCGGAGGCAACATGCAAATCAGTCACAATACTGCATCCCCTCTGATTTGTGTGCAGAACATTTATAAAAGTTATTCCGGCGTCGAAGTACTAAAGGGAATTGACTTTACTCTGCATGCGGGAGAGGTGCACGCATTGCTTGGCGGCAATGGTGCGGGTAAATCAACATTAATGAAGATTATTGCCGGTATAGTCCCGCCAGATGGAGGGACTATCGATATTGCTGGTGTGCGTTGCAGTCATTTAACGCCTCTGAAGGCGCACCAGTATGGCATTTATCTGGTTCCCCAGGAGCCTCTGTTATTTCCGAGTTTATCTGTGCGGGAAAATATCTTGTTTGGCTTGCAGGGACGTCAGGCCTCCACGGAAAAAATGCAGCAGCTATTAAAGGCGATGGGATGCCAACTCGATCCGGCGAGCGCTGCGGGTACGCTTGATGTTGCAGACCGCCAGATCGTTGAAATTATGCGCGGCTTGATGCGCGACTCGCGAATCTTAATTCTTGATGAGCCCACGGCGTCGTTAACGCCAGCCGAAACTGATCGGTTATTTACGCGTCTGCAAGAGTTGCTGAAAAAGGGTGTCGGAATTGTATTTATTTCTCATAAGCTACCAGAAATTAGACAGTTAGCTCACTGCGTTAGCGTGATGCGTGACGGTAAAATCGCATTATTCGGAAAAACGCATGACCTTTCTACTGACGAGATTATTCAAGCTATCACCCCGGCAACGCAGGGCGTCAGTCTTTCCGCGAATCAAAAGTTGTGGCTGGAATTGCCTGGCAGCCGCCCGCAGAACGAACGCGGCGCGACGGTATTAGCGCTGGAGTCACTGACGGGCGAAGGTTTTATGAATATCAACCTTGAGGTGCGGGCAGGCGAAATCCTTGGTCTGGCCGGGTTGGTCGGCGCGGGACGCACAGAATTGGCTGAAACGCTGTACGGTATTAGACCGGTCAATGCGGGGCGGATGCTGTTCAATGGTGAAGAAATTAACGCCCTGACAACCCAACAGCGGTTGCAGCTCGGCCTGGTCTATTTGCCGGAAGATCGGCAGTCATCCGGGCTGTATCTTGACGCTTCCCTGGCATGGAATGTCTGTTCGCTGACCCACAACCAAAAAGGATTTTGGATAAAGCCCCAGCGGGATAACGCCACCCTTGAACGTTACCACCGCGCGTTAAATATCAAACTCAATAATGCCGAACAGGCGGCGCGTACTTTATCCGGCGGTAACCAGCAAAAAGTATTGATTGCCAAATGCCTGGAAGCCTCTCCGCAATTACTGATTGTCGATGAACCGACCCGCGGTGTCGATGTCTCCGCCCGCAGCGATATTTATCAGCTGTTGCGCAGTATCGCGCAACAAAATGTCGCAGTGCTGTTTATTTCCTCCGATCTGGAAGAGATAGAGCAAATGGCCGATCGCGTATATGTCATGCACCAGGGGGAACTGGGGGGGCCTGCGTTATGCGGCGAGGAAATTAACGTTGATACCATCATGCACGTTGCGTTTGGCGAACATGGTGCGTCGGAGGCAACATGTTGAAATTCATCCAAAATAACCGGGAAGCGACGGCACTGCTGGCAATAGTCTGTTTATTCGTGTTTCCTGGCGCGCTGGATAGCCAGTATTTGAGCGTGCAAACGCTGACAATGGTTTTCAGTAGCGCGCAAATTTTGATGCTGTTGGCGATTGGCGCGACGATGGTAATGCTCACCCGCAATATTGATGTATCGGTGGGCTCGACGACAGGCATGTGCGCGGTATTGCTGGGAGTGATGTTAAACGCCGGCTATAGCCTGCCGGTCGCCTGCCTGGCCACACTAATATTAGGAATTGTCGCCGGATTTTTTAATGGCGTACTGGTTGCCTGGTTGAAGATACCCGCCATTGTCGCCACTCTGGGAACGCTGGGCTTGTATCGTGGGATCATGCTGCTATGGACAGGGGGGAAATGGATTGAAGGATTACCCGCAGGCTTAAAGCAACTCTCTGCTCCGGTGTTTCTGGGAATTTCCGCAATCGGCTGGTTTACCCTGGTGTTAGCGCTGCTTATGGCCTGGCTCCTGGCGAAAACCGCCTTTGGCCGCAATTTTTACGCCACCGGCGATAACCTGCAGGGCGCCCGGCAATTGGGTGTCCGTACCGAGATGGTACGCATCATGGCATTTTCACTTAATGGCGGTATGGCGGCATTGGCTGGAATCGTGTTTGCCTCGCAGATTGGCTTCATTCCCAATCAAACCGGCACGGGGCTGGAAATGAAAGCCATCGCGGCCTGCGTATTGGGGGGAATTAGCCTGTTAGGCGGGTCAGGCACGGTCATCGGCGCTATTCTCGGCGCTTATTTTCTTACGCAAATCGATAGTGTGTTAGTGCTGCTGCGTATCCCCGCCTGGTGGAACGATTTTATTGCTGGCCTGGTATTGTTGGGCGTACTGGTATTCGATGGGCGGCTGCGTTGCGCATTACAACGCAATCTGCGCCGCCAGAAATATGCCCGTTTTATATCACCACCCACTCCACTACAGGCGGAAGCAAAAACGCACGCACAACAGAATAAAAACAAAGAGGTGGCATGATGAATCCATGGCGACGCTATAGCTGGGAAATTGCGCTGGCAGCCTTATTGATCTTTGAAATTCTGGCTTTCGGTCTGATTAATCCACGTTTATTAGATATTAATGTCTTACTTTTTAGCACTAGCGATTTTATTTGTATCGGTATTGTCGCTTTGCCGCTAACAATGGTTATTGTCAGCGGTGGTATGGATATTTCATTTGGTTCTACAATCGGGCTATGCGCGATTACCCTGGGTGTGCTGTTTCAGCTCGGTATGCCGCTACCTTTAGCGATTATTATTACCCTACTACTCGGCGCAATATGTGGGCTGATAAATGCCGGACTTATTATTTATACCGGCGTAAACCCGTTGGTGATTACCCTGGGAACCATGTATTTATTTGGTGGTAGCGCATTATTGTTATCTGGTATGGCTGGCGCCACGGGTTATGAAGGTATTGGTGGATTTCCCACAGCGTTCACTGATTTTGCCAATATTTCATTTCTTGGTATTCCCATGCCGCTTATTTTTTTTCTTGTGTGCTGTCTGTTTTTCTGGCTGCTCATGCATCGCACGCATATGGGACGCAACGTTTTTCTGATTGGCCAGAGCGCCCGTGTCGCGCAGTACAGCGCGATCCCGGTGAATCGCACGTTGTATACCGTGTATGCCATGACCGGATGCGCCTCCGCGATCGCCGCCGTATTACTGGTTTCTTACTTTGGCTCCGCACGTTCGGATCTGGGCGCCTCTTTCCTGATGCCGGCCATTACGGCGGTTGTGCTGGGAGGCGCCAATATTTATGGCGGCTCCGGGTCGATTATGGGGTCCGCGTTGGCGGCGCTGCTGGTGGGATTTTTACAGCAGGGGCTACAGATGGCCGGAGTGCCGAATCAAATTTCCAGCGCATTGTCCGGTGCGCTTCTCATTGTTGTTGTCGTTGGTCGTTCCGTCAGTTTGCATCGTCACCAAATCCTTGAATGGTACTCACGCCGTCGCAATGCGCATCAGGCATGATTTCCTTTTGAAATTTATGGAGAAAAAAATGGCAAGACACAGCATTAAAATGATCGCCTTACTCACTGCGTTTGGTCTGGCATCTGCGGCAATGACCGTGCAGGCGGCAGAGCGGATTGCTTTTATTCCCAAACTGGTTGGCGTGGGCTTTTTTACCAGCGGCGGCAATGGCGCGCAGGAAGCGGGAAAAGCGCTGGGCATTGACGTAACTTACGATGGCCCTACAGAGCCCAGCGTCTCAGGCCAGGTTCAACTGGTGAATAACTTTGTCAATCAGGGGTATGACGCCATTATCGTTTCTGCCGTTTCGCCTGACGGCCTGTGCCCGGCGTTGAAGCGGGCAATGCAAAGAGGCGTGAAAATATTAACCTGGGATTCCGATACCAAGCCGGAGTGCCGTTCTTACTATATCAATCAAGGGACGCCAAAACAGCTCGGCAGCATGCTGGTAGAGATGGCCGCTCATCAGGTGGACAAAGAGAAAGCGAAAGTCGCTTTCTTCTATTCCAGCCCAACGGTGACCGACCAGAACCAGTGGGTGAAAGAAGCTAAAGCCAAAATTAGCCAGGAACATCCGGGGTGGGAGATAGTCACTACCCAGTTTGGCTATAACGATGCCACGAAATCGCTCCAGACGGCGGAAGGTATCATCAAAGCGTATCCCGATCTGGATGCCATCATCGCGCCTGACGCTAACGCTTTACCTGCTGCGGCACAGGCGGCGGAGAACCTTAAACGCAATAATCTCGCGATTGTTGGTTTTAGTACGCCGAATGTAATGCGCCCTTATGTTCAGCGCGGCACTGTTAAAGAGTTTGGCCTGTGGGATGTCGTCCAACAGGGAAAAATTTCCGTATATGTCGCCAACGCGTTGCTGAAAAATATGCCAATGAATGTCGGTGACTCACTGGATATTCCCGGCATCGGCAAAGTCACCGTTTCACCTAATAGTGAGCAGGGATATCACTATGAGGCAAAAGGTAACGGCATTGTGTTATTGCCGGAGCGTGTCATTTTCAACAAAGACAATATCGACAAATATGATTTCTGATAACTGTTATGTATCGACGGAGTAAAGAATGGCTGATTTAGATGATATTAAAGATGGCAAAGATTTTCACACCGATAAACCACAAACTAACACTTTGTTCGCATTAAAAGGCTGTGGCGCGCTGGATTGGGGAATGCAGTCCAGACTGGCGAGGATTTTTAATCCCAAGACCAGAAAAACGGTCATGCTGGCCTTTGATCATGGATATTTCCAGGGGCCGACAACCGGACTTGAGCGTATTGATATCAATATTGCGCCGCTCTTTGAATATGCTGATGTCTTAATGTGTACTCGCGGCATATTACGCAGTGTGGTACCTCCGGCAATCAATAAACCAGTCGTTTTACGCGCGTCCGGGGCGAATTCTATTCTCACTGAATTAAGCAATGAGGCGGTTGCGGTGGCGATGGATGACGCTGTGCGGTTGAATAGCTGTGCTGCTGCCGCACAGGTTTATATTGGTAGTGAGCATGAACATCAGTCGATTAAAAATATTATTCAACTGATTGATGCCGGGTTACGCGTCGGGATGCCAATAATGGCAGTGACCGGGGTGGGTAAAGATATGGCTCGCGACCAGCGTTATTTTTCACTGGCAACGCGTATCGCTGCGGAAATGGGGGCGCAAATTATCAAAACGTATTATGTCGATAAAGGTTTTGAGCGTATTGCGGCAGGTTGTCCGGTGCCGATTGTCATCGCCGGCGGTAAAAAACTGCCTGAACGTGAAGCATTGGAAATGTGCTATCAGGCGATTGACCAGGGGGCTTCTGGCGTAGATATGGGGCGTAATATATTCCAGTCAGAAGATCCGGTAGCCATGATTAAAGCGGTACATGCTGTCGTTCATCATAACGAAACAGCAGAGCGTGCTTATGAGCTTTTTTTGAGTGAGAAAGGTTAAATGAGATCGCTTCCCCATCTTTTACCGATGCGAGGAGATGGGGATGACGGTTATTTTATTTGGAATAATCAGGGGGTTAATGATGCACGTTACGCTGGTTGAAATTAACGTTCATGATGACAAGGTTGAACAATTTATCGATGTTTTTCGGCAGAATCATCTGGGCTCAATTAAAGAGCCGGGTAACTTGCGTTTTGATGTTCTGCAGGATCCGCAGGTGCCTACGCGATTTTATATTTATGAAGCCTACGTTGATGAACAGGCCGTCGCTTTTCACAAGACAACGCCACACTACAAAACTTGCGTGGAGCAGCTTGAACCGTTGATGACCGGTCCGCGGACAAAAAAAGTTTTTATGGGTTTGATGCCTTAAGGAGTGCTCATGAACAGCCAGTTTGCCGGATTAACGCGCGAAGCATGTGTGGCATTGTTAGCGTCATATCCGCTTAGTGTGGGTATTCTGGCAGGGCAGTGGATTGCGTTGCATCGCTATCTGCAACAGTTGGAAGCGCTAAACCAGCCGCTGTTGCATTTGGATTTGATGGATGGTCAATTTTGCCCGCAGTTTACCGTTGGGCCATGGGCTGTTGGGCAACTGCCGCAAACCTTTATCAAAGATGTTCATTTGATGGTAGCGGATCAATGGACGGCGGCGCAAGCCTGCGTGAAGGCGGGCGCACACTGCATCACGCTTCAGGCTGAAGGCGATATTCATCTGCATCATACGCTAAGCTGGCTTGGTCAGCAGACCGTGCCCGTTATCGGCGGTGAAATGCCGGTGATTCGGGGGATTAGTTTATGCCCGGCAACGCCTCTGGATGTCATTATCCCTATTCTGAGCGACGTTGAGGTTATTCAACTACTGGCAGTGAACCCTGGATACGGCAGTAAAATGCGCTCCAGTGATTTGCATGAGCGCGTGGCGCAGCTTCTCTGTCTACTTGGTGATAAACGCGAAGGTAAAATTATCGTTATTGATGGGTCGTTAACGCAGGATCAATTGCCTTCGCTGATTGCACAGGGCATCGATCGTGTTGTTTCTGGTAGTGCGTTATTTCGTGATGATCGGCTGGTTGAGAATATGCGGAGCTGGAGGGCGATGTTTAAGGTTGCCGGGGATACTACTTTCTTACCCTCCACAGCATAAATGCCGGATGGCGGCTTTACCTTATCAGGCCTACATAAGCACTCGGCTGGTAGGCCTGATAAGCGCAGCGCCATCAGACATTGATTGGCAATTAAGCCTGTTTAGCAGCTTCTGCTGCTTTCACGATCACGGCGAAGGCGTCAGCTTTCAGAGATGCGCCGCCTACCAGTGCGCCGTCGATGTCCGGCTGCGCGAACAGTTCGGCTGCGTTGGAGGCATTAACAGAACCGCCGTACTGGATAATAACCTGTTCAGCGATTTTCGCGTCAGCTTTGGCAATGTGGTCACGGATGAATTTGTGCACTGCCTGAGCCTGCGCAGGAGTTGCAGATTTACCGGTACCGATCGCCCATACGGGTTCGTAAGCGATAACCGCGCCTTCAAAGGCTGCCGCGCCCTGCGTTTTCAGTACCGCGTCGATCTGGCGTGCGCATACTTCTTCTGTTTTGCCCGCTTCGTTTTCCGCTTCGGTTTCACCGATGCACAGTACCGGCGTCAGACCTTGTTCTTTCAGTACGGCGAATTTTTTGGCGATCAGCTCGTCAGATTCTTTGTGATAAGTACGACGCTCGGAGTGGCCGATAATAATGTACTGCGCGCCGATATCCTTCAGCATTTCAGCCGAAGTTTCACCGGTGAATGCGCCAGACAGATTCAGATCAACGTTCTGCGCGCCCAGCATGATGTGGCTGCCGGCAGCAGCGCGTTTCGCCAGATCGATATACATTTCCGGCGGAGCGATTGCCACGTCGCAGCCTGCTACGCCCGTCAGTTCTTTACGCAGGTTAGCCACCAGTTCGTTTACCATGTGGCGGCTGCCGTTCAGTTTCCAGTTACCCATCACTAAAGGATGTCGCATTTCATTTCTCCACGCTTAGTCAGCGAATTAAGGAAGATGGCCGCTCGTCAGAGCAGCATGGTCTGTGAAACAGTATAGAGATTCATCCCCGGAAAGGCTTTGCTTTTTGTCATCAATTCGCCCCTTCCAGATTTTCAGATAACGCCAGCTTAATCGGTTCAACCGCGAAGGTCAGCCCCTTTTCGCCGTTATCTGCGACAACATAACGTACCGCGCCTTCGGTCTCGGCGTAATAGTGTTTACCTTTACCGGCGATAAGCATCTTTTGCAGTTTTTTCTGGCTTTGCTCTTTTGTCAGCAACGGGGCGACAGTGCGAATAATGGCGGCCATATATTCCAGCGCTTTCGCTTTCGCCGCTTTCTGTTCCGGCCCCTGAATGGGCAGCCAGGTAATCTGCATACTTTTCACTTTGAGCGTACCGCGCTCCAGCGCCGTGGAGGCATACAGATTTTCGTTAATCTTACTGGCGGCGCGGGTCAGATTCGCCTTATCGCGGCTATTCTCAATGGCGCGAAATTCATTGAGCGGCAGATCGGGATTCTGGCGGTTAAAGTTCTCACGAAACTGGCTAATAGAAAGATCAAAGGTTGGCGAGCCCGCCAGCAGATAGGGCGCTGTCGTGGTCGATGAAGAGAGCTGCGCGTGCGCCGTTATGCTGGCGGTGAGAGCAGAAAACAACAGTAAAAACAGAGTACATCCTGGCTTCATCAATCTTACCTTTCGTTAGGACTGCTCACGATTAAAACGATAACTGTCGGGCTTGTCAAAAGGGTAAACTGTAGCGGAAGGCAAAATATAAGGAACTTACATGACCATACAGCAATGGTTATTCTCATTTAAAGGGCGTATCGGACGCCGTGATTTCTGGATTTGGATCGGCCTCTGGTTTGCCGGGATGCTGGCGCTATTTTCGCTGGCGGGGAAAAATCTGCTTGATATCCAAACGGCGGCATTTTGCCTGGTGTGCCTGCTGTGGCCGACCGCCGCCGTCATGGTCAAACGTCTGCATGACCGGGGACGCTCCGGCGCGTGGGCGTTGCTAATGATTCTGGCGTGGATGCTGCTGGCCGGAAACTGGGTGATGCTGCCGGGGATGTGGCAGTGGGTCGTCGGGCGATTTATTCCGACGCTGATCCTGGTGATGATGCTTATCGATCTGGGCGCGTTTGTCGGTGTTCAGGGGGAAAATAAGTTTGGGAAAGCGACACAGGACGTGAAGTTTAAAGCAGAACCGTAAACGGGCGGTAAACCGTAATTTGCCCGGTGGCGCTGACGCTTACCGGGCCTACAGATTGGTGATGATTTGCAGGCCGGATAAGCCCTAGCCGCCATTCGGTAAAACATCACCAGTAATGTTCAGCCGTCATATGCCCCGGTCGGCGGCGCAGATGTTTAGTCATCTGTCGGGTCTCTTTCAGCAGTTGCTGCGTATCGCGCACCATCTGCGGGTTCCCGCACAGCATGACGTGGCTGGTCTCTTTATCCATCGGTAATCCAACGGCTTTTTCCAGCTCGCCGTTTTCAATGAGCGCTGGCACGCGTCCGGTAAGCGAGCCTGGCACGCTCTCCCGGCTGACCACCGTTTGGATGCGCAGCTTGCCTTCATAACGCTGTTGCAGTTCCAGCATTAGCGGCAGATAGCTTAAATCGGCGGCGAAGCGTGCGGCGTGGACCAAGACCAGATTTTTAAAGCGCGCGACATCCTGGCCATATTGCAGAATAGACAAATACGGGCCAATAGCGGTTCCGGTCGCCAGCATCCATAGCGTCTCGCAGTCAGGCACTTCATCCAGTACAAAGAAACCCGACGCGTCGCTGACCACTTGCACCTCATCGCCAGGTTTTAGCGCCGCCAGCCGCGGGCTGAGCTTTCCTTGCGGCACCGTCACCAGATAAAACTCTAAATTCGGATTGTCAGGCGCATTCACATAGGAATACGCGCGCTGAATGCGCTCGCCATCGATCTCCAGTCCGAGTTTGGTAAATTGGCCTGCAGTAAAAGGATTAATGGGGGCGTGAACGGTCAGGCTGAACAGTGCGTCAGTCCAGTTTTGCACCTTAGTGACTTTACCTGTTACCCAATCGGCCATGGTTTTCTCCTGTTCTGAATCGCTAACCTTATCTTCGTTCGTCAGGAGAAAGATTTCCAGCCCCGCGAGGCTGGAAGGCTCTAACTAACAAATGCGCTAGAGGATATGCGCCTGTACATCCGGATCTTTACGATCAAGATAGTGGATCGACTGAATGCGGCGGATGGTGCGTGATTTGCCGCGGATCAGCAGCGTTTCCGTCGTGGCAATATGGCCTTTCCGGCTAATTCCTTCCAGCAGATCGCCTTTCGTGATGCCGGTCGCGGAGAAAATAACGTTATCGCTACGCGCCATATCGCCCAGGCATAACGCCTTGCCCGCTTCAATGCCCATTGCTTTGCAGCGCGCCAGTTCCTGTTCGCCAATGCGGCGGTTTTCTTCGCTGTCGCCTTTCACATCATGGCGCGCCAGCAGACGCCCCTGCATATCGCCGTCCAGCGCGCGGATCACCGCTGCGGATACCACGCCTTCTGGTGCGCCGCCAATCCCGTACAGCACGTCGACTTCGCTATCCGGCATACAGGTCAGAATTGAGGCCGCGACGTCGCCGTCAGGAATGGCAAACACGCGTACGCCCAGTTTGGCCATCTCTGCGATGACCTCGTCATGACGCGGTTTTGCCAGAATGGTCACGGTCAGATCGCCAAGCGGTTTACCCAGCGCATCCGCAATGTTGCGCAGGTTATCCGCCAGCGGCAGATTGAGATCGATCGCCCCTTTGGCGCCCGGACCGACAATCAGTTTTTCCATATACATATCGGGCGCATTCAGGAAGCAGCCTTTATCGCCGACCGCCAGCACCGCCAGCGCGTTCGCCTGACCCATCGCCGTCATGCGCGTGCCCTCAATCGGATCGACGGCGATATCTACCGCATCGCCGTGGCCGGTACCGACTTTCTCGCCGATATAGAGCATCGGGGCCTCGTCAATTTCGCCTTCGCCAATCACGATGGTGCCGTCAATGTTGACCTGGTTGAGCATGATACGCATGGCGTTGACCGCCGCGCCGTCCGCGGTATTTTTATCGCCGCGTCCCAGCCATTTGTAGCCAGCCAGCGCCGCCGCTTCGGTCACACGGGAAAATTCGATGGCAAGTTCTCGTCTCATAACAAACTCGTAGCAAAAAGGAGTGGCGCGCAGTGTAGCACAGGGGAAGGAGGGAATAATTGATGTGTGTGCGGAGTTGCCCCCGCACAAAGATTTTGCCGGATGGCGACCTTACTTGTCGTGATCTTCCCACGCCATTGCGCGTTTAACCGCTTTCTTCCAGCCGCTATAACGGTAGTTACGCTCGGTGGTTTCAATGCCGGGGCGGAATTCTCGTTCAATGACGGCTTTTTCCTGCAGCTCGTCCAGGTTCTGCCAGTAACCGACAGCCAGACCAGCCAGATAGGCGGCGCCCAGCGCGGTCACTTCGCGCACTTCCGGGCGTTCCACCCGCGTGCCGAGAATATCTGACTGGAACTGCATCAGGAAGTTGTTGGCCACTGCGCCGCCGTCCACACGCAGAGCGTGCAGGCGGATGCCGGAGTCGGCCTGCATCGCTTCCAGTACGTCGCGGGTCTGGTAAGCGATGGATTCGAGCGTCGCGCGGATAATGTGATTAGAGTTCACGCCGCGAGTCAGGCCAAAAATGGCGCCGCGGGCATACGGATCCCAGTACGGCGCGCCCAGACCGGTGAAGGCCGGAACCACGTAGACACCGTTGGTATCTTTCACTTTCGTGGCGAAATATTCGGAGTCGAACGCGTCGCTGATGAGCTTCATTTCATCACGCAGCCATTGAATGGACGCTCCCGCCATAAACACCGCGCCTTCCAGCGCATAGTTGACTTCGCCGCTTGGGCCGCAGGCGATGGTGGTCAGCAGGCCGTTTTCCGATTTTACCGCTTTCTCGCCGGTGTTCATCAGCATAAAGCAGCCGGTGCCGTAGGTATTCTTTGCCATTCCTTCCTTTACGCACAGTTGGCCGAATAACGCGGCCTGCTGATCCCCGGCAATCCCGGCGATAGGAATACGTGTACCGCCTTTACCGCCAATATTGGTCTGGCCGTAGACTTCGGAGGACTTACGTACCTGGGGCAGCATCGCGCGTGGGATATCCAGCACGTCCAGCATCTTATCGTCCCAGTCCAAATCATGGATGTTGAACAGCATGGTTCGTGAGGCGTTGGTGTAATCCGTAACGTGGACGCGGCCCTGCGTCATCTTCCAGATAAGCCAGGTATCCACCGTACCGAACAGCAGCTCGCCACGCTTCGCGCGTTCGCGCGAACCTTCCACATGGTCAAGGATCCATTTCACTTTAGTGCCAGAGAAGTACGGGTCGACGACCAGACCGGTATTGTCGCGGATGTAATCTTCCAGACCGTCGCGTTTAAGCTGTTCGCAAATATCGGCGGTACGACGGCACTGCCAGACAATAGCGTTGTATATCGGTTTGCCGGTTTCACGTTCCCAGACGATCGCGGTTTCACGTTGGTTGGTGATACCGATAGCGGCAATCTGATCGGAACTGATATCGGCCTTAGCCAGCACTTCTACCAGCGTTGAGCTTTGGGACGCCCAAATTTCCATCGGGTCGTGTTCTACCCAGCCTGGCTTAGGATAAATTTGCTCAAATTCACGCTGTGATACGCTGACGATATTCGCGTCATGATCCATAACGACCGCGCGGGAGCTGGTGGTACCCTGGTCGAGCGCAACGATATATTTTTTTTCAGTCATAATTTTGTCCCGTAATCAGATTACAGCGAAGCATTTTGTTGTGTGGTCGCGGTGGAGTCCTTCTCTTCCACGACGCAGGTATCGCACGGCAAATGACGGCCAATAAATTTGCGATAAGCAAACGCGCCCAGAATGGCGCCGACGATGGGGCCAAACAGCGGCACCAGGAAGTAAGGAATGTCTCTACCGCCGGTAAACGCAATTTCACCCCAACCGGCAAGCCCGGCGAACATTTTGGGGCCAAAGTCACGCGCCGGATTCATCGCAAACCCGGTCAACGGCCCCATAGAGGCACCGATAACGGCGATCAGTAAACCAATGAGCAGTGGCGCAAGCGGACCGCGAGGTACGCCGTTACCGTCGTCGGTCAGCGCCAGAATCAGCCCCATCAGAATAGCGGTAATCACCATTTCAACCGCGAAGGCCTGCACAAAATTGATATGAGGATTCGGGTAAGTTGAGAAAATGCCTGCGAGATCGAGACTTTCAACGCTGCCACGGACGATATGGTGGGTTTGTTCGAAGTCCACAAAAAGATTGTAATAAAGCCCGTAAACTAACGCCGCTGCGCAAAAGGCGCCGGCAACTTGAGAAATAATAAAAGGAACAACTTTACGTTTGTCGAAACAGGCAAATAGCCAGAGTGCGATGGTCACTGCCGGGTTCAGGTGTGCGCCAGAAACACCTGCCGTCAGGTAGATAGCCATCGCTACCCCCAGACCCCAGATGACGCTGATTTCCCACTGTCCAAAAGTAGCTCCGGCAACTTTAAGCGCAGCGACACAACCCACACCGAAAAAAATCAACAACCCGGTACCGAGGAATTCAGCAATGCACTGGCCTTTTAAGGTTGATGTTTGACTCATAATCGGATCCTGAAGAGTATGTAATGATTATTGGTATGCGAGGAGGTCATGGACATCCACGATGCCCTGTAGGCACACTGTTAATTTATCGTTAACGAGCAAAAACGAGAAATATCGAAATCAAAATGTGTGTACTGCGTCAATAAAATGAGCGTTATCGCGCCATGAAGCGCATTTTGAGACAGCAGAAGAGAGTGAATTGAATCATTTCATTAACCAATATGTTAACATTTTTAAGTTATTGAATGAATGTTACCAGGAGATGGATGAAAATTGCTGCAAACCGCGATCTACGCGGTATGTCGCTGGACAGCGAGAGCGGGGCTTCATACAATCGACACTATATATTGTGCGCGTTTACGTGAAGCGTCGCCTTGCAATTCAGGAGAGGTAAGATCATGTCTTTAGAAGTGTTTGAGAAACTGGAAGCAAAAGTACAGCAGGCGATTGACACCATCACCCTGTTACAGATGGAAATTGAAGAGCTGAAAGAAAAGAACAACAGCCTGACGCAGGAAGTGCAGTCTGCACAGCATCAGCGTGAAGAACTCGAGCGTGAAAATAATTCTCTGAAGGAACAGCAGAGCGGCTGGCAGGAACGTTTGCAGGCGCTGCTTGGTCGTATGGAAGAAGTCTAATCCTCGTCATATTTCACGTTATGGCGGCGTTGGCTGCGTGCGTTCACCCCAGTCACATAGTGGCCTATGCTCCTGGGGATTCACTTACTTGCCGCCTTGCCCTGACGCGAAATCTATAGAGGATTTAGAATGCGGACACCGGTGGGCCGGATAAGGCGTAAGCTGCCATCCGGCAATCAGCGACAACGCATAAAAAAGGCGCCTTACGGCGCCTTTTTTGATCACTCGATATCAAGCGGGTCTTCGGAAAGGATAATCCCGGTGTTGTCGGCATAGAGATGATCGCCGGAGAAGAACGTCACGCCGCCGAAATTGACGCGCACATCGCTTTCCCCAATGCCTTCACCTGCGGCGCCAACCGGAATGGCGGCGATCGCCTGAATTCCGATATCCAGCTCTTCCAGATCGTCCACCTGACGCACCGCGCCATAGATAACCAGCCCTTCCCATTCATTTTGCGTGGCCAGACGCGCCAGCTCCGCATCGACTAATGCACGACGGACAGAACCGCCGCCATCGACCAGCAGAACCCGACCACGGCCATTTTGTTCGAGCAGATCGTACAGCAACCCGTTGTCCTCGAAACATTTTACCGTGATGATTTGTCCGCCAAACGACGACCGCCCTCCAAAATTAGAGAACAGCGGTTCCACGACGTTGACATCTTCCTGATAGATGTCACAAAGCTCGGAAGTATCGTATTTCATAGGCTTAACGTTCAGTTGCTGCGAGAATTTTTAGTATATCGCGCTAAGTATACTGTTGGCAAAATCATCAATTGTTAATTGATATTTGTCAGTTAAACGGCCCACTGACTTAAGAGTATCCCAATCACAAATAACAGGTTGGTTAACAACGCGCCTTTAACGGTACGTTCAAGCATCGGGCGCATTGCCGCAGGCTCCCTTTCGCGCATTACGTAGCGCGCTTGTTTAATGAGCAAGGGCGCGGCCAGAATAAACAACCATCCCCACGGACTGTGTAGCGAGAGCAGATTAAACAGCGCCAGACAGAGCAGCGCGCCTAGCAACAGGCAGGCGTGATAACGACGCGCGTTGACATCGCCCAGTCGTACTACAAGGGTGTTTTTGCCGTTCTCTCTGTCGCTATTAATATCGCGCAGGTTATTAATATTCAGCACCGCCGTCGCCAGTAAACCGCAGGCGGTGGCCGGGAGAATCAGCGCCGGAATCAGCGTATGCGCCTGGAGATACCAGCTCCCCATGACACTTAGCCAGCCAAAGAATACCAGGACAGAGATATCACCCAGCCCGATATAGCCGTAGGGCCGATTACCCACGGTGTAGGTGATGGCGGCGATAATCGACAGCCCGCCCAAAATCAGGAAGCCGACAAAATCGGTTAACGTATGGCACGCGACCGCCACCAGCGCCAGTCCGGAGATACAGATCAGCACGACGGTAATGATTAACGCCCGCTTCATCTCCTGCCGGGTGATGACGCCTTTTTGCATCCCCCGCAGCGGCCCGATGCGATCTGGTTTATCACTGCCTTTGACAGCGTCGCCGTAATCGTTGGCGAGGTTGGATAAAATTTGCAACAGCCCGGCGGTGATAAGGGCCAGCAGCGCGACCAGAGGATCGAAATAGCCTTGCCACCATGCCAGGGCCGTACCGACGATAATCGCTGCGAAGGCGAGGGGTAAGGTTTTGGGTCGTAAGCTTTCCAGCCAGGCCTGGGTGCGGCTAATTTGTTGTTGTTCAGTCATATTTAGCGCCAATAAAAATGGGGCTTTTCAGCCCCATCAACAGTGATGAAAATGCATTGGACGCGATTATAAGATAAAACGGCTTAGATCTTCATCTGCGACCAGCGCATCCAGATGTTTGCTCACATATTCCGCATCAATTGTGATGTTTTGGCCGTGCAGATCGCTGGCGTTATAGGAAATTTCTTCCATCAGACGCTCCAGTACGGTATGCAGACGGCGCGCGCCGATGTTTTCGGTGGTTTCGTTAACCTGCCAGGCGGCTTCGGCAATACGTTTAATACCGGAATCGGTGAACTCGATATTGACGCCTTCAGTTGCCATCAGCGCTTTATACTGCACGGTGACGGAGGCGTTTGGCTCGGTCAAAATGCGTTCGAAATCGCTGGTGGTCAGCGCCTGAAGTTCAACGCGAATCGGCAGACGGCCCTGCAGTTCCGGGATCAGATCAGACGGCTTCGCCACCTGGAACGCGCCAGAGGCGATAAACAGAATATGATCCGTTTTGACCATCCCGTGTTTGGTCGAAACCGTGCAGCCTTCTACCAGCGGCAGTAAGTCGCGCTGTACGCCTTCGCGTGAAACATCCGGGCCGGAGGTTTCGCCACGCTTACAAATTTTGTCAATTTCATCGATAAACACGATGCCGTGCTGTTCAACCGCGTCGATAGCGTCCTGTTTCAGCTCTTCCGGGTTGACCAGCTTAGCCGCTTCTTCTTCAACCAACAGTTTCATCGCGTCTTTAATTTTCAGCTTACGCGGTTTCTGTTTCTGACCGCCCAGGTTCTGGAACATAGACTGCAACTGGCTGGTCATCTCCTCCATGCCCGGAGGCGCCATAATCTCTACGCCCATCGGCGCGGCGGCGAGGTTAATCTCGATCTCTTTATCGTCGAGCTGGCCTTCGCGCAGTTTTTTGCGGAACGTTTGACGGGCGGCAGAAGGCTCCTGCTGCTGTTCGGCCTGGCCCCAGTTATTTTTTGCGGGTGGGATCAGCACGTCGAGAATACGTTCTTCCGCCAACTCTTCCGCACGATAGCGGTTTTTCTCGATAGCCTGTACGCGAACCATTTTCACCGCGGCATCGGTCAGATCGCGGATGATAGAGTCCACTTCTTTCCCGACATAGCCCACTTCGGTGAATTTGGTGGCTTCGACTTTAATGAATGGCGCGTTGGCGAGTTTTGCCAGACGACGAGCGATTTCGGTTTTACCGACGCCGGTCGGGCCAATCATCAGAATATTTTTCGGCGTTACTTCGTGGCGCAGCTCTTCATCAAGCTGCATACGACGCCAGCGGTTACGCAATGCAATCGCCACGGAACGCTTTGCGTTATCCTGGCCGATAATGTGTTTGTTCAGTTCGCTGACAATTTCGCGTGGGGTCATTTCAGACATGAGAGGTCCTTACGCTTTGGCGGTCAATTCTTCAATGGTGTGGAAATGGTTGGTGTAAATGCAGATATCGCCTGCAATATCCAACGCCTTTTCAGCAATTTCGCGCGCGCCGAGCTCGGTATTTTCCAACAGAGCGCGAGCGGCAGCCTGGGCATAAGGACCGCCGGAGCCGATAGCAATTAAATCGTTTTCAGGTTGCACGACATCGCCGTTACCCGTGATGATGAGCGAGGCGGTTTCATCCGCGACGGCCAGCAACGCTTCCAGTTTGCGTAGCATACGGTCGGTACGCCAGTCTTTCGCCAGTTCAACGGCGGCTTTGACCAGGTGCCCCTGATGCATTTCCAGTTTACGTTCAAACAGCTCGAACAGCGTGAATGCATCCGCAGTACCGCCCGCAAAGCCCGCAATGACCTTGTCGTTGTAGAGGCGGCGGACTTTCTTCACGTTGCCTTTCATTACTGTGTTACCCAGTGTGGCCTGACCATCACCGGCGATTACCACGTGGCCGTTACGGCGTACGCTTACTATTGTTGTCACGAGCAGACCCCTTGGTTACTAATGCTGAATTGCGGCCCCGTACGGCGTACGGGGCATAATGCAAGTATAGATGGGGGAGATTTTGAGGGTTTCAACCCCCGGTGGCGAGTCGAATGCAGTTTGTATGGCCCGCCATCTTCAGACGGTTAATGGTGCTGTCGGCATTTTCTTTACCTTTCACCGGCCCGATAACCACGCGATTCCAGCCGTTATTGGTGGTAATTTTGGAGTCAAAGCCTTCAAACGCCAGCTGAGCGCGGACGCTTTCTGCCTGCTCAGCGCCTTTGAATGAACCACATTGCACCATCCAGCGACGTTCATCTTTTTTCTCTGCTGTCGCCTTCGGCGCTTCAGGCGCGCGCGTAATTGGCGCGGCTTTTGGCGCTGCCGCGCTGGTATGCGCCGGCGTTTGCAGCAAATCCTGATAAGGTTGCTGCGAGGCCGTCTGTTTCGGCGGCTGACTTTGGCGCGCGGGTTGCGCCGGGGCGGACTGTACCGTGCGTGTTTGCGGCTGCTCGTTTACCCGCGGCTGCGTGCGTGGTTGCTGAACAGGCTGCGTTTGAGCCCACTGCTGCTGCGCCTGACGCTGGCGCTGTAGCGTTTGCTGGCGTTGTTCTGGCGTCTGCTCGTTCCACGGCACTTCGTTAAGTTGCGTTGGCTGCTGACGCATATCCGCCTGCATCTGCTCCAGGAGTTGACGCTGTTCGCTGGTGAGCTGATTCGGATTCATGACTTCGCCGCCGGCGGACGGTTCCGTTGGCGTACGCACGCCCGGCTGGCGACTTTCCAGCTCTTTGATGTAACGCCAGCGCTCTTCCGGTTTTGGCGGAAGCCCATTGCCAGTGACTTTCTGGTTTTGTAGCGTTTCGGACTCTTCTTTCTTATGGTGAGTAATGAAGTACAGACCGCCGATAAAGGTCACAAGGACGGCTGCCGCAATCGCGACCATTGCCGGCGAGACGGCAGGCATGTTGCTTTGCTTCTTCCGTGAGTTCCGTGAGGTGCTCTTTTTGCGCCGCGAAGGAGCCGGTTGGCCGCGACGTACATAATCTCGTTGTGCCACTATCGTTTCGCTGTATTTATTCGTTCGTCAGCCCGTCATGTTACTGAAGCGGCGGGCCTTTGACCAGACAGGTGAGTCTTAAAGCTATTTACTTTAGGGTAAAGCGCGCGTAGAACCGCGAATAATCAGCTCGCAATCCATTAAACGCGAGCCGCTGCTCACATTTTGCCCCTGCATCTGATCGAGCAACAGCAGCATCGCCTCGCGACCAATGTCAAAACGCGGCTGCGCCACGGTTGTCAACGGAGGGTCGCAAAACTCGGCCAGCGCGATATTGTCAAAGCCGATAATCGACAGATCGTCAGGCACTTTCAGACCCTGGCGCTTGGCCCAGGAGAGGGCGCCCAGCGCCATTACGTCGCTATGACAAAAGACGGCGGTAGGCGGCAACGGTTGCTCAAGCAACTGCTTTAATGCGTTTGCCCCTGCTTCAAAGGTAAAGTCGCCACGGGCGATGTAATGCGGATCGACCACAATGCCACTGCGTCTTAATGCCTGTACGTAACCTTGTAAGCGATAGTGACAGAGCGGCATATCTTCCGGCCCCGCAATACAACCAATCCGCTTGTGGCCCAAATCCAACAGGTAGTTCATGGCATTGAACGCGGCGGTCAGGTTATCGATATGTACCGTCGGCAGTTCAAGCTCCGGCGCAAACTCATTCGACATCACCATCGGAGGCAAATTGCGCTGCTCCTCAACGCTGGCGTCAAAGGGCAGTCGGGAACTGAGAAGTACCATGCCGTCGATCTGTTTGGTGATGATGAGATTAAGAAAGGTTTTTTCTTTCTGGTTTTGATGGGCGCAATCGCCAATCAGCACCAGATACCCCTGTTCTGCCGCGGTCACTTCGATACCGCGGATAATTTCACTGAAGAAGGGATCGCAAATATCCGGGACAATCACCAAAATCGTACGGGATTCATTGCGTTTTACATTTCGCCCCATCGACTGCGGGAAATAACCCACTTCAAGCGCGGCCTGTTCAACCCGGCTACGGGTCGACTGGGAGACTTTATCGGGGTTCATTAACGCGCGGGATACGGTTGCCGTAGAGACTTTCGCCTTCAACGCAACATCCTTCATCGTAGCGGCAGTAACCTGCTTGTTCGATTTCACTCTTTCTCCTCGCCTGGGAACTGCTGGCGCAGATCTATCCCTGGTAACACTCATCGAAAACATTTTTATCAGATAGTGCGTGGAAGCGGTTACAGAATTTTCATAAAAAGTGTGATGGATCTTTAATTTTACGATCCGCCTCGCATCGTGAGGACTATCCTTCAATCGGATCGACGTCCAGAACCCATTTAACTCTCCGCGCTTCAGGGAGCGTATTGATCAACGCCAGCGTGCCGCTGATGATGTGTTGCAGGCGAATCCGTGAAGGATGCTGAAGTAAAATTTGCCAGCGATAGCGGCCGCCGCGTTTTGGCGCGAGGGCCGGAACCGGACCTAAGATCCACAGCTTATCGTCTGATAGCGGGCTGGCCTGAATCAGATTACGCAACTGCTGGAGAAAGACGGGCGCCTGCTGATTGTTGTGATCCTCTGCGCGAATAATGACGTGGCTGGTCCACGGCGGAAGCTGGAGCGTTTGCCGTTCCGCCAGCGCCTGTTCCGCAAACGCATCATAGCCTTTATACAGTAACGTTTGCAGCAGGGGATGCTCAGGATGGTGCGTTTGGAGCACCACTTCGCCCTGTTTGCCCGCGCGCCCGGCGCGGCCGGAAACCTGAGTGTAGAGCTGGGCGAAGCGTTCCGCCGAACGAAAATCTGCGGAAAAAAGCGCGCCATCGACATCCAGCAACGCCACCAGCGTGACGTCCGGAAAGTGATGGCCTTTCGCCAGCATTTGTGTGCCTATCAGAATGCGCGCTCCGCCGCGGTGAACTTCCGCCAGATGCTGCTCCAGCGCGCCTTTACGACTGGTGGTATCACGGTCGATTCGTGAGATCGGCACGCCGGGGAAGAAGGGCGCCAGCACCTGCTCCAACTGTTCCGTCCCTAACCCAACCGGTAGCATATGTGTGGAGCCGCAGGAGGGGCACTGACGCGGTACCGGACGTTGGCTGTCGCAGTGATGACAGCGTAAATGATGCTGCGCCTGGTGCAGCGTGTAGTAGTGATCGCAACGCGGGCACTCCGCAATCCAGCCGCAGTCGTGGCAAAGCAGCGCGGGCGCGAATCCCCGGCGGTTAAGAAATAAAATTACCTGATTGTCGGCCTGGAGATGTTGGCGCATACGGGCGATAAGGGCGGGCGCCAGTCCCGCCTGAAGACGCTGGCCTTTTAAATCCAGCACATGCTGCAGGGCTGGGCGGGCGTTGCCTGCGCGCCGCGTCAGACGCAGCATCCGGTATTTTTTCTGCCGCACGTTGCATAGTGTTTCCAGGGCTGGGGTGGCGGAGCCGAGAATAATCGGGATCTGCTCGCTATGGGCGCGATACACTGCCAAATCGCGGGCATGGTAGCGCCACCCTTCCTGCTGTTTATAAGAGCTGTCGTGCTCTTCGTCGATGACAATTACGCCAAGATTTTTAAACGGCGTAAACAGCGAGGAGCGCGTGCCGATGACAATCGCCGCTTCGCCGTTTTTCGCTTTCAGCCATGCCGAAAGACGCTCGCTGTCGTTTAGCCCGGAATGCAGCACTTCCACCGGCGCGTTAAAACGTTCGCGAAAACGGGCGATCGTTTGCGGCGTCAGGCCGATTTCCGGCACCATCACCAGCGCCTGTTTGCCCTGGGCGAGGACGTTTTCCAGCACGCTCAGATACACTTCGGTCTTGCCGGAACCGGTTACGCCTGCCAGCAACCAGGCGGAGAAACCGTCCGACGCGCTGTGAATCGCGCCGACTGCTGTCGCCTGTTCGGTATTCAGCCGCAGGCGCTCTCCTGCGACGGCATAATGCTCCCGCCAGTCGGTAAACGCGGGCGTTTCACTGGCAAGCTCACAAAGTCCCTTACGCCGCAGCGTTTGCAGCGTGGCGTCAGTAAAATCAAGCTCGGCTACCTGATAGCGCCAGATCTTTCCTTGCCGCAGCGCCGCCAGCGCCTGTTGTTGTTTGGCGGAGCGTTTCAGGCTGTTGATGTCGACGGCTTGCCCCTCTTCGGTGGCGAACCAATACCACAGGGGCGCGTTGCTGGCTGGTTTTCCCTGACGCAGTAAAACCGGCAGAGCGTGAAACAGAACGTCGCCGAGGGGATGGTGGTAGTAATCCGCCGCCCAGAGGAGTAAGCGCCAGATGGAGGGAGAAAAGATTGGCTCGTTATCCAGGATTTCAATGACCGATTTTAATTCATCAAGCGGCAATTCGCTGTGGTCGCTAACCGAGACGACAATGCCCACGCGCTCTTGCTGCTTGCCGAACGGCACGCGCACGCGGCACCCGGCTTTGGCGACCCCGCCTTCCGGCAGCAGGTAATCAAAGGTTCGGGGAAGCGGAACGGGCAAGGCAACGTGCGCGACGGACATAGCATCTTCCTGACTTGAAATTTCGTCGGGTAGTATACACATTACGATAAGGGAGCGCGGATCAGTTTGCATACGGTGGTCAAATTCTGTATGATTCGCCGCCTTTGGTGCGTGTTGTGAGCATCAAACCCTTTACTATTAACTTCGCGTGGTGTCTGGCGTTAGGGCTGGAAGAGCGACGCGGCCTTACACTGAGGTTCCCCATGAAAAAAGGTATTCACCCGAATTACGTAGAAATTACTGCAACCTGTTCTTGCGGTAATGTTATCAAAACCCACTCTACCGTGGGTCACGACCTGAACCTGGACGTGTGCGGCAAATGCCACCCGTTCTTCACTGGTAAGCAGCGTGTTGTTGATACCGGTGGTCGTGTTGAGCGCTTCAACAAGCGCTTCAGCATCCCTGGCAGCAAATAAGTTACCGCCAGAAAAAAAAAGCGCCGCAGGGCGCTTTTTTTGTTTTCTATGACCCGTCCTGAATAGCGTTGACACGTTCCAGACTTAAATCCGGAGAACGTGATGATGACTGAGTTCAAACGCACCCAACGCGATTATCCTCTATCCTTTAAAATAGCCGTCGTTGAGCAGGTC
>NZ_JBCMFA010000008.1:0-314816 GCF_043847915.1 Salmonella sp. 2020_1459 | reverse complement strand
AGCGTGTTAAGAACACCGATCGATGTGTACTTAGCGAATAACTTCAACATTATGAAAATCAGCGGATTCGGAAAGGTCTGGAGTGTAGCACTACAAATTGATTTGATCGATAAAGACGATCAATAATCTAGTGTTTGATAGCTTACAACTATCACACACATTAAAATCGATCGTTGCAATCGATAGGTTGATATTGGAAAATGCTGTGAGTTACAGCGAGTTTGATGATTACCTGGTGATTTGGGGCATACAAAGCTTTGTATGTTTCTCGAAGGTGGGTCATGTGTTTGCATTGATAACAGGATAACTTGTTGGCTTAAACGGCGGTTACAGAAACTTCTAAGTCGAGGGTTCCAAGTTCGAATCCCGCAGATTAATAATTTTATAATCAACTATTTACTCTTATTTTAGTATTTTTATTCCACTGTCTATTGGGGATTATGTGCTGCTGGCATGCAGATCATCAGGGGAATGTCGCTGCGTTTTTCAGGGTGTAGATAAAACCGGATTAACAGATGAGAGAGACACTATTGCAGTGGCCTCTACCTATGCGTAGAAATGTATCATCGGCCCATGAGATGCGACTAAATTTGGCACCATGCCGAATGCCGGGAGTACATTTGAGAATAAGCAGTATATTGAGGCTACAGAAAGCGTTAAAAAATGTATTTTGCCCGTCGCGGAATATTACTCATCAAAAATCTCTCTAGTGCACCGTTGCATCTCCGAAATTGGCGGTCATGCGATATTACGACAGACAGGCACGGATATCACTGCCTGATCATTTTTGTCTATTGAGACTATCACGTGGCCGGATGTGAGAATCATCGGCGGGGTTATCGAGAACCTAGATATCTACCAGTTAACCGAAACTACAGCCATTTACTCCAGTTCCACACAGAATTGCAATGCTGATAATGTGCGCACGTTTGGTGGATATAACGGGATTTTCTTCATGCCGCTGGCAACAGGAACTCAAGGGGGCAACTTTGACGGGGTTTCCAATAATGTCTGTCGATTGGAGACGCGTTTCATTGGCCCTGTAGAAGAGAAAGAAAAATAAAACAAGGTGCATCTACGTTTTGTTGAGAGACTGTAATTTAAATTGTGTATCTGCCTGTTTTTGATATATTCATTCCGATAACGAGGACAGGTAAATTGCGGTGATGGCGAGATTGAACTGAACACGCCGCGTGACCGTGAAAACACCTTCAAACCTCAGTTGATTAAGAAGAACCAGACGCGGCTCACACAGATGGACAGCCAGATTTTATCGCTGTATGTCAAAGGCATGGTCACGCGCGAAATCTCCGCCACCTTCAAAGAAATGTACGACGCCGATGTGTCGCTCACATTGATATCCAAAGTCACAGCATCATAAACAAAGCCGTCTTCCTCGCGCTGGGTATCAACACCGAAGGCCAGAAAGCGCAGCCGGGTATATGGCTGGGCGAAAATAAAAATAGAAGACTTTCGCTTTCACGGCCTTAGGCACACATGGGCAAGCTGGTTAATTCAATCAGGAGTTCCACTGTCAGTGCTTTAGGAAATGGGGGATGGAAATCTATTGAAATGATTCACAGATATGCTCACCTTGCGCCTAATCATTTAACGGAACACGCGAGGAAAATAGACGACATTTTTGGTGATGATGTCCCAAATATGTCCCATATGGAAAATAAGGAGGAAATAAAGAAGCGTAACGCGTTGATTTATAAGTGGCGCGCCCTGCAGGATTCGAACCTGCGACCCACGGCTTAGAAGGCCGTTGCTCTATCCAACTGAGCTAAGGGCGCCTTGTGAAGTGAAGACTTCGTGTAGACGAAACGCGAGAATTATACGGTCAGGTACTCCTGAGTCAATGGCTTTTGTTCTGGTTGCTGACTAAGTGTACGAATATCGTCTTTTCTGGCGCAATGCCAGGTTCCAGGAAATCGCCTGGACACATCTCAGCACGCATAAAGTGGGAATTAAGGCCGCCAGTATTTAGAAAATCAATAAGTTTCTTTAATATTTCACCATGATTCACCTGCCGTGTAGGATATTTTTTATGCTGAGTATCGCTATTAAGGAACAAAACAGTCACTTTGAGCATGGTTTGAAAATCATCATGACGCGTCTGGCGAATCAATGGCAGCAGAAAATTGACTTTCTGC
The DNA here is from genome assembly GCF_043847915.1 of Salmonella sp. 2020_1459. Classification (NCBI taxonomy): domain Bacteria; kingdom Pseudomonadati; phylum Pseudomonadota; class Gammaproteobacteria; order Enterobacterales; family Enterobacteriaceae; genus Salmonella; species Salmonella sp. 2020_1459. The sequence goes on along the minus strand of NZ_JBCMFA010000008.1, from coordinate 312,660 downwards.
CGCCAGAAGAGATAGATAATGCCGATATCGCTTTCCTGGCCCTGGATGATGATTGGTTCAGCGCAGGCTGTTACCAGATACCTATGCATACCCAACATCAGCTACGGGTGATTATTTGTAATAAATGCGATAAAGAAAAGCTCATGTTCAGACCATGTCTGTATATGCTGCCGCATATTTATCGGGAAGATGATGTTGAAGAAATTACCCGGAAAATGATATTGATCTTACATAAGCGAGCGCTTCGACATAGCGTCCCTTCTGGCATTTGCCACTATTGCACGACTCGTCATTTTTCAGTAACAGAACGTCACCTGTTAAAACTGATCGCCAGCGGTTATCATTTAAGCGAAACGGCCGCTTTACTTTCACTTTCTGAAGAGCAGACAAAGTCACTCCGCCGGAGCATTATGCGAAAATTACATGTTAAAACGGAGCAGCAGTTTTTAAAGTATATTAGAGTTAACCTTCATTTCTTACTCAGTAAGTAAACTCACTTAACTTTTTACAAGGCTTACGAAATATCTCACCAATAATTAAGTAACGATACCTACAGGCATTTTTTTAACGCTGCCACAATGATGCCCATAATATCCTGATAGATTCAGGGGTCAAAAATATATGGCTGCATCATAAATGCCTGGAGGAGTGTTTGGTGGCACAGGGTACTTTATTAAAGGAAAGGATAACTCCCCCACACCTGGCGTCTTCGCCAACACGTCATTCATATCTCAACAGCGGATTGTTAAAATCTGAGCCAATCGTTAATCTCTCAACTGCGCAATTAATCGGCTATGAGGTCCTGACGCAACTTCCGTCAAAACATGATAGCGAAGTTTTTTTTCAGCAGTTAATGCTGATGGAAGGCATTGAAACATCAGAGCAACGAAGCATTGCTTTTTACGCTGGTGCAACGATGGGACAAGGTTATTTATGGCCAGCCATATTACCAGATATATATTAGAGCAATGGAAAAAGCAGGATGCGCAGCGTACCACGCAGGGAAAGACACCGCCGTTTAAGAAATGCCAAAGACTGCGCCTGCCGTTATCACTCACCAACGCCGCAGATATTTGATCGCCTTGAGTTACTGGACCAACAGCTTAATAATGCCTTGCCGGTTGGTATCATTTCCCAGGCAATAATTACAACTGATAACTACCTCGGCTATTCATTGAGTCACTACTTATTTTCCGGAAAACGTGCCGCAGCATTCCGCTCATTAGATGACATTTCTTTGTGGATTGAAAAGGGGTCGCTCAGACAACTGATTGTAGATATGGAGGCGCTACCTGTCTCCTGTATTGAGGCGCTTAACCAGCTACGCGCGCTCAGTTGGCAACAAAGCGATATCCAGATTTACCTGCTGGTATCAGATAAAACCCCCGCTATAACACAGTTTATCCGTATGGCTGGGCGTTTTTTTGTTCTGTCACGACAACAAAATCTGGCCTCAGTACGCGAAGCCTTGTTATCAGCCGCCAAACCTCGCTTATCGGAAAGCTTTAGCCGTACTGACTGGTTGATGATTGAAACTTTAGCGCAAGGCGCCTCTTTAAAAGAAATAGCACGTCAGCAAAGCGTACCTTATCATCGTGTAGTTTACCGGCTTAAACAACTTATCACCCTCCTTAACCTTCCCCACAGGCAAAGCTTTCTTCGGCTGATCCAGCAGTTAAACGTTACTTTCCACGACATTTTTTAACGAACTAACGTTTTGGTGAATAAGATTTTTTAAGAAATTACTTATTTTTACTTCCATTAAATGTAAATATTTCACATAAAATTAATATTTACAACTCGTCCTGGTAAGCGATAAAAATTTTTTTCTTACACCGTCCCCTGTTCCTCCTCGTTTTTTGAGGTCTCCAGCGTAAACATCTTTCTGTTATTACATAACAAATACTAAACAATTAGTCTTTCATATTATTTTTATACTTAAAAACAACAGTTTAAACTACTCAATGTCAACTCTAAAGAAAATAACTCTACCACGAACAAATTTTCTATAACGCCACAGAACATCCTACCCGCTATCCATAATTCGCATTTCGCAAGACTTTTCCGAGAAATCAGACCAGGTATAATCCATATTGTTTTTACTTAATCAGAAATTTCTTTTTTGTTGGTGCGAAATGGATATTCCACATATTTATTACTCTTACGCAAAATAGCCAGTCAACAGGGAGGTCTCATTCTTTATTATTGCTCCACTGTGTGGTGTGTAGATCTGGCTATTTCACAATCTTTAAGGTGTCTGACGCTTATTATAAAACGAAGGACGCATAACAGTCTGAGGCATACAACAATGAAACCTGCATCTGTTATCATTATGGACGAACACCCTATTGTAAGAATGTCGATCGAAGTTTTACTCGGTAAAAATAGCAATATTCAGGTTGTCCTGAAAACGGATGATAGCCGAACAGCGATAGAGTATCTGCGCACTTATCCTGTTGACCTTGTCATTCTGGATATTGAATTACCGGGCACCGACGGCTTTACCTTACTTAAACGAATCAAATCTATCCAGGAACATACCCGGATACTTTTTTTATCGTCGAAATCAGAGGCTTTTTATGCCGGAAGAGCAATAAGAGCGGGCGCAAACGGATTTGTAAGTAAACGCAAAGACCTCAATGATATTTATAATGCGGTAAAAATGATTTTATCCGGCTATTCTTTTTTCCCATCTGAGACGCTTAACTTTATCAGTAATACCCGTACCCCCAAAGGCGGGCACCATGATATGCCACTTTCTAACCGCGAAGTTACCGTGCTGCGCTATCTGGCCAATGGAATGTCTAACAAAGAAATTGCCGAGCAACTTTTATTGAGTAACAAGACTATCAGCGCGCATAAGGCCAATATATTTTCTAAACTTGGCCTTCACTCTATCGTTGAGCTTATCGATTACGCCAAATCACACGAATTATTGTAAATGTACTCCCGGCGAATTATCGTTCGGGAGCCACAATAACGGACACTAATTGTAATTGATCAGGAAGGTCGCATCCGCGTTAGCAAGTCCGGGCTGCACGCCATCGGCTAAGGCGATATAGTTCGCATAGAATTTCAGGGTAGCATTGCCGTTGTTGTCAATATCGACGGCCTTGCTGGCCTGTTCAAGTGGCAATCGACGTTGATCGCCATCGCGAATTTCAATCGCCAGTTTTTGCGCCATTGCCGTATCAGCAAGCGCCAGTAATGCCGTGCCGGGCGCTGGCGTCCCGGAAAACGTTATAGACGCCGACCCCGGCGGGCAACCTTCAAGTTTTAGGCTAAAGGCTACCGGTTGCGTAGCGTCACCGGCGGCGTGAAGCTGTTTTGTCGGCCAGGTGCCGAGGTTAACCGACTTGTTACTGTCGCCCGCAACCACGGCACAGGTAAAATCCACCACGTTACCGCGCAGTTCAATATTCACTTCGCCCAGAGATGAGTTGGCCTGACTCAGCGGGCTGAACAAAACACAACCGATAGCGATGAAAACGCGCCGAAGGATCATTATGCCTCCTTAATCATAATCGACTCGTAGATAGCCGCGCGCAGTAAACGGCCCTTCCGCCGGTTTAATCCCCGTCACGCTGATTGGCCAGGCGCGAATACCTACGCGAGCGGCGGCGTTATCATCAAGATGAAACGGAATTTTGCTCGACAAATTATTGGGTGTGAGCGGCGTACCGTTGCTATTAGCAACCACAAAGCCTAAATCCGGATTATCGGACACCATCGCCTGTCCTGAGGCCTTTTCGGCTTCAAGCCGCATCGATAAATAGGCCTGCGCCGCGACGTTGGTACATTTGATAGCAATGGTTTTCGTTTGCGGCGTGACGCCTTGCGGACGATTACCCGCCCCCGCCTGACTAAATAACGACGCGCCGATATCGCCGAAATCAAACTCCACGACCTGTCCGGCATTCACTTCACAGTTTTGCGGTACTTCCACTTTGCCGCTGTAGCTAATGGTATACACCGGCGTGCTCAACGCGTCGCCGGTAGAGGTCGTCACATAGACGGTAAACATTGTCTGGCGAGGGATCGTCACCATATTAATAAAAGGCCGTATCACTTTTAATTTAAAAACCAGCTTTGAGTCCTGCACGCCAAACGGCATTTGCTGCGACACGTTAGAATCGACGCCCATGCGAATATAGTTACGGGGCGGATAAAATACGCCAGCGACACTATCGGTGATGCTCATCGCGCCCAGAAGGTAGTCATTCAGTTTGAGGTATTTAAAATTTCCTTCGGTGCTTCGTACCGGTAATTCTGATACATAGCTTCGGTAGGTATAATTTACCATTGTCCCCTCCGGGCACGTCGCGTTTACGCCGACCCAACCTGATTTTTCCGGCAACGTCACCACCTGTCCCGGCTGATTATTGCCGCTGGTGAAAACATCTGACAGGTCGTAAAAGATATCGGTCGCCGTCCCGTTTGAATTGCGGCAAACCGTCGCCAGCGCGGGATGGGTGAAAAAGAGCGCGGTCCCCGCCAGCAATAGCGCTGAGTATATTTTCATCTCTATTTTTCCTTTTATGACGCCGGACGGATACAGGTCGCGCTGGCTATCGTAATCGCCTGCTTCAGGCTATCCTCCGCCAGGGCGTAAGGGGCGATACAACGCGCGTTTTTCCCCTCTCCCCACTGGATGAACAGTTCACCTTTTAGCGGCAAGCCGCTCAGATAAATTTGCCCATCATCGCCGACCATACTGGTAATGCCGCTGGCGGTTTCTCGTACTATCGCGCCAAACGGTAACGGACGTCCGCCAAGCCTCGCGGTAATGATTGCCCTTACGCCTATCCGCGTATCAAAAGCAGCCCGCACCAGCGCGCCCTCTGTCGGCACTACGCTGCTGACGTTATTTTCGACATCGGTATGGTTGTCCATCGTGTTGGTATCTAACGCGACGCGGTTATAGCGATATACCGTGGCGTAGGGCATTACCGCATAACCCCGCCAGTCCGTTTTCACGCCGGTCTGGTTTTCGATGCGCACGCCTTTCGCTCCCGGCGCTTTAATCAAGACATTGGTATCGCCCAACGGTTGGCTAAACGTAATACCATCCGCATGACCGACCACGCCGCCGGAAAGTTGCCAGTTATAGTCATGCTGATCGCGATCGTAGTTATATCCCACGCCCAGCGTGCCATACGTCGCCTGCCAGCTAGCGCTGGCGCTGCCGCTATAACCATTGCTACTGCTACGCCCTTGCGTCACGCTGTAGCTCAGATTACGTCCTTCCAGAAGCGTGCCGCCCACGCCGGTCTGCCAGCTATTGTCGCCGTCGCGGTTGCGGTTGGCGTTAAACGTGGCATAAGTACGATCAAGAAGAGTGTCGCGCGCATAGCGCCGTCCGGTCAGAACGCTAAACGGAACGGACATATTGAATGCCAGAATGCGGTCGGCGCCTGAGATCCCCACCGACTCGCTCCACGACCATGACAGCGAATAACTTATGCCTTGCCATCCACTGGCGTATCCCAGTTGATACCAGGTATTGGTATCCGCCGTATTCCAGTAATTTTGTTGACTGCCGGAAAGATACAGTGACCCGTAATCCCCCAGGTTTTGCGAAATATTGACCTGAAAGCGGCCTTTTTTGCTGTAGCGGAGATTGTGGTAGCTCTGCGCCACCGGCACTTTATGGCGGCGTCCGTCGCTATCGTATTCGTAGTCGTATCCTTCCATACTGCGGTATGCCACATCATCCAGGGTGTAAAATCCGCGCGTGGAATAGCGGTAACCCAGCAATTGAAAATTAGTCCCGTAATTATTCAGCGATTTGGCGTACAGAAAACGCAACGATTGCCCCTGATGGGTGCTGTTATCTGCCAGTTGGCTACGCGCATGTGTGACATCGACCGACACGGCACCCCAGTCGCCCAAATTTCGCCCCGCCCCGACCACCACGGCACGGTAACGATCGGCAAGTTGCGTACCACCGTAAGCCGTCAGCCCCGCAGGCAGGCCGGCAATCACCGTTCCCTGGAAAAAGAATGGCGAAGACTGCTGACTATTGCCGCTGCGAAAATCCCCGGCCACCAGGTCATACTTCACCCTGCCCTCACGCTGCAATAGCGGAACGGTAGAGTAAGGCACCGTGTAACGTTGTTGGCTACCGTCTTTTTCATCTACCGTCACCTCAAGGTCGCCGCTGGAAGAGGTAGGATTAAGATCGGTAATCGCAAACGCGCCCGGCGACACATAGCTTTGGTAGATAACATACCCGTTCTGTCGTATCGTCAGCTTTGCCGCCGTCCGGGCGATTCCTCTAACCGTGGGGGCGTAGCCCTGCAGGCTATCGGGATACATATTGTCAGAAGAGTACAGCCGCGCTCCGCGAAAGCCGACGCTGTCGAAAACATCGTTCCCGGTATTGCTGTCCCCCATGACCAGTTCGCTTTTTAGCGGAATGATGGCGCGCTGTACCCAGGTGCCAATGTTGTTCCAGCGTTGCGAATGATAGCCGTCCCCTTTCGAATAATTCCAGGCTCCGTTATTACGCAGCCGCCAGGGGCCATAGTTCAACCCGCTCAGCAGACTCAAAAAATAGCTATCGCTGTCTGTTCCGCGGCTACCGGTAAAACTGTAATTAATGAGTGCGGCAGGTATCCCTTCATCCCACTCTTCCGGCGGGATATAGCCACGCGCGCTGTTGAGCAATGACGCCTGCGGCAAGCTAATGTTTAAGCGCATCGACGCGAAATCAAACGCGACCTCCGCGCCCGGGATTTTCTCAGGAAGGTGAATACACGTGGTATCGACGCCTTTATCTGAGACAGGGAACGCCGCGGTATTCACGCCCAGCCGTTTAATCCACTCCGGTGTAAAACAAGGCATCAGGCCGCCGGATTTATCGCCGGCGCCCACGGCGCCCGCCTCAAAACGAATATCCTGCGTCGCTACGAATTCGTCGTTACGCCAGATATCCACCCGGTAAATACCGGGCGGCTGATGATTACCTTTTTCAAAGCGAGATAAATCCGCCACGGACGCGGTATCCGCCGACAAAAACGCAGGGTTGAAATAACTTTCGCCGCGGCTCGTCAGCGGACACAGCGCCGCCAGCACCGACAGCGCCACGCCGCTTAACGGTGATACATAGCCGGGAAATCGCCCTGCAAACCAGGTTGTCTTCTTCATCGTGTTCTCGTGTGGCTTCACGCTCTCTGCTTAACCGAGACTGGCCGTTGTCGCCGACGTCAATGCGCCGTAATCATTGACGGTCTGAAATGTCACGCTGCCCTGCGCGCCAGTCGGTAAGGGAATTTGCATGTCGCTTTTTGGCGCGATCATCACGTTATCAATCTTTTTCGCGCCCACGCTGATATTGACCAGCGTGAGGTAATAAGCAGATGGGTTGGTTATCTTGAGATGGTTGCCGACACGGGAAAATTTCAGCAAGGTCGGCGCGTCTTCCGGCGTCTGCGGCAAATTCGCCGGACGCACGAACAGTTTGATGCGCGACAGAATCGCCAGTTGCAGAACGTTTTTTCCTTCAATATGACTTTTATCGACCGACGGGATGGCTTTCACGTTCATCCAGAATAACGACTCCCGATCCCCGGGTAGCGGTTGCCCGGCGTAGATAATACGCAGCGTGTTTTCGCTTTTGGGTTCGCTGACGAATAAAGGCGGCGTAACGATAAACGTTTTTTCTTTCTGCCCGGCGCTATTTTCGATCCATGAATTGACGAGGTAACGTTCTTGAGTATCGCTATTACTGATTGCCAGAGAAGTCTGTTTCGCCGCCGAGGGATAAATAACGCGCGTGGCGCCTAATGCAATCCCCCCCGCTGCCTGTACGTTCAGCGAAGTAAATAACGTGAGAAGAACAATAAAGCCTAATTTTATACTATTCAGCATGGTAAAAAATACCTTTTGCATTGAGTCACGTCGGCAAGAAAATTCATGGGTAAACCAGCGTAAACCACACTTCTGAATGAATTCGTCCCGGCGTCATATTTTCTGAAATTGCCCGATAGCGGGCAGTAAAATGCAAAGTCATTTCTGACGTTAAAATGGGCGTGTAATGAAGCGGTAATGTGTTAGGTATGATTTGCCGCTGCTGGTCATCAAATAACGCCAGGCCGATTCCGGCATTACCGATACCCTCGCCGCTGGCCAGAAAAACATGGGGATCTTCCGCAGGCGTAACGCCGGCAAACGCAATGCCGACATGACGCCAGACTTCCGCGCTACAGGAGATTAACCGTAACGAAAATGGAACGCTGACGGGAGCGAAGCTGCCAGGACCGGTAAACGCATTCGAGCGGTACTGTCCCATCAGTACGCGCAAATTCTGGCTTTCAGTGGCGACAGCGCAGCCGCCATTGACCAGTTGTCCGCGCAGGTGAACACGCCCGCTCTCCACCATTACCGGCTGCGCAATAACGGGCGACATCAAAACAAGCCCCACTAGCGCCGCGCCTTTCCTTATCATCTGCTATGTTCTCTTTTATCCCCGATAGCCTCTTCCGTTGAGGCGCCTCCCTTCCCTGGCGTTCCCTGACGGGATTATTCGTATTTCATGATAAAGGTGGCGTCGGCATTAGCCTGGCCTGGCGTCGTGGCGGCGGCGGTTGCCTTATAGCGTGCGGTAAAACGCAGCGTATTGGTGCCTTCAACCAGCGCCTGCTTCGCCGAGAAGGTCGCGCCGTCCGGCTTCAACGGTGAGGAGGTGTTATCAAGAATCTCAATCCCGACGCCGGTTGCGGTAGTGCTATTGTCCGCAGAGGAGACCGCCAGCAAATTAGGGTTGGTGTTATCTGCCTGACCAGAGAAAGCCACGGCAGCGGTGGCCGCCACTTTCGGATCGCAGTCATTCAGGACGATGGAGAAAGGCACCTGCGCAGTCGTATTACCAATCGCCGTAAAGCTGGCGGTACGGTATTGACCCAGCGTCACCGTTTGATCGGCGGATTTAGTGCTAACGGCACAGGCTGCATTAACCAGTTTACCTTCGAAATGAATAGTACCGCCACTCACGCTCACCGGAGTCGGATCAGCCGCAACCGCTGCGCCAGCGACAAACATCAGACTCGCAATAGTAGAGGTCATTAATTTATGTTTCATGGATTTCCCTTGAATTACACACACCCGGTTTCGGCATCCTGTCGGCTCCGTTTGAATTATTATCGACATAGCATGTCAGAAAAGTTATCTCTGCATCCTGTAAAGATAGATATCGCAGATTAATTAGTTTTCTGTTTCTCCCCTGAGTATCAGACGCAGTAATTAATCTTTGCGAACATGACATTTCGTCACGGTAATAAATTAAACATTTCGCTAAATAAAAAATAGCCGCAAACTCTTTTAATGACCTAAGCTAATTCTTATTGGGATATAAGAAGGGTCTAATCTTATTTTGTATAAAATGTCGCATTATGCCGCCCGATGCTATTAACGACGAGGGATTACGGTAACCATAGCCAGGGTGATGAATTGTTTCTTTTTGGTTAATCATGGCGCGCTTACGGGTCACGTCTCAGCATCGGCAACGAACGGGGGAGACGTCGCGTTTGCATCGGAAACACAAACGTTAACTGACAGCGAGGCCCGCTTCTGACAAAATAGCGTCATCCCCTTTGACTTGAAGTAACAGATGGAATCTTCTCTCTGATGGCAGCAAAGATTATTGACGGTAAAACGATTGCGCAGCAGGTGCGATCTGAGGTTGCTCAAAAAGTTCAGGCACGCGTCGCAGCAGGACTTCGCGCTCCCGGCCTGGCTGTGGTGTTGGTCGGCAGCAATCCGGCCTCACAGATTTATGTCGCAAGCAAACGTAAAGCGTGCGACGAAGTGGGATTCGTCTCCCGCTCCTATGACCTGCCAGAAACCACCAGCGAAGCCGAACTGCTGGCGCTTATCGATACTCTGAATGCAGATAACACGATCGACGGTATTCTGGTGCAGTTGCCTTTACCGGCAGGTATCGACAACGTTAAAGTGCTGGAGCGTATCGCGCCAGATAAAGACGTAGACGGTTTCCATCCTTATAATGTCGGTCGTCTGTGTCAGCGTGCGCCGCGCCTGCGTCCCTGTACGCCCCGCGGTATTGTGACGCTGCTTGAGCGTTACAATATTGATACCTACGGCCTGAATGCGGTGGTCATTGGCGCGTCCAATATCGTTGGACGCCCGATGAGCATGGAGCTGCTGCTGGCTGGCTGTACGACTACCGTTACGCACCGCTTTACCAAAGATCTGCGTCACCATGTCGAGCATGCTGATTTGCTCATTGTCGCCGTAGGTAAACCGGGCTTTATTCCCGGCGAATGGATTAAAGAAGGCGCAATTGTGATTGATGTCGGTATTAACCGTCTGGAAAATGGCAAGGTCGTTGGCGACGTCGTGTTTGACGAAGCCGCGGCGCGCGCGTCATACATCACGCCAGTACCGGGCGGCGTCGGCCCGATGACGGTCGCCACGCTTATCGAAAACACGCTGCAGGCGTGCATTGAATATCACGATCCACAAGGAAAATAATATGGCGACATTCTCTTTAGGCAAGCACCCGCACGTCGAGCTGTGCGATCTGCTCAAGCTGGAAGGCTGGAGCGAAAGCGGCGCGCAGGCGAAAATCGCCATTGCCGACGGGTTGGTGAAGGTTGATGGCGCGGTTGAAACGCGTAAACGCTGCAAAATTGTCGCCGGGCAAACCGTTAGCTTTGAAGGCCAAAGTGTGAACATCGTGGCCTGATACAGAGTGCCGGATAGCGACGCAAAGCGTCTTATCCGGCCTGATTACGCTGTCTTTTCAGATAATCATCCACTTAATCCTCTGCGTTCCAACTGCTAGCATGGCTATTTCCCTGTGAACGATCGCTATGCCTACCGTTATCACCCACGCCGCCGTTCCTCTGTGTCTTGGCGCAGGCTTAGGCCTGAAAGTTATCCCTCCTCGCCTGCTGTTTGCCGGTGTTGTGCTGGCGATGCTCCCCGATGCCGACGTGCTGGCCTTTAAATTTGGCATCGCCTACGGCAACGTATTTGGCCATCGCGGATTTACCCACTCTTTACTTTTCGCATTCGTCCTCCCCCTGTTGTGCGTACTCGCGGGACGACGATGGTTTCGAGCGGGGCAGGTGCGCTGCTGGCTGTTTTTAACCGTTTCATTGTTGTCGCACAGCCTGCTGGATTCGATAACCACGGGTGGTAAAGGCGTCGGATGGCTGTGGCCGTGGTCGGATGAACGTTTCTTTGCACCCTGGCAGGTGATTAAAGTCGCGCCGTTTGCGCTTTCAAGCTACATCACGCCGTATGGACATCAGGTCATTCTCTCAGAATTGCTGTGGGTGTGGTTGCCGGGAAGTATTTTAGTGTTATTTCTATGGGTACTTAAAACGCATATTAAAAGGAATCAATATGAATAAAATGACATTCGCCGCCGCGGTCGTCTGTTTCTCATTTTCCCACGCCAGCTATAGCGAAGAAATGTCTGCCACTGGATGGTATGCGGCATCGTCTGCGGTTGTCAGCGTGGGCAGTTCCGCACTGGTTAGCGGAATTATACTCTCCCCCGTACTGCTGCCGCTCAACCTGAGCATTGGATCTGTTGTCGAAAATAAAAAGCAAAAAACCGCGCTGTTAACCACTAAGTCCCCCGATAACAAAGACATTAAAATGCAAGTTCCGCTACATGTCGTCAAAGAAGGCAACCTCAAAGCAGGTGATAAAGTCACTCTGGAAAAAACGCAGGAAGGCACCGGCGCTTATTTGAAAAAAGAGGGCAAAGTCCTTGCCCATATGGTAAATCAGGACGACGCAGGACTTTCCAGCAACCAGACGGTACCGGCCAAATGAAGCGATTCGCGTTTGCCCTGTGGCTCAGCGCAATCTCGCTCAACGCTTATGCAGACAGTGCTAACTGTCACCAAAAAGCAAACACGCCGGAGAACATCGCAGCGACAATGGATCAGGCGCTACAGCTCAAACAACAGCTTAACAGTCAACCCGATCCGGTCGTCATTCTGGTTCGCCAGGGGCAAGATATGTCGAGCCGACATTTAACCTGGTCACATGCTGGCTATGCCATGCGCCAGCCAAACGGAGACTGGCGGGTTTACCATAATCTGAATACTTGCGGAACCGCTGAATCAGCGCTCTATATACAAGGTCTGTATGAGTTTCTGGCTGATGACCTGGTGAATCAGAGCATTGCCGTTTTGCGCCCGCGTTCAGATATCGCGACGGCATTACAAACGCTCTTACATAGCGCTACCAAACTCAATCTCTTCCACAGTCCCCGCTATAACCTGATTGCGTGGCCTTTTTCCGGCCCTTATCAGAATTCGAATGGCTGGCTTCTCGAAGTGTTTGCGCGAGCAAACGATGCGCAGGTTTGGTCACGTAATGATGCCCGCCGCTGGTTGCAGCTTCAGGGTTATCAACCCTCTATCGTTAGTGCTGGCACTTTTGAACGATTAGGCGCAAAACTGTTCACCCCTAACGTTTTCACCGACGATCAGCCAGCAGAATTGCTGCGAAAAGGAAATGTGGGGCTAAACAGCGGCGACAGCGTCATCCGCTTTATTGCCCATTACAGCCGGGCAATACCCGGGTGTGAACATCAGAATCTGGGGGAGTCGGTGTGTGTTTATCTTTCGCCCGGTGCGAAAAAATAAAAAACAGGCCGTTCTATGCAAATAGAGCGGCCTGTAAAAGCGCTTACTTACGTCGCCAGGTGGTGCCCTGCGGGCCATCTTCCAGAATAATACCCATTTCAGTGAGACGATCGCGCGCCGCGTCCGCCGCCGCCCAGTCTTTCGCTTTACGGGCATCCAGACGCTGTTGAATCAAGGCTTCAATTTCCGCAACTTCACCGTCATCCGCCTGCGCGCCGCTTTGCAGGAAAACATCCGGCTCCTGCTCCAGCAGTCCCAGCACGCCGGAAATCTTCCGCAGATGAGACGCCATCGCATTCGCGGCGGTCATATCTTCGCCCTTCAGACGGTTGACTTCACGCGCCATATCAAACAGGACGGAGTAGGCTTCCGGGGTATTGAAATCGTCATTCATCGCCTCCACGAAACGCGCTTCAAACGCCTCGCCGCCCGCCGGGGCCGCTGATTTATCCGTTCCACGCAATGCGGTGTATAACCGCTCCAGCGAGGCGCGCGCCTGCTTGAGGTTCTCTTCGCTGTAGTTCAGTTGGCTACGGTAATGCCCGGACATCAGGAAGTAGCGCACGGTTTCCGCATCGTAGTATTTCAGCACGTCGCGCACGGTAAAGAAGTTGCCCAGCGATTTGGACATCTTCTCGCGATCCACCATCACCATACCGGAGTGCATCCAGTAGTTGACGTATTCGCCGTCATGCGCGCAGGTAGACTGGGCAATCTCGTTTTCATGGTGCGGGAACATCAGATCGGAACCGCCGCCGTGAATATCAAAATGGTTGCCCAACTGCTTGCAGTTCATCGCCGAACATTCAATGTGCCAGCCCGGACGCCCTTCGCCCCACGGCGACGGCCAGCTCGGCTCGCCCTCTTTCGACATTTTCCACAGCACGAAGTCCATCGGGTTACGCTTCACGTCAACGACATCTACGCGCGCGCCCGCCTGAAGCTGCTCAAGATCCTGACGGGAAAGCTGCCCATAAGTCGGATCGGTCGGTACATCGAACATCACATCGCCGTTATCCGCCACATAGGCGTGTCCTTTCTCGATTAAGGTGCGGGTGAGCTCGATAATTTCCTGAATATGGTGCGTCGCACGCGGCTCGCTGTCCGGACGCAGAATATTCAGCGCGTCGAAGTCCTGATGCATTTCCGCAATCATTCTGTCGACCAGCGCGACAAAACTTTCGCCGTTTTCATTGGCGCGTTTAATAATTTTATCGTCGATATCGGTAATGTTACGCACATACTTCAGCTTATAACCGAGAAAACGCAAATAGCGCGCGACAACGTCAAAAGCGACAAACGTGCGTCCGTGGCCAATGTGGCAGAGATCGTAAACGGTGATACCACACACGTACATGCCGACTTCCCCGGCATGAATGGGTTTGAATTCCTCTTTTTGGCGCGTCAGTGTATTAAAAATTTTTAACATCGAAGATTCCGTATAGACGTGTGTGGGTAATAATCTCTGTATGATACATATTATTCGTAATCGAAGCAGCACACTTTGCAAGGTGATCGCAGCTTACGGTTATGCTATAACAAGCCCCTATATGTGCCCCATTGCGGGCTAAAGCACCACTCTCTTGGAACAGGATGCAAAAATGGTTACTTTCCACACTAATCACGGCGATATCGTAATCAAAACCTTTGATGATAAAGCGCCTGAAACAGTTAAAAACTTCCTGGACTACTGCCGCGAAGGTTTTTACAACAACACCATTTTCCACCGTGTGATTAACGGTTTTATGATTCAGGGCGGCGGCTTTGAGCCGGGCATGAAACAGAAAGCCACCAAAGAGGCGATCAAAAACGAAGCCAACAATGGTCTGAAAAATACCCGTGGTACGCTGGCGATGGCGCGTACTCAGGCACCACACTCGGCTACCGCGCAATTCTTCATCAACGTGGCAGACAACGACTTCCTGAACTTCTCCGGCGAAAGTCTGCAGGGCTGGGGCTACTGCGTCTTTGCGGAAGTCGTAGAAGGTATGGACGTGGTAGATAAAATCAAAGGCGTCGCCACTGGCCGTAGCGGTATGCACCAGGACGTACCAAAAGAAGACGTCATCATTGAAAACGTGACCGTCAGCGAGTAATCGTGGCGACACTGTTTATTGCAGACTTGCATCTGCAAACGGAAGAACCGGCGATCGTCGCCGGTTTTCTGCGTTTTTTAGCCGTAGAAGCCCGTCAGGCCGACGCGCTGTATATTCTTGGCGATCTCTTCGAGGCCTGGATTGGCGACGACGACCCCAACCCGCTACATCGTGAAATGGCCGTTGCCATTAAATCGCTGGTTGATTCCGGCGTCCCCTGCTTCTTTATTCATGGTAATCGCGACTTCCTGATTGGCAAACGCTTTGCCCGCGAAAGCGGCATGATTCTACTGCCGCAGGAAAAAGTGCTCGACCTGTATGGCCGCAATGTGTTGATTATGCACGGCGATACGCTCTGTACCGATGATGCCGGATATCAGGCGTTTCGCGCCAAAGTCCATAATCCGTGGGTTCAACGACTATTCCTTACCCTGCCGCTGTTTATCCGCCGCCGTATCGCCGCCAGAATGCGCGCCGGCAGTAAAGCCGCCAACAGCAGCAAATCGCTGGATATTATGGACGTCAATGCGCAGACCGTCGTCGCCGAAATGGAAAAACACCGCGTACAGTGGCTGGTTCACGGTCACACCCACCGCCCGGCGGTGCATGAACTTTCCGTCAACGACCAGCCCGCGTTCCGCGTGGTGTTAGGCGCATGGCATCATGAAGGTTCAATGGTAAAAGTCACGCCGGATAACGTGGAGTTAATCGCCTTCCCCCTGTAAATGTTCGTCGAATCGTCCGTTACGGCGCACACGCAACCGTTTTCCTTGCCTGATTATCATGCTATTCTCTGACACTTCAAAAGCAGCGTGTCCCGCACCACAGGAGTTTTAAGACGCATGTCTTCCCGCAATAATCCGGCGCGTGTCGCCATCGTGATGGGGTCCAAAAGCGACTGGGCTACCATGCAATTCGCCGCCGAAATTTTTGAAATTCTGGATGTCCCGCACCATGTAGAAGTGGTTTCCGCCCATCGCACCCCCGATAAACTGTTCAGCTTCGCCGAAACGGCGGAAGAGAACGGATATCAAGTGATTATTGCCGGCGCGGGCGGCGCGGCGCACCTGCCGGGAATGATTGCGGCAAAAACGCTGGTCCCGGTACTCGGCGTGCCGGTACAAAGCGCTGCGCTAAGCGGCGTGGATAGCCTCTACTCCATCGTGCAGATGCCGCGCGGCATTCCGGTGGGTACGCTGGCGATCGGTAAAGCCGGTGCCGCTAACGCCGCCCTGCTCGCCGCGCAGATTCTGGCGCAACACGACGCGGAACTGCATCAGCGCATTGCCGACTGGCGCAAAGCGCAAACCGATGAAGTTCTGGAAAATCCCGATCCGCGGGGGACTCTATGAAGCAAGTTTGCGTTCTCGGCAACGGACAACTGGGCCGAATGCTGCGCCAGGCGGGCGAACCGCTAGGTATCGCCGTCTGGCCGGTTGGCCTGGATGCAGAGCCTACCGCCGTGCCGGTACAGCAGAGCGTCATTACCGCAGAGATTGAGCGCTGGCCGGAAACCGCGCTTACCCGCGAGCTGGCGCGCCACCCGGCCTTCGTCAATCGCGATGTATTTCCGATCATCGCCGACCGTCTGACACAAAAACAGCTTTTCGATAAACTGGGACTCGCGACCGCGCCGTGGCAGCTGCTGACCAGCGCCGACGAGTGGTCCGGCATCTTTGACCGTCTGGGAGAACTGGCGATTATTAAGCGTCGCGTTGGCGGCTACGACGGTCGCGGGCAGTGGCGTCTACGCGCGGACGAAACCGGGCAACTGCCGGATGACTGCTATGGCGAATGTATTGTTGAGCGCGGTATCCATTTTTCCGGCGAAGTGTCGTTAGTCGGCGCGCGCGCTCATGACGGCAGTACCGTGTTTTACCCGCTAACGCACAATTTGCATCAGGACGGCATCTTGCGGACCAGCGTCGCGTTCCCACAGGCGAACGCCGAACAGCAGGAGCAGGCGGAATCGATGCTGTCAGCAATTATGCAGGCGTTGAACTACGTCGGCGTAATGGCGATGGAATGTTTTATCACGCCGGAAGGCCTGTTAATCAATGAACTGGCGCCGCGCGTGCATAACAGCGGACACTGGACGCAAAATGGCGCCAGCATCAGTCAGTTTGAATTGCATTTGCGCGCGATTACCGGCCTGCCGTTGCCCGCGCCGGTGATTAACGCCCCGTCGGTGATGATCAATCTGATCGGCAGCGAGCTGAATTACGACTGGCTGAAGCTGCCGCTGGTACATCTGCACTGGTATGATAAAGCGGTACGTCCGGGGCGAAAAGTCGGCCATCTGAATCTGACCGACAGCGATACCTCACGTCTTAGCGCCACCCTGGAAGCGCTCTCTCCGCTCCTGCCGGGCGAATACGCCAGCGGCATTATCTGGGCGCAAAGTAAGCTTAAATAAACGGCGTGGGCGGCGCATTCTCTGTCGCCGCCCGTCGCGATCACAGACAGATGCAGGTTCCCGCTCTGCCCGCCAGGGTATCGTCAATACGCGACAATGCGCCAATCCATGCCGGCTTTCCGCACCGCTTCACATATCCGCTTACCGCGGTCACCTTCGGTCCCATCGCGCCATCGGCTTTGGCAAACGGCGCCAGCTCATCGGGCGAAGCCTGACGAATAGCGCGCTGCTGCGGCGTCCCCCAATGTTCATACACCGCATCCGCATCCGTCAAAATGATCAGACCATCGGCCGCTATCTGCTCCGCCAGCAATGCCGCCGCCAGGTCTTTATCTATCACCGCCTCGACCCCTTCGCCCTCGCCGGCAACAGGTACCCCGCCACCGCCGCTGCAAATCACCACATGGCCCTCTTTTAGCAATAACTCAATAGCGGCGCTTTCGATAATCTGACGCGGCGCCGGGGAAGCAACGACACGGCGCAGATATTTTCCATCACGTTTCATATGCCAGCCATAAGTCGCTTCCAGCGACATTTGCTCTTCTGGCGAATAAACGGGACCGATAAACTTTTCCGGTTCAAGAAAAGCAGGATCGTCCGCCGATACCTTTATCCGCGTTAATACCGCAGTCACCGGCGGCATATCGGGTTCAAGTGCCAGACGCTGCGCCAGCATATAGCCGATCATTCCCTGACTCTCCGCTACCAGCACATCCAGCGGATAAGGCTCAACGGCTTTCCAGGCAAGGTTCTGTAAAGCCAACAGGCCGACCTGGGGGCCGTTGCCATGTACTATCGCCAGCCGATACGAGCGGGCAAGTCGCGCCAGCGCAGGCACCGCGTCGGCAATATTACGATATTGATTCTCTGCCGTTAGCGCTTCTCCGCGCTGCAATAATGCGTTGCCGCCAAGAGCAACTACCAACGTTTTCATTCCCTATCCTTTTACTATTTGTTGTCCAAGCCAGAACCCCAGCAGCGTATCCGCGCCAGAGGTGTGCCCCAGCGCCAGCAGTCCATCAATCGCCGTTTCTGTGCGAGCATCTCGTCGCAGCGCATGAATAAAGTGGAGTAAAGGCGACGCGAAATAACCCATAGCCGCATAGCGTAAATAACTGACGCTCACGAGCGTCGTCGCCCGATCAAGGCTGCCGGATTGGGCAAAAAAATTACGCCCGGCGCGTTCATCTATGGCGCCAAAATACCAGGCCGCCAGCAACATTCCCGTCAGCGTGTCGTCATGACTGGGCGTTAAGCCCGGCCCTTTACCCAGCCATAGCCGCCAGTCAGTCGCAGCACCTGCAAGCGCCGACTGAAAGCAGTGACAAAACTGGCGAAGTTCCGGACATAGAGGCTGAGCTGCGGCGACGGTTAACGGCCCAAACAGTCCCGTCTCCTCACTACGCTGCATGTACGTCGCGTTAAGACGCGGCGACGCAAGATAGCGTGGAACCCGCAGCGAACAGCGCCTCTCCGGCTCGCATAAAAGAAACTCGCCAATCTGAATACCGGCAGCGGTTGACTGCGGTTTTTCGCCATCGGTGAGCACATCGCGCAATGCGTCAAAATCGCCGCCGCGCAGTATCCACCCTCCCGGACTGAAGCCGCTCCCCCGACGGTGAAGCGTTAATAACTCACCGCTTTTCGCCACAAAATTAATAGAGCGACGCCATAACCCTGACATCTGCCAGGGTTGCCGATAATCCGCCGATTGTCGGCTTGCCATAAGAGGATGGATACGTTTCATGAGACGCTCTCTTAACTTACGCCCATGCTTTCCGCCAGCGCTTCCAGCGCCTGCTCGAAACAGGCCAGCGGCGCACGGACGGTTCCCGCGCCAATCTGTCCAATCCCCGCTTCTTTATGCGCGATACCCGTGTTAATCAGCGGCGTAATTCCGGTCTCGACCACGCGGCGGATATCCAGCCCCAGACAGGCCCCCTGAAAATCCCAGCCGGGGATTTGTAGCTGCATGTTGCGTTCGAGATAAATTTCAGCCATCTCTTCAGAAACAGATTTCGCCGCTTCCATTCCCCCGGCACCGACAAAACGCGTTACGCCAGGCGCGGCAATCATCGCAGCGCCGCCAATACCAAACGTTTCAGTAATGGCGCTGTCGCCCATGTCCGGGTTGGCCTGATCCTGCGAAAAACCGGTAAAAAATAGCCCCTGCGGCGTATTAACAGGCGCGGTGAACCAACGGTCGCCCAGACCGCTAACCCGAATGCCAAACATATCGCCATTACGGGTCATCGCCGTCACAATACTGCCGGCGCGAATCTGCGCGCCCGCGTCCATGGCGGCTTTACAGTAGGCCATCGCCAGATTAAGGAAGAATTGATCGGTGACGCTCAGAAAATCCATCACTTCCGCTATCTGCTGCTTATCGTGTTCCAGACGGGCTATATGCGGCGCCAACGTGCGCATCAGCAATGCGGAAGAGGCGATATTGCGCTGGTGGAATTCATCTCCCATCGTAATGCCCTGCGCCATCATTGCGGTCAGGTCGAGGCCCCGCTCCAGACGTCCCAACGCCGCGCTTAATACCGGCATCAGCACATCACGCATCCAGCGCAAACGTTGCTGAACATCCTCGCCATAGGCACCGAAACGCATCACTTTGCCGATCCCTTCGTTGAGATTGCAGTACGCGCGATTGCCGTCGGTGATATTTTCCACGACCAGCATCGGCATACTGGCTGACGTGATACCGCCCATCGGCCCCACGGCGTTAACGTGATGGCAGGGAATAAAGTTGACCTTTCCCTGCTCTAACAGCGCGAGCGCGCTCATTTCATCTTTGGCCCATCCTTCAAACAGGCATGCGCCGATACAGGCGCCTTTCATCGGGCCGGTCATCTCTTGCCAGCGCATCGGCGGGCCGGCATGAAGAAGCGTTTTCCCTTGATTGAGCACGCTAATTAATGAAGAAGCTGGCTTCACATCCAGCCAGTGCGGACGTGCGCGACGAATTTGTTCGATGACTGCAGCGTTGGCTTGCGCCACTGATGTAAACATGGGAACCCCTTATTGCAAACGTTCTAACAGACGAGCCAGTTTTTTATTACCGCCAGCGACAGGCGCCCACTGGTAGTGCACCACGGGCATACCGGCAGCCTGTAAATCCAGCGCGAAGCTACGTAACCCGGCATTAATCACCGCTACCGCTTCCAGTAACCGGGGAGCTGATGGATGAGTTGAAGAGAGGGGTGGTCGAATCAGTTCCGCGGCCAACAGAGTGGCTTCGGGAAGAGAATCCACTACCGTGATGCCGGCATCTTCGAGCGCGGCGATTTGTTGCGAGCGGCACTGAGGATCGCGTTCCGTTCCGGTGACGGTTGCGATGGCGAACAGCGGCTGATCGCTGGCGCGTGCGGCGCATGCCTTCTGCCAGGCCTGAATCAGCGATGCGGCGGGATCGGCGGTCGCGCCAAAACCAATAACGACGTCCACTAATAACACGCGTACCTGCGGCTGCGCGCCAAGCCCGGCGATAAGCTGATTACGTAACGCCGGGTCGATCATCGGATGTGGTCGCCCAACGGTATAAAAGTCATCGCCCAGATCGATAATCTGGTGGCCGTCAGCGTCAAGCATCATGCCATGGTGATGTTCCGTATCCGCCGCGACGCCCAGATAGCCGGCCAGCAGCCCCGCCGCTTCCGCCGCCAGCGTTCCGCCGGTATAGAGGCCACGAATCACGCCGCCTGTTGAAACCATTTCTTTACGCTGCGACGTCACGCGAGACAATAAACATGCCAGGCGGGCGGCTTCATCCAGCGTCGAGGCAAACCAGACGTTTTCCTCACGCGCAACGGGGGAGGAAAACCCTAAGAACAGCGCTACAACGGGTTTCCCGGTGGCTTTCATCGCCGCGATAATATGCTGACGAACCGCATCGGCAGGCGGTTTGGAGACAAAGGCCAGCACCTGGCTCTTTTCATCCGCGCTGAGTATGTCCAGTGCCATTAGCGCGCTGATCCCGCCGACCTCGGCGCTCAAATCGCGTCCGCCAAGCCCGATGGCATGGGTAATCCCTTCCCCCGCCAGCGCAATCTGTGAACAGAGCTCCTGAATACCGGTGCCGGAAGCGCCAATCACCCCGATGTTGCCCTCTGGCATGACGTTAGCGAAAGCCAGCGGCGTATTGGCGATCATAGCGGTGCCGCAATCCGGCCCCATGACCAGCAGTCCTTTATCACGCGCCCGGCGTTTTAGTCTGATTTCATCGTCCAGCGTGACATTATCGGAGAAGATCATCACGTTCAACGAACGATCCAGCGCCTGCTCCGCCAGTTCCGCCGCATATTCGCCGGCCACCGATACCAGCGCCAGATTCGCCTCTGGCAGTTTCTGACAGGCGCTTTCCCAGCGTCTGACCTGGATTAACGACTGGCTGCCGCTGCTTCCCTGCGCCAACTGCTGCAATGCTTCTTCGAGCTGTTGCACAATCACCTGCGTAATGCCGTCATCTACCGCTTCGGTACGAATCGCCACGCAAATGTCATTGGGCGTAGCGCCATGAAAATCGTCATGCCAGAAACCGGTAGTTTCCAGCAGCGACTTATTCGCAGGCGTTCCCATCATTACCGATACATCATCAACATTTTCGGACTCACTCAGCTTTCGAGAAATAATCATTAAGCTGACAGAGTCCTGAAAACACCCTTTTTTAATAAAGGCGTGGATCATAACAACTCCTTAATAATTGCACCCATTGCAATTGCACGAGCAGTGTTAATGTGCGCTTCACGGTATATATCCGGGAGGGTAAATAGAGTGATTAACGTCACATCAAATTTATTAACAAAAGAATTCAAACAACGGCTAAAGGATTAGTTATGATTTTCTAAAAAAGCTTTTTATTTAAGCAAAAAGATAAAACCCGCCTGATTATCAAATAAATTCTAATTATATTTTTTTGCCTGTCTGGATCACATAATCATTTTATTTTCCCGGTATGTTAATCGCAGTCATGCTTCACACCGTCGTTAAAAAGGAAGACAGATGAAAATCAGTCGGGAAACACTCCATCAGCTTATCGAAAATAAGCTTTATAAAGCCGGACTAAAACGTGAGCACGCCGCCATCGTCGCCGACGTACTGGTTTATGCAGATGCCAGAGGTATTCACTCACATGGCGCCGTACGCGTTGAATATTATGCCGAACGAATTTCAAAAGGCGGCACCAACCGGGAGCCGACGTTCCGCATTGAGAATACCGGTCCCTGTACGGCGATACTGCATGCCGATAATGCTGCCGGACAGGTCGCAGCCAAAATGGGAATGGAGCATGCTATTGAAATAGCCAAAAAAAATGGCGTCGCGGTTGTCGGCATTAGCAGAATGGGCCATAGCGGCGCCATCTCTTATTTCGTCCGCCAGGCTGCTCGCGAAGGCCTGATTGGTCTGTCTATCTGTCAGTCCGATCCTATGGTCGTGCCGTTTGGCGGGGCGGATATTTACTATGGCACTAATCCGCTGGCCTTTGCCGCGCCGGGCGAAGGCGACGACATCATTACCTTTGATATGGCCACCACCGTGCAGGCCTGGGGAAAAGTCCTCGATGCACGGTCCCGCAATGAGTCCATTCCGGAGAGTTGGGCCGTTGATAAAAATGGCGCGCCGACACATGATCCTTTTGCCGTCAATGCGTTATTACCCGCCGCAGGCCCGAAAGGTTACGGCCTGATGATGATGATCGATATTCTGTCCGGTATTCTGCTGGGGCTGCCGTTTGGCCGCCAGGTCAGTTCGATGTATGAAGATTTACACGCCGGACGCAATTTAGGACAACTTCATCTGGTCATTAATCCGGCGTTCTTTTCTTCCTGTGAATTATTCCGCAAACATATTAGTCAGACCATGCAGGAACTCAATGCCGTGAAGCCCGCCCCCGGTTTTAAACAGGTTTATTATCCTGGACAGGATCAGGATATTAAACAGAAAAATGCCGATATGAATGGTATCGATATTGTTGATGATATTTATCAATATCTGATTTCCGATGCCCTCTATCTCAAGTCATACGAAACAAAAAATCCCTTTGCCCAATAATTATTGAAACAGGAATTTTCTATGATAAAGCATTTTCGCCACGCGATAGAAGAAACATTGCCCTGGCTCTCTTCCATTGGAGCCGATCCTACGGGTGGAATGACGCGTTTACTTTATTCGCCTGAGTGGCTGGAAACACAGCAGCAGTTTAAAAAGCGAATGGCAGAAAGCGGTCTGGAGACACGCTTTGATGACGTCGGAAATTTATATGGCCGCCTTTGCGGCACACAATTTCCGGAGCAGGTGATTTTAAGCGGTTCGCATATTGATACGGTCGTCAACGGCGGCAATCTGGACGGGCAATTCGGCGCGCTTGCCGCCTGGCTGGCGATCGACTGGCTAAAAGCGACCTACGGCGCGCCGCTGCGCACCGTCGAAGTAGTGTCAATGGCAGAGGAGGAAGGCAGCCGTTTCCCTTACGTTTTTTGGGGCAGCAAGAACATTTTTGGCCTGGCGAATCCTGAAGAGGTACGCCATATCCAGGACGCCAAAGGCACAGGCTTTGTCGACGCTATGCAGGCGTGCGGATTTACCCTTCCCGCCGCGCCGCTCGCTGCGCGAACCGATATCCGCGCCTTTGTTGAATTGCATATTGAGCAAGGCTGTGTTCTGGAGAGCAACGGACAGTCGATTGGCGTCGTCAACGCCATCGTCGGGCAACGTCGCTACACGGTGACGCTCAACGGCGAGTCCAACCATGCAGGCACAACGCCAATGGGCTATCGTCGCGATACGGTGCACGCCTTCAGTCGTATTTGCAGTCAGTCCATTGAAAAAGCCAAACAGCATGGCGATCCCCTGGTATTAACGTTCGGCAAAGTTGAGCCGCAGCCGAATACGGTCAATGTAGTCCCTGGAAAAACCACATTTACAATCGATTGCCGGCATACGGACGCCGCGGTACTTCGCGAATTTACCGAACAGTTGGAAAACGATATGCGCGCCATCTGCGATGAAATGGATATCAGCATCGATATCGATTTGTGGATGGACGAAGCGCCGGTGCCGATGAACGCCGAACTGGTCGCGGCCCTCACCAGGCTGTGTGAAACCGAACAACTGAACTATCGCATAATGCATAGCGGCGCAGGTCATGACGCGCAAATTTTCGCACCGCGCGTCCCTACCTGTATGATTTTCGTCCCCAGCATTAATGGTATCAGCCATAACCCGGCGGAACGTACCAACATTAATGACCTTGCTGAAGGGGTCAAAACTCTGGCATTAATGCTGCATCAACTTGCCTGGCAAAAATAAGGAGCCATCAATGGGATATCTGAATAACGTCACGGGTTACCGCGATGATTTACTGGCGAACCGCGCCATTGTGAAACACGGTAACTATGCGCTCTTAACGCCGGACGGTCTGGTGAAAAATATTATTCCTGGCTTTGAAAACTGTGACGTCACAATCCTTTCGACGCCGAAGCTGGGTGCTTCTTTCGTCGATTATCTGGTCACCTTACATCAGAATGGCGGCAACCAGCAGGGCTTTGGCGGCGAGGGGATTGAAACTTTTCTCTATGTCATTACGGGAAATATTGAAGCTAAAGCAGAAGGAAAAACATTCTCTTTAACTCAGGGCGGATACCTCTATTGTCCACCGGGCGAGATGATGACCTTTAGCAACGCTCAAACGGAAGACAGCCAGCTATTTTTATATAAACGCCGCTATACTCCTGTCGAGGGGCATGCCCCGTGGTTGGTTTCCGGCAATGCCAGCCAGCTGGAGCGTATTCATTATGAAGGCATGGAAGATGTTATTCTGCTGGATTTCCTGCCTAAAGAGCTGGGCTTCGATATGAATATGCATATTCTGTCGTTCGAACCGGGCGCCAGCCACGGCTATATTGAAACCCACGTCCAGGAACATGGCGCTTATATCCTTTCCGGCCAGGGGGTTTATAACCTCGACAACAACTGGGTGCCGGTGAAAAAAGGCGACTACATCTTCATGGGCGCTTATTCCCTGCAGGCCGGATACGGTGTGGGTCGTGGCGAAGCATTCAGCTACATCTACTCCAAAGACTGTAACCGCGACGTTATGATTTAACGGCGGACAGCCCTCCTGATTATTTTTAATTTAGCTATGTTGGATTTTGCCACGGTGAGAACCGTGGCTTTTTTTATGCTTAACGAGTCCCGATGTCCTGGCCAAGTTTGATGACGCGGGCAATATTACAGGCGCTGTGGTAGAGATTTTGTTCACCGTTCGCCAGAACTTCCGGCAAAGGCGCCAGCCGCGGCAAAATACTGAATACCGCATCAATACCGTGGCGATGGACCACTTCCACGCCGTCGCCCAGTACGCCGGCAATGCCGATAACCGGGACGTGATGCCGTTTCGCCACTGACGCAACGCCTATCGGCGCTTTTCCTCCCGCCGTTTGCGAGTCGATTCGCCCTTCTCCGGTAATCACCAGCGAGGCCTCTTTTACCGCCTCCTCCAGCTTCACCGCCTGCATAACAATCTCAATACCGGGCTTCATTTCCGCTTCCAGGAAGACGATAGCGGCAATCCCCATTCCTCCGGCCGCTCCACCGCCCGGTATTTGAGACATGTCGCGTCCGGTCAGGGCATGTAAGACACGGGCATAATTACGTAATCCATTTTCCAGCGTCTCGACCATTTCAGGCGTCGCCCCTTTCTGCGGACCGAATACCGCCGCCGCGCCGCGTGGCCCCACCAACGGGTTATCAACATCACAGGCGACCTCAATACGACACTCTGAAATTCGCGGATCGCACCCCTGCAGGTCAATGCTCGCCAGGCGCGATAAATTGCCCCCTCCGGCGCCAAGCGGCGCTCCCTGCGCGTCCAGAAAACGCACACCGAGCGCCTGCGCTACTCCCATTCCGCCATCCACCGTGGCGCTGCCGCCGATACCCAGAATAATATGGCGAATCCCCGCGTCCAGGGCGTGACGAATCAATTCGCCGGTGCCGAAACTGGATGCCAGCAGCGGATTACGCGCCTCGGGCGCCACCAGCATCAATCCGCTCGCCGCCGCCATTTCAATAATCGCCGTTTTGCCGTCGCCGGTCAGGCCATAAAATCCGTTTACTTTTTCCCCCATCGGCCCGCTAACGTCCACAGAAACCCGTTTCCCGCCGGTCGCAGCCACCATCGCGTCCACGGTTCCTTCTCCGCCATCGGCGATCGGTAAACAAACATAGCGCGCATCAGGAAATACGGTTGAAAATCCCGCTTTAATAGCCTGACAGCATTTATCAGCGCTTAAGCTCTCTTTAAATGAATCTGGCGCAATTACAATCTTCATCATGTCTCCTTGTTTTCTCACGTTATTTAATGCGTTCCCACGGAATAAGATTTTCCATAAGCACTGCCAGTAAGATTCCCACCAGTAATCCGTTACTAAGCAGAGGACGAATCATCAGTGGAAGATCCTGTAAATAGACCGGAGGAAGCCCCATCAAAAAAATGCCGACAAAAAGCGGTAATGCCAGGCGATAAATATTCCGCGCGGTAAACGTAATTTGCTGGCTAAAAACCAAACCGGAATAAAGTAAAGGTAAATAAGAGACCAGCATAACGGCGCTGCTGATCGCCAGTGGAATAGCGCAAAATAAGCGGGTTAACGGCGTTATAATGGCAACCAGCAGACACAGCGCGCTACCGCAGATAAAGGATTTGCGAGAACTGTCGCCGGTTTGCGTTAATAAACCAATGGAAGATACAAAAGGCGAAAAAGGCACGACCGCGAAAGGCACCGTCACTAACGTCATCAGTCCGGAAATCATAAAGCTTCGGCGATAACGAGAACTGCCCGACCCTTGATGCAGATAAAAGATATCGGTACCGCGGATGGCGCCGTAAGTGTTGCTGATGTTGACTAACCCCGTCATCACCGCCGTCACAATAATACCCGGCATCAGCGTGCCGTGGCTGCCCAGAGGAAACCATCGCCAGCTTAATTCACCCGGCGGTAAGTGTGATGAAGGAAAGCATAACCGCCATAGCCCCCACCCGACCACGGTCCCTACCAGTAACGCGTAACGGGAGATACGCTGTTGCAGGAAAATAATCATCGCGAGGATAAAACACATCACCGCGACCGCCAGCCCAAAGGGGGCCAATTTGATTCTGGCGCTGGTATCGGCAATGCCAAAAGGCAGCCCCAGCATGCCTTTAAAAAATATTGAGGTCAGCTGCGCGCCCAAAAGCAGCATGAAAAAAACCATTACCGCCGGCGTAAACAGGCGAGCCAGACGGTGTCCTAAGCCGCTAATGCCGATAAATATCGTCACCATTGCGGAGATCGCGATCCCGACCGACAGGCTGGAGGCGATATCGTTCAGCGGCGTGCCGCGAGACGCCTCGCCAAGCGTAATCGTAAGAATAGCGCCCCACCACAGCCCTGTCGGCCCTTCCATAATGGCCCGGCGATGGCCGCAAAATGCCTGAACCAGGCAGGCCAACGCGGTGGTCAAAAAAGCGTATTGTGTGAGCATTAACAGGTTATCAGCGGGAAGATGAAAAGCGGACAGCAAGGTAGGGGGAACCACAACCGTGTTACAGAAAATAAAGAAAAACCACTGAAAGCCGGACAACACACTTTCGCGGTTAATAACAGGGAACATATCCACACCTTAAAATAGAGAATGCCCGTCGTGACGACGGGCATTAAATCACACCGGATTACTGCTGATGTTTAAGGATAAACTGACCTTTTGGCGGCACAGGGAAGCCATGCTCGATGTCATAAATAACATCGCCGCGCAAAATCGTTTTGGTAATACGCGCGCCAATAGTACGGCCAACATACGGACTGACTTTATGGCGATATTCCAGGTCTTCATTTTTCAGAACATAGCTGCTGTCAGGCTGAATAAAGACCAGGTCAGCATCTTTGCCGGGGGCAATACGTCCTTTATGTTTCAGACCAAAAATATCGGCGGCGTTGGTCGCCATTAATTTGCCAAACATCGGCAACGACATACCGCGTTTTTGCACCGCTTCATCAAACATGACGTCCATGCAGTTTTGCAGTCCGGCAATTCCACCCCATGCTTGCATGATATTGCCTGCTTTCATTTCCGGAGGACATGGAGAGTGGTCGGATACCAGGCAGTCGATTTCGCCGTTAAACAGTTTTTCCCACATCCCTTTCTGGTTTTCCTGGTCGCGAATTGGCGGAGAACATTTTGCCAGGGTGCCAATCTCTTCGAACTGATCGGTATCGAGGACAAAATAGTGCGGGCACGATTCACAGGTGACATCCTGACCTTCCTGACGCGCGCGCGTTACTTCCTCTACCCCCTCCGGGCTGCTGATATGGCAAACGTGCAGACGGCAACCTGCCGCTTTCGCCAGATACAGCACGCGACGAATGGCTTCCACTTCAGTAAATACCGGACGTGAGGCGACATAATCATGCGCCGTTACGCGACCTTCGCGTTTAGCTTCTTCGCCCAGCTCATCGCAAATCAGAGCATTTTCGCAATGTACCAGTACCGTCTGGTCCATTTCCCCCAGTTTTTGCGCGCCTTTGTAAAACTGCCAGTCATTAACGTCGCGAAAATCATTATCGATGCCACGATCGCCGCAGGTGGCGACAAAGCACTTGAAGCCGACAACGCCCACTTCGTCCAGCTCATGCAGCCGATCCAGGTTATAAGAAACCAAACCACCCAACTGCGCGGCGTCGATGGTCAATTTACCTTTTGCCGCGTCAAACTTGAGTTCAATCGTCTCACGATCGACCGTCGCCGGCAGCTGATTGAGCGGCATCTCAATCATCGTGGTAATACCGCCTTTCGCCGCCGCGCGCGTACCGGTTTCATAGCCTTCCCAGTGGGTACGGCCCGGTTCAGAAATGTGGGTATGCGCGTCAACCATGCCCGGCGAAACGATCAATCCCGTCGCATCCAGCACATTTTTCGCTTCCCCCAGGTTCTCGCCAATCGCGGCGATTTTTCCGCCCTGGACGGCGATATCGATAACTCTCGCTTCGTTTTCTAAGATGACAGTACCGTTCTTAATAATTAAATCAAAAGACATAACAAACTCCTTGTATGGATACAGATAGTTTTTAAATAGCGCACACTTCATTAAATACGCTTAATGCTTTTTCAATATTTAACCTGCGAGTTTTTTCTCTCCTGTATTTTCAAAACCCGTGCGTTTCTTCAATAGCGCATAAGCAACGAACGCAACTATTACGCCTACAAACCAGGACACGCGGGATAAAGGCTCCATAAATGGTATAAACTTGCCGCCTAATGACAGAATGACTGCGACCAGGGTGACTGAAAATGCAGTCAGGTTAAATCCATTATCATAATATTTGTAATCACCGCTGGCGGTGTACAGCTCATCAAGATTAATTTTTCCACGCATTACCACAAAATAATGAGCTAACATTACGCCGATTACCGGGCCAAGCATACCGCCGATAATATCGAGGAACAGATAAATACTGTCCTGATTCTCCATTAATTTCCATGGGCAAATCAGTAGACTGATAATACTGGCAATCATTACGCCATTTTTATAGTTAAGCTTTGTCGGGGCAAGCGCCGCAATTTGATACCCCGCAGGTATAATATTACCGGTGGCGTTGGTTGAAATTGTCGTCATCAGAATCACCAGCACCGCAAAAAATGAAGCAAACAGGCTGTCCCAGCGCTGCACAATATCCAGCACGTTCCAGGTATCCATACCATAATGAATACTGGCTCCGGCAATAATGCACACGCTGGCTACGGCGAATAATATATACGCTACGATAAGCCCCAATGTTTGTCCCAATGCCTGAGCGCGAAATGAATGCGCGTTTTGCGTGAAATCGGACGCACTCACCGCTGGCGCAGCCCAGACGGCGACTACGGCGTTAATCACCACCAGGAATAGAAAGCCGCTGTGCTCTGCTTTTTGCACGCCTGAAGGCAGATAGTCCAGAATCGGGCCAATGCCGACCAGCGATATTGCCCAAATAGCCATGCCGCCAAAGACAATGTAAATACATGGATTGAGGATAGCGGTAAATTTATTTAATACTTTACCACCGCCAAAACCGATGCCAACGTTAATAATCCAAAAAATTAGAAAAGTAATTAGTCCTGGCAGTGAAAGACCCAGCAGCTTGAAATCTCCGCCTAATGTCAGAAATCCTGGCCAGATCTTCCCAATCAAAATAAGAAATGCCAGCGATCCCGCGTAACACTGTAAGCCGAACCACATAATTGCCGCGATTCCCCCTCGCAATAATCCAGGGAATAGCGCGCCGCGGACGCCGTAAGAACCTCGCAATATCATAGCAAAAGGAACGCCATATTTGCTGCCTGCCGCGCCATTCATTACCATCGCCGCCGCAATAAATAATGCGCTGATAATAATGGCCAACATGATATTAAATGTTGATAGCCCCAGTATAAAAAAACCGCCGACCATAACGTAATTTGGCACGTTATGTACAGATCCCATCCATAAGGTGAAATAGTTAAATGCCTTCCAGTTTCGTTGGGTTTCTGTTTTAGGTAATAAGTCTTCGCTATAACCGCGCTGCTGGTATAGCTCTCTTTGATGTTCCATAAATCCCTCTTTTCACGCATCGGATAACGTTGTTATGGGTTTAGCTATGAGGAACAAATAAATATAAAATAAAGAATTAGTAGATATAATTATTTTTAAGCTGAAGCAATACGTTGCGTTGCTTTCTTTTTATATAAAGTGACGACAGCAAAGATCAGCGTTCCGGTGACCACTAAACATGCTGAAATCACAAAACTGATCTCCTTCGACCCCGTTACATCCGAAATAAATCCGGTCAACGTTGGGGCGACAACCGCCGAGCTCATGCCAAAGAAATTAAAAAGGCTGAAAGCTCTTCCCAGACTTTTTGCCGAAGCCTGTTCAGATACAAAGGAGATCAGGATCGGGTCTACCGCCATTTTCCCCAGCAAGCCGTATAGCGTCAGACTGACCATCAGCATCGTGGTATTCGGGGACAAAACCGTAAACGCCAACATTGCTGCCGCCACAATTTCCAGACCGAGAATAACCTTAACTTTACTGTTACGGAATTTATCTGACAGATGGCTAAAAAATAACGCCCCCGGTACGCCAACCACCGCTACCAGCGCTGATGCCAGCCCGATAGCTCCGCCATCAAATCCTCTTTCAGTCTGTAGATAAGAGGGCAGCCAGGTCACTATCAAATAATAACCGTAGCAGGTACAGAAATAGAGGAAGTAAACGCTACACAATAAACCAGAGAATAAAGGCGCGCGTTTCTCATCTTCCGTAACGGTTTGGGTTTGCTTTTCCGCTTGCGCAGAGTCGCTTTTGGCTTTACCGCGAATGATCAGCGTAAAAACGCACAGCATGATTACTAATATCGCGGCCACGATATACAGTACATTTTGCCAGGCCATGCTCATGTTTTTTACTAATACGCTGGAACCGATTAAGCCAATCCCCATCCCTATAGCCGACCCGCTGTTGATAATCGCGTTGGCTAATGCCCGACGGGCCTGCGGCACGTTTGCCGAAGAGAGTGAATAAGCCGAGCTAAAGAAAGAAGCGCATCCGCCACCTGCCATTAGCGACCCTATATAGATCATGGTCAGGCCATTGGCTTTCGCGATACAGAGTGTACCAATAATAAAAAGCGTAAATCCGGCCATCAGCATGATTTTTTGACCGAATTTATCGACCAATATTCCGCAAGGAATTTGCATACTGCAGTAAGCAAAAAAGTAAAAACTTGCAATGGCGCCTATTTCTGCATTACTTACATTGTCTAAAGATGCCTGAATTTCTGGATAAATTGGCGTAAGCACGGTGCGATAGATCCAAATCGCTACCCAGCCCAGACTCATTACGACAACAATTTGTTTCCAGTAATCAATTCCGGATTTTTTAGTTTCACTCATGTTCTTCACCTTTACAGAGTGTTCCTTGTGAACAGGTATCGCTGCAGCCGCAGCGATACACATAATTAGGACAATTTATGATTGGCCATTAATTCCAGCGCCTGTACCATTGCCGAATGATCAAGCTGGCTCCCGCCATTTGCCGCACAGGTATTGAATAATTCCTGGCAGGTCGCCGTATTCGGTAAATTCAGCGCCAGCGCTTTTGCGCTTTGCAATGCAAGATTAAGGTCTTTCTGATGAAGCGCGATTTTGAAACCAGGCTCGAACGTCCGGTTGATCATCCGCTCGCCGTGAACTTCCAGAATGCGTGAAGAGGCGAACCCGCCCATTAACGCCTGGCGCACGCGTACCGGATCGGCACCTGCTTTTGAAGCAAACACTAAGGCTTCAGAAACCGCTTCAATATTCAGCGCAACAATAATTTGGTTAGCCACCTTACAGGTTTGCCCATCCCCATTGCCGCCCACCAGGGTGATATTTTTTCCCAGGATGTCAAAGAGCGGTTTAACGCGGTCAAAGACTTTCTGCTCGCCGCCGACCATAATCGACAGAGTGCCTTCACGCGCCCCGATTTCTCCCCCGGAAACCGGGGCATCCAGGTAATCAGCGCCCATTTCATTAACGCGCTGGGCAAAAAGTTTGGTTTCGATAGGAGAAATAGAACTCATATCGACGATGGTTTTTCCCTGAAGCGATGTTTTAGCGCAACCGTGTTCGCCAAATAACACGTCTTCAACCTGCGGCGTATCCGGCACCATTATGAAGATGATGTCTGCAAATTCAGTTACCTGACGTGCAGTCTCAACATTTACCGCCCCCAGCGAGAGCAGTTCGTCCGCGACCGGACCAATAGTCGTAACGTGTAATTGATGACCGGCGCGTGCCAAATTGATAGCCATTGGCGAGCCCATAATTCCCAGGCCAATAAATCCCAGTTTCATATACAACCTCTTTTATTGCTTTCGGTGTTTCCAGATTCAGGCAACACAATCCCCTTCCAACACAGTGGAAAAAAAGCGCTGCCCGAATTATTCTGCGTTTTAACGGTACTGATTAATCCACGATAATCCCGCTTCCGTGGTAGTCAGTGGTTTATATTCACAGCCAACCCAGCCATCATAACCAGACTGTTTAATGACATTAAAAATAAAGTCATAATTAATTTCCCCGGTCCCCGGCTCGCCGCGACGCGGGTTATCAGCAATCTGTAAATGGCCTATTTTATCGGCCCATGCCGTCATGGTTTGCGTTAATTCCCCTTCCATGCGTTGCATGTGATAAATATCATACTGAATTTTGATATTATCGCTGCCGATATCCTTAATTAAGGCTAACGCCTGTTGAGTGCCGGTGAGATGGAATCCCGGCATATCAAAGTGATTAATAGGTTCGATAAGTAATAAAATGTCTTCTTTCGCCAGCATATTTGCCGCATAGCGCAGGTTTTCGACCAACGTGTCGTGGATCTCCGTTGCGGAGAATCCTGACGGCGTTTTACCCACCAGACAATTTATTTTCTTATTGCCTAATGCACGTGCATAGCGGATTGCGGCCGCTACGCCATCGCGAAACTCTTCTTCGCGCCCAGGAATACAGGCAATTCCACGTTCGCCAGCCGCCCAGTCGCCAGCCGGTAAATTATGTAACGTATGTTCCAGATTATTATCCCTGAGCTTACGTTTTAACACTTCGATGTCGTTATCGTAGGGAAACATGAATTCCACGCCGCGAAATCCCGACAACGCCGCTTTATCAAAGCGTTCCAGGAAATCATATTCCGTAAACAGCATAGAAAGATTGGCAGAGAAACGTAACATCGATTACCTCCCTTACTCATATTTCATAAAACAGGTTTCTGTTGGCGCATCTTTCGCACTATCCGCAACCTCTTCAAACTCGGTTACGTTATCCAGTTCGCTGCCCATGGAAATATTGGTTACGCGTTCCAGAATGACTTCCACCACCACCGGAACGCGATATTGCGCCATTAGCGCTTTGGCTTGTTCAAATGCAGGCGCAATATCTTCCGGTTTAAAGACACGAATTGCTTTACAGCCTAACCCTTCCGCCACTTTTACATGGTCAACGCCATAGCCATTCACTTCGCTGGAGTTGATATTTTCAAAGGCGAGCTGTACGCAGTAGTCCATGTCAAATGCGCGTTGCGACTGGCGAATCAGGCCAAGATAAGCGTTGTTAACCAGCACATGGATATACGGAATGTTAAACTGCGCGCCGACGGCTAACTCTTCGATCAGGAACTGGAAGTCGAAATCGCCGGAAATCGCCACCACATTGCGTTGCGGATCGGCAGCACATACCCCTAATGCCGCTGGGATTGTCCAGCCAAGAGGCCCCGCCTGGCCGCAGTTGATCCAGTGTCTGTCTTTAAACACATGCAGCATCTGCGCTGCCGCGATTTGCGACAATCCAATGGTGGTGACATAGCACACATCGCGACCAAAGGCTTTGTTCATCTCTTCATAGACGCGCTGCGGCTTCACTGGCACGTTGTCAAAGTGGGTTTTACGCAGCAAAGTCCGTTTACGCTGCTGGCATTCGTCCACCCAGGTTTTCCGGCATGGCAAACGCCCCGCTTTTTGCATCTCCTGCGCGACATCGATCAGCAACGTTAGCGCCGCTTTGGCGTCCGAAACGATGCCCAGATCCGGACACAACACGCGGCCAATTTGTGTTGGTTCAATATCGATATGGATGATTTTTCGCCCCTGAGTATATTTCTCAACGGACCCCGTATGACGGTTAGCAAAACGGTTACCGATGCCAAAAACCATATCGGATGCCAGCAGAGTGGCGTTGCCGTAGCGGTGTGCCGTTTGCAGGCCGACCATCCCCGCCATTAAGGGGTGATCGTCCGGGATACAGCCCCAGCCCATCAGGGTAGGGATCACCGGTACGTTGGTCAGTTCGGCAAACTGCTGCAGCAGTGGCGCGGCGTCGGCGTTAATAACCCCGCCGCCCGCGACAATTACCGGACGCTCGGACTGAATCAGCATCTCCAGCGCCTTTTCAATCTGTACGCGGCTGGCGGCTGGCTTATATACCGGCAGCGGCTCATACATATCCGGATCGAATTCGATTTCCGCAACCTGGACATCAAACGGTAAATCAACCAGCACAGGACCTGGGCGGCCTGAGCGCATCAGATGAAAAGCCTGCTGTAATACGCGCGGCACCAGCGCCGCCTCACGAACCGTTACTGCCATCTTGCTGACTGGTTTTGCAATCGCTTCAATATCGACTGCCTGGAAATCTTCCTTGTGCAGACGCGCTCGTGGCGCCTGACCAGTAATGCATAAAATCGGGATAGAGTCGGCAGAAGCGGAATAGAGCGCGGTGATCATGTCGGTTCCCGCCGGGCCGGAAGTGCCCAGGCAAACCCCAATATTACCTGCCGCCGCACGTGTGTAGCCCTCAGCCATATGTGAAGCGCCTTCCACATGACGCGCCAGTATATGGCGAATGCCTCCATGCTTACGCATTGCAGAATAGAAGGGGTTGATTGCAGCCCCAGGAACGCCGAATGCTGTGGTGATACCTTCTTTTTCCAGCACATACATTGCCGCATCCACGGCTCTCATTTTTGCCATTTTATTGCTACCTCTTTTTATTGGAAAAAGTTTCCAACTTTTAAAAATTTTAAAAAAGTCCCGCTCCAGCGAGCGGGATGCGGCTCAGGCTACAGGGGGTTTTAGCCCAAGCGCCGTACTGATGTCTTTCGCGGTATCCCGTACCAGTTCACCCTGGCTGATAAAGCGATCTTCCGTCAGCCGGGAAGCCGGTCCCGATATTGAGATAGCGGCGACCACGCTGCCCGCATCGTCATAGATAGCGGAGGCGATACAATTCAGCCCGACAACATGTTCTTCCTGGTCAACGGTGTAGCCCTGTTCACGCGCCTGCTCCAGATTTTTAAGCAGGATAGGTAAATCCACCAGAGTGGTCGGCGTAAACCGCCGCAAACCGGTATTGACGACGATCCCCACCAGCTCTTCTTCGGTGAGCGGGTAAAGCAGCGCTTTTCCGGCGCCGGAAGCATGTAACGGCAGACGACTCCCTAAGGGCGCGCACATTCTGACCATCGATTTGCACTCCTTTTGACCGATTAACACCGCTTCATTACCGTTGCGAATCGCTACGTTGACCGTCTCGCCAGAAAGCAGCATAAGTCGGTGCATAAAGGGTCCGGCCACCGAGAGGACATCGCGATTATGAATATACGCAGAGCCCACATTAAATACGCCTAAACCAATATGCCACCAGCCAAGCTGGCTATCCTGGTACACAAAATCAGCCGCTTGCAGTACCTTTAACAGGCGAAACGTCGTAGAAAGCGGTAAATCCAGGCTGCCGGAAATATCGCTAACTGATGAACTGCCGCCGCTTCTTTCGAGATATTGCAATATCGCTATGCCCCTCTCCAGCGCCTGAGCGCCTTTCTGCGCAGTCGGCTCTGCCTGTCCTGGCCTGCCGCGTCGTCTTACTTCCGTCATATTTACGTTAACTCCGGCCCAAAATATGAGCATAAACAATGAACAATATGTTCATCTTATGCAA
This sequence comes from Salmonella sp. 2020_1459, assembly GCF_043847915.1. NCBI lineage: Bacteria > Pseudomonadati > Pseudomonadota > Gammaproteobacteria > Enterobacterales > Enterobacteriaceae > Salmonella > Salmonella sp. 2020_1459. The sequence continues at coordinate 275,980 of NZ_JBCMFA010000008.1, read as the reverse complement.
GAAGGCCAATAGCGTCACGCAAAACAGAGTTCATGTGTCGGGATACTTTCAACATCACAGTTATCGCTGCCACCGCGATCCACCGTCAGAAAATCGGTAACCGTCTGCCACGCAAACAGCGGGTGATGCCATACATTACGGTGATAATTGACGCCCTGCCGTCCATTGCTAATAAACGCCCGCAGCGTGGAGAGATCGGGTTTATCATCGCCGAGCGCGACAATAACGACAAAAGCCTCGCCGTTCATCGGCACAAACGCCTGCGTACCTAAAGGATGACGTTCCAGTTCATGTACCACAATAGGCATCGCGGCCGGTTGCGCCCTGTTAATACTGATCAGCGTGCGATCCTGCTCCAGAACTTCAACCTTCGCCAGGTCGTGATATCGCTCAACTAACCCGTTGTTTATATGAAAAAAGTCACGTTCCTGCGTCTCAATAACATCGCCATAGGCGCTGAACGTCTTCTGATCTAACGGTAATACCTCAAGTTTCATTATTTTTCCCTTGTAGCTCGATTCCGTTTAACCGCGGTTTGGACTCTGTCCGGTTTCAATACCATGCAATCTAAAACCTTCGGGATTTAACATCAACATAAAAGTTGGAATATTTTTCCAAAAGTAGATTTAGACCACAAATCAAACATGGCTATTATGTAAAACTACTTAAAAATCATAGGAAAACAATTCTGGTTTTATCAGGATCGTAAGGAGGCGTCTGACGATGTTTGACCCGGAAACACTGCGTACCTTTATCAGCGTTGCCGAAACGGGGAGTTTCTCCAAAGCGGCGGAGCGCCTGTGTAAAACCACGGCAACCATTAGCTACCGCATCAAACTGCTGGAGGAAAATACCGGCGTAGGGCTGTTCTTTCGTACAACGCGAAGCGTCTCGTTGACGGCGGCGGGCTCTCACCTTCTCTCTCAGGCAAAAGACTGGCTTGCGTGGCTGGACAGCATGCCTGACGAGCTACGCCAGGTTAACGACGGCGTAGAGCGTCAGGTCAATATTGTGGTGAATAACCTGCTCTATAGCCCGCAAGCGGTCGCCAGTCTCTTATCGTGGCTTAATGCGCGTTACCCTTTCACCCAGTTTCACTTTTCCCGGCAAATTTATATGGGCGTCTGGGATTCGCTCCTGTATGAAGGTTTTTCGCTGGCGATTGGCGTAACTGGCACCGAGCCGTTGGCTAATACCTTTATGCTCGACCCTTTAGGTTCCGTACAATGGCGTTTTGTGATGTCCGCGGATCATCCTTTAGCTCACGTCAGCGGGCCTCTAACAGAAGCGCAGTTGCGCCGTTTCCCGGCAATTAATATCGAAGACAGCGCGCGTACGCTGACCAAGCGGGTAGCCTGGCGCCTTCCGGGGCAGAAGGAAATTATCGTGCCTGATATGGAAACCAAAATCGCCGCTCATCTGGCAGGCGTCGGTATCGGTTTTGTTCCGCAGCCGCTTTGTCAAACGCTGATCGACAAAAACGAACTGGTGAGCTGTACCATCCCTACGATGCGTCCGCCCTCACCGTTAAGCCTCGCCTGGCATAAATTTGGCGGAGGCAAAGCGGTAGAAGACATTGTGAAATTATTTACCCAACGACAACCCGAAATAGCCGGTTTTTTATCCATTTTCAACACGGTACGCTGTTAAAAATCAAGCCACTTTGCGAATTGGCGCGTAAAATAGCGCAAAGGATGATTTAAGGTTACGTTTTACGTTATGCAAGACAGACAAAAAGCACAGGACTATCGCGCGCTCCTCCTTGCCGATACGCCTTTAATTGATGTACGCGCGCCGATTGAGTTTGAACAGGGCGCCATGCCGGGCGCTATCAACCTGCCATTGATGATGGACGACGAGCGGGCCGCCGTCGGCACCTGCTACAAACGTCAGGGCGCGGATGCGGCGTTAGCGCTGGGGCATCGGCTGGTTTGCGGCGACATTCGCCAGCAGCGGCTTGAGGCCTGGAAAGCCGCGTATCAACGTTTCCCCAACGGGTATCTGTGCTGCGCGCGCGGCGGTCAGCGGTCACATATCGTACAACGTTGGCTGCAAGAAACAGGGATTGACTGCCCGCTTATTGAAGGCGGCTATAAAGCGCTGCGCCAGACAGCAATTCAGGCGACCTGGCAACTGGCGCAAAAACCGATACTTTTAATTGGCGGCTGTACGGGCAGCGGCAAAACGCAACTGGTACGACAACAGCCCAACGGCGTGGATCTGGAAGGTCTCGCGCGTCATCGCGGCTCCTCTTTTGGCCGCACGCTGAAACCCCAGCTCAGCCAGGCCAGTTTTGAAAACAAACTTGCCGTTGAATTGCTGAAAATTAACGCGCGTCAGACGCTAAAAAGGTGGGTACTGGAAGATGAAGGGCGAACGATCGGCGCCAACCATCTGCCTGAGTGTTTACGCGAAAGAATGGCGCAAGCCCCCATTGCGGTAGTGGAAGATCCGTTTGCGCTTCGTCTGGAACGACTGCGTGAAGAGTATTTCATCCGTATGCATCACGACTTCACCCACGCCTACGGCGATGAGGCCGGTTGGCAGGCATATAGTGAATATCTTCATCATGGACTGTTCGCTATTCGCCGCCGTCTGGGGTTACAACGCTTTGCCGAACTGACGGACACGCTGGATAGCGCGCTGGCGGAGCAATTATCCAGCGGCAGCACCGACGGCCATATGGCATGGCTGGTTCCGCTACTTAACGAATATTACGACCCAATGTATCGCTATCAACTGGAGAAAAAAGCCGCGAATATCGTTTTTCGCGGCCCATGGCAAGACGTTGCCAACTGGCTAAAAGCGCAATAGCTTATTTTTATTGCCGGCTGACGCTACATTGAGCCGGCTTAGTGTCTGTCGCGCTTGTCGGCACGTTTTGCCAGCCAGTCGCCCAGCATCTGAACGACCTGAACCAGCACAATCAGCGCCACTACGGTAACAACCATCACTTCGGTTTCGTAACGGTAGTAGCCATAGCGAATCGCCAGGTCGCCTACCCCGCCGCCGCCGACAATCCCGGCCATCGCCGAGTAGCCGATTAAGCTTACCAGCGTAATCGTCAGGCCGCGCAGCAGCCCTGCGCTGGCTTCCGGCAACAGTACGGTACAGATAATACGCATCGGACTAGCGCCGAATGCCAGCGCCGCCTCAATAATCCCTTTATCGACTTCACGGAGCGCGCTATCTACCAGGCGTGCATAAAACGCGATTGCGGCCACCGACAGCGGGACGGAGGCTGCAATCGGGCCAATGGTATTGCCCAGCAAAAGCTGCGTTAGCGGCAGTAACAGCACCAGTAAAATAACAAATGGCACCGAGCGGATAATATTCACCAGAACCGAGGCGACGAGATAAATAAAACGGTTCTGCCAGAACAGATGACGATCGGTGACAAAAATCAGAAAACCGAGCGGTAGACCGCCAAGAATCGCCAGCACCGTTGAAATACTCAACATCTGGAAAGTTTCATTGAACGCCAGCGTTAAATCCGGCAATAAATCATCCACGGATCACCTCCACCTGTGCGGTACGTTGACGGATATGCTCCACGGCGGCGGCCACCGCCGTTGGATTATGCGGCGCGGTTAATTGCACCACCAGAATGCCCAACGCGCGTTCGCCGATATATTCAATCTTGCCATGCAGGATATTGACCGCGACGCCAAACTTGATCGCCACCTCCGACAGTACCGGCTGCTCCGCCGAATCGCCGATAAACAAAATTTTCAGCAACTGCCCGGGCAGGTGTTCCCGTAAACGTTCCGGCAGGGTCAAATTAAGGGTATGAGACACCAGTTGCTGTGTGAAAGCGTGTTGCGGGTGGGCAAACACATCAAACACCTCGCCCGATTCCACAACCTTACCGCCCGACATCACCGCCACGCGATCGCAAATAGATTTGATCACGTTCATTTCATGGGTGATCAGCACAATAGTAATCCCAAGCTGTGCGTTGATCTGTCTGAGCAGGGCCAGAATCGTGGCGGAAGTTTCCAGATCCAGAGCGGAAGTCGGTTCATCACACAGCAAAACATCCGGATGGTTAGCGATGGCGCGCGCTATCCCCACCCGCTGTTTTTGCCCGCCGCTGAGCTGTACCGGGAAACGGTTCGCTTTATCGGCAAGGCCCACCAGCGTTAAAATTTCCGCCACCCGCGGCGCGATTTTGCTGCGTTCCCAGCCAGCCGCTTTCAGGCTAAACGCAACGTTTTGCGCCACTGTCCGGGTATGCATTAAGTTAAAATGCTGGAAAATCATACCAATACGCTGCCGCGCCTGGCGTAACGCTTTTCCGTCCAGCGCAGAAATTTCCACGCCGTTGACGTTGACGCGCCCCTGGCTGGGACGCGTTAAGGCGTTCAGGGTACGCAGCAGAGTGCTTTTTCCTGCGCCGCTGGTACCAACAATGCCAAAAATCTCGCCCGCGGCGATATGCAGGCTCACATCATCCACCGCGCGCGTGGGGGTACCGCGACCGGCGGTAAAATCGACGCAGACTTTTTCTATTTCAATCATATTCACCTCAGAAATTGGGGATGGCTACCGCTGCGATCAGGGTGTCGCGGTCATCCATTCCGGTTTCTGGAAGGCGCTATAAATATTCTTTGGATCGTCGATAACCGCGCGATAAGCCGGCGATTTCACCGCCTCGACAATATCTTTGGCAAACGGCTTATCGGCATCTTCACTGCGTACCGCAATGATATTTTTCAGATTCTCATCCAGGTGTTCCTGCTTAATCGCGCTGGAGAGATCGAGTCCTGCCGCCACCGCAAAGTTCCCGTTAACCAGCGCGCCGGTCACGCCATCCAGCGTGCGCGGTAGCTGTGCGGCTTCCAGCGGTTTGAAAACCAGTCCTTTTGGATTGCTGGCGATATCTCGTTCAGAGGCTTTGGTCGGATCGATATTGTCCTTAATCGTGATAAGCCCCAACGATTGCAGGAAGCGAAGGCCGCGCGCCAGGTTGGTCGGATCGTTGGAGAGGGTAATAATGTCCCCTTTTTTAAGCGCATCCAGCCTGTTGATTTTACGTGAATAGAAGCCCATCCCGGCGGTCGGTACCACAATAAGTTTGCTGAGCTTCAACCCTTTGTCAGCGGTGAATTTGTCAAAATAGAGGGTATGTTGAAAGAGGTTGGCGTCAATGCTGCCGTTAGCTAACGCCATATTGGGCTGGACATAGTCGCTAAACTCGCGCACCACAACCTTATACCCTTTTTCTTTTAATGTCGGCGCAATCGCCTGCTTCACCATGTCGCCATACGGCCCTGGCGCGACGCCAAATACGATCGTTTGCGGGGAACTATCGGCATGGGCAAACTGTAATCCGCAGGCCAGTAATAGCGTGCTGGCCGCAATGCGTAAACTCTGACGCAATCCCATAATTTCTCCATTTTAAATAGTGTGATGCTGTGCCGGATGCCGTTCATGCGGCATCGTCTGTTTTGGCCCAAACGAAAGGCTATTTCTTAACATGACACAGATCACAGCCTGCTGTCCTTGAAATTATTTCATGATGTTTCCTGGTGTGTCGTTAAATGTACGAGGCAGGCGCTCAGGCGTGTGTCAGGCGGGAATGGCGTAAAGGGAAATGCCGGATAAGAGGTCTTAACGCCAACATCCGGCAGAGGAAAACGCTTTAGAAATCGTAACGCAGACGCACCAGGTTCATATCGCCCAGATTGTCAGTGCTGGAGGTGAAAACATGTTCATAATCAACGCGGAAACCATAATCCAGTTGGAAGGTGATCCCCACGCCGTTATCGGTACGCAGATAGTCGCGGCCATTCACATATTCAATGCGGTCGCCCATAAAGTACGGTTGAATAGCTTTCACGGCATACTGACCAATCGGGAAAGCGTAACCGACAAAATATTCCAGACCCCACGCATCGCCGGCAAAGTAATCATTCACAGACACTTTTTTGGTCGTCATAAAGTTCTGATACCAACCGCCGCCTGCGGCGATAGTCCAGTTTTCCGGCGTCCAGCTTAACGCGGTACCGACAATATTTTGATCGTAAGTTTTATTGCCGTTGCCGCGCATCTCCGCACGGGTATAGTTCCATGCCGTCCCCCAGGTCAGATCGTCGGTGAGATGGTAATCCGCGCCTAAAGAACCGCCACCTTTACGTTTGTAATTCAGACCGTTATTGGCATTATAATCGTCGCTGAACAGATAAGACGCGTAGAGATCGACATTGCCAATGCTTTTCTTATACTTCAATGACTTACGCGTACGGTAAGAACCATCGTAGTCGCCGTTAATCCCGTTGCCCGGCGCCTGACCTATCATGTCGTAATCCCAGATATCGGTTTTTACGCCCACCACATCGTAATAAATGCTGTTCTGTTGACCGAAGGTCAGCGTTCCCCACGTCGCGCTCTTGAAGCCGGTATACAGCATACGGCGAGTGGTATCAGTCGCGCCCTTCGCATAATGGTTATCCCAGTCAAATACCGCAGGGATATTGACGCCCAGCTCGTAATAGCTAATCCAACTGATATCATCAAACAGATAATAATCCGCGGCGAAGCGGAAACGCGTCCCGCCATCAAAACCATTACGTTTATAACCGTTCGCGCCGTCATTACCGGTCATATTCTGGAACTGCGGACGAATACTCCCGCCAACGGTGAAATTGAGTCGGCTGAGTGGATTACCCGCCTGGGGATCTTGTTTTAAAACGGTGATTTCCGCCTGAGTGGCGAAAGGCATGAAAGCCACTGCCGCGCCGATCGATGCCGCCAACGCTGTTATTTTAATTGTCATTATATTTTCCTTGATAGATAGCCAATCCAAATCATTTAGCAGGCAAATAATAACTGTTATAAAACCTTACGTGTTGTGTATTTTTTAATGATTTGTGCTACTAAAAATCAAGGAGTTAGCAATTTGTGCGACTAAAAAAGTACGCGCCGTTTTAAAAACCGGCGCGAAATTATTCACATCATGAATCATCCGCTAAACTGTCGGAATAGCGCTTTGCCTTTCAGCAAACGAACGCCAAGCCAGCCGCCGCATACGGAAAGCAGCAGCGCGCCGCAAAACGGCAGTGCGCCCCATAAACGCCAGTCCGGCTCCCAGGGGAAATCAAAAACGTTGATTTGTAAGATCGCCAGCGCCGTTTCCGCGCCAATCGCGGCGACCAGCCCGGCAACTAACCCCAGCATGGCGAATTCGCACCAGAGTGTGGTACGCAACAGTTTCTTTCCGGCTCCTAACGTGCGCCACACCACCAGCTCCTGATGGCGCTGACGCATCCCGACCTGTACCTGGGCCAGTAATAGCAACATGCCGCAGAGGGTGACTAGCACAACCATCACCTCCAGCGCCCGGCTGACCTGCTCCAGCACCTGTCCCACCTGTTTCAGGATCGCCCCGATATCTAACAGGCTGACGGTAGGAAACTCGCGGTTAAGCTGCGTTAACATGCCGTTGCCATTCTCCCAGCGAAAACTGGTCAACCAGCTTTGCGGTTGCCCGTCCAGCGCCCCGGAAGGAAAAATGAAGAAAAAGTTGGGCCGCAGGCTTTCCCAGTCCACTTGACGCAGGCTGGTGACTTTAGCGCTAAATGCCTGGGTATCGCCCATAAAGGTTACGCTATCGCCGAGTTTGACGTTCAGCCGCTTCGCCAGCCCCTCTTCCATGGAGACTTCGCCCGATTTTGGTGGCCAGTGACCGGCGACCAGCGGATTATGCGCCGGGCGCGTATCCTGCCAGGTCAAATTCAGTTCACGGTTGAGCGACTCATCCTGCTGACCTTCCGTCGGATTACCGTTTATCTTCGTTAACCGCGCCCGCACAATCGGATAAAACGTCTGCGGAATCACCTGATGTTCCGCCAAAAAGGCTTTCAGCGGCGCGACCTGTTCTGAAGCAATATTGATAAGGAAATAGTTCGGACTTTCCGGCGGGAGCTGCTGTTGCCAGCGATCAAGGAGGTCGCCGCGCAGCACCAGCAAGAGCGCCAGCAGCATAAACGAAAGCGAAAACGCCGAAAGCTGACTCAACGTTGACCACGGCTGACGCAGAAGTCGGCTGACGGCCAGACGCAGCGGTAGCGACGTCAACGTCATGCCGCGCAGCACGTTAAGCAGCATCCAGCCCACCAGACCGCACAGCAGCGCCAGTATCACGGCGCCCGCCAGAACCGCCCACAACAGCATACTTCCGCCCATCAATCCGGCGAGCAGCGCCACCACGACGGCGCAGGCGACAGGCAAATAAATTTTTAACGGCCAGACGCGAGCGACAACATCGCGGCGCAGCACCCGTAGCGGCTGGGTCGCCAGCAACAATCGATAAGGCCGTAAACCGACCAGCAGAGAGATGACCGTCATCGCGCCCAGCGCCCACAGCCAGGGCCACAGGCTGGCGGGCGGCAAATCGGCGGGCAGTACCGGTTTTAGCAGCACCAGCAATATGTTTTCAAACAGTAACCCAATCGCGCCTCCCGTGACGGCGGAAAGCCCCAGCACCATCAACCACTGTCCGATGATAAGTTTACGCAACTGGGCCCGGCCCGCGCCCAACGTTTTTAAAATCGCCACCAGATCGTAGCGGCTACGGCAGTAATGGCTCATCGCCACCGCGACGGCAGCTACCGCCAGCAGTAGCGTTAATAACGCCGAAAGCAGCAAAAACTGCTGCGAACGTTCGAGCGACTTCCCCAATGCCCCGTCATCCTGCTCCAGTCCGTACCAGCGATGTTCCGGTTTAAGCTGCGGTAACAGCCAGCTTTCATAGCCAGCAAGCTGTTGCGGCGTTCCGCCGAATTTATACCGCCACATCACGCGGCTCCCCGGCTGTATCGCACCGGTTTTTGCCACATCGGCCATATTCATCATCAGACGCGGCGCCATCTGAAAAGGGTTAAACCCGGAATCCGGCTCCTGCACCACTTCACCGGCAATACGCAAGGTCACGTCGCCGACATCAATGGTATCGCCCGTTTTCAAATTAAGCAGCGCCATCAGACGCGGCGCCAGCAGTACGCTACCCGGCTGCGCTTTTACTCCGCCTGGACGGGTTTGCAATTCGCCGTACATCGGATAAACGCTATCTACCGCCTTCACGCTGGCCAGTTGCGGCGTATCGCCGGCAAACGTCATGGTCGCAAAGGTTAACTGCTCGCCCACGTTAAGGCCGCGTTTACGCGCCTCTTCAAGCCAGGCTTTCGGTACCTCTCGCGAACTTTGCAGCGTCCGATCGCCTGCCATAAACTCGCGGCTTTGCTGACTTAACCCTTTTTCCATCCGGTCGCTGATACTGCCGAGCGCCAGTACGCAGGCCACCGCCAGACTCAACGCCAGCCAGACAATAATCAGCGACGGCGAGCGCCATTCGCGCCAGAACCAGCGGGCTATCATGCCTCCTCCTGTAACTGACCGTTGACCAACCGCAGCCGCCGGTCGCAGCGCGCCGCCAGCGCCGGGTCGTGCGTCACCAGAATCAGCGTGGTGCCATGCTCGCGGTTAAGCGAAAATAGCAGGTCGGCGATTTTATCTCCGGTCTGACGGTCAAGGTTGCCCGTCGGCTCATCGGCAAACAGCACATCAGGACGCCCGTTAAACGCGCGCGCCAGCGCTACGCGCTGCTGTTCGCCGCCGGAAAGCTGTGCCGGAAGGTGGTCAAGCCGTTTTCCCAGTCCCAGTTGTTCGAGCAGCGCTTTCGCCCCCGCCTTACTCTGACCGCTGTTTTCACCGCGTAGCAGGGCCGGTAGCTCAACGTTTTCCAGCGCGTTAAGCGTAGGAATAAGCATGAAGGATTGAAAAACAAAACCGACATGCTGAGCGCGAAGCTGCGCCCGCGCCTCTTCGTCCATCTGGTGAAGCGGTTTCCCCACCAGACTGACCTCTCCGCTACTGCCGTCATCCAGTCCGGCGAGAATCGCCAGCAGCGTAGATTTTCCCGATCCTGATTCGCCAATCAGCGCAATGGTTTCACCGCGTTTGACAACCAGTTCAACTCCGGTAAGGATGGAAAGCTCATGCTCACCCTGACCGACGGACTTCCTGAGACGATGAACTTCAACACTGTTTTCCGCTGGCATTTGCCCTTCCTGTTTTTGATCCTGTTAACTTTCCGTGCCGCCGCCGCAGACACCTTATTAATTCTGGGCGATAGCCTCAGCGCCGGTTACCGTATGGCCGCCAGCGCGGCATGGCCGTCGCTCCTTAATGATAAATGGCAAAACAAAACGTCGGTCGTTAATGCCAGTATAAGCGGAGATACCTCGCAGCAGGGACTGGCGCGTTTGCCGGCGCTGTTGCAACAGCATCACCCGCGCTGGGTAGTGGTGGAACTTGGCGGCAACGATGGCCTACGCGGTTTTGCGCCTGCGCAAACCGAACAGACGCTACGTAAAATCATTCAGACGGTGAAAGCCGCCGATGCCCAACCGTTACTGATGCAAATTCATCTGCCCGCTAACTACGGTCGCCGTTATAATGAATCCTTTAGCGCCATTTATCCTAAGCTCGCCAAAGAGTTCGATATTCCTCTGTTACCGTTTTTTATGGAAGAGGTATATCTGAAACCGCAGTGGATGCAGGATGACGGCATTCATCCCAACCGCGACGCCCAGCCGTTTATTGCCGACTGGATGGCGAAGCAGTTGACCCCTTTTCTCTCCTGAATAATTCGAGTTGCATGAAGGCGGCACGTAAGAGAATGTCCAGGAGCATAGATACCTATGTGACTGGAGTAAACGAACGCACAGGCAACTTGAAGTATGACGGATATAGTTAACCACGACTCTTAAATCAACGGAGATCCTGACAGGTAAAGTTATGCAAAAATCGGTCTTAATAACAGGATGTTCCAGCGGAATCGGTCTGGACAGCGCGCTTGAACTTAAACGCCAGGGCTTTCAAATCCTGGCGGGCTGCCGCAAACCTGATGATGTCGCCCGGATGAACAGTATGGGATTTACCGGCGTGTTGATCGATCTCGACTCCCCTGAAAGCGTGGATCGTGCCGCCGATGATGTGATCGCCCTGACCGATAATCGTCTGTATGGGATCTTTAACAATGCCGGCTACGGCGTGTATGGCCCCCTTTCCACCATCAGCCGTGAGCAGATGGAGCAACAGTTTTCCAGTAATTTCTTCGGCGCGCATCAGCTTACTATGCGCTTACTTCCCGCCATGTTGCCGCATGGCGAAGGACGCATTGTGATGACCTCATCGGTGATGGGGCTGATTTCCACCCCAGGGCGCGGCGCTTACGCCGCCAGCAAATATGCGCTCGAAGCCTGGTCTGACGCGCTACGTATGGAGCTACGGCACACAGGCATTAAAGTGAGCCTGATAGAACCGGGGCCGATTCGTACCCGTTTTACGGATAACGTTAACCAGACGCAGCGTGATAAACCGGTAGAAAATCCCGGCATCGCCGCACGTTTCACCCGCGATCCTGACGCGGTAGTAGCGAAAGTACGTCATGCTTTTGCAAGCGATAAACCCAGGCTGCGCTATCCCGTTACGCTGGTCACCTGGGCGGTGATGGCGCTGAAACGCCTATTGCCGGGCCGGATGCTGGATAAAATTTTACAAAGCTGAGTTGAAGCGCGCCAGTCAGCCCCCATGTAAACGTGACACAGACAAAAGAGAGCGACGCCATGTCCGTACAGAACATTGTCAATATTAATGAATCCAACCTGCAGCAGACCTTAGAGCAGTCCATGACCACGCCGGTACTGTTCTATTTCTGGTCTGAACGCAGCCAACACTGTCTGCAATTAACGCCAGTGCTGGAAAGTCTGGCTGCCCAGTACCACGGTCAGTTTATTCTGGCAAAGCTGGACTGCGACGCCGAACAGATGATCGCCGCTCAGTTTGGTCTGCGCGCCATCCCGACAGTCTATCTGTTCCAGAATGGCCAACCGGTCGATGGTTTCCAGGGGCCGCAGCCGGAAGAGGCAATCCGCGCTCTGCTGGATAAAGTACTGCCGCGTGAAGAAGAGCTAAAAGCGCAACAAGCGATGCAGTTAATGCAGGAGGGCAACTACATTGACGCGCTGCCGTTGCTCAAAGACGCCTGGCAGCTCTCTTCGCAGAACAGTGAGATTGGCCTGTTACTGGCGGAAGCGCAAATTGCGCTGAACCGCTCTGAAGAGGCCGAAGCGGTATTAAAAACTATACCGCTACAGGATCAGGATACCCGTTATCAGGGGCTGGTTGCGCAGATCGAACTGCTTAAACAGGCGGCGGATACGCCGGAAATTCAGCAACTTCAGCAGCAAGTCGCGGAGAATCCGCAGGATGCGGCTTTGGCAACGCAACTGGCGTTGCAGTTGCACCAGGTCGGACGTAATGAAGAAGCGCTGGAATTGCTGTTCAGCCATCTGAGAAAAGATCTTGCCGCCGCCGAGGGACAAACGCGCAAAACCTTCCAGGAGATCCTTGCCGCGCTCGGCACCGGCGATGCGCTGGCGTCGAAATACCGCCGCCAGTTGTACGCGCTACTGTATTAATCCTCTCTTGCCTGATGGCGCGCTTATCTGGCCTACCTGTCGTCCTCAGGCCGGATAAGGCGCTTGCGCCATCATCCGGCAACTATCATGATTTCTTGAGCGGCATCACTACCAACTGATGACGCGAATTATAGAACTTCCGGTAGGTTAAATAGCAGGCAATGATGGTAGACAGGCTGGCTGTCGACAACAGCATAAACGTTACCATAATTTGATATTTAATCGCTTTTACCGGATCGATCCCGGCAAAAATCAGCCCGGACATCATCCCCGGCAGGCTCACCAGCCCAACGGTCTTAGCCGAGTCGATCGTCGGGATAAGCGATGCGCGGATGCTATCGCGGATAAGCCCGGTGGAGGCCATTTTCGGTGTTGCGCCCAAACTTAACTTTTCCTGGATTTGCTGCTGCTCGCTATGAAAACGTAGCCCCAGTTGGTTGTAGCACAGCCCTACCGCTACCATCGCATTACCGGCGACCATGCCAGCGATGGGAATCACCTGCATCGGCGCAAATTCAATCGAACCGGTAAGCACCAGTACCGTCAGCGTTAGTCCGGCGCCGACGGTGATGGCGATAAACGAGGAGAGAAATGCCTTATCGATATATTTACTGCGCTTTTGCGCGTTCCAGGCGGCGTTAAAACAGATGAACAGCACCATCAGCAGCGTCAGGGCGGCATGATTAACGCCAAAGATGTATTTCAGTACATAGCCGACAATAATGAGCTGTATCACCGCCCGGCATACGCTCCACAGAATATCTTTTTCCAGCGCCAGCTTTTCCTTGTGACTGATGAGCATCGCGACCACCACCAGCAGCATCGATAACGCCAGCGAGGTATTGGTAATATTATGCTCGTTCATAACGCGCCTCCTGCATCTCTCCGGCAGATGGCGTTAACGTTATCACCTTATCCGCGTGTTGAATTTCATCTTTATCATGCGTTACCCACAAGACAGCGACCTGCTTATCGCGAACATAGCGATGAATAATATCATTTACATTCCGTTTGTTATGTTCATCCAGCGCACTGGTTATTTCGTCGAGTAACAGTATTTTCGGCAGAAACTGTAGATTACGAATTAGAGCAATACGCTGTTTTTCCCCGCCGGAAAGCGCGGCAATCGGTTTTTGCAGAATCGTCTCCGGCAGTTCAAAACGCGCCAGATCGTCTGCGAAGGCTGTCGGCTGCGGGCGCTGATGGCGAATTTGCCAGGGAAAAATCAGGTTATCGTAAACCGTATCGCCAAATAGCGCTGGCGTCTGAGCGCAATAAGAAACCTGCTGGCGATAGGCTTCCGGACTCAGAGTAGTAATATCCTGCCCCTCAAAAAGAATCACGCCGATATCAGGGCTTATTAACGAGGCCACCATTTTCAACAACGTACTTTTTCCGCAGCCAGAAGGACCGGTAATTAACTTAAATTCGCCGCGTTGCAGCGTAAAACTGATGTTATTCACTATTTTTGTCGTCGCAGTCCGGTAACCGACCTGCTTTAACTCAAGCAACATGCTACGTTCTGTCATTTATTGCGCATCCGTTGTTCATATTTTTATAGCGATAGTGTATCCCTGTAATTAATAAGGGGGGAACATGCTTTACTGAATCAGGTATAATTCGCTTAATTCGTCAGCAAAATCGGTTTATGGACAACGCAACAGGAGGTTTAGCTATGCTCATTCTTATCCCTATTCTCATTTTCGTCGCGCTGGTGATCGTCGGCGCGGGCGTCAAAATCGTTCCGCAGGGATACCAGTGGACGGTGGAGCGCTTTGGACGTTACACCAAAACCCTGCAGCCGGGATTAAGCCTTGTTGTACCGTTTATGGACAGAATTGGCCGCAAGATCAATATGATGGAGCAAGTGCTGGATATTCCGTCGCAGGAGGTGATCTCAAAAGATAACGCCAACGTCACTATCGATGCGGTCTGTTTTATTCAGGTTATCGATGCGCCGCGCGCCGCCTATGAAGTCAGTAACCTGGAACTGGCGATCATTAACCTGACCATGACCAATATCCGTACGGTGCTCGGTTCGATGGAGCTGGATGAAATGCTCTCCCAGCGCGACAGCATCAACACGCGGCTGCTACATATTGTCGATGAAGCCACCAATCCGTGGGGAATTAAAGTTACCCGTATCGAAATTCGCGATGTCCGCCCGCCCGCGGAATTGATCTCCTCTATGAACGCCCAGATGAAAGCGGAACGTACCAAACGCGCCTATATCCTTGAGGCCGAAGGGGTACGTCAGGCGGAAATCCTGAAAGCCGAGGGGGAAAAACAGTCGCAGATTCTGAAAGCCGAAGGCGAACGTCAGTCCGCTTTCCTGCAGGCGGAAGCGCGCGAACGTTCCGCCGAAGCGGAAGCCCGCGCTACGCAGATGGTATCTGAAGCCATCGCCGCCGGGGATATTCAGGCGATAAACTACTTCGTGGCGCAGAAATACACCGAAGCGTTACAGCAAATCGGCTCGGCGAATAACAGCAAAGTGGTCATGATGCCGCTGGATGCCAGCAGTCTGATGGGCGCTATCGCCGGGATCAGCGAGCTGGTTAAGGACAGCGCCAGCGAACGGAAAAAAGCATGATAGCGATGATTCTGGTACATCCACATATCTTCTGGCTTAGCCTCGGCGGCCTGTTGTTGGCTGCGGAAATGCTCGGCGGTAACGGCTATTTGCTGTGGAGCGGCGTGGCGGCAGTGATTACCGGCTTAACCGTCTGGCTCTTACCGCTCGGCTGGGAATGGCAGGGCGTGCTGTTTGCGGCCTTAACGTTGCTGGCGGCCTGGCTTTGGTGGCGCTGGCTGGCGCGTCGCGTGCGGGAACAGAAGCCGACCGACAGCCGCCTTAACCAACGCGGACAACAACTGGTAGGCCGCCGGTTTATGCTTGATGCCGCGTTAGTGAACGGACGGGGTCATATGCGTGTCGGCGACAGCTCGTGGCCGGTATGCGCTGACGAAGACCTGCGCGCAGGTACGCATGTCGAAGTGATCGCCGTGGAAGGCATCACCTTACGCATTCGTGCCGTTTAATCAACGTGGCTTTTGCGCCTTGTGATGACAGCAGCCGGAAAGATTATCAATAATCGGGCAGTCGGCGCTGTCATCGCCGGGACAACTCTCCGCCAGCGCCAGCAGTTGATCGCGCATTGATTGCAGCTCGCTGATATGGCGCTCGATCTCCGCGACCTTTTCCAGCGTCCGCTTTTTCACATCTGCGCTATGGCGTCGCGGATCGTTAAACAGATTGACCAGTTCGCCACACTCTTCCAGATTAAACCCCACCTGCCTCGCCTGTCGCAGCAACGTCAGCTCGTTTAAATGCTTCTGCGTGTAGGTGCGATAACCATTTTCGCTACGTAATGGCGGCGTCACCAGCCCTTTCTCTTCATAAAACCGAATGGCTTTGCTGGTTAAACCGGTTTTTTTCGCCACATCGCTAATATTCATATTTCCCCCTTGACCTTAACCTTGCTGGAAGGTTTAACCTTTATCACAGTGAGTCACTACGATTACTAAGGTCAATGAATTGATGACCAATCATAAAGGAGTTTTTACTATGTCTCAAACTATCGACCTGACCCTGGACGGTTTGTCCTGCGGTCATTGCGTTAAACGCGTGAAAGAAAGTCTTGAACAACGTCCGGATGTTGAGCTGGCGGACGTCACCGTAACCGAAGCGCACGTTACCGGTACCGCCAGTGCGGACGCGTTAATTGAAACCATCAAACAAGCCGGGTATGGCGCGACGTTAAGCCACCCAAAGGCTAAACCGCTGACAGAGTCATCAATCCCGTCGGAAGCACTGGCAGCGGTTCCTCATGAGCTTCCGGTAGCGACGGCCGATGAAGAAAGCCAACAGTTGCTGTTAAGCGGCATGAGCTGCGCCAGTTGTGTCACCCGCGTACAACATGCGCTACAAAGCGTACCGGGCGTCACGCAGGCACGGGTAAACCTGGCGGAACGCACTGCGCTGGTGATGGGCAGCGCGTCCGCTGCTGATTTAGTGCAGGCGGTGGAAAAAGCCGGCTACGGCGCAGAGGCGATTGAAGATGACATCAAACGCCGCGAGCGCCAGCAGGAAACCGCCATCGCCACCATGAAACGTTTTCGCTGGCAGGCCATCGTTGCCCTGGCGGTCGGTATACCGGTCATGGTCTGGGGGATGATCGGCGATAACATGATGGTGACCGGCGACAACCGCAGCCTGTGGCTGGCTATTGGCCTGATCACGCTTGCGGTGATGGTCTTTGCGGGCGGTCACTTTTACCGTAACGCGTGGAAAAGCCTGCTGAACGGCACGGCGACGATGGATACGCTGGTGGCGCTCGGCACCGGGGTCGCCTGGCTCTACTCCATGAGCGTCAACCTGTGGCCGCAGTGGTTCCCGATGGAAGCACGGCACCTCTATTACGAAGCCAGCGCGATGATTATCGGTCTGATTAATCTCGGACACATGCTGGAAGCGCGCGCCCGTCAGCGTTCCTCAAAAGCGCTGGAAAAATTACTCGATCTCACCCCGCCCACCGCACGCGTCGTGACAGAAGACGGCGAAAAAAGCGTCCCGCTGGCGGACGTTCAGCCAGGGATGCTGCTGCGGCTCACTACCGGCGATCGCGTGCCGGTGGATGGCGAAATTACCCAGGGCGAAGCGTGGCTTGATGAAGCCATGCTGACCGGCGAACCTATTCCGCAGCAAAAAGGCGAAGGCGACAGCGTTCATGCCGGCACCGTCGTCCAGGACGGCAGCGTCCTGTTCCGCGCCAGCGCGGTGGGCAGCCATACCACGCTGTCACGCATTATTCGCATGGTACGCCAGGCGCAAAGCAGTAAACCGGAAATTGGCCAACTGGCCGATAAAATCTCCGCGGTATTCGTTCCCGTCGTCGTGGCCATTGCGCTGTTCAGCGCCGCTATCTGGTATTTCTTCGGGCCGGCGCCGCAAATTGTTTATACGCTGGTCATCGCCACCACCGTACTGATTATCGCCTGCCCTTGCGCATTAGGCCTGGCGACGCCAATGTCGATTATTTCCGGCGTAGGCCGCGCTGCCGAATTCGGCGTGCTGGTACGCGACGCCGATGCCCTGCAACGCGCCAGTACGTTGGATACCCTCGTTTTTGATAAAACCGGGACGCTGACGGAAGGCAAGCCGCAAGTGGTGGCGATAAAAACCTTTAACGGCGTTGAGGAAGCTCAGGCATTACGTCTGGCTGCCGCGCTCGAACAAGGCTCCAGCCACCCGCTGGCCCATGCGATTCTGGAAAAAGCCGGCGATGATAAACTGCCGCAGGTGAACGGTTTCAGAACGCTGCGCGGACTGGGCGTCAGCGGTGAAGCGGAAGGTCATCAACTGCTTCTGGGGAACCAGGCGTTGCTGAACGAACAGCACGTCGCCACGGATGATATGACGGCGGAAATCACCGCGCAGGCCTCGCAAGGCTCGACTCCGGTCCTGCTGGCGATTGACGGTAAAGCGGCGGCGTTACTGGCGGTACGCGATCCATTGCGCAGCGATAGTATTGCCGCGCTTGAACGCCTGCACAACGCCGGATACCGTCTGGTAATGCTCACCGGGGATAACCCAACGACGGCTAACGCGATTGCCAAAGAAGCGGGCATTGATGAAGTGATTGCGGGCGTTCTGCCGGATGGCAAAGCCGATGCGATTAAACGTCTGCAAAGCCAGGGTCGTCAGGTTGCGATGGTCGGCGATGGTATCAACGATGCGCCCGCGCTGGCGCAGGCGGACGTCGGTATCGCGATGGGCGGCGGCAGCGATGTGGCGATTGAAACCGCGGCGATTACGCTGATGCGCCATAGTCTGATGGGCGTGGCGGATGCGCTGGCCATTTCGCGCGCAACGTTGCGCAATATGAAGCAAAACCTGCTTGGCGCATTTATCTACAACAGCATTGGTATCCCGGTGGCCGCCGGTATTCTGTGGCCGTTTACCGGTACCTTGTTAAACCCGGTAGTAGCGGGCGCGGCAATGGCGCTGTCTTCCATTACCGTCGTAAGCAATGCCAACCGGCTATTGCGCTTTAAACCGAAAGCGTAAAAACGCTATATCAGGCAGCATCAGCTGCCTGATATATTATTAAGTCATCAGTAATTTACCGTATCAATATATAAAAATTTAACCGCACATCCTATAGAAAAATAAAAATCAACATTTTATAATATTTTTTTGAATCATAAGGATGTGTTATTTATGTTTAGAAAAGCAGTTCCGCTTCTTTTCCTGCTTTCTCCCGCCGTCAGTTATGCAGGGTTATTTGATTCCACTCCAGAGTTAAAGTGTGGCAACGATAATGCAGTCACGGCGGCAAAAGAATGGATTTACAATGAAGCATTAGGTCGTTTACAGCAAGACTATATTAAAGAGCCCTCCACGCTTTTCTTCGATATCCCCCAGACTCAATACGAGCAGCAACTCCGGGCTATTCCTGTTCAATTCAGTGATGTAATCACGCAGAACCCTCAACCAGAAAATGCCAACCTACGAACTTGCTCGGCTACCGTCGCCATGAGTATTCCTCAGCCATTATTTAAATTAATGAAAGACTTACCAAATACTCTATTCTATATTTCACAAGGGGATGGACAGGTAATAAACAATACGGTGACCTGGAAACAGGTTAACTACAATATTCAGCTAGCAGACAACAACAAAGATATTGTTGTCACCCCTGTGCAAAAAACCGATAAATTGGCGCGGTCTATTTATGTAATGGCAAGAATGACGGTATCTGGTGATAGCATTATAAAGAAAAAAAATAACTCACTGATTGAAATCGCAGCAAAGAAATTTGAGAGTAGAGATCGCGAGCTTAATCAGGTCTGGAAATCGCTACCCGCCTCTGCCCGAACGGCATTAAAACAAGAGCAGCGAGTCTGGGTGACCAAAAAAGAGCAGCAGTGCGGCAAACTTAGCGATGCAAAATCCGAGGCCATACCCGCTGAAAAGCGCATCAGTATTTATAAATGCCAGCTTGAAATGACCATCGCCAGAACGGCCTATCTCGACGGCAGCGAATAACCCGACCGATCGTTGACGTCCCGTCAGGGCGCATTGCGCCCTTTTCTCCAACGCGCTAGCATGAGCTTTTTCAAAGGGAGCGCGTATGGAGCTATTAAATCAACTTAAACGTTTATGGCGCGCGCTGCGTGGTACCCCAAATAGTTGGCCTGCTATCGATCTCTCCCTGCCCGGCGGTCGTCATCTGCATCTGGTTGGCAGTATTCATATGGGGACACGCGATATGGCTCCTCTTCCAGCAAAGCTGGTGAAAAAACTACGCCAGGCCGACGCGCTGGTCGTTGAAGCGGATATTTCTGGTAACGAAACGCCATTCAGCAATCTCCCCAAATGCCCGCCGTTGGTCGAACGTCTCAGCGCCGGGCAGCTAAGCGCACTGGAAAAACGGGTCAGTGAGTTGGGTATGCCGCTGATCCATTTTGATAATCAACCTTTATGGCAGATAGCTATGGTGCTACAGGCCACGCAGGCGCAACGGCTGGGATTGCGCCCGGACTATGGCATTGATTATCAGCTATTACAGGCTGCCCGCGAAATGTCGCTGCCGGTGCAAGAGCTGGAAGGGGCGAAACACCAGCTCGAACTACTATGCGATCTGCCCGATGGCGGGATGGCGCTGCTCGACGACACGCTGACGCACTGGCACACCAACGCACGGCTTTTGCAGGTGATGATCGGCTGGTGGCTTGAACAGCCGCCGACCAGCGTCGGCGCTTCGCTCCCCAGAACGTTTAGCCAACCGCTGTATGATGTACTGATGGTGAAACGCAATGAAGCCTGGCGCGACGCGCTGCTGGCACTGCCGCCGGGACGCTACGTGGTAGCCGTAGGGGCGCTACATCTGTACGGCGAAGGCAACCTACCGCAAATATTGAAATAAAAAAATGGCCAATATCGCTATTGGCCCGTCAAAGAGGAATTTCATCGTTATTATTATCCCGACGCTTTCGCTTCGGATCTTCAGATTGTCGCTCAAAGTTGCCGCAACTGCCAAGACCTAATGCACAAGATTATACTATTTTTTAGTCCGCTTTCGGGCGTATGCTGATGGCAAATCACGTCTGTAGTAAGAAGGAACGTTATGACACCCGCAGTTAAGTTACTCGAAAAAAACAAGATTCCGTTTAACATTCACACCTACGATCACGATCCGAATGAAACTAACTTTGGCGATGAAGTGGTGCGTAAGCTCGGGCTAAACGCCGATCAGGTGTATAAAACGCTTTTGGTTGCCGTGAATGGCGATATGAAGCAACTGGCCGTCGCCGTGACGCCTGTAGCCGGACAGCTGGATTTGAAAAAAGTCGCCAAAGCTCTGGGCGCGAAAAAGGTCGATATGGCCGACCCGATGGTGGCGCAACGCACCACGGGATATCTGGTCGGCGGGATCAGTCCGCTGGGACAGAAGAAACGGCTGCCCACGCTGATTGACGCGCCTGCCCGCACGTTTGCCACTATTTATGTTTCCGGTGGTAAACGCGGGCTGGATATTGAACTGGCGGCTGACGATTTGGCCGCCATACTGGGTGCTAAATTCGCTGATATCGCGCGTCGGGATTAAGCCTGCGTAAAATACATTGCCGGATAGCGGCGCAAACGCCTTATCCGGCCTACAGCAGACATAATCCGTAGGCCTTAAGGCTGCGCGCCATCAGGCAGTGATGGCTATCCGTACCGCTACAGCCAGCTCACCTCGCCTTTTGGCGTAAACGCCGCCGCATCCAGCGGTGAATTCTGCTGAATAAACTCTTTCAGCACTTCCGCGTCAATAAACCCGGTATTCACGTATCCCGGTTTGTTATCGATGCGCGGATAACCATCGCCGCCCGTGGCGTTGAAACTCAGCGTCGCCATGCGGTAGGTTTTGGCCGGATCAACAGGCTCGCCTTTGATTTTCAGATCGGTGAGCTTGCCCTCTTTGGCGACAAAGCTCACATTGGCGAACTGTGGATAGGCGCCGGAATCCGGTTTCATCTGCGCTACGGCGGTGAGATAATCAACCACCTCTTTACCGCTCATATCGGCATACACCACAATGTTGCCGAATGGCTGTACCTTGAGCACGCTTTTATAGGTAATATCTCCCGCCTCAATCGAGTCGCGAATACCGCCGCCGCTCATCACGCCAAAATCGGCGCCGGTGCGCGCGATCTGCGCAGCCAGAATCACCCGTCCCATATTGGTCTGGACAAATCTGACCTTACTGCGATCGCCTTCAAGAAGGCCATTCACGCTACCAATTTTCACCTCCAGTTGCGCTTTACCTTTATTCTGGAACGGCGTTAATAACGAGAGCATTTGCGGATTTTCGGCGATTTCCGGCGTGTAAAGTACACGCTCGCTTTTCCCGTTATCCCAGGTCACTTTTTTCTTGAGATTTACCGGAATAAGCTGGTAGTTAACCATTTTCATCTCGCCGTTACGGAATTCGAAATCCGCGCGGCCCACATATTTACCCCACTCATGCGCCTGCACGATCCAGATGCCATTTTGCTTATCCGGCGCGCAGGGCGTTCCCGGTACGTAATTCACCTGTTTTTTATTTTCCGACGCCATGCATACCGGGTCTTGTGAGTGACCGCCCACAATCATCGCCAACGAACCGGCAGGCAGGCTACGCGCCATCTCAACGTCGCCCGGCGCGTTCGAACCGTGATCGCCGTTGTCATAATGTCCCATATGCGTGGTCGCGATAATCACGTCCGGTTTTTCATTCATATTAAGTTCCTGAATCACCACCTTTGCTTCTTCAGCAGGTTTACGAAACTCAATATCGGTGAAATATTCCGGGTTGCCTATTTTCGCCGTGTCATCGGTGGTTAAGCCGATTACCGCGATTTTTATATCCTAGAGTGTAAAAATAGCCCACGGCTTAAACAGACGCTCGCCGGTACTTTTTTGATAAATATTGGCGGAAAGAAAGGGAAACTTCGCCCACTTTTCCTGCTGGCGCAATACGGTGAGCGGGTTATCAAACTCATGATTACCGACGGCCATAGCGTCGTAGCCAATCAGATTCATCCCGCGGAAATCAGGCTCCGCATCCTGGAGATCGGATTCCGGCACCCCGGTATTAATGTCGCCGCCGGATAACAACAGGACGCTTCCCCCCTCTTGCGCCACCTCTTTACGGATACTGTCCACCAGCGTTTTTTGCGCCGCCAGACCATATTCGCCATATTCGCTGCGCCAGAAGTGACCGTGGTGATCGTTGGTATGCAGGATAGTAATTTTATAGGTTTTATCTTTTTCGTAAGCCTGTGCAGGCTGAGTCGTCAGCGCGAACGCCGCCAGTAACGCCAGCGCCACACCCCGTTTCAAAAATTTCATCTTTCTCTCCCTGACTCAATATCAACCGCAGAAATTACCTTTCCTTGCAATAATAGACAAATATGTTTTCAGAATTGAGACTTCCTTCAAACACATTTCACAGGTATGTTAGGCAAGTAATAATTACACATCCTACTATCTCCAACATCGCATAAAATTTAAGTGACTTTCTATGGCCATGAGTGAACCAACCCAGCCGTTAGCCGGCGCGCCCGCAGCGGCCGCTAAAGCACGTACTTCGTTTGGTATTTTGGGCGCGATCAGTCTTTCCCATCTGCTGAACGATATGATCCAGTCGCTAATCTTAGCCATTTATCCCCTGTTGCAGGCGGAGTTCTCGCTGACCTTCGTCCAGATAGGTTTGATCACCCTGACGTTCCAGCTCGCCTCATCGCTACTGCAACCGGTCGTCGGCTACTGGACGGATAAGTATCCCATGCCGTGGTCGCTGCCTGTCGGCATGTGTTTTACCCTGAGCGGGCTGGTACTGCTGGCAATGGCGGGAAGTTTTGGCGGCGTATTGCTCGCTGCGGCGCTGGTGGGCACCGGCTCGTCCGTTTTTCACCCGGAATCGTCCCGCGTGGCGCGCATGGCCTCCGGCGGACGTCATGGTCTGGCGCAGTCTATCTTCCAGGTCGGCGGTAACTTCGGCAGTTCATTGGGCCCGCTGCTGGCCGCCGTGATTATCGCGCCCTATGGCAAAGGGAATGTCGCCTGGTTTGTGCTGGCCGCGCTGCTGGCGATCGTGGTGCTGGCGCAGATCAGCCGCTGGTATGCAGCCCAGCACCGGATAGCGAAAGGCAAGCCAAAAGCGATAATCGCTAACCCGCTGCCGCGCAATAAAGTCGTGCTGGCGGTCAGCGTGTTATTGCTACTCATTTTCTCGAAATATTTTTATATGGCGAGCATCAGTAGCTACTACACCTTTTATCTGATGCAAAAATTCGGATTATCAATACAAAACGCGCAGCTCCATCTGTTTGCCTTCCTGTTTGCGGTGGCTGCCGGGACGGTAATCGGCGGGCCGGTGGGCGATAAAATCGGCAGGAAATATGTGATTTGGGGCTCTATTCTCGGCGTCGCGCCGTTTACCCTTGTTTTACCCTACGCCACGCTGTACTGGACGGGGATTTTAACGGTGATTATCGGCTTTATTCTCGCGTCGGCGTTTTCCGCCATTCTGGTGTATGCCCAGGAGTTGCTGCCAGGACGCATCGGTATGGTTTCCGGCCTGTTTTTCGGGTTTGCCTTCGGGATGGGAGGCCTGGGCGCAGCGGTGCTGGGGCTGATTGCCGACCATACCAGTATCTATTTAGTTTATAAAATCTGTGCTTTCCTGCCGCTTCTGGGGATACTGACCATATTCTTACCTGATAATCGACATAAAGCGTGATTTTATGGCGGTTAAAGGTACGCTTTAACCGCCTGTACATCCCGATGCCATCATGCTTTGCCCATCCCATACTTATCACTTTTCCGTTCCGTGCTCTTTTTACCGTCAGATTGTATTTTTTTATAAAACACAACCATTTTTTATAAACATCCTGATTGAAATTGTCATAAACTATTACCCGGAGTTTTGGAGTCCAGCAACCAAAGGAGACGGAATGCATCACGCTACCCCGCTTATCACCACCATTGTCGGCGGCCTTGTGCTCGCTTTTATTCTCGGCATGATTGCCAACAAATTGCGTATTTCTCCACTGGTGGGATATCTGTTAGCGGGCGTTCTGGCGGGACCTTTTACCCCTGGTTTTGTTGCGGATACCAAACTGGCGCCGGAGCTGGCGGAGCTCGGCGTGATTCTATTGATGTTCGGCGTCGGGCTGCATTTTTCGCTGAAGGATTTGATGGCGGTAAAGTCTATCGCCATTCCCGGCGCTGTCGCTCAGATAGCGGTGGCGACGCTGCTGGGTATGGCGCTTTCCGCCGTGCTGGGATGGTCATTAATGACCGGCATCGTTTTTGGGCTCTGTCTGTCTACCGCCAGTACCGTCGTCCTGCTGCGCGCGCTTGAGGAGCGACAACTCCTTGATAGCCAGCGCGGACAAATCGCCATCGGCTGGCTGATTGTTGAAGATCTGGTGATGGTGCTGACGCTGGTCTTGCTGCCCGCCGTTGCCGGCATGGTGGAAAAAGGCGATGTCGGCATAGCCTCGCTGACGGTCGATATGGGGATAACCATTGGTAAAGTGGTGGCGTTTATCGCCATCATGATGCTGGTCGGACGCCGCCTGGTGCCGTGGATTATGGCCCGCAGCGCCGCCACCGGCTCGCGCGAATTATTTACCCTTTCCGTACTGGCGCTGGCGTTAGGCATTGCGTTTGGCGCGGTAGAACTGTTTGACGTCTCTTTTGCGCTGGGCGCGTTCTTCGCTGGAATGGTGCTTAATGAGTCGGAACTGAGTCACCGGGCGGCGCACGATACGTTGCCGCTGCGCGACGCCTTTGCCGTCCTGTTTTTTGTTTCCGTCGGCATGTTGTTCGATCCGTTAGTCTTGATTCAACAGCCGCTGGCGGTGTTGGCGACACTTGCCATTATCGTCTTTGGTAAATCGATCGCTGCGTTTTTCCTGGTGCGTATGTTCGGCCACTCGCCGCGAACCGCGCTGACCATTGCCGCCAGCCTGGCGCAAATCGGCGAGTTCGCCTTTATTCTCGCCGGACTCGGCATGGCGCTCAACCTGCTGCCGCAAGCGGGACAGAACCTGGTGCTGGCAGGCGCTATTTTGTCGATTATGCTTAATCCCGTACTGTTTACCCTGCTGGAGAAGTATCTGGCGAAAACCGAAACGCTGGAAGAGCAAACTCTGGAAGAGGCTATCGAAGAAGAGAAGCAAATTCCGGTGGATATCTGTAATCATGCCCTGCTGGTGGGTTTTGGCCGCGTAGGCAGTCTGCTGGGAGAAAAATTACTGGCGGCGGGGATTCCGCTGGTGGTTATCGAAACGTCCCGTACCCGCGTGGATGAACTGCGCGAACGCGGGATTCGCGCCGTGCTGGGCAACGCCGCTAACGAAGAAATCATGAATCTGGCGCATCTGGAATGCGCCCGCTGGCTGTTATTGACCATCCCCAACGGTTACGAAGCCGGTGAGATTGTCGCCTCAGCGCGGGAAAAAAGCCCTGATATCGAGATAATCGCCCGCGCGCACTATGATGATGAAGTGAAATATATTACCGAGCGGGGAGCCAATCAGGTAGTGATGGGCGAGCGAGAAATTGCCCGGGCGATGCTGGAACTGCTTGAAACGCCGCCCGCGGGTGAAGTCGTCGCCAGTTAAGGGTTTGCCGGGCGGCCCGATGCGCGCAGCGCCATCGGGCAAGCCAGATTAGCGATCCCAGTACGACTCTTCCAGGCTGTCCTCACGCTCCGGCAGCCCGCGTGTCAGACGCGGAGAATGCTGGTTCAGTACCTGATAACTGACACGGTTAGCATATTTACACACCTGCGCCAGCGACGAATAGGTCAGCCAGGTGAATTTGTGCTTACTGGAGTTCGGTACGTTGCTACGATGGTAACTGTTCGCCGTAATATCGTGCAGCAGCGCCGCCAGCGCGCCATCGCCCGCGCCGTTGGTGTTCATGATTTTTTCCGGCCCGCCCATATACGGCGCAATATGCGAATAAACGCGCAGCGGATTAATACAATCTTTATGGCGCATTGCCCGGCTAAATTCATACTGGTTAAATTCAGCAATAGCCCCCGGCAGCAGCGGATGCTGGGTTTTACGTTTTGCTTCCTCTTCGGTGAAGCCTGCCATATATAACCCTATCGGTCCGGCGGTGCATAACACCAGGTCGACCCAGTCCAGCGCCTTATCCGCCGCCAGCAGCGGGTCGTTTTCGCCGGTCAGCGCTTCCGCTTCTTCTTCATTCATTGCCAGAATCGAGACATTCTCTTTGAGAAACGCCTGCCACCACTGCGGATTATCGGCGATCACAAATTTGGTGCCCAGCGTCATGACAACCGGCACGTTATGCTTTTTCGCGTATTCGATCGCTTTCATCGTCGCGTCAGGCATCGGTTCGCCAGGCTTACAGCGCACCAGATATGAGGTCAACACCAGCGCGGAAGCGCCAGCGATCACCGCTTCCGGAATACTTTCCGCCCGTAACTGATTCATATGGCCGGGGCTGATAGCGAAGGTACGCTCGCCGGATTCGCCAATCAGCGTGAAACAGCGGCCAATCGGGCCATCTACCGCTTGCAGATAATTCAGGTCGGTACGGCTGGAAGTATTACACAGGTAGCGATAAGCGTAGCTGCCAATCTCAATGTTGCTGCACATCACGCCCAGTAACACCGAACGGTCATCCGCCAGTACCGAGTAATTATGCATCGTATTGCCTATAGTGCCGCCAGCAAACTGATGGGTGATCAGATTTTCCCGCGTCAGTTCCTGATACAGCTTCTCCGCCACCTCGTCTTCTATCACCAGAGAATGCCCGGCGCTTAATCCATAGCGTGTAATAAAATCGTCATCCACTTTCGCCTCAATATCCACCAACGTCTGGTCGATACCGACGACCCAGGAGGCGTTGGTTTCCTGTTCTGGCTGAATTTGTTGCAACAACGGGTCACGCGCATTGACGGGAAAATAGTGTTTGGATTTACGTTTACCGGGAAATTTCATGATTGTGCTTACGGATGAATAACGGAGCGCTGCATGGTAGCACATTCCCCCTGCTGCGCGCGACGGACGATGGCGTTTCAATATCGGACGACGAGATCGCAGTTTCTCCAGCCGCGTTTTTTACAATGGTTCACTTTCACAAGGAGCGTTTTATGAAGCCGGAAAATAAAATTCCCGTACTCACCCGACTGTCTGACGAAATGACAGCCGTCGTAAACTTCCAGCAACCAGGCCTTCCCCCCTGGCCTGCCGATGGCGATATTGAGACCCAGCGTCAGTATTATCTTCTTGAGCGCCGTTTCTGGAATGCCGACGCGCCGTCCATGACCACCCGCACCTGTGCCGTCCCTACGCCTTATGGCGATGTAACAACCCGGCTCTACTCGCCGCAGCCGACCAGTCAGGCCACTTTATACTATCTGCACGGCGGCGGATTTATCCTCGGTAATCTGGATACGCATGACCGGATAATGCGTCTGCTGGCGCGTTATACCGGCTGCACCGTGATCGGTATTGATTATTCGCTGTCGCCGCAAGCGCGTTATCCGCAGGCCATTGAAGAAACCGTCGCGGTATGCAGCTACTTCTCTCAACATGCCGATGAATACTCGCTCAACGTGGAGAAAATCGGTTTCGCCGGGGATTCCGCAGGCGCCATGCTGGCGCTTGCCAGCGCGCTCTGGCTACGTGATAAGCACATTCGCTGCGGTAACGTTATCGCGATTCTGTTGTGGTATGGGCTGTATGGGTTGCAGGACTCGGTAAGCCGCCGTCTGTTCGGCGGCGCGTGGGACGGCCTGACGCGTGAAGATCTGGACATGTACGAAAAGGCCTATCTGCGTAACGAAGAAGATCGGGAATCGCCCTGGTATTGTCTGTTTAATAACGATCTCACGCGCGATGTGCCGCCCTGCTTTATTGCCAGCGCGGAGTTTGATCCGCTCATTGATGACAGCCGCTTGCTGCACCAGACATTACAGGCGCACCAGCAGCCCTGCGAATACAAAATGTATCCCGGCACGCTGCACGCCTTTCTGCACTATTCGCGAATGATGACAATCGCCGACGATGCCTTGCAGGACGGCGCACGCTTCTTTATGGCGAGGATGAAGACGCCGCGTTAACGGTACGGCGCCGTGAGTTTCAGCATCATATCAATATGTTCCGGCGTCGCGTTCAGCGCCGGAATGTACGCATATTTTTTACCGCCCGCTTCAAGGAAAATCTCGCGGTTCTGTTCCGCTATCTCTTCCAGCGTCTCCAGACAATCCGCGGCAAATCCCGGACACATGACCTGAATATGGCCAGTCCCCTTTTCACCCAACATTTTTAGCGTTTCATCGGTGTACGGCGTCAGCCACGGTTCACGGCCAAAGCGCGACTGGAACGTCATCATTACCTTTTCCAGCGGCAGCCCCAATGCGGAAACCAGTTCGCGCGTGGTATCGCGACAGCGCTGCGGGTAGTCATCGCCTTCATCCGCATAACGTTGTGGAATGCCGTGATAAGAGAGCAGAAGCACATCCGGCTCGCCGTGTCTGGCGAACGACTCACGCGCGCTTTTCGCCAGCGCATCGATATAAGCGCCGTCATCCGCGTAATCGCGAATAAATGAGATACCGGGAATACGACGTTTACGCGCCAGTATCCGCCCCAGTTCGTCCCAGACTGCGCCCACCGTTGAGCAAGAGTATTGCGGGTACAACGGCAGCACGACGATATGGTCGACGTCGCTTGCTAACAGTTCATCGACAGCGCTTTCCAGCGAGGGCGAGCCGTAGCTCATCCCCAGCGCGACGGGCGTGTCTGGCAACCGCGCGGCCAGCGCCTGTTGCTGTTCGCGGCTATATACCATGAGCGGCGAACCGCCATCCATCCAGATAGATTGATAGAGTTTCGCGACGCGCGGCGAACGCAGCGGTAAAATAACGCCACGCAGCAGCGGCCACCACAGCAGACGAGGAGTATCCACCACGCGTCTGTCGCTTAAAAATTGTTTCAGGTAGCGCTTTACCGCTTCAGGAGTTGGGGCATCTGGCGTGCCAAGGTTAGCCAGCAGGATACCGGTTTTCGTCTGACGCATTGCCGCCTCTTATCTATTCAAATTGTTGATAATTGTAGCGGAAAAGTGATAAAGAAGAACTAATTGCTGCGAGAGGTAAGACGAGAATTTGCCGAATGGCGCTAACGATGCCAGTAGGCCAGATAAGGCGTTCAGGCCGCCATCCGGCACCGATTGCCTGATGGCGCTACGCTTATCAGGCCTGCGGGATAATGGCAGGCCTGATAAGCGGTTCACTACGCGAAAAAATTAACCGAGGATTTTTTCCAGCGCTGCGCGCACGTCGGCAACGGCCTGCGTACCGTCAACTTTAGCGTATTTGGTGTTGCCCGCTTCCGCTTCTTTCTGATAGTAGCCAATCAGCGGCGCGGTCATCTGATGATATTCCACCAGACGTTTGCGAACGGTCTCTTCCTGATCGTCTTTACGGGTGGTCAGATCTTCGCCGGTGACGTCATCTTTGCCTTCCACTTTCGGCGGATTAAACTTAACGTGGTAAACGCGGCCAGAGGCGGCGTGTACGCGACGACCCACAATACGGTCAACGATCAGTTCGTCCGGTACGTCGAATTCCAGCACGTAATCCACCACAATACCCGCTTCTTTCATCGCGTCAGCCTGCGGGATCGTGCGCGGGAAACCGTCCAGCAGAAAACCGTTACGGCAGTCTTCCTGGGCGATACGCTCTTTAACCAGCGCAATCACCAGTTCATCGGTCACCAGTTTACCGGCGTCCATGATATCTTTCGCCTGTTTGCCCAACTCGGAGCCTGATTTCACTGCGGCGCGCAGCATATCGCCAGTGGAGATTTGCGGAATACCATATTTCTCCATGATGAACTGAGCCTGAGTTCCTTTACCCGCGCCCGGAGCGCCAAGCAGAATAATACGCATTACGAAAATCCCCTCAAAGGTTGTCGATATTTTTTAAAAAGCGCTAAACGATACCACCATCACGCATTTCGCTCAAGGAAGCCGCCTGATGCTGAAACGGTTAACGAAGAGAAATCGAGAAAAGAGAAGGTATTATAAAAAATGCCGGATGGCGCTGGCGCTTATCCGGCCTACAAACAGTACTCGCCCGTAGGCCGGATAAGACGCTTCGCGTCGCCATCCGGCAGTCACAAAACAGTACCCGTCCGTAGGCCGGATAAGATGGTTCGCGTCGCTATCCGGCAGTCACAAAACAGTACCCGTCCGTAGGCCGGATAAGACGTTTCACGTCGCCATCCGGCAATCAGATGAGCGTTATCAGGACACCAGCAACTGGTTCATACGGCGGATAAACTGGTTCGGATCTTCCAGCGTACCACGTTCAGCGAACAGCGCCTGATCCAGCAGCAGCTCGACCCACTCTTTAAACTGCGCTTCATCCTCGGTATCGGCAGTGCGTTTAACCAGCACATGATCCGGATTGAGCTCAAAGATGTATTTCACTTCCGGCACGGACTGACCGGCCGCGGCGAACAGTTTCGCCATCTGGGTGCTCATTTCATCCGCATCGGTGGTGACAATCGCCGGCGTGTCGGTTAAACGATGCGTCAGACGCACCTCTTTCACGCGATCGCCCAGCAGGGTTTTGACACGCTCCACGAACGGCTCAAGCGCCTTTTCCGCTTCTTTCGCGTTTTCGTCGACTTCATCCGCCAGTTTTTCGATGGACTCATCGGCTTTAGCGACCGACTGGAATGCTTTACCGTCAAACTCGGTCAGGTAGTTCATCATCCACTCGTCGATGCGATCGGAGAGCAGCAGCACTTCGATGCCTTTCTTACGCAGCAGCTCCAGGTGCGGGCTGTTTTTCGCCGCCGCATAGCTGTCTGCGGTGATGTAGTAGATTTTTTCCTGCCCTTCTTTCATCCGGGAGACGTAATCTTCCAGCGACACGGTCTGGGCGGAAGAGTCGGTATGGGTGGAGGCAAAGCGCAACAGTTTAGCGATCGCTTCCTGGTTGGCGTGATCTTCCGCCGGGCCTTCTTTCAGCACCAGACCGAACTGTTTCCAGAAGGTTTGGTATTTTTCCGCGTCGTCTTTCGCCAGTTTTTCCAACATTTGCAGAACGCGTTTGGTCAGAGCGCTACGCAGATTACGCGTTACCGTGCTGTCCTGCAGGATTTCACGGGAGACGTTCAACGGCAGGTCATTAGAATCAATCAGGCCGCGCACGAAACGCAGATAGTTCGGCATGAACTGCTCGGCATCGTCCATAATGAACACGCGCTGTACGTACAGCTTCAGACCATGTTTGTGATCGCGGTTCCACAGATCCCACGGCGCCTGCGACGGGATATACAGCAGGCTGGTGTACTCCTGCTTACCTTCCACGCGGTTGTGGCTCCAGGTCAGCGGATCGGTGAAATCATGCGCGATGTGCTTGTAAAACTCGTTGTACTCGTCGTCTTTAATTTCCGACTTGTTGCGGGTCCACAACGCCTGAGCCTTGTTGATTTTCTCCCAGGAAATCACGGTTTCGCCGTCTTTTTCTTCCCGTTTTTCAATCTCTACCGGCAATGCGATGTGATCGGAATATTTACTGATAATCGAGCGTACGCGCCAGTCATCGAGGAATTCATCTTCGCCTTCACGCAGGTGTAAGGTGATTTCCGTACCACGGTCATTTTTGGTGATATCGGCAACGGTGTATTCGCCTTCGCCTGCCGATTCCCAGAACACGCCATTTTCCGGCTTGTCGCCTGCCGCACGGGTACGTACGGTCACTTTATCGGCCACAATAAACGCGGAGTAGAAGCCTACGCCAAACTGACCGATGAGCTGGCTATCTTTCGCCTGATCGGACCCCATTGATTCGAGGAAAGATTTGGTGCCGGACTTGGCAATGGTGCCTAAGTGGTCAATCACCTCATCACGATTCATCCCCACGCCGTTATCGGCAATGGTCAACGTACGCTTATCTTTATCGAAAGAGACGCGCACACGCAGCTCGCCATCTCCTTCATACAGGTCCGGGTTTGACAGAGCGCGGAAACGCAGCTTGTCCGCCGCATCTGAGGCGTTAGAGATGAGTTCACGCAGGAAGATTTCTTTATTGGAATAAAGAGAATGGATCATCAGGTGCAGAAGCTGTTTAACTTCTGACTGAAAACCACGCGTTTCTTGTCCTTTCATGTGGATAGACCTCAACAATGCCATTTTTAATGGTAAAAATACGTTGAGGGTGAGATGGGGACAAGCGGGTGTGATTTCAAGCGGAGGCCGCGAATGCCGCCTCCGTTTGTTCAGAAAATAATCTTATGGCGTCCCGCCAGCGAGTGGGACAGCGTCGTACCGTCGACCATCTCCAGTTCGCCGCCAACCGGCACGCCGTGGGCGATACGACTGGCTTCGACGCCGGCCTCCGCGCACAGCTCGGCAATATAGTTCGCGGTAGCCTCCCCTTCAACCGTCGGGTTGGTCGCGAGGATCAGCTCACTAATTTTTTCTGACGCCAGCCGCTGTTCCAGACGATCGAGACCGATATCATCCGGCCCGATGCCGTCCAGCGGCGACAGGTGGCCCATCAGCACGAAGTAGCGGCCGGAAAATTGCCCGGTCTGCTCAATGGCGTAGATATCCGCAGGACTCTCCACCACGCAAATCTGGCCGTTTTCCTGACGCCGCGGGTTCGAACAGATATTACAAACATCCTGCTCGGTAAAGGTGCGGCAGTCGGCGCAGTGGCCGATTTCCGACATCGCCCGGGTCAGCGCCTGCGCCAGGCGCATTCCGCCGCTACGATCGCGCTGCAACAGGGTAAACGCCATCCGCTGCGCCGACTTAGGGCCGACGCCCGGGAGGCAGCGCAACGCTTCCATAAGCTGAGTTAACAGCGGACTGGTTTGCATCAGAATGGCATCTTAAAGCCTGGCGGCAGTTGCATACCGGAAGAGACGGAAGCCATCTTCTCTTTTTGCGTCTCTTCAATGCGGCGCGCCGCATCGTTGAAGGCCGCAGCGACCAGATCTTCCAGCATCTCTTTGTCATCTTCCAGCAGGCTTGGGTCAATTTCCACGCGGCGGCAGTTATGCGCGCCGTTGATGGTAACCTTCACCAGACCCGCGCCGGATTCGCCGGTCACTTCCAGCTGCGCAATCTCTTCCTGCATTTTCTGCATTTTTTCCTGCATCTGCTGGGCCTGCTTCATCAGATTGCCCAGACCGCCTTTTCCAAACATAAGCTCTCTCTCTTGATGGTTCACAATCGCAAGCCAGGCTTACGATCAAATGGGGCGGATACTCTCTTCATCCAGCTCGGCGTCGAAGAATCGACGCAGCGTCTGAATGTTATTATCCGCAATAATTGACTCACGCGCTTGCGCGAGTTTCTCTTCATAAATGGCCTGACGCCATTCCAGCGGCGTACGCACCGCGGGATTATCATCTTCAACGATGGTCAGTTCAACCGTCGTTCCCGTCAGATCGCTGAGCGCTTGCGCCAGCTTTTGCTGCGCGCCGCTGGAATTGAGGTGCCGCTGCGTCGAGCGCAGATGCAGACAAACCGCGTTGCCGTTCTGCTCCTTCCAGGCATTGAGCGCCACCTGCTCCACCAGCTTAGGCAAAGAAAGCTGGCTTACCTGCGCCGCCCACGGATCGCGCTCAATCGCTTCCGCCGCCAGTTTAGCCGCCAGCTCCGGCGTTTTTTCATGCTCCAGAGCTTTCTTAAGCGCTTTTGGCGTAGCCACCACTTCTTTGGTTTGTACTACCGGCGTGGTGGCCTTCCAGCGATAAGCCTCTTTCTTTACTGGCGCCGTTTCCAGCGCGGACGGCGCCGGGCGCGCCTGTACGCGCTCCGAAACCGAGGCCAGCCGCTCCAGCGCAGAGTTATTCACCGGCCGCGCGCGGGATGCGGCTGCCGGTTCACTCTTTTTTGTTTTGGTTACTCCCTGCGCGCGCTGTAGCTGATTGCGCGCCGCCAGCACCTGACTGGTAGACGCCGGCAGCGGCGCTGGCGATGTCTGCGGCGCGGGCGCCGACGGCTGCTGCACCTGCGGCGGCGTCATTACCGCCGTTGGGGCCACGGGCGCAAAAGACTGCCGCGGCGTTTCAGGCTCCGGCAAGGGCATACGCGGATGAAACGCCAGCGCACGCAGTAACGTCATTTCAACGCCCATCCGCCGGTCCGGCGCCCAGGGCAATTCTTTGCGACCAATCAACAACGTCTGATAATAGAGCTGAAGATCGCCGGGAGGCACCGTCCGGGCAAGTTCGCGCATCCGTTGCTCGATAGCCGCCATATCGCTGCCTAACGCGGCAGGCGAAAGTTGCACCATCGCAATACGGTGCAGCAGGCTAAGCATTTCGACCAGCAGCGCTTCCCATTCAATACCGCGCGCCGCCGCCTCGTTGATAAGCGACATGACGCGTTCGCCGTTAGCGTCAACCACCGCCTCGACTAATGACAAAGCCTGGTCGTCGTCCAGCGTACCGAGCATGGCGCTTACCGCCTGCGTCGAAACCTGCCCGTCGCCGCTGGCGATCGCCTGGTCAGTCAGACTTAATGCATCGCGCAGGCTGCCGTCAGCCGCACGTGATAACAACTGCAACGCGCGGGGTTCGTGAGCGATATGTTCCTCATTGAGAATATGCTCAAGCTGATGGCGAATCTGTTCAACATCCAGCGCTTTGAGATGAAACTGTAGGCAGCGCGACAAAATGGTCACCGGCAGCTTCTGCGGATCGGTGGTCGCCAGTAAAAATTTCACATGCGCTGGCGGCTCTTCAAGCGTTTTAAGTAGCGCATTAAAGCTGTGGCGCGACAGCATGTGGACTTCATCGATCAGATAGACTTTAAAGCGACCGCGCGCAGGCGCGTACTGGACGTTATCCAGCAGGTCGCGGGTGTCTTCGACTTTGGTACGCGATGCGGCGTCAATCTCAATGAGATCGACAAAACGCCCCTGCTCAATTTCCCGACAGTTATCGCAAACGCCGCACGGCGTCGCGGTAATACCGGTTTCGCAGTTCAGCCCCTTCGCCAGCAGTCGGGCGATAGAGGTTTTACCGACGCCGCGCGTGCCGGAAAAAAGATATGCGTGATGAATGCGCCCTAACGACAAGCCGTTCGCCAGTGCGGTCAGCACATGTTCCTGGCCGACGACGTCAGCAAAGGTTTGTGGGCGCCATTTTCTGGCTAAGACCTGATAACTCATTGGCAGGCTCTGAAACGCTGGAAGGTGGATTCATAGAAGGGTAATGCTAACACAACCTCGCCGATACAGCGAGGTTGTCTCTCTGGCTAAAATAGCAGTGCGAATAGCCTGAATCAATGCCCTGGAAACGGCACCAGGCTATAACAGGTAATCCCCTGCTTTTCCAGACGCTGCTCGCCGCCCAGATCGAACAAATTAATGATGAACGCCGCATCGGTGACTTTCCCGCCCAGACGACGGATCAGCTTCACGGTCGCCTCAATGGTGCCGCCAGTCGCCAGCAGATCGTCCACGACCAGCACGTTGTCGCCAGGTTTAATCGCGTCGACATGGATTTCCAGCTGATCGGTGCCGTACTCTAATTCATAGGTCTCGGCAATAGTTTCACGCGGTAATTTGCGCGGTTTACGTACCGGAACAAAACCAACGCCCAGCCCAAGCGCAACCGGCGCGCCAAACAGGAAGCCACGCGCTTCGGTGCCGACCACTTTGGTGATACCCGCATTTTTATAACGCTCAACCAACAGTTCAATACTGAGCGCGTACGCTTTCGGGTCTTCCAGTAAGCTGGTGACATCACGGAAAAGAATGCCCGGTTTCGGGTAATCCTGAATGCTTTTGATGCTGTTTTTGAGAAACTCAAGCTGCTGTGCAGTCGCGGTCATGGATATATGCCTGCTAAGTACGGTGTTACTCACGGCGCAATACTTTTCAGTCAGGGGTAACGCTCGGTTACTCTTTGACCGCCTGCGCCTGTGCTCGAAAACGGTCGAATTTACTGGCTGTGAACGACAATTGCAACAGCGATTCGTGTGCTTCAGCGCTTTTGTTGCTTTTCATCAATCACCGGTATCCGCCACATAAAAATCAGCAGGCAGGCCAAAATAACCAACAGCAGCACCCGCACCCACATCATATTCACCAGCCACAGCGAAATACCAAAGGTCAGCAATATCAACGCGATCGCTCGCGGTTTCGCTCCCGGCGGCATGGCCCGATAGCGCTGCCAGTGGCGCAGATAACCGCCAAACCATGAGCGGTATAACAACCAGGCATGGAAACGCGGCGACGAGCGGGCGAAACACCAGGCCGCCAGTAAAATGAACGGCGTAGTCGGCAACAGGGGCAAAACCACGCCCAATGTCCCTAATACTACCGCCAGCCAGCCAATGATGATTAAAATAGTACGTTGCATAATGCGAATCGTTATCAAACAGAAGGCTACTGTAGCACAGCCTGTCTTATTTTCATCGGGGTGTTGAATTGAAAACCGCTATGCTGTTACAGACGCTGGAAGAGAGGCTGGCGACGCTACGCCAACGCTGCGCGCCGCTGGCGCAACATGCGACGTTAAGCGCGCGCTTTGACCGACACCTTTTCCGTACCCGCAGTACTCTGTTGCAGGGATATCTGGAAGAGGCTGACGCCAATCTCGCCGCGTTGCGTCAGGCGGTAAAACATGAGCAACTGCCGCAAGTCGCCTGGCTGGCGGAACATCTGGCTTCGCAACTGGAGGCGATATCGCGTGAAACCGCCGCCTGGTCGCTGCGCCAGTGGGACACCGCCGCGCCAGGGCTTGGCCGTTGGCAGCGCAGACGAATACAGCATCAGGAGTTTGAACGTCGACTACTGGCGATGACACAGGAGCGCAAAATTCGTCTGGCGCAGGCGACCGGCCTTGTCGAACAACAAACGCTGCAAAAGGAAGTCGAGATCTATGAAGGACGGCTGGCGCGCTGCCGACATGCGCTGGAGAAAATAGAAAACGTACTGGCGCGTTTAACCCGTTAACTCTGGAGAAAGTATGTCGCTTGAAAATGCCCCTGATGAAGTCAAACTGGCCGTGGATTTAATTATGCTGCTTGAAGAGAATCGCTTACCGGCACGAACGGTGCTACGCGCGCTGGAAATAGTTATGCGTGATTATGAAAACAAGTTAAAAAGTACGGAAGACGACTCGCAAACAGAGTAATTGCCCGCTGGTTTGTCCTCGTTGTCGCTGACAGAGTGGTCGCTACCGTCAGGCAACAAGGGACAGGTCATGGAACGTCTACCCACCACGCCGCACGATGCGGTATTTCGACAGATGCTGATGCAAAAAGAGGTCGCCCGCGACTTTCTGGCTATCCACTTGCCAGAAGCCTTTCTTGCAATCTGCGATCTGGATTCACTGAAGCTGGAGTCAGGGAGTTTTGTTGAAGACAATTTACGCAGCCGCTATTCAGATATTCTCTACTCTCTGCATACCCAACACGGCCCCGGGTATGTTTACGCGCTCATTGAACATCAGAGCAAATCAGACCGGCTGATGGCTTTTCGCCTGATGCGTTACGCCATTGCCGCCATGCAGCGTCATCTGGATGCCGGCCATGATACCTTGCCGCTGGTGGTACCAATCCTCTTTTATCACGGTCCGGAAAGCCCGTGGCCCTATAGCCTTAACTGGCATAATATGTTTGTGAAACCGGATATGGCGAAGGCCTTATACAGCTGCGAATTTGCGCTGGTCGACCTGACGACAATGCCGGATAATCAGCTTTTGCAGCATCGGCGGATAGCGATGTTAGAGCTCCTGCAAAAACACATTCGTCAACGCGATTTAAGCGAACTGCTCGACCCCCTTATCACGCTTTTAACGCAGGATCATTTGACGGACGCGCAGCTCAGTGTGCTGATCAACTATATGTTGAAAGCAGGAAACGCCGCAGAACCCGGGGCGCTAATTCGTCAACTGGCGCAGGGCGCGCCGCAGTATAAGGAACAACTGATGACAATAGCGGAATGGCTGGAAGAAAAAGGCCGAACGGAAGGGTTGCAAAAAGGCCTTGAGCAAGGGTTAGCACAAGGCCGTGAGGCCGAAGCGCGCGCTATTGCCCGCAAAATGCTTGCCAACGGGCTGGAACCTGGGCTCATCGCCAGCGTCACCGGCATTACGCCGGAAGAGCTTTCTACGCTTTCGCATTAGCGGCGCCGCGCGCACTCATAAAGCGCGCAGCCCACCGCCTTTTAGCTTGCCGTAGGCGCCAGATCGCCGCCGTTGAGATCGCGCTTCACTTCAGTGACTTCGTCGCCCTTCGCGTTATGCAGATGCACCTCAAGCTGGTTAAAGGCGATATTGATATCATTTTCACGGCACAGTCGATCGATCGCGCGGTTCAGTTCATCCACCGTATGGCTACGATCGCGCAATTCACGCACGTACAGACGCAGTTCATGATCCAGAGTGCTGGCGCCAAAGGTGGTGAAGAATACGGCAGGTTCCGGATCGTGCATCACCTTCGGATGCTCCATCGCCGCCTGTAGCAGGACTCTTTTCACTTTCTCCAGATCCGAGCCATAAGCCACGCCAAGCCGGATCACCAGACGTGTCGTGGTATCGGAGAGGGACCAGTTAATCAGCCGCTCCGTTACGAATGCTTTGTTCGGAATGATCACTTCTTTACGATCAAAATCGGTAATAGTGGTGGCGCGAATACGAATCTTACTGACCGTGCCGGAATAGGTGCCGATCGTTACCGTATCGCCAATGCGTACCGGACGTTCGAAGAGGATGATTAAACCCGAGACAAAGTTACCGAAGATCTCCTGTAGCCCAAAACCGAGACCCACCGACAACGCCGCCGCCAGCCACTGGAGTTTATCCCACGAGACGCCGAGCGATCCGAATACTGTCATCGCGCCAACAGCGATAATGACGTAGTTAAGGATCGTGGTGATCGCATACGAAGCCCCCTGGCGCATATTCAGGCGTGAAAGCACCAGCACTTCCAGCAGGCCGGGTAAGTTGCGGATGAGCGCCCAGGCCACCATCGCGGCAATAATGGCAAATAGCAAGCTGCCCATCGTCACGCTTTTCACCACCGCAGCGCCAGCTTCGGAGCCGTTGTAGTGCCACAGCGTGATGCTATCAAGATAGCTGAATACGGTGATCAAATCGGACCAAATCGCCCAGAACATAACGCCAAACAGGGCAAGCATTAGCAGCATCGTGATACGTAATGTTTGCTGGTTAATCTGCTCCAGCGCGATGGTGGGTTCTTCCTGTGGCTCCGCCCCTTCCGCTCCCTCTTTTACCAGGTTCTGACGACGAGCCAGCGCGCGTCGCCAGGCAATCCGGCGCGCCGCTACACTTAACCCGCGCAGCACCGTTTGATAAAGCAGGTTCCAGATAATGACCAGATAGACGGTTTCAATCCAGCGCCCCGCCAGGCGCAGGGTGGTATAGAAATAGCCGGTCGCCGTTAATACCATTAACGCCACCGGAATGATGGAAAGAATCGTCACGGTCACCAGTCGAATGCCGTGAGATTCTTTATCGCGCCAGCTTTCCCGGCACAGTGGCCACACCAGCAATGTTATGACCAGCAGATTGAGGAAAATAACCGCCTGCCCCAGCACGTCATCCATCAGATTCAGCGGCGACAACTCCGCCACCACAGACCAAAAGTGCAGCGGCAGCAATGCGAGGCTAATGCGTACAATCTGGCGACGCCAGTGGCTGGTCAACTGCGCCGGCATACCAAAATGGCGTATCGCCACGCCCTCTTTTTCCAGCACCTTCCAGCACAGCCCAAAGACCAGCCAGAACATCGCGAGCTTTTTACTAAAGGCCCAGAGCAGATCGCTGATATTTAGCTGCATGGTCAGCAGGATCAGTCCAAGCGCGAGGATAATCAGGCACACCGGCAGCGCGCGGATCAGATCGATCAGAATAGCTTTTGGCGTATTGAGCTGACTATCGTTACGCAGCGATCCCACGGCGGCGGCCAGCTTCTGTTGATACGCTTTTAACCATTTCAGACGCCAGCGGATTAAACCGGCGATGAGCAAGAGCGGCAACCCGGCCAAAAAAGCAATAAATACCGCGGGCCAGGCTTTTTGCCAGTTCACCGTGATTTTCATGGCGCTGAATTGCTCTTTTAACGTTTGGGGGAACGCTTTAAGCCAGTCCCAGTCCATAGGGCGGTTACTGTTCACCCAAAAAATCTGCTGCGTCAGAATGGCTTTCAGATTTTTCGAGACGCTCATCAGCTGCTGCTGGTTAACTTGCAGGTTAATCGCCATCATCAGCTGGTTACCCAACTGTTTATTTAGCTGATCCAATAGCTCACGGCGCATCTCCACCACCTGAAGCAACGCATCATGAACTTCATCATTCACCTCGCTGGTATGCCCCTCCTCCAGCTTGTCGACAAAGGCATCGCTTTGGAATAAGGCATCACGCTGCTGGTTGATTTCAAACTGCTCCAGACGCAAATCCGCAATACGGTTGGTCATATCTTCGAGTTCGTCGGCGGAGGGCAGAGTTTGCTGCTGTTGATAAAGAATACGCGACAGCAACAGGCTGCCTTTTAAGACGGCAATCTGTTCTTTGATATTTCTTTCCGACTGCAGCGCGCGATCGAGCCAGTTTTTTACTTTAATGTTTTGCTGCATCAACATATTGCCGTTTTCGGTCGCGACAATCAGACGCTGGCTGAGTTGATGGTTAATATCCAGTTCCTGTTTTACCAGCGGGTTTGCCTGGATACGCGCCGTTTCGTCCGGCGAAATGGCCTCCTGGGCCGTTTTTTCCGTTAGCGTAAGTCGTTTACTGTTGACCGCCTCCTGTAAAAGTTGAAGCTGATGTTCAAGACGATTACTGTTGGCCGTCACGTAATCCCGCTGTTTTTGCAGGGTGTCCTGCAAAACGGTATTTCCTTCAAGACTCTTACGTTGCTGGTCGATCTGCGCATTAAGCAGCGCCTGTTGTGCCTGTAATAACACCTGTTGGCTGGGGCGAAGCGCGGCTTCGCCGACGTTATTGCCGTCCAGACGGTTACGGATTTGCTGTATTTGCTGTGAGGCGGTATACATGGCGTTTTGCACGCGCTCAGGCTGGGTCTGTAGCGAAACAAGCTGGCTGTTATAAGCGGCAAGATCGTTTTGCGAATTTTGCAAATCATCCAGTACCTGCGCCACGCGCAGCTCAAGCTGACGTAGCGAAAGCGCACTCAGCGTTTTTCGCATTTCATCATCATTATCGACGTCGCTCAGCGCATTCAACGCAGCCGTCGCCTGACGCATTTTTTCAGGCGCCTGCGCCACCTTCTGCCGTAGCTGTACGGTCTCCTCTTTCACCCGCTCGATTTTCTCCAGCGTAGCTAACGTATCAATAAGGTCCTGCTGGACGAGCTTATCCTGGGCGGAGAGATCTTTTTGCTTATTCAGCGTATCCAGCTGGTTTTGCACATCCGCTTTTGACGGCAGGTCGCCATTCGTTTGCCCCCGGGCAAATGCCAGAGACTGACAGGACAGCAGGATAATAAGGACGCTAATTGTAATAAAAACAAAATGCTGTGAACGTTTATAAAGCTGCAACATAGTCATGAGAATGAAGTGTCTGAACCGGCAAGCAGACCGGAAATAATTGAGTCGCAAGAATATCACGCCTGTAACAAACAGAATAGCGACACAGAAAATGTCCAGGAGTTTTCCTGGAATATTATCAGGGGGAGCCGTTGACCGTCGACGCGCGCAGCGTCGGACACAATTGATACATCTCCAGCAGGATCGTGACGTAGGCGCGAGCTTCTTTTTTTAAATCAAACGATTGCGGAGCAAATAACCAGTTTTCCATGAGCCCTGAAATAAAGCTGCGCATCAGTATCGCCGCACGACGGGTCAGCAGATTTTCAGGCAGCATTTTAGCATTAATACAATGTTTTAACGTTTGTTCAATCCGATCGTAACTTTCCAGACAAAGGCTACGTTGCGCCTGTTGAACCACAACCATTTCTCCGACAAACTCACATTTATGGAATATAATCTCCATCAATAAGCGGCGTCGTTCTTCTGTTACAGTAGCTTCAAGAATATGAACTAAAATTTCTCTTAATACAGATAGTGGATCGTCGGGGAATTTTGCCTGATACTCAATCTCAAGCTCACCAATATTGGATTCTGATAGCTCCCAGATCTCACTGAATAAATCCGACTTATTTTTGAAATGCCAATAGATTGCGCCGCGCGTCACGCCAGCAGCGTTCGCAATCTCCGCCAGCGAGGTTGCCGATACGCCTTGCTGCGAGAACAAACGCAGGGCCACATCCAGGATGTGTTGTCGTGTCTCCAGCGCTTGTTGTTTGGTTTTTCGTGCCATATGTCGGTGAATTTACAGGCGTTAGATTTACATACATTTATGGATGTATGTACCATAGCACGACGATAATATAAACGCAGCAATGGGTTTAAGGACCTTTGACCATTGACCAATTTGAAATCGGACACTCGAGGTTTACATATGAACAAAAACAGAGGGTTAACGCCTCTGGCGGTCGTTCTGATGCTCTCAGGCAGCTTAGCGCTAACAGGATGTGACGACAAACAGGACCAGCAAGGCGGCCAGCAGATGCCAGAAGTTGGGGTTGTCACACTAAAAACGGAACCACTGCAAATCACAACTGAACTTCCGGGTCGTACCGTTGCTTACCGTATCGCCGAAGTTCGCCCGCAGGTAAGCGGCATTATCCTGAAGCGTAATTTCGTTGAGGGAAGTGATATCGAAGCGGGAGTCTCTCTCTATCAGATTGATCCTGCGACCTACCAGGCGACTTACGACAGCGCTAAGGGCGATCTGGCAAAAGCGCAGGCCGCCGCGAATATCGCTGAACTGACGGTGAAGCGTTATCAAAAGCTGCTGGGTACGCAGTACATCAGTAAGCAGGAATACGATCAGGCGCTGGCTGACGCACAACAAGCGACTGCCGCCGTTGTCGCAGCAAAAGCCGCCGTTGAAACCGCACGTATCAACCTGGCGTATACCAAAGTCACCTCACCGATTAGCGGTCGTATTGGTAAGTCGTCCGTAACGGAAGGCGCGCTGGTACAGAACGGTCAGGCGTCGGCGCTGGCGACAGTGCAGCAGCTGGACCCTATTTATGTCGAT
Source organism: Salmonella sp. 2020_1459 (assembly GCF_043847915.1). Taxonomy (NCBI): domain Bacteria; kingdom Pseudomonadati; phylum Pseudomonadota; class Gammaproteobacteria; order Enterobacterales; family Enterobacteriaceae; genus Salmonella; species Salmonella sp. 2020_1459. Next base: position 232,343 of record NZ_JBCMFA010000008.1, on the reverse strand, counting down.
GTGACCCAGTCCAGCAATGACTTCCTGCGCCTGAAGCAGGAGCTGGCAAATGGTTCGCTGAAACAGGAAAACGGCAAAGCGAAGGTCGACCTGGTGACCAGCGACGGTATCAAATTCCCGCAGTCCGGTACGCTTGAATTCTCCGATGTGACCGTTGACCAAACCACCGGGTCTATTACTTTGCGCGCCATCTTCCCTAACCCGGATCACACCTTATTGCCAGGAATGTTCGTTCGCGCACGTCTGCAGGAAGGGACAAAACCGACGGCATTACTGGTTCCACAACAGGGCGTTACCCGTACTCCACGCGGCGATGCCACGGTGCTGGTGGTTGGCGCTGATAACAAAGTGGAAACCCGCCAAATCGTCGCAAGCCAGGCGATCGGCGATAAGTGGCTGGTGACTGACGGGTTGAAAGCGGGCGACCGCGTAGTCGTCAGCGGGCTGCAAAAAGTACGTCCTGGCGCACAGGTTAAAGTGCAGGAAATTACCGCGGATAACAAACAGCAAGCCGCAAGCGGTGATCAACCTGCTCAGCCCAGGTCTTAACTTAAACAGGAGCCGTTAAGACATGCCTAATTTCTTTATCGATCGCCCTATATTTGCGTGGGTGATCGCCATCATCATCATGTTGGCAGGGGGGCTCGCGATCCTCAAATTGCCGGTAGCGCAATATCCGACGATTGCGCCACCAGCAGTGACGATCTCCGCAACCTACCCTGGCGCTGATGCGAAAACGGTACAGGATACCGTCACGCAGGTTATCGAACAGAATATGAACGGTATCGATAACCTGATGTATATGTCCTCCAACAGTGACTCCACGGGGACCGTGCAGATCACGCTGACCTTTGAATCCGGCACCGATGCGGACATCGCGCAGGTTCAGGTTCAGAACAAGTTGCAACTGGCAATGCCGTTACTTCCCCAGGAAGTACAGCAACAGGGCGTGAGCGTTGAGAAGTCCTCAAGTAGCTTCCTGATGGTAGTGGGCGTCATTAACACCGACGGCACCATGACCCAGGAGGATATTTCGGATTACGTTGCCGCCAATATGAAAGATCCGATCAGCCGTACCTCTGGGGTGGGCGACGTCCAGCTGTTTGGTTCGCAGTATGCGATGCGTATCTGGATGAATCCGACAGAGCTGACCAAATACCAACTGACGCCTGTCGACGTGATTAACGCGATCAAAGCGCAGAACGCCCAGGTCGCGGCAGGTCAGCTCGGTGGTACGCCGCCGGTTAAAGGCCAGCAGCTTAACGCATCGATTATTGCCCAAACGCGTCTGACCTCAACGGATGAGTTTGGCAAAATCCTGCTGAAGGTGAATCAGGATGGCTCTCAGGTTCGTCTGCGGGATGTAGCGAAAATTGAGCTTGGCGGCGAAAACTACGACGTCATCGCGAAATTTAACGGTCAGCCAGCGTCAGGTCTTGGCATCAAACTGGCTACCGGCGCCAACGCGCTGGATACCGCTACCGCTATTCGCGCCGAACTGAAAAAAATGGAACCGTTCTTCCCGCCAGGGATGAAAATCGTCTACCCATATGACACCACGCCGTTCGTGAAGATCTCTATTCATGAAGTGGTAAAAACTCTGGTCGAAGCGATTATCCTCGTGTTCCTGGTGATGTACCTGTTCCTGCAGAACTTCCGCGCGACGTTGATTCCGACTATTGCGGTTCCGGTGGTGTTGTTGGGAACCTTTGCCGTGCTTGCGGCATTCGGTTTCTCGATAAACACGCTGACGATGTTCGGGATGGTGCTCGCCATCGGCTTGCTGGTGGATGACGCCATCGTGGTGGTCGAGAACGTCGAACGTGTTATGACGGAAGAAGGCCTTCCGCCGAAGGAAGCGACGCGCAAATCCATGGGCCAGATTCAGGGCGCATTGGTGGGTATCGCGATGGTACTGTCGGCGGTATTTATTCCGATGGCCTTCTTTGGCGGCTCAACCGGGGCAATTTATCGTCAGTTCTCTATCACCATCGTATCGGCGATGGCGCTGTCGGTGCTGGTCGCGCTGATCCTGACGCCTGCGCTGTGCGCGACGATGCTCAAACCCGTCGCCAAAGGCGATCATGGCGAAGGGAAAAAAGGCTTTTTCGGCTGGTTTAACCGCCTGTTTGATAAGAGCACGCATCACTACACCGATAGCGTAGGCAATATTCTGCGCAGCACCGGGCGTTATCTGCTGCTCTATCTCATTATCGTCGTCGGTATGGCTTATCTGTTCGTTCGTCTGCCAAGCTCTTTCTTGCCGGATGAAGACCAGGGCGTATTCCTGACAATGGTCCAGCTCCCCGCGGGCGCAACGCAAGAGCGCACGCAAAAAGTGCTGGATGAGGTCACGGATTACTATCTGAACAAAGAGAAAGCCAACGTTGAATCGGTATTCGCCGTCAACGGCTTCGGTTTTGCAGGGCGCGGTCAGAATACCGGTATTGCATTCGTGTCGTTGAAAGACTGGGCCGATCGTCCAGGCGAAAAAAACAAGGTTGAAGCGATTACCCAGCGGGCAACCGCAGCGTTTTCACAAATTAAAGATGCGATGGTCTTCGCCTTTAACCTGCCGGCGATCGTTGAGCTGGGCACCGCAACCGGCTTTGACTTCGAGTTGATTGACCAGGCGGGACTTGGTCATGAAAAACTCACCCAGGCACGTAATCAGTTGTTCGGCGAGGTGGCGAAATATCCTGATCTGCTGGTCGGCGTTCGACCTAACGGTCTGGAAGATACGCCGCAGTTTAAAATCGATATCGACCAGGAAAAAGCTCAGGCGCTGGGCGTATCTATTAGCGACATTAATACCACGCTGGGCGCAGCATGGGGCGGCAGCTATGTAAACGACTTTATCGATCGCGGTCGTGTGAAGAAAGTTTACGTGATGTCCGAAGCGAAATACCGCATGTTGCCGGATGATATTAACGACTGGTACGTTCGTGGTAGCGATGGTCAGATGGTGCCATTCTCCGCATTCTCCTCTTCCCGCTGGGAATATGGTTCGCCGCGTCTGGAACGCTATAACGGTCTGCCTTCGATGGAAATTCTGGGGCAGGCGGCGCCAGGCAAGAGTACCGGTGAAGCGATGGCGATGATGGAAGAACTGGCCAGCAAGCTGCCGTCAGGCATTGGGTATGACTGGACCGGGATGTCCTACCAGGAGCGGTTGTCCGGCAACCAGGCCCCTGCCCTGTATGCTATATCGCTGATCGTCGTCTTCCTGTGTCTGGCGGCATTGTATGAGAGCTGGTCTATCCCGTTCTCCGTAATGCTGGTTGTTCCGCTTGGGGTTATCGGCGCGCTGCTGGCTGCGACCTTCCGCGGACTGACTAACGACGTTTACTTCCAGGTGGGCCTGCTCACAACCATTGGGTTGTCGGCGAAGAACGCGATACTTATCGTCGAATTCGCCAAAGACTTAATGGATAAAGAAGGGAAAGGTCTGGTAGAAGCGACGCTGGAGGCCGTCCGGATGCGTTTGCGCCCGATTCTGATGACCTCGTTAGCGTTCATGCTGGGGGTTATGCCGCTGGTTATCAGTTCCGGCGCGGGTTCCGGCGCGCAGAATGCGGTAGGTACTGGCGTACTGGGCGGGATGGTAACGGCAACCGTACTGGCTATTTTCTTCGTACCGGTCTTCTTCGTGGTGGTACGCCGCCGCTTTAGCCGTAAAAGCGAAGATATTGAGCATAGTCATTCGACAGAACATCGCTGATTTGCTCACTGTTGATAAGGCCGCGCAAGCGGCCTTTTTTACGCAAAAATCATAAAATACGCTTATTGTTAGATTGATTATTTTTTGCCATATTAATAAAAGGTATAATCCTTACTGCGTTAAAGGCTTTTCTTAGGAAAGTTGACCATTTCTTAATTCAGCCATTAATTAAGAAATATTAAGAATATTCCTGGCTATTTTCTCCTGTCAGAGTCTATTGTTTTAGCCTGAAAAGCTAAAAAACGTTAACCCAATGATTACACAAACAATAAAACTGGTTCCTTTTTAGGCGACCGACGATCACTGTTAAAATTCGAAAAAGTATGGCAACACGCGGCTTTCACGCAATTGTAATTTTTAGTAATATGACGATGAAAAGTTTTTTAGAGTAGATTATAGTTAAATCATAAGGTGACGTGGGAAGTACCAGGTTAGTTAGTTGTATCCATCCCGAAGGTGTTCGGTTAGTTTAAGCCACTAAAAAGGGGATGCATTATGGACGAATACTCACCCAAAAGACATGATATAGCACAGCTTAAATTTCTTTGCGAAACCCTGTATCATGACTGTCTTGCAAACCTTGAAGAAAGCAACCATGGCTGGGTTAATGACCCGACCTCAGCAGTCAACCTGCAGCTCAATGAGCTGATAGAGCATATTGCAACTTTCGCGCTTAATTATAAAATTAAGTACAATGAAGACAATAAATTGATTGCGCAGATAGATGAATACCTGGACGACACCTTTATGTTGTTCAGCAGCTATGGTATTAATACGCAGGATTTGCAAAAATGGCGTAAATCGGGCAACCGCCTGTTCCGTTGTTTCGTCAACGCCACCAGGGCCAATCCTGTTAGTTTGTCTTGTTAAAAATTATTACAATCATAGGTAGAATTTATGTCTGATAAACCATTAACTAAAACTGATTATTTGATGCGTTTACGGCGCTGTCAGACAATTGACACTCTGGAGCGCGTCATTGAGAAAAATAAATATGAATTGTCCGACAATGAGCTGGCTGTATTTTACTCAGCTGCGGATCACCGTCTTGCAGAATTGACGATGAACAAACTCTACGACAAGATCCCCTCTTCAGTATGGAAATTCATTCGTTAATCACGCTACATTACTTTTTAGAGAACACGCAGGTGTTATCTGCCTCCTCGTTCTGGCTAATAACACAACGGGCTATTATAGAACAGTGATATAGATCACATAGCAATAGCAGGGAACGTTCCCTCTAATACTTTATTATTGCTTCTATTGCGATAATATCCACCAAGGGGAGCGCGCGATGAGTGACGAAAAACAAAAAATGATCGCTGGGGCACTGTATTGCCCGACCGATGAAACTTTATGCCAGGATCGACTGCGGGCGCGTCAACTCATCCATCAATACAATTATACTACGCCTGATGAAATAAATAAGCGTCAGGCGATTTTACGCGACCTGTTGGGTCGATGCGAAGACGCCTATATTGAACCTTCCTTCCGTTGCGACTACGGCTATAATATTTTTCTTGGTCACTCCTTTTACGCTAACTTCGACTGCGTCATGCTTGATGTTTGCCCAATTCATATTGGCGATAATTGTATGCTCGCGCCAGGGGTACATATCTATACCGCCACGCATCCGCTGGACGCCGTCGAACGCAACAGCGGCAGAGAATTAGGTAAACCCGTCACTATCGGAAATAATGTCTGGATAGGCGGACGAGCCGTCGTTAATCCGGGCGTAACCATCGGCGATAACGTCGTCGTCGCTTCAGGCGCTGTGGTGATAAAAAACGTACCGCCAGACGTTGTGGTAGGCGGAAATCCGGCGCGAATCATTAAAAAATTGTAGTCAAAATGATAACTGTTATGCTAATTCGTGGTTAATCTGTTACTTTTTTCACGTTACACCTCCCTTTAAAATGGGCTGTTACTACCCCTATGTCGCAGAAATCATGAAGGCAAAAGATGACAGAGATACAGCGCCTGCTTAGCGAAACTATTGATGACTTAAACATCCGTGAAAAACGCGATAACAGGCCGCGTTTTAGTATCAGTTTTATCCGCAAGCATCCTGGGTTATTTATCGCGATGTATGCAGCCTGGTTTGCGACGCTGGCGGTCATGCTGCAATCAGAAACGCTGGTGGGGTCAGTGTGGCTGTTAGTGGTGTTATTTATCGCATTTAATGGCTTCTTCTTTTTCGACATCGCCCCGCGTTATCACTATAACGACATCGATGTGCTGGACCTCCGGGTCTGTTACAACGGCGAATGGTACAACACCCGCTTTGTTCCCCCCACGCTCATTGAGACGATTCTTCAGTCTCCACAGGTGGATAATGAACATAAAGTCCAGCTGCAAAAAATGGTTGCCCGTAAGGGCGAACTTTCCTTCTACGATATTTTTACGCTGGCCCGCGCAGAAGCCAGCCGGTAATAAAAAAGTGCGCACCCTCCCTGGTACGCACTGCTTTCCCTGAACTGTTGGTTTTTTAACGTCTTTTTTTACGCCCCTGAACCGCCTTAAAACGCGGATTTGTTTTACAAATCACGTATAAGCGTCCTTTGCGTTTGACTATCTGGCAATCCGGATGCCGTTGTTTTGCATTGCGAAGTGAGTTTAACACCTGCATTTCATTTACCCCCGTTTAGCGCCGATAAAATGACCGAAACGTTTCTGGAAGCGTGCGGCGCTACTTTCGCTATCAAACGTTTTCTGTCTACCGGTATAAAAAGGATGCGATTTTGATGACACATCAATAGTGACATACGGATATGTCACGCCGTCCAGTTCGATTTCACGTTCAGTTTTGATAGTTGATCCCACTTTCACATATTCATTTGCGCTGGTGTCGTGAAATACGACGGTGCGGTATACAGGATGAATATCAGGTTTCATTGCGCCCTCTCAATTATGTTATAACATAACAATAAAATACGCTATCAACGCTCCTTTTTCAACCGGTAAACATTCACGATCTCTTCCTGGCGGCAAAAGCAACGTGGCGTAACGCGTTAGCCTGGCGCCTGAATCTGTAAAATCGATAAAATAGCTTTATCATTCAAGGGCGCGATTTACGATCGGATATACTTTCTCTACGCTGTGTTTATAAGGACATCACTGTGACAACACGACATCTGGTCAGCCTGGTAACGGGAGTGCTTATCCTGTCTGTCCTTTTCCCGATAGGATTGAGCCTGTGGCTGGCGCACCGTCAAGTTGAAAAAAGGTTTAACGAAGAGCTGGATATCTTCTCGTCCCGGGTGGCGCTACGTACAGAAAGGGTCAGTGACCAGGCAAAAGCCGCGTTAACGCATATTGCCTCCTTTAAAGGCGAGCCCTGCAGCAGCGCCCATTTACTCGCCATGCGCCGCGTGTCTTATAGCTTTCGGTATGTCCAGGAAGTTCTGTATCTTAAAAATTCGATTCCCGTTTGCTCCTCACTTGAAAAAGAGAGCCATATTCCCGCGTTCCCTCCGCCCATGAAAATCACTCGCGACGGTTATCGCGCCTGGTTTACGGCGCAAAACGATCTGGGTATAAAACGCTATATGGCGGCACTCGGGAGCGACAGCTATATCGTGATGATCGACCCGGCGTCCTTTATCGATGTGATTCCGTTTGGCGCATGGCCGATTGACGTCGCTATTATTGGCCGGGAACGCAATACTGTGGTTGCCAGCAGCGGTAACCTTGACCCCGCTATTCTTCCGCTCATTCACCATGAGACGCCCCTGCGGCTGGAAAACCGAGGCATTCAGTATGCTATCCACCCCTTTCCGGAAATGGGCATTACTATCGTAAGCTGGGCACCGACCGCTCCGCTGGAAAGGAGCTGGTATCGACAGGCGTTTATCTGGCTACCGGCGGGCATCGTAACGGGTCTGCTGGCCGCGGCCTTTATTCTGCGTATTTTGCGTCGACTACAGTCGCCCCGCCACCGTCTCCAGGATGCGATAGACAATCGCGAAATTAACGTACACTATCAGCCTATTGTCTCCCTGAGCAGCGGAAAAATTGTCGGTGCCGAAGCCTTAGCTCGCTGGCAACAGGCGGACGGCACCTTCCTTTCGCCGGAAATTTTTATCGCGCTGGCTGAACAAACCGGGCTCACGGAGCCGCTAACCCGGCTAATCATCGACACCGTTTTTGAAGACATGGGGAGTTGGTTAAAGTCCCATCCCGAACAACATATTTCAATCAATCTTGAGGCATCCGATCTGGCGTCGGAAACGTTGCCGACGCTGTTAAGCACGCTGCTGAACCGTAGCCAAATTTCTCCGTCGCAAATCGCGCTTGAGTTAACGGAACGCGAGTTCGCCGATCCGAAAACCAGCGCGCCCATTGTCGCCAGATACCGTAACGCGGGACATTCAATTTATATTGATGACTTTGGCACCGGCTATTCCAGCCTCAGCTACTTACAAAATCTGGATGTGGATGTCCTTAAAATTGATAAATCTTTTGTCGATGCGCTGGAATATAAAAACGTCACGCCGCATATTATTGAAATGGCGAAAACGCTCAAACTTAAGATGGTCGCAGAAGGCATCGAAACGGCCAGGCAAGAACAGTGGCTACGCCAGCATGGCGTACATTATGGTCAGGGCTGGTTATACAGTAAACCCCTACCCGCTACGGCATTTATTCTTTGGGCGGAACAGCGGCTATAACGTCGCACAGCAGAAAAGAACAGTGTGGAGAGGCACAAATGGGTGGGGGCCCTGCCAGCTACATCCCGGCACACGCGTCATCTGCCTTGGCTGCTTCCTTCCGGACCTGACCTGGTAAACAGAGTAGCGTTGCGGGAGAACCAACAGAGCCCCCATTGAGAGCGTTGTGAACCAACGCGCAGGCGCATTATCACTGCTATATCGTGCAATTGCAACCCATCAGGCATCGGATGCTGGTTTCTTGCGCATCCGGGCTTTCCTCCCCCCTTATTCCAGATTATCCTGAAGCATTAACGCAGGATTCTATTATGGATATTCAGGACACATTTCCTCAACGCGTCTGGCAAATCGTCGCCTCGATCCCGGAAGGGTTTGTCACGACCTACGGCGATGTCGCCCGGCTTGCCGGTTCGCCTCGGGCGGCGCGTCAGGTCGGCGGAGTTTTAAAACGTCTGCCGGAAGGCAGCACTTTACCATGGCATCGGGTGGTGAACCGCCACGGCGCAATATCACTTACCGGGCCGGATCTACAGCGGCAACGTCAGGCATTACTGGCGGAAGGCGTGGTGGTGTCGGGAAGCGGACAAATCGATTTACAACGCTATCGCTGGGTGTATTAACCCTCTCCGTAACGGAGAGGGTTGGCGCAGGATTAATACTGGGTAGGCGCAGGAACGGCAGAAGACGAATTGACCTGGGTCGGCGAAGTCGATGGAACCGTCGTCGTCGCACCACCGCTGGCCTGCACAGGCACCGCCGTTTGCTGTACCGGTACCAGCGTCAGATCCGCTTTAGTGCCGCCATTATTAATCACCGGTTTCACGCTATCGGTAATAAATACCAGCTTATTATCAACGGTGATGGCCGCGCTCAGGAGGATGCGCGCGTTAGGTTGAATATCTGATGGGTTAAACGGCAACACAAAACTGAAAGGCGCCTGTTTACCTTCGGTACGTACCGCTTTTTGCGACAGCACCTTAGACGGCGCATCAGCCAGCGAAGCATCTGAAAGCGTCACGGTCAGCACCGCATCTGGCGGCAGAGCGACCTTCTGGCGGATCCAGACGGTACCGGAAACATTGGGTTGCTGAATAGTAGACTGGTTAGCTGTAATCGACATGTTAGGGTTTGGCGCAGGCGTCTGGATATCAGCGCTTTTATCAGCGCAGGCCGCCAGAGATATCGCAACCGCTAAACCACTTACGATGTGCACGAGTTTCATTCAATTCTCCTTATCATCAATGCACCAGCAGGCCTTTCCCCCCGCCGGAAGAGTGGTTAACAGAAACATAACGTGATTAAGTGTGGCACATGTCACTCATTTTTGCCTGGAATTGGTCTGTTATTCAGACTTTTGTACCCATCGGACCACTTGCAAAATTGCGTTATACTCTGCCCTACCTCGCTTCGGCATCGTTGTCACCTGGAGAGTATGTATGAGTCAGACACTGAATAATTTGCTGACATTATTGAATCTGGAAAAAATTGAAGAAGGACTCTTTCGGGGCCAAAGTGAAGACTTAGGGCTGCGCCAGGTATTTGGCGGTCAGGTGGTGGGCCAGGCGCTCTATGCCGCCAAAGAAACGGTGCCGGAAGCGCGACTGGTGCATTCATTCCACAGTTATTTTCTGCGGCCAGGCGACAGCCAAAAACCCATTATCTATGACGTAGAAGTGCTGCGCGATGGGAATAGCTTCAGCGCCCGCCGCGTTGCCGCTATTCAGAACGGGAAACCCATCTTTTACATGACCGCCTCATTCCAGGCGCCGGAACCGGGTTTTGAACATCAAAAAACCATGCCGACGGTAGTCGGGCCGGAAGGACTACCGTCAGAAACGGAAATCGCGCAATCGCTGGCGCATTTACTGCCGCCGATTCTGAAAGAAAAGTTTCTCTGCGATCGCCCGCTGGAAATTCGTCCCGTCGAATTTCACAATCCGTTGAAAGGTCACGTCGCCGCGCCTGTGCGTCAGGTATGGATTCGCGCCAACGGCACCGTTCCGGATGACATTCGCGTCCATCAATATTTACTGGGATATGCCTCTGACCTGAATTTCCTTCCCGTCGCGCTTCAGCCTCACGGCATCGGTTTTCTGGAAAAGGGCATTCAGATCGCCACTATCGATCACTCTATGTGGTTCCATCGCCCGTTCAATTTTAATGAATGGCTACTTTATAGCGTGGAGAGCACTTCCGCCTCCAGCGCCCGGGGCTTTGTTCGCGGCGAGTTTTATACTCAGGATGGCGCGCTGGTCGCTTCAACCGTGCAGGAAGGGGTAATGCGCAATCACAATTAAAAAACATGCCGCTATGCGGCGTTAATGGCCTGATGACGCTGCGCTTATCCGGCCTACGGTAAACTGGATAAGCGCAGCGCCATCAGGCATGTTGCGCAATCACGCGTTATACGCATTCTCGCCGTGACTGTTCACATCCAGCCCCTCGCGCTCCTGCTCTTCCGGTACACGCAGTCCAACAAGGATATCCGCCAGTTTGTAACCAACAAACGCGACAACGCCGGACCAGACGACCGTAATAGCAATACTTTCCAGCTGTACCATCACCTGATGTCCCATCGTAACGCCGTCGACAAAGCCAACGCCGCCCAGCGAACTGGCGGCAAAAACGCCGGTCAGGATACAGCCGACTATTCCGCAAACGCCGTGAACGCCAAATACGTCGCACGGATCATCTACCCGTAGCAGACGTTTAAGCATGGTGACTCCCCACAATCCCGCCAGACCCGCAATAACGCCGATAACCAGCGCGCCGCCAACGCCAACATAGCCACAGGCTGGCGTCACGCCGACCAGACCGGCAATCGCGCCGGAACACGCTCCCAGCAGGGAAGGCTTACCGCGTAGCGTCCACTCGCCGATAATCCACCCCAGAATCGCGGCGGCGGTCGCCACCACGGTGTTCACAAAGGCCAGCGCTGCTATCTCGTTTGCGCTACCGGCAGAACCCGCGTTAAATCCAAACCAGCCGATATACAGAATCGCAGTACCGGTAAAGACCATCGGCAGGTTATGGGGTTTAAATGCTTCCTTCCCAAAGCCGACGCGTTTGCCAATTAAATAAGCCCCCACCAGCCCAGCGATAGCGGCGTTAATATGCACCACTGTACCACCAGCAAAATCCAGCGCGCCGTGAGCAGCCAGCAGGCCGCCGCCCCACACCATGTGCGCAATCGGGATATAAGAGAGCGTGAACCACACCACGACAAAAATCAGTACCGCCGAAAAACGAATACGCTCCGCCAGCGCGCCGACAATCAGCCCGACGGTAATACAGGCGAAAGATCCCTGAAACGCGACATGAATATACTGATAAATCGTACCCGTTACCGCCGTCAACGCGATATTCTTCAACATCGCCCCATCGGCATTACCGAAAAAATGATTCCCTTCGCCAAAAGCCAGCGAATAGCCGTACACCACCCATAAAATACAGACCAGCGCAAAGGTGACGGTCACTTGCGTTAACATTGACAGCACGTTCTTGGCGCGAATTAATCCGCCGTAAAACAGCGCGATACCCGGTATCGTCATGAACAGCACCAGCGCGGTGCAAATCATCATAAAAGCACTATCCGCTTTATCGGCAACCGCCGGCGCGGCTATCGTTAGCCCAGGCAGCAGCGCCAGTGAAGCCAGTGTGGTTTTTATCATCGCTATCTTCATTTTTTCATTTCCTGTTGCTGTGTGGCGGGTCTTACAGCGCTGCTTCGTCAGCTTCGCCGGTACGAATCCGAATAACGCGCATGAGCTCCGCGACGAAAATTTTGCCGTCGCCAATTTTTCCGGTGTAAGCCGCTTTACTGATGATATCGATCACCTCTTCCAGTTGGTCGTCGGCGATAGCCACATCAATTTTGACCTTCGGCAGGAAATTCACGCTGTACTCCGCGCCGCGATACAGTTCGGCGTGTCCTTTCTGACGGCCAAACCCTTTCACTTCGGTGACGGTCAGTCCCTGAATGCCAATGGAAGAAAGCGCCTCCCGCACGTCCTCCAGCTTGAACGGTTTGATAATCACGGTAACCAGCTTCATAGAACCCTCCAGTCAGAATTAGGTAACGGCTGCCGCCGCGCATGGACTCTTCTGAATGGATATTGCAAAGGATGTGCCAGAAGCTGGCGAGCGAGGAAAAGCGCGGTTAGCGGCGCGTCTTTATATTGACGCGCCCCAAAATCGAAACAGGGAAAGAAAAACGCACCACGACGGTGCATGATGGGCGAGGTTTTGCCCTGTGGCGCCAAACCTTACGCCGCAGGGCCGGGTTCTTCGTGTACGCTGGCGGCTAACTCCTCGCCAACTAACTGTAATTGATACATTTGCCAGTAGCGTCCTTGTGCCGCCAGCAATTGTTGATGCGTCCCGCGCTCCACCGCCTGGCCGCGATGGAGAACCAGAATGGTATCCGCCTCCACGATTGTCGATAGCCGATGGGCAATAACCACCAGCGTGGTGCGCTCGCGAATCGCCGCCAGCGCCTGCTGTATCGCCTGCTCAGTGCCGGAATCGATGCTGGCCGTCGCTTCATCAAGAATTAATATTTGCGGGGCGTCAACCAGCACGCGCGCCAGCGCCAATAGCTGTTTTTGCCCGACGGACAGCGTATTTCCCTGCTCGCCGAGATGCGTATGCAGCCCGTCGCTCAGGCCGCGCGCCAGATCTGCCAGTTGTACCGTTTCCAGCGCCTGCCACACCTGCGCCTCGGAGACATCGCGCCCCAGCGTCACATTAGCCAGAAAGGTATCCGCCATCACTACCGGGTCCTGTTGAACCATCGCCACGCCCTGGCGTAAAACGCGATGATTAAGAGAGGCGATTTCTCGCCCATCCAGCCGAATTTCGCCTTGTGTCAGGGGGTAATACCCCATTAATAAGCTGGCGAGCGTGCTCTTCCCGCTGCCGGTGTGCCCCACCAGCGCCACAAAGCTACGGGACGGTACTGATAGCGTAATGTCCTGTAAAACAAGATTATCGTCGCGGTAAGCAAACGACAGATGATCAATATCAATCGCCCCGCTTTGTAACGGCCTGTCGTCGCTGCCATAGCGCTGGCGCGGGCGATCCATCAGTTCAAAAACACGTTCTCCCGCCACAACCGCCTGCTGTAGCATGGATTGCTGGGTGGTCAGTTCAATGAGCGGCTCGTTCAGACGTGACAAATAGCTAATGAACGCATACAGCACCCCGACCTCAATCGTGCCGGCAGACGTAAAGCTGAAAAGCATCAACAAACCGCATAAAATGAGCGCGGAAAAGAGGCTAAGCAGCGGACGCAATAAAAAGCCATCCAAGCGCAGCGTCTGCATCCGCGCCATGTAGTGCGAGCGGCTGGCCTCGCCCATGCGTTCGCCGAAGCGCGCCTGCTGGCGAAACTGCTGGATTACGCTCATCCCATTGATGATTTCGTTAAAGCCGTCGTTAATATCCGCCAGGTATGCCCGCACGCGGCGTACAATCGGCGTGCTGTAGCGCTGATAAATGATCATCACGGTCAATACCGCCGGAAAAATCAAAATCGCCACCAGCGCCATCCGCCAGTCAAGGCTGAACATAGCGACCAGCATGGCGCCGATCAACGCCGCGCTACGTAATACCGTTGCGACGACCGTGACGTACAGATCGCGGATGACTTCCGTATCGTTGGTCACGCGTGAAATTAATTGTCCGACAGGCTGCGTGTCGAAGGCGCTTAGCGGCTGGCGCAAGGCGGCATCCATGACGTCCGTGCGCAAGGACTGAACCACGCCAACGGCCGCCCGGTTAAATAATAAAGACTGGGCGTAATGCAGACCCGCCGCCAGAAATTGTAGCCCCACATAGGCGGCCGCCAGCCCCGCGACCTTGCCCAACGGTAAATGGTGGCGGGCCACCATGTTATCAATGAAATAGCTGATCAGCAGCGGACCGCTAACCTCCGCCGCCGCCGCAATCCACAGCATCATCACCGCGACAGAGAGCGGTTTTCGCCATGGCGAGCCATACGCCAGCAACCGTTTCAGCGTCGGCCATAGCTGTCCAAAACTACGCATTCACCGCCTCCTCGCCGCGTTCCGGCGCGTCATCCAGCGCGGCCTCCAGTTGCTGATAGCGATACATATCGCGATACCAGCCAATCTGCTGCGCCAGTTGATCGTGATCGCCGCGCTGAACAACATGACCATGTTGCATAACGATAATTTCATTGGCGTCGGTCAGCGCGGATAAACGATGCGCGCTGATGATGACCGTACGCCCTTCGCCCCACTGGCGCAAATTATGCAAAATCTGATGCTCCGTGCGGCCATCTACTGCAGAAAGCGCATCATCGAGAAGCAGAATTTCCGCATTTAACAGTAGCGCTCTGGCAATCGAGATACGCTGTTTTTGCCCTCCCGATAACATGACGCCACGTTCACCTACCTGCGTGTCGTAGCCCTGAGGCAAGCGGAGAATATCCTCATGTACGCTGGCTAAACGCGCCACCTGTTCAATCTCCTCCTGAGTCGCCTCCGGGCGTCCGAGCGCAATATTATTCGCAATAGAGTCCGAGAACAAAAACGGCGTCTGGCTGACAACCGCCAGTCGGCTACGCCAGCTATCCAGTTGCAGATGCGTCAACGGCATGTCATGGAATCGGATCTCTCCCTGCGTCACATCAAAATGGCGCTGGATAAGCGACAATATTGTGCTTTTCCCCGCGCCGGTCGGACCGCATATCCCCAGCATCTGACCCGGTTTAAGACGAAAGTTCACATTCTCCAGCGCCGGATGCGTCGTTTGCGGATAGCAAAACTCACGAATGGCCGCCGTCAGTTCGCCGCGCCCCGCCGGGACCGGCTCTTCGCCATCCTTAACTACCGGCGCTTCCGCCAGCATGGCGCGGATGCGGCTGTATGCGGCGCTACCCCGCTCCACGATATTAAACATCCAGGCCAGCGCCAGCATCGGCCAAATCATCAACCCCAGATACATCATAAAGCTGGTGAGTTCGCCCAGCGTCAGGCTGCCGTTAACCACCATCCAGCTTCCGCCGCTAATCGCGAGCAGGTTCGCCATGCCAATGGCGATGTAAATGGTTGGATCAAAACGCGCGTCAATACGCGCCACGCGCATATTTTTCTTGCCGGTATCTTCGGCATCCGCCGCAAACAGCGAAGACTGGCGGTCCTCCAGACCAAACGCTTTGATCATGCGGATGCTGGTCAGACTCTCCTGCGTGCGGTCGTTCAGGCTGGAGAAGGCGGCCTGCGCCAGTTTGAAATAATCATGCAGCCGATCGCCGTAACGTTTGATCATCAGCGCCATAATCGGCATCGGCAACAGCGCTAATAGCGTTAGCTGCCAGCTAATTTGCGTCGACATGACAATCAGTACCGCACAGCCCATTACCAGCGAGTCAACCAGCGTCAGAACGCCCTCGCCCGCTGCAAATACGACGCGATCCACATCATTCGTCGCACGCGCGATAAGATCGCCCGTCCGATGGCGCTGATAAAATTCAGGATGCTGACGACTCAACTGGCGATAATAATCTTCACGCAGTTCAACGGCTAATTGATAAGAGGCGCCAAATAGCAGCACGCGCCAGACATAGCGCAACAAATAGACCACTACGGCGATCAGGGCAATGGTGCCAATCCACATCGCTATTCGGCCTGGAGTAAACTGCTGTGCGGTTACGCCATCCACGACAATCCCCACCACTTTGGGCGGGATTAGCTGTAGCATCGCAATAAGCATAAGCAGGGCCACTGCGCCAAGATAGCGACGCCATTCCCGGCGAAAGTACCAGCTTAATTGAGCAAATAATCGCACGCGTTATTTCCTGATATGATTTCCGGCAATACCGGGAGAATTATTCAATGGGCAGAGAGGTGGTGTACTTAATCTGTTCCATCGCAAAACTGGAGGTGACGTCTGACAGTCCTGGGACGCTATTGACCAGACGTTTATAGAAGTCGTCATACCGCTTCATGTCGGCCACCTGAACTCGCATCAGATAGTCGTATTCCCCCGCCATCCGCCAGAAGCCAAGCACTTCCGGCATCTCAGAGACGACGGTCACGAACCGACAGTACCATTCACTGCTGTGGTGCTGCGTTTTTATCAACACGAAAGCGGTTAATCCCAGCCCCAGTTTTTCCGGGTCCAGCAGCGCGACCCTGCCAAGCAGGATACCGTCATCTTCCAGGCGTTTAAGCCGCTTCCAGCAAGGCGTTGTCGTCAGATTAACGGCATCCGCCAGCGCCTGCAAAGAGAGGGTACAATCCTGCTGCAATAAGCAAAGCAGCTTACGGTCAATTTTATCTAACATACCCACTCCATAGAGAATATTTTTCTCCTTACATTGTAATTTAAAGGTCAAATAGCAACAATTTTTTCCGTACTTTTCGCTACTCTTGGCACAAAATGATAAATGGATATTAATGATGAGTAGCAATTGGGTTAAAAATGCCATTAATGAAATTAACGCTGACCACCAGCGCTCGGCGGATACGCATCTTATTCGTTTGCCCCTGTCGGCATTTCCAGGTATCCAGCTTTACCTGAAAGACGAAAGCACGCATCCCACCGGTAGCCTCAAGCATCGTCTGGCGCGCTCGCTGTTCCTTTATGGGCTGTGCAATGGCTGGATTAAAGAAGGCACTCCGATTATTGAAGCGTCATCAGGCTCAACGGCGATTTCCGAAGCCTGGTTCGCGCGTTTACTGGGACTGCCGTTCATCGCCGTCATGCCCGCCTGTACCGCAAAACGTAAAATCGAACAGATTCAATTTTACGGCGGCCACTGTCATTTTGTGGAGAGCGCCTGCGAAATTTATGCCGCCTCCGAGCGGCTGGCGCATGAACTGAACGGTCACTATATGGACCAGTTTACCTACGCAGAACGAGCTACCGACTGGCGGGGCAACAATAATATTGCCGACAGTATTTTCCGCCAGATGCGCAACGAACCCCATCCGGTACCGCGATTTATCGTCATGAGCGCCGGAACGGGCGGAACCTCTGCGACGATTGGGCGCTATATTCGCTGCCAGGGCTATGATACTCAGCTCATGGTGGTGGATCCGGAAAATTCCGTCTTTTTACCTTACTGGCAGGATCGCGACGCTTCATTACGCAGCCCGGTGGGCAGTAAGATTGAAGGAATTGGTCGTCCGCGAGTAGAGCCTTCTTTTATTCCGGATGTCGTGGATGAGATGCTGCGCGTGCCGGACGCCGCCAGCGTTGCCACCGCACACTGGCTGGAAACGCAGCTAGGCCGTAAAGTCGGCGCCTCTACCGGCACGAATATGTGGGGAGCGCTGCAGCTTGCGGCCCGGATGCGCGAGGCTGGAGAAACCGGCGCTATCGTGACGTTATTGTGCGATAGCGGTGATCGCTATCTGGATACCTATTACCATCCGTCCTGGGTTAGCGACCATATCGGCGATTTGACGCCGTGGTCAGCGGCCATCGAAAAATTACTTACCGGCGACTAGAAACAAAAAAAAGCCAGACTGAATGTCTGGCTTGCTGGAAGAGATCTCTCATTCGGGGGAATAAGGTAGATGCGGATTGTCCAGCCAATGCGTCAAAAAGTGTGATACCGCTTGATTACCACAATGTCCGATAACCGAAAGGTGTGGCAGCGCGGCGATAAGCTGCGGCATGGCATTGCCCATAATGAGCCCCCGCCCGACGCTGCCCAGCATTTCCCGATCGTTCATCGCGTCGCCAAACGCCATGCAATCTGCCAGTGAAAGCCCTAAATGGTTGCTCAATACCGCCAGCGCCGATCCTTTATTGCACCCCAGCGGTAGCACTTCCAGGCAGTCGACGGCAGAGAAACAGAGGTGCGCGCGTTCTTCCAGCGCCTCATTGAGCTGAATGCGCAAACGGATCAGATCGTCATGATCGCCGCAAAAACAGATCTTCGTCACCTGATGGGCCGGAATACTTTTTATATCGATAACCTGATAACGAAAGCCGCTGTAGACGTGCGCCTGGAGTAGCGCGGGGATCTCCTGGCCTGTAAACCAGCCGTTGTCATTAAACACATGCATACTGGCTCGGGTATCCCAGGCATGGTGCATCACCGTATCGGCAACCTGAGGATCGAGATCCTGACGATGCAGCACGTCGCCTTCCAGCGAGTGAATTCGCGTCCCGTTACCGGTAATAAGATAAGCATCCAGTGAAAGCGTCCCCAGAATATGCCGCATCTCCAGCACGTGACGACCCGTAGCGAATGTCAGAGTGATATCGCGTTCGCGCAGACGCGACAGCGTGGCGATCGTTTCTCTACCCAAATGGTGATCGGGCATTAATAACGTGCCATCCATATCAAATGCTGCCAAACGGGCCATCTCTTTCTCCACACTGTGACGCGGTTAACTTGTTGTTCAGTATTACCTGAGATATACGGAAGTAATAGTGAACAGATAAAAGGAAGTGTTCCGGGTTTCTATGAGGCTACTGAATCGGCTTAATCAATATCAACGCCTCTGGCAGCCTTCCGCCGGGGAAACGCAACATGTCACCGTTAGCGAACTGGCCGAACGCTGTTTTTGTAGCGAGCGCCATCTGCGAACGCTGCTGCGTCAGGCCCAGCAGGCGGGTTGGCTAAGATGGGAGGCGCAGTCCGGACGCGGGAAACGTGGACGGCTCCAGTTTCTGGTCACGCCGGAATCGCTCCGCACCGCCATGATGGAACAGGCGCTGGAAAAAGGGCAGCAGCTCAACGTACTGGAACTGGCGCAGCTGGCGCCGGGCGAGTTACGGGCGATGCTCCAGCCTTTTATGGGCGGCCAATGGCAAAACGATACGCCGACATTGCGTATTCCCTACTATCGTCCGCTTGATCCGCTGCAGCCGGGTTTTCTGCCAGGACGCGCGGAACAGCATCTCGCAGGGCAAGTTTTTTCCGGGTTAACGCGCTTCGACCGCGATAGCCAATATCCTTGCGGGGATTTGGCGCATCACTGGAAGGTTTCCGCCGACGGTTTACGCTGGGATTTTTATATTCGCTCCACGCTGCACTGGCATAATGGCGATGCGGTGGATACCGCGCAGCTACACGAACGCCTGGAAAGGCTGCTTACCCTACCGGCGCTAAGCAAATTGTTTATTAGCGTCGCACGGATCGAAGTAACGCATCCTCAGTGCCTGACCTTTCTCCTTCACCGACCTGATTACTGGCTGGCGCATCGTCTGGCGAGCTATTGTAGCGGTCTGGCGCATCCTGACCTGCCGCTTATCGGCACCGGTCCTTTTCGCCTGGCGTTGTTCACGCCGGAACTGGTGCGTCTGGAAAGTCATGACCATTATCACCTCAGCCATCCGCTGCTGAAAGCGATTGAATTCTGGATCACCCCGCAACTGTTTGCCCAGGATCTGGGCACCAGTTGCCGCCATCCGGTGCAGATTGCCATCGGCAAACCGGAAGAGCTGGCGACGCTGAGTCAGGTAAGTAGTGGTATCAGTCTTGGCTTTTGTTATTTAACCCTCAAAAAGGGCTCACGGCTCAACGTACAGCAGGCGCGGCGTCTGATACATATTATCCATCATACTTCGCTGCTGAAAACCTTACCGGTAGATGAGAACTTGATTATGCCAAGTCAGGGGCTGCTACCCGGCTGGACAATCCCGCAATGGCAGGACGTTGATGAAACCCCATTGCCGAAAAAACTTACCCTGGCGTATCACCTTCCCGTAGAGCTGCATACGATGGCGGAACAGCTTCGACATTACCTGGCGACGCTCGGCTGTGAGTTAACGTTGATTTTTCATAATGCCAAAAACTGGGATAACTGCCCTGCGTTGGCGCAAGCGGATCTGATGATGGGCGACAGGCTGATCGGCGAAGCGCCGGAATATACGCTGGAGCAGTGGCTACGTTGCGATCAGATCTGGCCGCATGTCCTTGACGCGCCTGCGTTTTCCCATCTGCAGGCTACGCTTGACGCTCTGCAAATTCAGCCCAATGAAAAAGATCGCCGCGCCGTGCTACAACAAGTTTTTGCCAACCTGATGGATGACGCCACACTTACGCCACTATTTAATTATCACTATCGCATCAGCGCCCCACCGGGCGTTAACGGCGTTCGACTCACCCCTCGCGGCTGGTTTGAATTTAGCGAAGCCTGGCTTCCGCCGCCTTCGCCGTGAAGAAGCTGGTCGGGATTATCCGTACGCGTTACCATATTGGCTTTCGTCATTGATCAGGATAACTATGAAACGCGCCGTTGTTGTATTTAGTGGAGGTCAGGACTCCACCACTTGTCTGGCGCAAGCGCGGCATCAGTATGATGAAGTGCATTGTGTCACGTTTGATTATGGTCAGCGCCACCGCGCAGAGATTGATGTCGCGCGCGCACTGGCGTTAAAACTTGGCGCACGCGCGCATAAAGTGCTGGATGTCACTTTGCTGAACGAACTGGCGGTCAGCAGCCTGACGCGGGATAGCATTCCGGTGCCGGACTATGAACCGAACGCTGACGGTATCCCCAATACTTTCGTACCGGGACGCAATATTCTCTTTCTGACGCTGGCGGCGATTTACGCTTATCAGGTCAAAGCCGAAGCGGTGATCACCGGCGTTTGCGAGACCGATTTTTCCGGCTATCCAGACTGTCGCGATGAGTTCGTCAAAGCGCTGAATCACGCGGTGAATCTGGGCATGGCGAAAGATATCCGTTTCGAAACGCCCTTAATGTGGATTGATAAAGCTGAAACCTGGGCGCTGGCCGATTATTGGGGCCAACTGGATTTGGTTCGCGAAGAGACGCTGACCTGCTATAACGGCATTAAAGGCGATGGCTGTGGTCATTGCGCGGCCTGTAATCTGCGCGCTAACGGCCTGAATCATTATCTGTCGAATAAAGCGGCGGTGATGGCGGCAATGAAGCAAAAAACCGGGTTAAGGTGATTGTTTTGCCGGATGGCGGCGCACGCGCCTTATCCGGCCTGGCGATATGCACCATGGTCAATATCGCCAGGCCGGACAAGTTCAACGCCATCAGACAGCGAGGCGTTATTGCACCATCTGTTCCAGCTTTTCACGCAATTCGCCTTCCAGCGGCAGCGCTTTTTGCGTTTTTAAATCAATACAAACAAACGTGATGAGCGCATCGGCCACCACCTGCCCTTCTGGCTCCAGCGTAATCGTCTGGCTTAATACGCCGCTTTTACCGTTAAGCTGTTGTACCTGGCTGGTCACGGTCAATAGATCGCTCAATACCGCCGGGCGACGGTAATTTATATTGATGTTTACCACCACAAAGGCAATATTGCGGGCCGTCATCCACTGAAAGCTGTCGCTGTTTTCCAGACCATCCCAACGGGCCTCTTCCAGAAACTCCAGATAGCGGGCATTATTAACATGTTGATAAACATCAAGATGATATCCACGAACTTTGATTTGTGTTTGCATAGCGCAATAACCTTACGTTGTTGTTATAAGTAAACGACAAGTACAGAGGTCATAACTGGTATGACCTCTACAGTCTGGCAAATTTTGGCCACTGTGCAAGTGATTACAATGTTAAAACTGCCAGATTACGCTCCACCAGCGCGCTTCCCATTCCCGGCACCAGCTTTAAATCATCCACCGTTTTAAAAGGACCATACTCCTCCCGATAGCTCACAATAGCCTGCGCTTTTTTCAGCCCAACGCCGTTCATCACCCGCGCCAGATCCTCCGCAGACGCGGTATTAATGCTCACCCTGGTACCTTCATCATCGCTGGCTTTAGCAGGTAATGCCGCTTTGGCGGAGGATGAAGAAGGCGTATCCGCTTTTGTTTCCACCGCTGCATTTTTTGCGACAGGCGTCGCCGCCAGCGCGCTATGGGCCATGCCCGCGCAGGTTAAAGAAAGCGTAATAAGCAGTGCTTTAATTCCGTGTTTCATACTGTTTTCTCCTTGTTTGTTAACAGTGCAGCCACGATAGCGGGACGGAGAAAAACGAACAAACGGCAATTCTCAGAAATGGAAAAGGCCGCGAAAGCGGCCTTTGTGAGATACAACGTTTTGCAATTTTTTGCGAAGCGCCTCGACGATTACTGCTGTTCCAGAGCGTCGCCGATTTTGATTTTCGCCTCTTTACGCAGATTGCTCATCAGCGCCTCAAAGACAATTTGCGCATTGTTCTGCGTGATGCCCTGCACCATCGCTTTTTTCTGCGCTTCCGGCATGGCGCCCGCTTTCACCTCGTCAAACGCCAGCAGAACGACGTTACCCTGCATATCGTTCGCCACGCCATAAACTGGCTTATCTTTCGTCGGAAGGCTTAACGCAAAGGCCGCCTGACTCACCGGATCCTGACTGGTACGACTTAACGTTTTAGGCTCGCCAAAACTCAGACCCGCCGCTTTCATCGCTTCCGCGCCTTTGCCCGCTTTCAGCTCGACCAGCAGTTTTTCCGCATCCAGCTTCGCCTGTTGTTCCGCTTTGTTATGCTTCACCAGGGCAGTGACCTGTTCTTTCACTTCTGCCAACGGCTTCACGGCTTCAGGTTTATGTTCGCTCACGCGCACGACAAAAGCCCGGTCGCCATCCACGGTGATAATGTCTGAATTCGGCCCCGGCGTACCGTTTTCGCCCACCAGACCGCCATTAAAGATAGCATCGGCTACCGGTTTGAAGTTCAGCTCTTCCGGTAAGGTGTCACGGCTAAACCAGCCGGTTTCAACGGCTTTTACGCCAGCGACCTGTTCAGCGCCTGCTAACGACTCATTGTCGTTGCTTGCCGCATCGCTCACTTTCTGCTGCAACGCATAGTAAGCATCCAGCGCTTTTTCCTGTTTCACTTTCGCGGCAATGTCGTCGCGAACCTCGCTTAACGGTTTCACTTTGGCAGGCTGAATATCATCCAGACGCGCCACCAGAAAACCGACAGACGACTTAATCACGCCAGATATCTGGCCTTTTTCTTTTAATCCGGCGTTTTTCAGTTCCGGCACCGTGGCAGACTCTTCCAGCCAGCCCATATCGCCGCCATTACGCGCAGAGATGATATCGGTAGATTTCTCTTTCGCCAGCGTGGCGAAATCTTCGCCCTTGTTCAGCGCATCCAGTACCGCTTTCGCATCATCTTCCGTTTTGGTCTGAATAATGCTGTAACGAATACGCTCCGGCTGAGTAAACTGATCTACATGCTGGTCATAATAGGCCTGAATATCCGCATCGCTGACCGGTGCCTGCATCGTCGCGGCATCCAGCTTGATATAGCTTACGCGGAACTGTTCCGGCGTCATAAAGCGGACTTTATTCTGATCGTAGTAGCTGGACACTTCCTGATCGGTCACCTGCTGCTTCGCCGCCAGCGCGTTGACATCAATAACGGCTTCACGCACCACGCGCTGTTGAGAGACTAATGCCGCCAGTTCGTCGGTTTCCCCTTTCAGCATAAAATCAGTACCGGCCACGCCGTTGATCAGTTGCTGAGTGGTAAGCTGGTTACGCAGCGCCTGAGCGTACTGATCGGCCGTCATTCCCATCTGATTCACAATCGCGTTATAGCGGTTGTTGTCAAACTTACCGTCCACCTGAAAAGCGGGAGTGGCGAAAATCGCCTGCTTTACCTGCTCATCGCTGATGCCCAGTTTCAGTTCGCGGGAATATTGATCCAACAGCGCTTCATCTATCAGACGATTCAGCACCTGCTGGCGCAGGCTTTTCATATAACCTTCGTTGGCCGCCAGTTCAGAATACCTGTCGCCCAATTGCTGCTGCATACGGTTACGTTCGTTGTTAAACGCATTCTCAAACTGTGCCCGGCTGATTTCCTGGCCATTCACTTTTGCGGCGTAGTTATTGCTTCCGCCAATCAGGTAACCACTAACGCCGGTCAAAATGAACGACACGATAATGATAACGAAAATAATCTTGAGCACGAGACTGTTTGCAGCCGTGCGTAAGCTGTCCATCATGGTGTAACCACACTCCGCTGTAGGTGACTTTACACTTTATCTTTCAGGCGGCTTCTCTGCTGGCTACTGAGTGCTTCGCTCAGTCGCCGCGTCGACGCAACCTGAATGATTTGCGTATAGAGACTTCACGCGCATCG
Organism: Salmonella sp. 2020_1459; assembly: GCF_043847915.1. Lineage (NCBI taxonomy): Bacteria > Pseudomonadati > Pseudomonadota > Gammaproteobacteria > Enterobacterales > Enterobacteriaceae > Salmonella > Salmonella sp. 2020_1459. Next base: position 207,905 of record NZ_JBCMFA010000008.1, on the reverse strand, counting down.
CATTTTCTGAACGCGGCGCACAAAAGCCTATTGTGACAAGAAACGAGGGCAATTGTCAGCCCGCAACGCACAGAAAGTCCCGAATCGCCAATAAAAAAGGCACATCAGTTGATGCGCCCTTGTACTTTGTCACATCCCCCGAGGGGATCACGCTTAGTTTACCGCGTCTTTCAGCGCTTTACCTGCACGGAAACTCGGCACTTTGGCAGCGGCGATGGTGATCTCTTTACCTGTTTGCGGGTTGCGACCAGTACGGGCAGCACGCTCTTTAACAGCAAAAGTACCAAAGCCTACCAGTGCAACGTCATCCCCTTCTTTCAGAGATTCGGTAACAGAAGCAATAATCGCATCTAACGCACGTCCAGCCGCAGCCTTAGAGATATCAGCCCCTGCAGCAATTTTTTCGATCAGTTGAGATTTATTCACTCTTCTCTTCCTCTTTATAATTTATATCGCACCTGAATCCTTCGAAGTACGACCGCGCAGCAGTTATATCAGGCCTGCCACGCCCTTACAACACCCGTTAATGGTGGCAGACCCAATCAACCATCTAAATTAGCTATACAAAAAAAGGCTGGCAAGTCCGAAATAGCCTGCCAGCCCTGTTTTTATTAGCGCTATTTGCGCGAGGTCACTATTTTGCGGTTACAACCTGCATTCCAGACGGTTCGTTTTGCAGAGCAAGCGTCAGAACTTCCTCAATACGCTTAACCGGGTGAATATCCAGATCGGCAATGACGTTGTCCGGAATTTCCTCCAGGTCACGTTTATTTTCGAATGGAATTAAGACCGTTTTAATCCCGCCGCGATGCGCCGCCAACAGTTTTTCTTTCAGGCCGCCGATCGGCAATACCTGACCACGCAGCGTGATCTCACCGGTCATTGCCACATCTGCGCGCACCGGATTACCGGTCAGGCAGGAAACCAGCGCGGTACACATCGCGATACCGGCGCTTGGACCGTCTTTCGGCGTTGCGCCTTCCGGCACGTGAACGTGGATATCGCGTTTTTCGTAAAAGTCCGGATTAATACCCAGTTTTTCCGCGCGCGCGCGCACCACGGTCAGCGCCGCCTGAATGGATTCCTGCATCACTTCACCGAGCGAGCCGGTGTAGGTCAACTTGCCTTTGCCCGGTACGCAGGCGGTTTCGATGGTCAACAGATCGCCGCCCACTTCCGTCCACGCCAGCCCCGTCACCTGACCTACGCGGTTTTCGCTATCCGCGCGGCCATAATCAAAGCGCTGCACACCGAGGTAGTCGTGCAGATTATCGCCGTTAATTTCGATATGTTTTAACGACTTATCGAGCAACAGTTGTTTAACCGCTTTGCGGCACAGTTTGGAGATTTCACGCTCCAGACTACGCACGCCCGCTTCACGCGTGTAATAGCGGATAATACCGATAATCGCGCTATCGTCGACCGTCAGTTCGCCTTTCTTCAGCGCGTTACGCTCGATCTGCTTCGGCAACAGGTGACGTTTAGCAATATTCAGCTTCTCGTCTTCGGTATAACCGGACAGACGGATCACTTCCATACGATCCAGCAGCGGCGCCGGAATGTTCATGGAGTTGGAAGTGGCGACGAACATCACATCGCTGAGATCGTAATCCACTTCCAGGTAATGATCGCTGAACGCCACGTTCTGCTCCGGATCCAGCACTTCCAGCAGGGCGGAAGCCGGATCGCCGCGCATGTCAGAAGACATTTTGTCGATCTCATCGAGCAGGAACAGTGGGTTTTTAACCCCCACTTTGGCCATTTTTTGGATCAGTTTACCCGGCATAGAGCCAATGTAAGTCCGGCGATGACCGCGGATTTCCGCTTCATCACGCACGCCGCCCAGCGCCATACGGATGTATTTACGCCCTGTTGCTTTAGCGATGGACTGGCCCAACGAGGTTTTACCTACCCCCGGCGGCCCCACCAGACACAGGATCGGCCCCTTGATTTTATTTACACGGCTTTGAACCGCGAGATACTCAAGGATGCGGTCTTTCACGCGCTCCAGACCATAATGGTCAGTATCGAGGATTTCCTGCGCCTGACGCAGGTCTTTTTTGACCTTGCTACGCGCATTCCACGGCACCTGCACCATCCAGTCGATGTAGCCGCGCACCACGGTCGCTTCCGCCGACATCGGAGACATCATTTTCAGCTTCTGCAGTTCCGCTTCCGCTTTCTCTTTCGCCTCTTTCGGCATTTTCGCCGCGTCGATCTTACGCTTCAGCGCTTCGTTTTCGTCCGGCGCGTCGTCCATCTCGCCAAGTTCTTTCTGAATCGCTTTCATTTGCTCGTTCAGATAGTACTCGCGCTGGGATTTCTCCATCTGCTTTTTCACGCGGTTGCGAATGCGTTTCTCAACCTGCAGCAGATCGATTTCAGATTCCATCATCGCCATCAGATATTCCAGACGTTCGTTAACGTCGGACATCTCCAGTACGGACTGTTTATCCGCCAGTTTCAGCGGCATATGCGCGGCGATGGTGTCAGCCAGACGTGCAGGGTCGTCAATGCTATTGAGTGACGTCAGCACTTCCGGCGGAATTTTTTTGTTCAGCTTGATGTAGCCTTCGAACTGGCTGATAGCGGTACGCACCAGCACTTCTTGTTCTCGCTCATCAATGGCTGGCGAATCAAGGTACTCCGCCTTCGCGGAGAAATGTTCGCCGTTGTCAGACAGCGCGGAAATACGCGCGCGCTGTAACCCCTCGACCAGCACTTTTACGGTGCCGTCAGGCAGTTTCAACATCTGCAAAATAGAGGCCACGGTCCCGACGGTGAAAAGATCGTTTACACCCGGCTCATCCGTCGATGCTTCCTTCTGGGCGACCAGCATGATTTTTTTATCATGGTCCATAGCCGCTTCCAGACAACGGATAGATTTTTCCCGCCCTACAAATAAGGGTATGACCATGTGCGGATAAACCACCACATCGCGCAAGGGCAATACGGGGATTTCAATGCGTTCAGAACGCTCAGGATTCATAGAGCTCTCTCTTAGTTTAGTGTCCGCCAGGTAATCAGATAGTATAGCTGTGCTCCATACCACCTATAACATGTACGTCAGTATATGGGGATGTTTCCCACACATTCAACGGCGTGTTTACAGGAAAAACGAAAGGGGAGATAAAATCCCCCCTTTTTTGGCTAACTGATTGTATGAATGTTTAATTATTCGCCAGAAGCCTGCGCTTCCGGTTTGCCGTAAATCAGCAACGGCTTACTCTGACCGGCAATAACGGACTCGTCGATCACCACTTTTTCGACGTCTTCCATAGATGGCAAATCGTACATGGTATCCAGCAGCGCCGCTTCGACGATAGAACGCAGGCCACGGGCGCCGGTTTTACGCGCCATTGCTTTCCTGGCGATAGCGTCCAGCGCTTCGTCACGGAATTCCAGATCGACGCCTTCCAGGTTAAACAGCGCCTGATACTGCTTGGTCAGCGCATTTTTCGGCTCTTTCAGGATTTGAATCAGCGCTTCTTCGCTGAGTTCGTTCAGCGTCGCCACCACTGGCAGACGACCGATAAACTCAGGAATCAGACCAAATTTGATCAAATCTTCCGGTTCAACCTGCGACAACAGCTCGCCTTCGCTGGCTTTGTCGGACTTCGCTTTCACCGTCGCGCCAAAACCAATGCCGGAGCCGGTTTCAACACGGTTAGCGATCACTTTATCCAGACCGGCAAACGCGCCGCCGCAGATAAACAGAATCTTAGAGGTATCTACCTGTAAGAACTCCTGCTGCGGATGTTTGCGACCGCCCTGCGGTGGAACCGCGGCGACAGTGCCTTCGATCAGTTTCAGCAACGCCTGCTGTACGCCTTCGCCGGAAACATCGCGGGGAATGGACGGATTGTCTGATTTACGCGAAATCTTATCGATTTCATCAATGTAGACAATCCCACGCTGCGCTTTTTGCACGTCGTAGTCGCATTTCTGCAACAGTTTCTGAATGATATTCTCGACGTCTTCACCAACGTAACCCGCTTCGGTTAGCGTGGTCGCATCCGCCATAGTGAACGGCACATCCAGCAAGCGCGCCAGCGTTTCCGCCAGCAGCGTTTTACCGGAACCGGTCGGTCCAATCAGCAGAATGTTGCTTTTGCCTAACTCGACGCCATTGCTGGTATCGCCGTTACGCAGACGCTTGTAGTGGTTATAGACCGCCACCGCCAGCACTTTTTTCGCCTGCTCCTGGCCGATAACGTAATCGTCCAGGTGGGTACGAATTTCATGCGGCGTCGGCAGCGCACTACGTTCACGGTGCGGAGCAACTTCTTTAATTTCTTCGCGAATAATGTCGTTACATAAATCGACGCATTCGTCGCAGATATACACGGATGGACCGGCAATCAGCTTGCGCACTTCATGCTGGCTTTTGCCGCAAAAAGAGCAGTACAACAATTTGCCCGAGCCATCTTTGCGTTTATCTGTCATGAGTCAAAACCTCTTCTTTGTTCTTTGTGCCGCACACGACGACGCAAATGCCATTCTCAGGCGCAAGCCGCTAATCAGCGTTGTGCCGCCCTTCATTAGTATATACACAAAATCATTCGAGCTACATCAAGGCGGCAACTCGGCGACTCCGCAGGCGCTTACATAAGTAAGTCACTGGGAGGCGCGCTGGCAGCCAACACCGAGGTAGCGTGAAGGATGAAGTGTATAGCGGCACACTTGCGTCCAGGGCATCAATTACGATGGGTCAAAATTGAGTCAACCAAACCGTACTCTACCGCTTCAGGCGCGGAGAGGAAGCGATCGCGCTCAGTATCACGTTCAATCTGCTCAAGAGATTGACCCGTATGATGCGCCATAAGTTCATTCATGCGCCCTTTTACTTTCAAAATTTCGCGGGCGTGAATTTCAATATCCGTCGCCTGGCCCTGGTAGCCGCCCAGCGGCTGGTGGATCATGACGCGAGAGTTCGGCAAGCAGAAACGTTTGCCTTTCGCCCCGGCAGTCAGCAGAAACGCCCCCATAGAGGCCGCCTGTCCCATACAAATGGTGCTGACGTCTGGCTTAATAAACTGCATGGTGTCATAGATGGACATCCCCGCAGTAATTACGCCGCCAGGAGAATTAATGTACAGATAGATATCTTTTTCCGGATTTTCCGCTTCCAGGAACAGCATCTGCGCCACGATCAGGTTAGCCATATGGTCTTCGACCTGGCCGGTCAGAAATATGACGCGTTCCTTAAGTAGACGAGAATAGATATCAAAAGAGCGCTCACCGCGTGAGGTCTGTTCAATGACCATCGGCACCAGCGCCATATGAGGGGCCAAATTATCTCGTTCTCCGCTGTATGACATTTCCGTCTCCTGGATAAAAATTGAAAAAACCTGCTGTACTGATTGTAACCTGATGGACGGATTATCAGCCAGTCCCTCTGTAATGGGTACGGCATCGCCATAATTCAAGCATAACAATCTTTTGCTCTAACGCTAACACTGAAACGCGGTTTTCGCACCCTTACCATGCAAAATGCGTGACAAAAAAAACCCGTCACTGAAAGGTGACGGGTTTTTGTGCAAATTTCGTGCTTTTAACGCGAAAAATTACGCCTGCTGGTTCATCAGCTCATTGAAGGAAGTGGCTTTTTCAGACACTTTCGCTTTTGCCAGAACCGCTTCAACAGCCTGTTCTTCCAGAGCGACGTTACGCATATTGTCCATCAGCTCTTTATTTTTGCTGTAGAACTCAATCACTTCTTTCGGATCTTCGTAAGCAGACGCCATCTCTTCGATCAGGCCTTTAACGCGTTCTTCGTCCGCTTTCAGCTCGTTGGTACGAATGACTTCGCCGAGCAGCAGACCGACAACTACACGACGCTTAGCCTGTTCTTCGAACAGTTCGCGCGGCAGCTCCAGAGCCTGTTTCTCGTTACCACCAAAACGCTGCGCAGCCTGACGACGCAGAACGTCGATTTCGCTGTCGATCAGCGCAGCCGGTACGTCGATGTCGTTAGCTTTTACCAGACCTTCGATCGCCTGAGACTTAACGCGGTTACGCACCGCGCCTTTCAGCTCGCGTTCCATGTTTTTACGTACTTCAGCGCGCAGACCGGCTACGGAACCATCTTCAACGCCGAAACGTTTGATGAATTCTTCGGTCAGTTCCGGCAGTTCGCGTTCTTCAACTTTCTTCAGGTTGATAACGAACTTAGCCGCTTTACCTTTCAGGTTTTCAGCATGGTACTCTTCCGGGAAGGTCACATCGATAGTGAACTCTTCGCCAGCTTTGTGGCCTTTAACGCCGTCTTCAAAGCCCGGAATCATACGACCCTGGCCCATCGCCAGAACGAAATCGGTCGCTTTGCCGCCTTCGAACTCTTCGCCGTCTACAGAGCCGGTGAAGTCGATGGTCACGCGGTCTTCCGCATCAGCAGCGCCGTCTTTTTCTTTCCAGGTCGCCTGCTGCTTACGCAGGGTGTCCAGCATCACATCAACGTCAGCGTCGGTGACTTCAACAACCGGTTTTTCAACTTCGATGGACTCGAGGCCGGTCAGCTCAACTTCCGGATAGACTTCAAACTCGACGGAGTAAGTGAAGTCTTCACCCACTTTGTATTCGCCCGGAACATAGTTCGGCGCGCCTGCCGGGTTAATTTTTTCTTTGATGATCGCGTCAACGAAGTTGCGGCTCATCAGATCGCCCAGCACGTCCTGGCGAACAGAAGCGCCATAACGCTGAGCGACGATATTCATCGGTACTTTGCCTTTACGGAAGCCGTCAATACGTACTTTTTTCGCTACGTTGACCAGCTCGCTTTTTACAGCGGTCTCGATGCTGTCAGCAGCGATTGTAATCGTTACACGGCGGCCAAGGCCCTGAGTGGTTTCAACTGAAACTTGCATCTTGTTACCTCAAAAAATCACAGTGCTCGGTCAACTCTACTCCGCAAGCACGTGCTATTTGCTTCGCGGAACCGGGATGTTCTCATAATCAATCACATTCCCTGTCGTCAGAATCATCCCGAAGACGTTCATATATAAGACGGCGCATTATAGCGGCATCACTTTTGTGAGTCGAGAACGGTGATTGTGCGATGCTGCGGCGGTTTTCACAATTCTCGGCTAATTTTTGTCTGAATACTGTACGACACGCTCAAAATTCAGACAAAACAAAACGGCCCGCAGGCCGTTTTCACATAATTCTGTAGCAACATACTGGAAAAGCGGAGGTAGTTGCAAATCCGTTTTGCTACGCGATGCTTCCCGCGCCGCGACAAGGAGGCGACGCGAAGATAGTATCCTGCAACCCTTCCCACTCTTTGAGGGTATAAGTATGCAGTGCCAGCGCATGTACGGTTGTGGAGAGTTCCGCCGTTAACGTACCGTAAATCATCCGATGACGATTAAGAAAACGTTCGCCTGTAAAGCGATCGCTCACCAGCACGACCTTAAAATGGCTTTCCGATCCTGCAGGAACATTGTGACGATAGCTTTCATCCACAACTTCGAGAAACACGGGGTCGAACGCTGTCCTTAATTTTTCTTCTATTTGCTCACGTATCATCATGAAAATCTCCTCCGACAACGCTGTGATGTCACCCATCCCTTTAAATACTAGCCGCTTTTACCGTTTCCATTACAGCATGACAACAAAAATTTAGCTTTCGTCTGATTATTTCAGCCAAACGTATGAAGTTTACTGCCTTAATCATTCTTTTAGCGCTCAAAATCCCCGCTCGCGCCGTTATCAATACCAAATCGGACATTACGACGAATTTACCTGCGTTGACCACTTCCCCTCGCCGTTAGCGGTGTTATGATGGCGGGAATTTTTACCTATCACGTTTTAAGCGTCATTGAGAGCCTGAATATGTTAAAAAAACTTCTCTTTCCGTTAGTCGCTCTGTTTATGCTGGCAGGATGCGCCACACCGCCGACGACCATTGACGTCGCGCCGAAGATCACCTTGCCACAGCAGGACCCGAGCCTGATGGGCGTCACCGTTAGCATTACCGGCGCGGACCAGCGCCAGGATCAAGCGTTAGCGAAAGTCACGCGTAACAACCAGCTGGTAACGTTAACCGCCTCCCGCGATTTACGCTTCCTGTTACAAGAAGTCCTGGAAAAACAGATGACGGCGCGGGGCTATATGATCGGGCCTAACGGCGCGGTTAATCTGCAGATTATTGTTAACCAACTGTATGCTGATGTTTCCCAGGGCAGCGTGCGCTACAACATCGCGACCAAAGCGGATATCGCGATTATTGCGACCGCGGCAAATGGCAGCAAGATGACCAAAAACTATCGCGCCAACTACTCTATTGAAGGGGCGTTCCAGGCCTCTAACCAGAATATTGCCGACGCGGTGAACAGCGTTCTGACCGATACCATTGCTGATATGTCTCAGGACACCAGTATTCACGATTTTATCAAGCAAAACGCCCGTTAATAGCAACAACAAGACCCGGCAGAAGCCGGGTCTGTAGATGCCTATGTCAAGTCAATATTTACGTATTTTCCAGCAACCGCGTTCAGCCATTCTGCTGATATTGGGTTTTGCCTCTGGCCTCCCGCTGGCGCTCACCTCCGGTACGCTACAGGCGTGGATGACCGTCGAGAATATCGATCTTAAAACGATTGGCTTCTTCTCGCTGGTTGGTCAGGCCTATGTGTTTAAGTTTCTCTGGTCCCCGCTGATGGACCGCTACACGCCGCCTTTTTTAGGTCGTCGTCGCGGTTGGTTACTCGCCACCCAACTGTTGTTACTGGCGGCGATTGCGGCGATGGGCTTTCTTGAACCCGGCACGCAGCTACGCTGGATGGCGGCGCTGGCGGTGGTGATTGCTTTTTGCTCCGCCTCGCAGGATATCGTGTTCGACGCCTGGAAAACCGATGTTTTACCCGCAGAAGAACGCGGCGCTGGCGCGGCAATCAGCGTGCTTGGCTACCGGTTGGGGATGCTGGTTTCCGGCGGACTGGCGCTATGGCTGGCCGATCGCTGGCTCGGCTGGCAGGGCATGTACTGGCTGATGGCGGCATTGTTGATCCCCTGCATTATCGCCACCTTACTGGCGCCGGAACCGACCGATACTATCCCGTCCCCGAAATCGCTGGAGCAGGCCGTCGTCGCGCCGCTACGCGATTTCTTTGGCCGTAACAACGCCTGGCTGATTTTACTGCTCATTGTGCTTTATAAACTGGGTGACGCCTTCGCCATGAGCCTGACCACCACCTTTTTGATTCGCGGCGTCGGCTTTGACGCCGGCGAAGTCGGCGTGGTCAATAAAACGCTGGGCCTGCTGGCAACGATCGTCGGCGCGTTATACGGCGGCATATTAATGCAGCGTCTTTCGCTGTTTCGCGCGCTGCTGATTTTCGGCATTTTGCAAGGCGCGTCCAACGCCGGTTACTGGTTGCTCTCCATTACCGATAAAAACATGTTCAGCATGGGCGCGGCGGTCTTTTTCGAAAATCTGTGCGGCGGGATGGGTACTGCCGCCTTTGTCGCCTTATTAATGACGCTATGTAATAAGTCGTTTTCCGCAACACAGTTTGCCCTACTGTCGGCCCTCTCCGCAGTAGGCCGCGTTTATGTTGGTCCTGTGGCGGGCTGGTTCGTTGAAGCGCACGGCTGGCCGACATTCTACCTCTTCTCGGTTGTTGCCGCCGTTCCCGGGCTGTTACTGTTGCTGGTCTGTCGGCAAACGCTGGAATATAGCTGGCAGAGCGAGCGTTTCATTCCCCGCACGCAATACCGTGGCGCCTACAATTTCGCGCTTTCAATCCTGCTCGCGGGCGTCGCTTTGCTGGCGGTATGGGTACTCCTGCTGACCATGAACGCGGTGGATTACACTAACTTCTCATTCCTGCCCGAATTGCTTGAGACTGCGGTAGTGGTTGCCGTGTGCGGCATTGTCTTTGGCGGGTTGCTGGACTACCTGGCGCTACGAAAAACACGCCTGCTCTAAAACATTATTTGCCGTTGTAATAACGACCCGGAATTATAACGGCTAAATAACCATCAATTGATAAAAAATATATTTGTCTTTTTGTGCGCAACAGAATTTTGGAAATTATTGGTAATTTCTACGCTACCTATTTTCTTTACACGATTCAGCCGATTAAATTTAAATTTCTGCCGTTGATTGTCCTTTTATTGATAATAAATTGTTAAGTAATTGTTTTATTTTTACATTGGTTATACCAATTATCCCTCAACATCCCACTTACAGACCTCATCCGTTATAACGCAAAGTTTCAACAGTGTCTTAAAGTTATTTCGACATACTTGGCAACATATGTGACATGCGCGGCAGAACTTGGTAACACAGAACCAATCATGTTTACAGTAATGTAACCTTACCGTAAAATGCCCCTACACTTTAAACGCCACCAGGTCCCGTGGAATTGAGGTCGTTAAATGAGACTCAGGAAATACAATAAAAGTTTGGGATGGTTGTCATTAATTGCAGGCACTGCATTACTCAGTGGCTGTAATTCTGCGCTGCTGGATCCCAAAGGACAGATTGGACTGGAGCAACGTTCGCTGATACTGACGGCATTTGGCCTGATGTTGATCGTCGTTATTCCCGCCATCTTGATGGCTGTTGGTTTCGCCTGGAAGTATCGTGCGAGTAATAAGGATGCGAAGTATAGCCCGAACTGGTCACACTCCAATAAAGTGGAAGCCGTGGTCTGGACGGTGCCTATCTTGATCATCATTTTCCTTGCCGTACTGACCTGGAAAACCACGCACGCGCTTGAACCAAGCAAGCCGCTGGCGCATGACGAAAAACCGATCACCATCGAAGTGGTTTCCATGGACTGGAAATGGTTCTTCATCTATCCGGAGCAGGGTATCGCCACCGTCAACGAGATCGCCTTCCCGGCGAACACGCCGGTTTATTTCAAAGTGACCTCCAACTCCGTGATGAACTCCTTCTTTATCCCGCGTCTGGGTAGCCAGATTTATGCCATGGCCGGTATGCAAACACGTTTGCATCTGATCGCCAACGAACCCGGAACCTACGATGGCATCTCCGCCAGCTATAGCGGCCCGGGCTTCTCTGGTATGAAGTTTAAAGCTATCGCCACCAAAGACCGCGCAGAATTCGACCAATGGGTCGCAAAAGCGAAGCAGTCTCCGAACACCATGAATGATATGGCGGCGTTCGAGAAAGTGGCTATGCCAAGCGAGTACAACAAGGTGGAATATTTCTCCAGCGTGAAACCAGATTTGTTCAAGGACGTTATTAACAAATTCATGGACCACGGTAAGAGCATGGACATGACCCAACCTGAAGGTGAGCACAGCTCGCATGAAGGAATGGAAGGTATGGACATGAGCCACGCGGAATCCGCCAACTCCAAGGGTTGAGGAAGATAAGATGTTCGGAAAATTATCACTGGATGCAGTACCGTTCCATGAACCTATCGTCATGGTAACAATCGCTGCAATTATCGTCGGGGGACTGGCGATACTGGCAGCGATTACTTACTTCGGTAAGTGGACCTACCTATGGAAAGAGTGGTTAACGTCGGTTGACCATAAACGCCTCGGCATCATGTATATCATCGTCGCGATTGTGATGCTGTTACGTGGCTTCGCCGATGCCATCATGATGCGTAGCCAGCAGGCGCTTGCCTCCGCAGGCGAAGCGGGTTTTCTACCGCCGCACCACTACGATCAGATCTTTACCGCTCACGGCGTAATCATGATCTTCTTCGTGGCGATGCCCTTCGTTATCGGTCTGATGAACCTGGTGGTTCCGCTGCAGATCGGCGCGCGCGACGTTGCTTTCCCTTTCCTGAACAACCTGAGCTTCTGGTTCACCGTTGTCGGCGTTATTCTGGTTAACCTCTCGCTGGGCGTGGGTGAATTCGCGCAGACAGGGTGGCTGGCTTATCCGCCGCTATCGGGAATAGAGTACAGTCCCAGCGTCGGGGTCGATTACTGGATATGGGCGTTGCAACTCTCGGGTATTGGTACGACGTTAACCGGTATCAACTTCTTCGTGACGATCCTGAAGATGCGTGCGCCGGGTATGACAATGTTCAAGATGCCGGTCTTTACCTGGGCCTCTTTGTGCGCCAACGTACTGATCATCGCCTCTTTCCCGATTCTGACGGTTACCGTCGCGTTGCTGACCCTGGATCGCTATCTGGGCACCCATTTCTTTACCAACGATATGGGCGGCAACATGATGATGTACATCAACCTGATTTGGGCCTGGGGCCATCCGGAAGTGTACATTCTGATTCTGCCGGTCTTCGGGGTATTCTCCGAAATCGCAGCGACCTTCTCGCGTAAACGTCTGTTCGGCTATACCTCGCTGGTTTGGGCGACCGTCTGTATTACCGTACTGTCGTTTATCGTTTGGCTGCACCACTTCTTCACGATGGGCGCGGGCGCGAACGTTAACGCCTTCTTCGGTATCACCACCATGATTATCGCCATCCCGACCGGGGTGAAGATCTTCAACTGGTTGTTCACCATGTATCAGGGCCGTATCGTCTTCCATTCCGCAATGATGTGGACCATTGGCTTTATCGTGACCTTCTCGGTCGGCGGTATGACCGGCGTTCTGCTGGCGGTACCGGGCGCGGACTTCGTCCTGCACAACAGTCTGTTCCTGATTGCGCACTTCCATAACGTGATCATCGGCGGCGTGGTGTTTGGCTGCTTCGCAGGTATGACCTACTGGTGGCCGAAGGCGTTTGGCTTCAAGCTGAACGAAACCTGGGGTAAACGCGCCTTCTGGTTCTGGATTATCGGTTTCTTTGTAGCCTTTATGCCGCTGTACGTACTGGGCTTCATGGGCATGACCCGTCGCCTCAGCCAGCAAATTGATCCGCAGTTCCATACGATGCTGATGGTTGCCGCCGCCGGCGCCGCGCTGATTGCGCTGGGTATCCTGTGCCAACTGATTCAGATCTTCGTTTCTATTCGCGACCGCGATCAGAACCGCGATCTGACCGGCGACCCATGGGGTGGCCGTACGCTGGAGTGGTCAACCTCGTCTCCGCCGCCGTTCTATAACTTTGCCGTTGTGCCGCACGTTCACGAACGTGACGCCTTCTGGGAAATGAAAGAAAAAGGCGAAGCGTACCAACAGCCTGGACAGTATGAAGAGATTCATATGCCGAAAAATAGCGGTGCCGGTATTGTTATCGCCGCCTTCGCAACGGTATTTGGCTTCGCCATGATCTGGCATATCTGGTGGCTGGCGATAGTGGGTTTCGCAGGCATGATCATCAGCTGGATTGTAAAAAGCTTTGATGAAGATGTGGATTACTACGTGCCGGTCCCGGAAGTCGAAAAACTGGAAAACCAGCATTTCGATGAGATTACTAAGGCAGGGCTGAAAAATGGCAACTGATACTTTAACGCACGCGACTGCCCACGCGCACGAACACGGGCACCATGACGCAGGCCAGAACAAAATCTTCGGATTTTGGGTCTACCTGATGAGCGACTGCATTCTGTTCTCTATTCTGTTTGCTACCTATGCCGTTCTGGTGAACGGCACCGCTGGCGGCCCGACAGGTAAGGACATTTTCGAACTGCCGTTCGTTCTGGTTGAAACCTTCCTGCTGTTATTTAGCTCCATTACCTACGGCATGGCGGCGATCGCCATGCACAAGAACAACAAGAGCCAGGTTATCTCCTGGCTGGCGTTGACCTTCTTGTTTGGCGCCGGATTTATCGGGATGGAACTCTATGAATTCCATCACCTGATTGTTAACGGTATGGGCCCGGATCGCAGCGGCTTCCTGTCTGCGTTCTTCGCGCTGGTCGGCACGCACGGTCTGCACGTCACTTCCGGTTTGATCTGGATGGCGGTGCTGATGGTGCAAGTTGCCCGTCGCGGTCTGACCAGCACTAACCGTACCCGCATCATGTGTCTGAGCCTGTTCTGGCACTTCCTGGATGTGATTTGGATTTGCGTATTCACTGTTGTTTATCTGATGGGGGCGATGTAATGAGTCATTCTACCGAGAGCGGCGGCGCATCCCACGGCAGCGTAAAAACGTACATGACCGGCTTTATCCTGTCGGTCATCCTGACGGTTATTCCATTCTGGATGGTGATGACCGGCGCTGCCTCTCCGGCCGTTATTCTGGGATCTATCCTGGCAATGGCAGTGGTGCAGATTTTGGTGCATCTGGTGTGTTTCCTGCACATGAACACCAAATCTGATGAAGGCTGGAACATGACGGCCTTCATCTTTACCGTGCTGATCATCGCCATCCTGGTTGTGGGCTCCATCTGGATTATGTGGAACCTCAACTACAACATGATGATGCACTAAGAGCGGCGAGTATGATGTTTAAGCAATACCTGCAAGTAACGAAACCAGGCATCATCTTTGGCAACCTGATCTCGGTGATCGGGGGATTTCTGTTGGCCTCAAAGGGCAGCATTGACTATCCCCTGTTCATTTATACGCTGGTCGGGGTGTCACTGGTTGTGGCGTCGGGTTGTGTATTTAACAACTACATCGACAGGGATATCGACAGGAAGATGGAAAGGACCAAGAATCGGGTGCTGGTCAAAGGCCTGATTTCTCCTGGCGTCTCGCTGGTATACGCCACCCTGCTGGGTATTGCTGGCTTTATGCTGCTGTGGTTTGGCGCCAATCCTCTGGCCTGCTGGCTGGGGGTGATGGGCTTCGTGGTCTACGTTGGCGTGTACAGCTTGTACATGAAGCGTCACTCCGTCTACGGAACGCTGATTGGTTCTCTCTCCGGCGCAGCGCCGCCGGTGATTGGCTACTGCGCCGTAACGGGCGACTTTGATAGCGGCGCGGCGATCCTGTTGGCTATTTTCAGCCTCTGGCAGATGCCGCACTCTTACGCCATCGCCATTTTCCGCTTTAAGGACTATCAGGCGGCCAATATCCCGGTTCTGCCGGTGGTAAAAGGAATCTCAGTCGCTAAAAACCACATTACGCTGTACATCATTGCGTTTGCCGTTGCAACGCTAATGCTCACGTTGGGCGGTTATGCCGGTTACAAATACCTGGTGGTCGCCGCGGCGGTCAGCGTTTGGTGGCTCGGCATGGCGCTACGTGGTTACAAAGTGGAAGATGATAAGGTCTGGGCGCGCAAGCTGTTCGGCTTCTCTATCATTGCGATTACCGCGCTGAGTATCATGATGTCCGTTGATTTTATGGTGCCGAATTCGCAGAATCTGCTGACTTACGTCTGGTAACAAGCGTTGCTATTGAAAAAACCGCCGTGTCACAAACGGCGGTTTTTTTATCCATTTCATCAGGCAGTAACGCCCCACGAGTTATCGATTCTGAATAATATGTAAATTATCCGTTTTCAGTAAATCAACTTTTTTACCATTGATTGTTGCCGTCGCTGACTTCACGGTGAAAGTAAGTTTATGGTAATCACACAAGTCACCGTTTTTCATCAAGAGATATCCCATCGACTTAAAAGAATCCCCCATACCCTGTTCAGCACCCAGAGTATTGAGACCCAAAGGAGGAAAAGCGACCATTCTTTCGTCACTAACTCCAGCATCATTTTTTAATATCAATTTCACACGTAAGTTCGCAACATGAATTAACTTATTCGTATTGACAACAAATCCAATCTGACACAGAGGAATATTATCAATCCTGCCAAATAATCCCGCATATTTTTCTAATGTCAGCTCAGGAAGTTGCTGACTAAAATCATTACGGCGCTTTCGATCTTTTTCACAATAATCAAGATAATCGCGTTGTGTCATCTTTTTTATATAGCTGTTATCGTAATAGTGCCAGGATTGTTGGCAATCGACATCTACACTCTGGCCATTAAAATACATCTGTGCTAAATAATCAGCGGCCACCTGTAATTCTTTCTCATAAGCTTTTTTAAAAAAATACAGCGCTTTATCGTAATCAACGTTAACCATTACGCCAGAATAGTACATACGACCTAACGTATACAATGCTTCTCCATTACCTTGCTGCGCCGCCATTTCATACCATTTCCTGGCTTTCTCTCCATCTGGTTGTAATCCCAATCCAGCGTGTTCATAAAGAAAACCTAACAGCGTCTGTGAGTCGGCATCCCCCTTCTCGGCCGAAATTCGGAGCCATTTCAGCGCTTCAGCAATATCTATCGTTTTCGTTTCATTATTAAAATACAAAGTAGAGACCAGTTTTGCCGTCTGATACGCGACCTCAGGATCACCCTCTCTCGCCCAGAGTATCGCTATCCGCGCAAGATGTGATGAGTCAAAACCTATTCGACTCAGCAGTTTTCGCTCATCTGATTGCGGGGCATAAAAATAGAAACTTAAGCCTTGAATAAAATGAGGACGAAATGAAATGTCTCTATATGCCTCAAGTTTATTACTATAAACACTCCCAATTATACGTTCACTCACCTTTTTATCGAGATTGATATTGGATAGATTAATTTTTTCTCTAAGCTGTTTTGCTAATGTTTTCGCTTGCGTAATGTCCTTTTGGGTACCGATGCCATATTCATAGAAATAAGCTGCATTAAAGCAACCATAATCACCGTCCAAATCACAAGCCTGCTCGTAGTACTTTATTGCTTGCGGAATATCCACAGATACTGAAACACCGTACTCATAAATAAACCCCAACTCCGCCAGCGCTTGAGCATTATTATCTTTGGCTAACGCTTTTAGCTCATTTAGCGCCTGAATATCTTTCTGCGCAATACGGCTATACAACGCGTCAATATCATCACCTGCCTGACATACCGATGCGAAAGAAAGCCCAAGCAGAAGCAAAAGATTCCATTTCCGTTTTATCATTTTTCATTCCCTTATTCTTTATCTAAAAAGCGCACACTGTCAGCTTTCAGTAAATCGACATTCTTACCGTTAATCGTTGCCGTAGCGGATTTCAGCGTAAAATGGATATCGCCGATCCCGTGACAAAAATCTTGCGTATACAGCGGGAGATCGTATGGGGTAACGAGAGGATCAACATCATGATTTTGTATATCTATCCCCAGTGTATTCAAACCGAATGGCGGAATCATTAACGTTTCCTCAGTTGCCATTCCATCATCATTTTTCAGCTCAAGCGTAATATGCAAATTCGCCATGTTACGGATTTTATCTGTGCCAATCTGAAAAATTAGTGCGCATTCTTTCGGTTTAGCCGTTATCCCGCGAGAGAAAATACTCTCTTTTTTTAGGGTTACTTTGGGTAAAGCATCCGCGTTGTTTTTTCGACTCTGAATATCCGCTGCGCATTTACTTAAAAATATTTTTTCCTCAACCTTCTTACCTACATATCGAGATGCTTTCTTGTAATACGACCAGGCTTTATCACAATCAGGTGCAGTACCTAAACCGTTATAATACATCCAACTCAACGGCATCGTTGAGCGCGAATTAGTACCATCATTTTCAACCTGCGTAAATAATGCCAGCGCTTTAGCGTAATCAGTGCGCCCTGTTGCGCCAGAATAATAGATTTTACCTAACGCAATCTGTGCATCGCTGTCCCCCTGCTCAGCCGCCTGACCATACCATTTTTGTGCTTCCTGAATGTCTGGCTTAATCCCCCACTCATCGCCCTCTCCCCCCGAATAAATACCCCCTAAGAGAGATTGGGCCTCAACGACGCCTTTTTCCGCGGCGGCGCGAAAGCACTTCAATGACGCAGGTCTGGCTTGATAAGGCTCGTCCGCATAGCGACCGGAAAAGTCATTAAGGGTGAGTCGCCCCATCTGATAATCCATTTGCGGGTCGCCATCCTGCGACCATAACGTAGCCAGCCGGAATGTTTTTTCTTGGTTAAATCCAATACGGCTAAAAAAAAGCGCATCGCTCTCGGGTCTATTATTTAGAGCATGAATTAGTATACTAATAAATGCCGCCCGCTGCGATTTATCCGTATCGGCCAATGCTTTTGCCATGTAAATTTCTTGCGAAAACTTATCAATATATTCTTGCTCAATCAATAAATTATCCAGATTCATTTTCTTAGCATACTTATTGGCCTGAGCGCTATCTTTCGCCACTCCGTCGCCATACTGATAAGCATACTTCACATTATAACAGCCGTAGTTACCGCCAAGCTCACAGGCCTGCTTGTAATACTGCAACGCCTGTTCGCGATTCATCGGTACATTAAGGCCGTATTCATGGATAAACCCCAGTTCATCCAGAACCGAAGCTCTTTTTTCCACAGGCAAAGCATCAAGATCCTTCTGGGTAAGCGCAGCATATTTTACATCATCTTTACCGTTGTTCTCTGAAGCATTCACCTGGCTAACAAATAAAACACCCGCTAAAATACATAATGATAAGAATTTAATTTTCACAACTAATTCACTCCTTGAATAATATAATAAATAAGACTGATGACGAACCTTCTGCCTGATAAACGCGCGCCATCACGCAGAAAGTTTGCTATCAGTCTCGGCGTTGTTGAATAAATCAAATTTTCAGGAGATGGACGGTTCTGATCATTGCCATCGTTTCAGAATCGGCTTCCTATGGCAAAGCAAAATTTTAAAGTCACCCACCGGCCAGCCACACTCAGGCAGCGCGGTTCGCTGACAGTCTGGCTTGACGAGTTCTGCTATTGCGACATGGAGCAACAGCGCGCACAGCCTGAAGGCCGTGGCTAACCGCTACACTATACTGAGATGGCTCAGATAGCCACTACAGCTCAAGGAGATCGGAATATGAATGAGCACAAGGCTATGCTGACTCTCCCGATCGCCCCTATCGTGTTAACAATTTATCTCTTTTTTAGCTCAACTGTTTCAAAAACATAATATTTGCTAATTAACCCTCTATTTACCCGGCACACTCCCCGCACTACACTACTCCCAGCTTTTATACAGAGGTGGCAATGAACGATTATAAAATGACGCCAGGGGAGCTGCGCGCCACATGGGGTTTAGGGACCGTCTTTTCGTTGCGTATGCTGGGCATGTTTATGGTTCTACCAGTACTGACCACATACGGTATGGCGCTACAGGGCGCCAGCGAAGCATTAATCGGCATTGCGATCGGCATTTACGGGCTGGCGCAGGCTATCTTTCAAATTCCCTTTGGGCTGCTGTCCGACCGCATTGGCCGCAAACCGCTGATTGTCGGCGGACTGGCGGTATTTGTCGCGGGCAGCGTCATTGCCGCGCTCTCCCACTCAATCTGGGGCATTATTCTGGGGCGAGCGCTACAAGGGTCCGGCGCTATTGCCGCCGCCGTCATGGCGCTCCTGTCTGACCTCACCCGCGAGCAAAACCGTACCAAAGCGATGGCGTTTATCGGCGTCAGCTTTGGTATCACCTTCGCGATTGCGATGGTATTAGGGCCGATCGTTACCCATAGTCTGGGATTGAACGCGTTGTTCTGGATGATCGCCGCCCTCGCCACCCTGGGCATTATTTTGACGATCTGGGTGGTTCCCAACAGTACCAACCATGTGCTGAATCGCGAATCCGGGATGGTCAAAGGCAGCTTCAGTAAAGTGCTGGCGGAGCCGAGGCTGCTCAAGCTCAATTTCGGCATTATGTGTCTGCATATTTTATTGATGTCCACCTTTGTCGCCCTGCCCGGCCAGCTTGCCGATGCCGGTTTTCCTGCCGCCGAACACTGGAAGGTGTATCTGGCAACCATGGTGATCGCCTTTGCCGCCGTCGTGCCTTTTATTATCTATGCTGAAGTCAAACGGCGGATGAAGCAGGTATTCCTGTTCTGCGTGGGGCTCATTGTCGTCGCAGAAATCGTGTTGTGGGGAGCGGGCCAGCATTTCTGGGAGCTGGTGATTGGCGTACAACTCTTTTTCCTCGCCTTTAATCTGATGGAGGCGATGCTGCCTTCGCTTATTAGCAAAGAGTCGCCCGCGGGGTATAAAGGAACGGCGATGGGCGTCTATTCTACCAGTCAGTTTCTTGGCGTGGCGCTTGGCGGCTCGCTGGGCGGCTGGATAGACGGCACGTTTGATGGGCAAACCGTTTTCCTTGCCGGGGCCGTACTGGCGATGGTATGGCTGGCGGTGGCAAGTACCATGAAAGAGCCGCCCTATGTCAGCAGCCTGCGCGTGGAAATTCCAGCGGATATCGTTGCTGACGACAGGCTAAAACAGCGACTGTTGGCAATGAAAGGCGTAAGCGAAGCGCTGATCGTGGCGGAAGAGCATTCCGCTTACGTCAAAATCGACAGCAAAGTGACCAATCGCTTTGAAGTTGAACAGCTTATCAGCAAAGGATGAATGCTGCATTGCCGGATGGCGGCGAGGCTCTATCCGGCATAACAACTTAATCGCGGAAGTTTTTGAACTGGAACGGCTGGCCCAAATCGCCGCCGCGAACCAGCGCCATTACCGATTGCAGATCGTCACGTGATTTGCCCGTCACGCGAATCTCTTCCCCCTGAATTTGCGCCTGCACCTTCAGTTTGCTGTCTTTAATCAGCTTGACGATTTTCTTCTGCACGGCGCTTTCAATGCCCTGCTTCAGCTTCGCTTCCACATACCAGGTTTTACCGCTATGCACGAACTCGTCCGGTACATCCAGCGAAGCGCCTTCAATACCGCGTTTAAGCAGCTTGGCGCGCAGAATATCGAGCAACTGATTGACCTGGAAATCGGACTCGCTCAGCACCTTGATGGTTTTATTGGCATCGTTCAGTTCAATAGTCGCCTCTACGCCACGAAAGTCAAAACGAGACTCAACCTCGCGAACCGCGTTATCCACGCCGTTACGCGCTTCCTGCAGATCAACTTCAGAAACAATATCGAAAGATGGCATCTTTTCTTCTCCCTTCATTTTCGTTGCGTTGCATAATACCTGCAACGAGGCTTAACGAGAAGCTTAGCTGATGACGCTATAATTAGCGCCATAACACCTGGCGCTGTTGCAGGTGAGGAGGAACAATGAAAATTACTGTACTGGGATGCGGAGCCTTAGGACAACTTTGGCTTTCGGCACTGTGCAAACATGGACATGACGTACAGGGCTGGCTACGGGTGCCACAACCTTATTGCAGCGTAAATCTGATCGATACCGATGGTTCCTTTTTCAACGAATCACTGACGGCAAACGATCCGGATTTTTTGGCGAAGAGCGAACTGTTGTTAGTCACGCTGAAAGCGTGGCAGGTTTCCGACGCAGTACGAACCCTGGCGTCAACCCTACCGGTGACGTCGCCTATTCTGCTCATTCATAATGGAATGGGAACCATAGAAGAACTGCAAAATATCCAACAGCCGATGTTGATGGGGACTATCACCCATGCTGCGCGCCGCGACGGTAATATCATTATTCATGTCGCTAACGGTACTACGCATATTGGCCCGGCACGCGAGCAAGACGGCGATTACAGTTATCTCGCCGATATCCTGCAGGGGGTACTGCCCGATGTCGCCTGGCATAACAATATCCGCGCAGAGATGTGGCGCAAACTGGCGGTCAACTGTGTTATCAACCCGCTCACCGCGCTTTGGAACTGCCCGAACGGCGAGCTGCGCCATCATACTGATGAAATCAACGCGATTTGCGAAGAGGTCGCCGCCGTGATTGAACGTGAAGGCTACCACACATCGGCAGACGATTTACGCTATTATGTTGAGCAAGTGATTGACAGTACGGCAGAAAACATCTCATCCATGTTGCAGGACGTGCGTGCCATGCGCCATACCGAAATTGACTACATCACCGGTTATTTACTCAAGCGCGCCCGCGTGCACGGTCTCGCCGTTCCGGAAAATAGCCGCCTGTTTGAAATGGTAAAGCGAAAGGAGAGTGAGTATGAGCGCTCAGGCACTGGTATGCCTCGCCCCTGGTAGTGAAGAGACCGAAGCGGTCACCACTATCGATCTGCTGGTTCGCGGCGGAATCCACGTCACTACCGCCAGCGTCGCCAGCGACGGCAACCTGACGATTGTCTGCTCGCGCGGTGTAAAGCTACTGGCGGATGCGCCGCTGGTTGAAGTTGCCGACGGCGATTATGACATCATCGTGTTGCCCGGCGGAATTAAAGGCGCCGAGTGCTTTCGCGACAGCCCGCTGCTGGTCGAAACCGTAAAACAGTTTCACCGCTCCGGGCGCATTGTCGCAGCCATTTGCGCCGCAGCCGCCACAGTGCTCGTGCCGCACGATATCTTCCCTATCGGCAATATGACCGGTTTTCCGGCGCTGAAAGATAAGATCCCCGCCGAACAGTGGCAGGATAAGCGTGTGGTGTGGGATGCGCGGGTAAAATTATTAACCAGCCAGGGACCGGGTACCGCTATCGATTTTGGTTTGAAAATCATCGACCTGTTGGCTGGTCGTGAAAAAGCGCATGAAGTAGCTTCGCAACTGGTGATGGCGGCGGGGATTTATAACTACTACGAATAAGAATGATTGCCGGATGGCGGCGTAAACACCTTATCCGGCCTACAAAACGGTACAGTCTGTAGGCCGAATAAGCGGCAGCGCCATCCGGCAGTTATTTTACGGGCGTTCGCCCTGCGCCAGACGCGCATTAATATGCGCAATCACCCCAGGTAAATCCGCCAGTGAATCCACCACGTAATGCGCCCCGGCGGCGTACAGCTTGCTGGCCGCGTGCTCGCGGCGGACCGCAACGTCCTCTTTCGACATTGTCTGATAGGCGTCCCATGTTGCGCCGAATTCGTTACCCGATACCGCCAACCCCACCGTCCACATCCCCGCGTTAAGCCCCTCGCTAATGCCTGGCGCGGCATCATCTACCTTCACACAGTGCGCGACCGCATCAATGCCCAGCGCAATCACGTTTTGCAGCGCCATCCACGGCCCCGGGCGACCACCCGCGGCCAGGTCGTCCGTTGCCACCCAATGATCCGGACAATAGCCATGCCCGGCGGCGGCGGGGACCAGGCGCTCCATCACCGCTCGTGGGTAACCAGAGCAGGAGCCTATCTTAATGCCCTCGGCTCGTAGCGCCGCGATCGTGTCGATAACTCCGGCAATAGGAGAAGAAAAATCGACAACTTTAGCAATCTGTAACGGCATGAAGGCGGAATAGATGGCATCAATATCTGCTGCGTTCATGGAGCGGCCAAACTTTGCCTGCCAGCGCGCGTCAACAGCAGGTAATTTTCCCAGCGCTTCAATGTGTTGCCATTTACCCAGCCCCATTGGCACGCGTGCTTCGGCGAGGGTGATCTCCACATCAAATGCCTGACGGAACGCCTCGACGAAAATTTGCGTCGGCGCGAAGGAGCCAAAATCGACGGTGGTGCCCGCCCAGTCGAGAATAACAGCGTGAATACGGTTCATCATGGTTCCTTATTTCGTCCAGTACATGGCGGTACGAATGGCGGTCAGCAGGGCAGTGATATCGGCGGCATATACTTCGCCAATGTTGCCGATGCGGAAGCAGTCGCTTTGCGACACTTTGCCAGGATAGATAACAAAGCCCTGCTCTTTGAGGCGGCGATAAAATTCGCTAAAGCGATACTGCGGGTCTTCCGGTGAATAAAAGGCGGTGATAATGGGCGAATGAAGTTTGTCATCCAGCAGCGTGTTAAAGCCCAGCGCCCGCATTCCGGCCACCAGGCTGCGCTGATTTTGCTGATAGCGTTGATGACGTGCCGCCACGCCACCTTCTTTCGCCAGCTCTTTCAGCGCCTGGGCAAACGCCAGGACGGTATGTGTGGGCGAAGTAAAACGCCATTTGCCGTGGTTATCCTCCATACAGCGCCACTGGGCGTAGAGATCTAACGACAGCGAGCGGGAACGCCCTTTGCACGCGGCCAGTTTTTGCTCGCGGGCAATCACGAAGGCAAAACCCGGCAC
The DNA here is from genome assembly GCF_043847915.1 of Salmonella sp. 2020_1459. Lineage (NCBI taxonomy): Bacteria > Pseudomonadati > Pseudomonadota > Gammaproteobacteria > Enterobacterales > Enterobacteriaceae > Salmonella > Salmonella sp. 2020_1459. The sequence goes on along the minus strand of NZ_JBCMFA010000008.1, from coordinate 184,176 downwards.
GCCCTGAATGCATTTATTGGCGGAGCTGATCAGATAGTCGATGTGTAATGCTGCAATATCCATGGGGATGCCGCCGAAGCTGCTCATGGCGTCAACGATGTAGGTTTTGCCATAGCGATGCGCCAGAGCGCCCACCTCATCAATGGGGTTGAGCATCCCGGTGGTCGTTTCGCTATGCACCATGGCGATATGGCTGATCGTCGGGTCGGCGTTGAGGATCGCGTCGATCGCCTGCACGTCCGGGCGCGCAACTTCGCCGCAGTCGTAAGCGTGATGGGCGATACCCATAAGGCCGGCCATCTCGACCATTCGTGCGCCGTATGCACCGTTGCTGACGATCAGCACCTTATCCTGCGGCCCCAATGCGCTGCCCAGTACGGCTTCCACAGCATAGCTACCGCTGCCTTGCAGTAGTACGGAGGTGTAGCCTTCGGAGGCCGTTGCCAGTTCGGTCAGCTGCTGGCGGATCTGTTCCACCACGCCGATATTGTAATCATCATCCCAGGTACAGCTATCGAACAACATCGCTTCTTTCACGGTACGAGAGGTGGTGAGCGGGCCAGGAGTCAGCAACAGATAGTTACGCGAAGTCATGTTATTTACCTTTGGTCTATACCAGATTGCATTTATCATGACGATCTTTGCCGCGACGGGTCAAAGAGAAAATCGCGCTGCAACAAAAAATTCATCTCTGCTTGTATAATGGCGGCAGGCAAAACGGAAGCGAGTAAGCATGAAATCTATCCCGGGCGATATCCCGCAGTACCTGTTGATCAAGGCACAGCTTCAGGCGCGTATTCAGAGCGGTGCGTTGAAAAGCGGTGATAAACTGCCGTCTGAACGCGAACTGTGCGCGATCTTCAACACCACGCGAATTACTATTCGCGAAAGTCTGGCGCAGCTGGAGTCCAGTGGGCTTATCTGGCGCGCCGATCGTCGCGGTTGGTTCGTTACGCCGGAACGCCTGTGGCTGGATCCGACCCAGAACACCAACTTCCATAAGCTTTGCCGCGAGCAGGGGCGGGAGCCAAAAACCGCGCTACTGAGCGGCGTGTTAACCACCGTGCCTGTCGAGGTCATGGAGCCCCTCCAGCTCCAGCCATTTGATCAAATCTATCTGCTGACCCGTCTGCGTTACGCCGATGGCCGCGCCGTGTGCTACTGCGAAAACCATTGTTTGCCCGCCCGCGTGCCTGAGCTGCTGCAGTACGATCTCAACGGCAGCCTGACCGAGGTATACGAGTCGCACTACAACCTCATCTATACCAGCATGCATCTGTCGTTCTACCCCACCGCCATGCCTGCGCAGGCCGCACATGCGCTGGGAGTTATGGAAGGACGCCCGGCGCTGTTGCTGCGCCGTCTGAACTACGATCAACACGGGCGAGTGCTGGATCTGGATATCGAATACTGGCGTCACGACAGCCTGCGTATTGAGGTAGATACCCACTAGCGGATGCGCCGGATGTTGGCTGCGGGACTTATCCGGCCTACCAATCGTATCGTCTCACGGCTATCCGGATAAGCGCAGCATCATCCAGCGTGGACTGATTTATTTCTCTTTCATCGTTTTGTCATATAAGCCGTTTAGCGTAAAAAGCAAACCTGGTATAGGCCAGAAAATGCAACGTACGCTATGAGGCTATTACGATGAAACTTTCCCGACTTGCTCTGCTGTCTGTCTTCGCTCTCGCCAGCGCCCCGTCATGGGCGGAATCGGTGGTCACGGTGTACTCCATCGACGGGCTGCACGATGGCGATAACAGCTGGTACCAGGTGCAGTTTGACGCATTCACCAAAGCGACCGGCATTACCGTACGCTATGTTGAAGGCGGTGGTGGCGTGGTAGTGGAACGTCTGGCAAAAGAGCGTACGAATCCACAGGCCGACGTGCTGGTAACCGCGCCGCCATTCATTCAGCGCGCCGCCGCCGAAAAGCTGCTGGCGAACTTTAACACCGACGCCGCCTCGGCTATCCCCGATGCCAACAACCTTTATTCGCCGCTGGTAAAGAACTATCTGAGCTTTATCTACAACAGCAAGCTGCTGAAAACTGCCCCGGCGAGCTGGCAGGATCTGCTTGACGGTAAATTCAAAAATAAACTCCAGTATTCCACGCCAGGTCAGGCCGCTGACGGCACGGCGGTGATGCTGCAGGCTTTCCACAGCTTCGGCAGTAAAGATGCCGGTTTTGCGTATCTCGGCAAGCTGCAGGCCAATAACGTCGGGCCATCTGCCTCTACCGGCAAGCTAACCGCGCTGGTTAATAAAGGTGAAATCTACGTCGCTAACGGCGACCTGCAAATGAACCTCGCGCAGATGGAACGTAACCCGAACGTGAAAATCTTCTGGCCGGCCAACGACAAAGGCGAGCGCAGCGCGCTGGCCATCCCTTATGTCATTGGCCTGGTCCAGGGGGCGCCGCAGAGTGAAAATGGTAAAAAGCTGATTAACTTCCTGCTGAGTAAAGAAGCGCAGACTCGCGTCAGCGAACTCTCCTGGGGAATGCCGGTACGCAGCGACGTGACGCCGAGCGACGAACATTACAAGGCCGCCACTGCCGCGTTGGAAGGCGTGCAGAGCTGGCAGCCAAATTGGGATGACGTAGCCGTTTCGCTGTCGGCAGATATTAGCCGTTGGCACAAAGTGACCGAAAGCGAGTAAGCCTGATGCTGATGAAAACGACCGCCGTTCACGCCCCTGCATCGCAGGGGACATCGGGGATAGTCCTCGACTCGCTGCGCGTTGCGTATCACGGCAACGTGGTGCTTAAACCGCTCTCTTTGACGATTGAACCTGGCGAAGTGCTGGCGCTGATTGGCCCATCAGGATCTGGAAAAACGACGGTGCTGCGTGCGGTGGCGGGCTTTGTGCAACCTGCAGGCGGTCGTATTCTGATTGGCGATACGGACGTCACCCATCTGCCACCCTATAAACGCGGGTTGGCGATGGTGGTGCAGAACTACGCCTTGTTCCCGCATCTGAAAGTGGAAGACAACGTCGCTTTTGGCCTGCGTGCGCAGAAGCAGCCAAAGGCGCTAATTAATGAGCGTGTAACGCAGGCGCTGAAAACGGTTGGCATGAGTGATTACGCCGCCCGTTATCCGCATCAACTTTCCGGCGGCCAGCAGCAACGCGTGGCCATCGCCCGCGCGATTGCCGTGCGCCCGCGCGTGCTGTTGCTGGATGAACCACTGTCAGCGCTGGACGCACAGATTCGTCATAATATGGTGGAAGAAATCGCCCGTCTTCACCGTGAGCTGCCGGAACTCACTATTCTCTACGTCACCCACGATCAAACGGAAGCGCTCACTCTGGCCGATAAAATCGGCATTATGAAGGATGGCTCGCTGATTGCTCACGGCGAAACCCGCGCGCTATATCAGCATCCGCCCAATCGTTTTGCCGCCGAATTCTTAGGTCGCGCCAATATTCTCTCCGCTATCGCGCTGGGGATAACGGAGGCTCCGGGGCTGGTGGACGTCAGCTGCGGCGGTGCGGTGATTCGCGCGTTCAGCCGGGGCAGCCACCACGGTTACAACAAACTGCTGTGCATTCGTCCTCAGCACCTCAGCCTGACGCCGCGTTCGGCCTACAGCAACCGCTTCAACGCCACACTGCAATCGGTGCACTGGCAGGGCGATTTAACCCATCTGCTGTGTGACGTTGCTGGCGAAACGGTGCGGATGGTGTTGACGCATGTCAATCCGCTGCCGCGCGTGGGCGACAAGCTGGCGCTGTGGTTCGAACCGGATGATGCGGTCCTGATTGAGGTATAACCATGTCACTCATTTTACCTCTGGAAAAACCGGCGCTTAACCTACGCCCACTGCTGTGGCTGCTGCTCCCGTTGCTGGTGCTGGCGACGCTGTTTTTCTGGCCTCTGTCGCTCATCGTTGAACAGGCGCTACGCGGTGCCAATGGCGAGATCGGGCTCGAGACCTTCCGGCAGGTGGTCGACTCGAAACGCTTTGTCGGCGCGTTGCTGAACACGTTGCAAATCGCCTTTTTCGCCACCGCCGGTTGCCTGCTGCTGGGCAGCGTGATGTCGCTGATTCTGGTGTTTATTCCTTTCCCCGGCAGCGAGTTGATTGGTCGGGTCGTCGATACTTTTATTGCGCTGCCGACCTTCCTGATTACGCTGGCGTTCACCTTTATTTATGGGTCAGCGGGTCTGCTCAACGGTGCGCTGATGAGCCTGTTTGCCTTTGAGCTACCGCCGGTGGATTTTCTCTACTCGATGCAGGGCGTCATTCTGGCGGAGATCACGGTGTTCACTCCGCTGGTGATGCGGCCACTGATGGCCGCGCTGCGGCAAATTGATAAAAGCCAGCTAGAGGCAGCCAGTATTCTGGGGGCGCACCCGTTACGGGTGATTGGGCAGGTGATTTTCCCGGCGGCGCTACCGGCGCTGATGGCTGGTGGCAGCCTGTGCCTACTGTTGACCACTAACGAGTTCGGCATCGTACTGTTTATTGGCGCGAAAGGGGTTAACACCCTGCCGATGATGGTTTACAGCAAAGCGATTCTGGAGTCCGACTATACGGTCGCCTGCATGATTGCGTTGATTAACATTGTCTTGTCGCTGGGGCTGTTCTCCCTCTATCGCCTGGCGGCATCGCGTACCGGCGTAAGGAGCTAGCCATGCTAATTTGGTCACCTAAAGGACGCGCAGCGGCGGGCGTTGTGGCTAGCGTACTGTTTATCGTGTTCTTTTTCCTGCCGCTGGCGGTGATTCTGATGTCCAGCCTTAGCCAGCAGTGGAACGGTATTCTGCCGAGTGGCTTCACGCTGAACCACTTTGTTAACGCTCTGCACGGTGCGGCATGGGATGCCCTACTTGCCAGCCTCACGATTGGCTTTTGCGCCAGCCTGTTTGCGCTGCTTTGCGGCGTTTGGGCGGCGCTGGCGCTGCGTCAATATGGGGTGAAAACGCAGAAGTGGTTAAGTATGGTGTTCTATCTGCCGAGTGCGATTCCGTCAGTGTCCGTGGGTCTGGGCATTCTGGTTGCTTTCAGCCAGGGGCCATTGCAAATGAACGGCACCCTATGGATTGTGCTGACAGCGCACTTTGTGCTGATTTCCGCCTTTACCTTCAGTAACGTGTCGACCGGACTGGCGCGCATTTCCGCCGATATTGAAAACGTCGCGTCGAGTCTGGGGGCATCGCCCTGGTATCGTCTGCGTCACGTGACGTTGCCGTTATTGATGCCGTGGATGGTGTCAGCGCTGGCGCTGAGTTTATCGCTCTCCATGGGGGAGTTGGGCGCGACGATGATGATTTATCCACCGGGCTGGACGACGCTGCCGGTAGCTATCTTTAGCCTGACCGACCGTGGAAATATTGCCGACGGCGCGGCGCTGACTATTGTGCTGGTGGCCATTACGCTGCTGCTGATGATGAAGCTGGAGCGCATTGCAAAACGGTTGGGGCAGAAATAAAACGGTAGGCCGGGTAGGACATAGCCGCCACCCGGCAAAGGAATTACGGACGATACACTTTCACGTTTTCAAAGCCCTGCTCGCGCAGATAGAGCGCCTGCAGGCGGCTCATTACCCCGCGTTCGCACCACAGCAGCCAGGTTTTGCTCTGATCGAGGTCGCCAAATTTAGTGCTCAGCTTGTAGAACGGCAGCGAAACGACGTCCACACCTTCCACTTTCAGCGGCTTGTCATCCTGCTCATCCACAGAACGGATATCCAGAATCACGTCGTTCGGGCCGAAACCGCTCACGGTTTCTACTTCCACCACCTCCTGCTGGGTCTGCTGGGCGATTTCACGAATATCGACGTTGTTCGCTTCTTCTACCACCTTATCGAGAATACTGAAGTCGAAATTTTCTTCTTCAGCTTCAATTTTCGCTTTAATGGCTTTCACCGTCGGACTTTTTGAAATCACGCCACAGTATTCCGGCATCGTACGGGCAAAATCTTCCGTACCAATCTGGCGCGCCAGGTTGATAATGTGCTCTTTATCGTAAGAGATCAGCGGGCGCAGGATCAGCGTGTCAGACACGTTATCGATCAAGCGCAAGTTGGTTAGCGTCTGGCTGGACACCTGGCCCAGCGCTTCGCCGGTCACCAGCGCCTGTACGCCGTAACGTTCCGCTACTTTCGACGCCGCGCGTACCATCATACGTTTGAGCACCACGCCCATCTGGCCGTCGTCAACTTTCTCCAGAATCTCGCCGACCACCGGTTCGAAGTTAATCGCCACAAAACGCACGCGATGGGAGCTGCCAAAGCGGTTCCACAGGTAATGCGCCACCTGGCGAACACCGATTTCATGCGCCGCGCCGCCAAGGTTAAAGAAGCAGTAGTGTACGCGACAGCCGCGACGCATCAGCATATAGCTGGAGACGCCGGAGTCAAAACCGCCGGAGATCAGCGACAGCACGTCTTCCTGGGTGCCAATCGGGAAACCGCCAATACCTTCATAACGCCCTTTGATCAGCAGCAGGCGATCATCTTCCACTTCCAGATGCACCGTCACATCCGGGTTAGTGAGCTTCACGCGCGCCGATTCAATATGCTGATTTAATCCGCCGCCGACATAGCGCTCCACCTCAATGGAGCTAAACTCATGCTTACCGCGACGTTTTACGCGCACGCAGAAGGTTTTGCCTTCAAGCTGCTCGCGATACTGCGCCAACGCTTTCTCGAAAATGTCGTGCATATCGGTGAACGGCACATCTTCGACTTCAAGAATATGGTGGATCCCCGGAATGCGGGTCAGCGCGTCGCGAATCGCCAGACGCTGGTTTTCATCTTTGGCGCGAACTTCAATGTTATCCCAGTGACGGACAACCGCGAGGGTCTCATCGTAGTGCTTTAAAACGTTACGGATGTTCCCGGTTAAAATTTTTATAAAGCGCAAACGCACAGATTGGCTTTTGATAGTGATTTCCGGGAACAATTTAATGATAAACTTCATGGCGGCAATGGTTCTTTAGCAAGCTATCTAAGGCTTGTCGTGGAGAAATAGTACAGCAGCCCATACCTACGGCTGCATCCAGGCGCGGAAGTATATCACTATCACGGACATCTTGCGCATTTCCCCTTACCATTGCGCGTTATTTGCTTATCAGTGTGAGTCCGTTACCATAGACTTGTGCTGCCATTACAGAGAGTCAAACAGTCATCATGCCGAAGAAAAATGAGGCGCCCGCCAGCTTTGAAACTGCGCTGAGCGAGCTGGAACATATTGTTACCCGCCTGGAAAGCGGCGATTTGCCGCTGGAAGACGCGCTGAATGAATTCGAGCGCGGCGTACAACTGGCGCGTCAGGGGCAGGCAAAACTGCAGCAGGCGGAACAGCGCGTGCAAATTTTGCTGTCTGATAATGAAGAGGCTTCACCTGAGCCTTTTATCGCGGATAATGAGTAAATGGACTTTACGCAGCAGCTACAGGCTTGCGTAACGCAAGCGAATCAGGCGCTGAGCCGTTTTATCGCGCCACTGCCCTTTCAGAACACTCCCGTGGTCGAAGCCATGCAGTATGGCGCATTATTAGGCGGTAAACGCCTGCGGCCATTTCTGGTTTACGCCACCGGTCAAATGTTTGGCGTCAGTACGGCAACGCTGGATGCGCCAGCTGCGGCGGTCGAATGCATTCATGCCTATTCGCTGATCCATGACGACCTGCCAGCGATGGACGATGACGATTTGCGTCGCGGCCTGCCGACTTGCCATATTAAATTTGGCGAAGCCAACGCAATCCTGGCGGGAGACGCGTTGCAAACGCTGGCGTTTGCCATTATCAGCGACGCGCCGATGCCGGAAGTCACCGATCGCGATCGTATCGCGATGATCGCCGAACTGGCGAACGCCAGCGGCATCGCCGGCATGTGCGGCGGTCAGGCATTGGATCTGGCGGCAGAAGGCCAGCGGATCACTCTGGACGCGCTGGAACGCATTCATCGCCATAAGACCGGCGCGCTCATTCGCGCCGCCGTTAGACTTGGCGCGTTGAGCGCGGGCGATAAAGGACGGAATACTCTGCCGATACTTGACCGCTATGCAGAGAGTATCGGCCTTGCCTTCCAGGTTCAGGATGACATTCTGGATGTGGTGGGCGATACTGCAACGTTAGGTAAACGTCAGGGCGCAGACCAGCAGCTTGGCAAAAGTACCTATCCTGCACTTCTGGGTCTTGAGCAAGCCCGGAATAAAGCCCGGGACCTGATAGAGGACGCCCGTCAGTCGTTACATCAGCTGGCCGCGCAATCACTGGACACCTCGGCACTGGAAGCGCTAGCGAACTACATAATCCAGCGTGATAAATAAACCCCATATCCAATGAGCTTGCGATGAGTTTTGATATAGCCAAATACCCTACCCTGGCATTGGTCGACTCCACCCAGGAGTTACGACTGTTACCGAAAGAGAGTCTGCCGAAACTCTGCGACGAGCTACGCCGCTACTTACTCGACAGCGTAAGCCGTTCCAGCGGGCATTTCGCTTCCGGGCTGGGCACGGTAGAACTTACCGTGGCGCTGCATTATGTCTACAACACCCCGTTTGACCAGCTAATCTGGGATGTTGGACACCAGGCTTATCCACATAAAATCCTTACCGGTCGTCGCGACAAAATCGGCACCATTCGCCAGAAAGGCGGTCTGCACCCGTTCCCGTGGCGCGGAGAAAGCGAATACGATGTGCTGAGCGTTGGGCATTCCTCCACCTCCATCAGCGCCGGTATCGGTATTGCCGTAGCGGCGGAGAAAGAAGGCAAAGATCGCCGCACCGTCTGTGTGATTGGCGACGGCGCCATCACCGCCGGTATGGCGTTTGAAGCAATGAATCACGCAGGCGATATCCGGCCCGACATGCTGGTCATTCTGAACGACAATGAAATGTCGATTTCGGAAAACGTCGGCGCGCTCAACAACCATCTGGCGCAGCTACTTTCCGGTAAGCTTTACTCTTCTCTGCGCGAAGGCGGAAAAAAGGTCTTCTCCGGCGTACCGCCAATTAAAGAACTGCTCAAGCGTACCGAAGAACATATTAAAGGCATGGTTGTGCCGGGAACCCTGTTCGAAGAGCTGGGCTTTAACTACATCGGGCCGGTCGATGGTCACGATGTCATGGGGCTTATCAGCACATTGAAGAACATGCGTGACCTGAAAGGCCCGCAGTTCCTGCATATCATGACCAAGAAAGGCCGCGGTTATGAGCCCGCGGAAAAAGATCCGATCACTTTCCATGCGGTGCCTAAATTTGATCCCTCCAGCGGATGTTTGCCGAAAAGCAGCGGCGGTCTGCCAGGTTATTCAAAAATCTTCGGTGACTGGCTGTGTGAAACTGCCGCCAAAGACAGCAAGCTGATGGCGATCACCCCGGCAATGCGCGAAGGTTCCGGCATGGTGGAATTTTCACGTAAATTCCCGGATCGCTATTTTGACGTCGCCATCGCCGAACAGCATGCCGTCACCTTCGCCGCAGGCCTGGCGATTGGCGGCTATAAGCCCGTCGTGGCGATCTACTCTACTTTCCTGCAACGCGCCTACGATCAGGTCATCCATGACGTCGCTATCCAGAAACTGCCGGTCATGTTCGCCATCGATCGCGCCGGTATCGTTGGCGCGGATGGGCAAACACACCAGGGCGCGTTCGATCTCTCCTATCTGCGCTGCATCCCGGATATGGTGATCATGACGCCAAGCGACGAGAACGAATGTCGCCAGATGTTATTTACCGGGTATCACTATAACGACGGCCCGACGGCAGTACGTTATCCACGCGGTAATGCGCAGGGCGTGGCGCTAACCCCGCTGGAAAAACTGCCTATTGGTAAAGGCCTTGTGAAGCGTCATGGCGAAAAACTGGCGATTCTGAACTTTGGCACCTTAATGCCTGAGGCGGCGAAAGTCGCCGAAGCGCTGAACGCCACGCTGGTCGACATGCGCTTTGTTAAGCCGCTGGACGACACGTTAATTCTGGAGATGGCCGCGCAGCATGACGCGCTGGTGACGCTGGAAGAAAACGCCATTATGGGCGGCGCTGGCAGCGGCGTAAACGAAGTGCTAATGGCCCATCGTAAACCTGTACCTGTGCTGAATATCGGTCTTCCGGATTTCTTTATCCCGCAAGGAACGCAGGAAGAAGCCCGCGCGGAACTGGGGCTTGACGCCGCAGGCATTGAAGCCAAAATCAAGGCCTGGCTGGCATAATCCCCTCTTTGCTCCTGCTATGCTTGAAGAGTGACGGGTATAACAGGAGCGGAGTCATGCAATACAACACGTTAGGAAATACAGATCTTCAGGTGTCCCGCCTTTGTCTGGGCTGTATGACGTTCGGCGAGCCGAGTCGCGGCAATCACGCCTGGACGCTTCCCGAAGAGAGCAGCCGTCCCATCATCAAGCGCGCCCTTGAGGGCGGCATTAACTTTTTTGATACCGCCAACAGCTACTCCGACGGCAGCAGCGAAGAGATTGTCGGCCGCGCGCTGCGTGATTTCGCCCGGCGCGACGAGGTGGTGGTAGCGACGAAAGTCTTCCATCGCGTCGGCGATCTGCCGGAAGGATTGTCCCGCGCGCAAATCCTGCGCTCTATTGACGATAGCCTCACCCGTCTGGGAATGGAGTATGTCGATATCCTGCAAATCCACCGCTGGGATTACACCACGCCGATAGAAGAGACTCTGGAAGCGCTAAACGACGTGGTGAAGGCGGGTAAAGCCCGCTATATCGGCGCTTCCTCAATGCACGCCTCACAATTTGCCCAGGCACTGGCGCTACAAAAACAACACGGCTGGGCGCCGTTTGTCACCATGCAGGATCACTATAACCTGATCTACCGCGAGGAAGAGCGAGAGATGCTACCGCTGTGCTGGCAGGAAGGCGTTGCCGTGATTCCGTGGAGTCCGCTGGCGCGCGGGCGCTTAACTCGCCCCTGGGGAGAAACCACGGCCCGGCTGGTCTCGGATGACGTGGGCAAAAATTTATACGCTGAAAGCGATAAAAATGATGCGCAAATAGCGGAACGGCTGGCTGGCGTCAGCGAGGCGCTTGGCGCAACGCGAGCGCAGGTTGCGCTGGCCTGGCTACTCAGCAAACGAGGCGTCGCCGCGCCGATTATCGGCGCTTCGCGTGAAGAGCAGTTAGATGAGTTGCTGAATGCCGTTGATTTAACGCTCAAACCGGAGCAGATTGCCGAACTCGAAACACCGTACAAACAGCATCCGGTGGTGGGATTTAAATAATCTGCCATTGCTCGATGGCGCGGCGCTTATCGGGCCTGTGAAATCGACATATTGTTCGGGGGTAGGCCGGATAAGGCATTTACGCCGCCATCCGGCAAACCCTTTAAATAATACCGAGCGGCCAGTGATGACCGATAAAATACAGTATGCCGGCGGATATCACGCCGGCGACGATATCATCGATCATAATCCCCATGCCGCCGTGCACGTTGCGATCAAACCAACGGATCGGCCAGGGTTTCCACATATCCAGAATGCGGAAAATAACGAACCCGGCAGCCACCCACTGCCAGTCCGTCGTCGGCAACGCCATTAGCGTTATCCACATACCGATAAATTCATCCCAGACAATACTGCCGTGGTCGTGTACGCCCATATCTTTCGCCGTCTGATGGCAAAGATAAACGCCAATACAGATCCCAAACATCACGACCAGCGAATAAAGCTGCCACGGCAGAAACGTCATCAGATACCAGAAGGGGATCGCCGCCAGAGAGCCCATCGTACCCGGCACCACGGGGCTCAGCCCGCTGCCAAAGCCGGTAGCGAGCAGATGCCACGGATTGCGCAAATTCAGGCGGCTTTTCGCAACATCTTTATGGCGTGGCAAAATGGTCATATCCTTTCCAGTCAAAAGTGACAGGTTCTCCGTCACGCACAAAGGCGATCCCTTCGATATCCGCCGTCATTTGCCCGATACAGGTAAACGGCACGCCCAGATGACCAAGCGCGACATCCAGCGCGCCACGGTTCAGCTCCGGGACGGTAAAGCACAGTTCATAATCTTCGCCGCCGGATAACATCCAGCGAAGCTTTTGTTCGGGATCATTGGCATGTCCCCACAGTTCTTCGGAGTCAGGCAGCGCCTCCAAATCGATTCGCGCGCCGCAGTTGCTGGCTTGCAGAATGTGACCAAGATCGGAGATCAAACCGTCGGAAAGATCGATCGCCGAACTGGCGAGATCGCGTAGCGCCTGTCCTTGTAAAATACGCGGCGTCGGGCGCAGATGGCGTTTGACCAGATAGTCGGCATCCCCCCAGCTTCCCACGCGAAAATCACCCCGTAGAATCGCCAGCCCGGCAGCGCTATCGCCCAACGTGCCAGTAACATAAATCCAGTCGCCCGGTTTTGCGCCAGAACGTTTCAGCGCCCGACCGGCTGGCACAAGGCCATGAATACCGAGCGTCATCGACAGCGGGCCGCGCGTGGTATCGCCGCCAATGAGCTGCATGTCGTAGTAATCCAGTTGTTCAAACAGGCTGTCGCTGAACGCGGCAAGCCACGCCTCATCGACGTCAGGAAGCGTGAGCGCCAGCGTTAACCATGCCGGATCGGCGCCCATCGCCGCCAGATCGCTTAAATTCACCGCCAGCGCTTTATACGCCAGATCGGCAGGATCGATATCGGGTAAGAAATGGATGCCCGCCACCAGCGTATCGGTACTGATCGCCAGGGTCTGTTTTTCAGGAATATTCAGGAGCGCGCAATCGTCGCCAATACCGGTTTCAACATCAAGACGAGAGCTTCTTACACGGTCAAAATAACGGGCAATCAGGGAAAACTCGCCACATGCCATACGTTATGCCTCAGCAGAAAAAAAGAAAAGGCCGGAGACGGCGGGTATCGATCGCCCGCTATCTTTCCGGCCTGTGAATCACTTTTTGTTGGGACGAATCACCGGAGCTGCTTTATCCAGTACGCCGTTGACGAATTTGTGGCTGTCTTCAGCGCCAAAGGTTTTCGCCAGTTCAATCGCTTCGTTGATGGCCACTTTATAAGGCACATCGCTGCGTTTTGACAGCTCAAACAACGCAATACGCAGCACGGCTTTTTCAACCTGTCCCAGCTCTTCAAGCAGGCGGGACAGATACGGTTTCATTAAACCATCCAGGTACGCGCTGTTAGTCGCCACCCCGGATAGCAGTTCACGGAAATAGAGAACGTCGACGTCTTTTACGTCCTGTTCCGCCAGGAACTGGTATTCAACATCAGCGATGTCGTTCTGGGACAACTGCCAGGAGTAAAGCGCCTGGACGGCACACTCACGGGCGCGGCGACGAGCAGCAGGTTTCACGGAATTCCCCTTACAAAAAATCAGGCCTTAATGGCTTTCAATACATTAATCATTTCAAGCGCGGTCAGCGCAGCTTCTGCGCCTTTATTACCGGCTTTTGTACCAGCACGTTCGATGGCTTGTTCAATACTCTCGGTGGTCAGAACACCAAAGGCTACCGGCACGCCGCTGTCCTGGGCAACGCTTGCCAGGCCATTGCTGGCGCCGCCTGCCACATATTCAAAGTGCGCAGTCCCCCCGCGAATCACGGTTCCCAGCGCAACCACGGCGTCGTATTTACCGCTTTTCGCCAGCGCTTCGGTCGCCAGCGGCAGTTCATAGGCGCCAGGCACCCACACTACGGTAATATTATCATCTTTTACCTGACCAATACGCGTCAGGGCATCAACCGCGCCATCCAGCAGGCTGTCGTTGATAAACTGATTGAAACGCGCAATAGTGATGGCGACACGAGCGTCAGGGGCTGCAACGTTAGCTTTAATAATGTTCATATTCTCTCTTCCAGGGTTCATTTGGCCCCGCAGGGGGGCGGATTTTATCATAATAATTTGAGCGCTGCTCCCCTTTCGACGGGAGAACTCATGCGCTCACCATATGCAGGCAAACATCCGGGCCGACATGACGTATTTCGCTGAAGGTAAATTGCGGCGCGTCGGCGAGCTTCTCAAGCCCCGGCAATTCGCATAATCCCCGCGCCTGGGTTCCCAACAATTTAGGCGCGACATAGACAATCAGTTCATCCACCAGCCCGGCTTGCAGCAACGCGCCCGCCAGTCCCGGTCCGGCTTCAACCCATATGCTATTAATCTGCTGCCTGCCTAACTGCATCATCAGCACAACCAGATCCAAATGTCCGTTGTGCGCCGGCACGCTGATAGTACGAACCGAATCGGGCCACGCGCGGCTATCTTCCTGGGTACGCGCGATCCACGTTTCGCCAGGCTGCTGCACAATACGATGCGCAGGCGTTACCCGGTTTTGGCTGTCGATAACAATTCGCACCGGCTGGCGCAGATTTTCCTGCGGGTAAGACGCCTGCGTAGAGGCGTCTAACTCCGCCCAACGCACCGTCAAGGCCGGATCGTCAGCCAATACCGTCGCGCTACTGGTTAAGATAGCGTGACTTTGCGCACGCAAGCGCTGAACGTCGCGCCGGGCCTGCGGCGAGGTGATCCACTGGCTTTCGCCGCTGGCCATCGCCGTCCGTCCATCCACGGAGGCGCCCAGTTTAAGCTGAAGATAAGGGAATCCGGTACGCATCCGCTTGAGGAAGCCTTTATTGAGCGCCTCCGCTTCACTCATCATTAACCCGTGGCTGACCGCAATACCCGCCTGTTGCAGACGATACAGTCCGCGCCCGGCGACCTGTGGGTTCGGGTCCTGCATCGCGGCGACCACGCGCGCGACGCCGGCCGCAATCAGCGCATCGCAACATGGCGGCGTTCGCCCATGATGGCTACAGGGTTCAAGCGTGACATAGGCGGTTGCGCCTTTGGCTTTTGCGCCCGCCATCCGCAGCGCATGGACCTCGGCGTGCGGCTCTCCGGCGCGATGGTGATAACCTTCGCCGACGATGTCGCCATTGTTAACAATGACACAGCCGACATTAGGGTTCGGGTGAGTGGTGAAACGTCCACGCTGCGCCAGTTTGAGCGCTCGCGCCATGTAAAACTCATCCTGCATGGCTTAGTCCTGTAGGCGAGCGATTTCTTCGCCAAAGTCTTTGATATCTTCGAAACTGCGATAGACGGAGGCAAAGCGAATATACGCGACTTTATCGAGTTTTTTCAGCTGCTCCATGACCAGGTTGCCAATCATCTTGCTGGGAACTTCACGCTCCCCAGTGGCACGTAATTGTGACTTAATATGGTTCAATGCCATTTCAACATCATCTGCGCTGACGGGTCTTTTTTCCAGCGCTCTCAACATGCCGCTACGCAGCTTATCCTCATTAAAGGGTTCGCGCACATCGTTGCTTTTTATCACGCGCGGCATGACCAGTTCAGCCACTTCAAAGGTCGTAAAGCGTTCATTACACACCAGGCACTGCCGACGGCGGCGCACGGACGAGCCCTCGCCTACAAGACGAGAGTCAATGACTTTGGTATCTACGGCGAAACAAAATGGGCAATGCATACGGCGTCCTGACCAGATGATTTAGGAAATGCTATTTTACCCTGAACTGGCGCGACAACAAAGGCGGAGCGCTTTTGAGATAAAGGATCGGTGCCTTTGTGCGTATAGCGCACTACCATTACGCTATCGAACCATGAAGGAAATGATCGACATGACAAGACGTTACCTAAGAATTCTCCTGGTGGGAAGTCTCTTGAGCCTGACCGCCTGCGCGCCGCAGAGCGAAGTTCGCCAGATGCATCAAAGCATTAGCACCCTGAATAAAGAGATGACCCAACTGAATCAGGAAACGGTAAAAATTACCCAACAAAATAAGCTGAATGCGGAGTCAACCCGCGGCGTCTATTTGTTGCCTGGCGCCAATACGCCTGCCCGGCTGGAGAGCCAGATCGGTACGCTACGTATGACATTGCTGGAAATTACGCCTGTCGCAGACGGCGCTCACGCAACGTTACACATTCAGGGCGAGTCCCGCGATCCGCTGCCGGCATTCAGCGCTACCGTAGAGTACGGGCAACTTCAGGGCACTACGGAGAACTATCAGGAGGTGAATGCACAGAGCCTTCTGGTAAATGCCCCAGCCAGCTTGCTGGCGCCCAGTGATGTCAATATTTCGTTACCGTTGAAGGGGATCACTCCGGCGCAGTTAGGCTTCATTCGCATCCATGATATTCAGCCTGTTAATCAATAAACGTTCTGGCGGAGCGTTTTGTGCGTTCCGCAACATCCCCCGCGCGACTTTTGTTGCCCTACTGACATTCCCGTCATTTATGACATGGATTGGTAATATTCATGAAAGATAGTACTGTCGCCGCGTCTAAAATGCGCAAACGTGAACGCAATCGATTACGTAAATGATAGATATGTGAAACAAGACATATTTTTGTGAGCAATGATTTTTATAATAGGCTCCGCAGAAACACGAAATATTTAGAAACGCAAATTGCGTTCTTTTCACTCCCGCAAGGGATTTCAAACAGTGGCATACATATGAAAAAAACTTTACTCGCAGTCAGCGCAGCGCTGGCGCTCACCTCATCTTTTACTGCTAACGCAGCAGAAAATGATCAGCCCCAGTATTTGTCCGACTGGTGGCACCAGAGCGTAAACGTGGTAGGCAGCTACCATACCCGTTTCTCGCCGAAATTGAACAACGACGTCTATCTGGAATATGAAGCATTTGCCAAAAAAGACTGGTTTGATTTCTACGGCTATATCGATATTCCCAAAACCTTTGATTGGGGTAACGGCAACGATAAAGGTATCTGGTCCGACGGTTCTCCGCTGTTCATGGAAATCGAACCGCGTTTCTCAATTGATAAGCTGACCGGCGCAGACCTGAGCTTCGGCCCGTTTAAAGAGTGGTATTTCGCCAACAACTACATCTACGATATGGGCGATAACAAAGCCAGCCGCCAGAGCACGTGGTATATGGGTCTGGGGACCGATATCGACACCGGCCTGCCGATGGGCCTGTCGCTGAACGTGTATGCGAAATATCAGTGGCAAAACTACGGCGCGTCCAATGAAAACGAATGGGACGGCTACCGTTTCAAAGTGAAATACTTCGTCCCCATCACCGATCTGTGGGGCGGTAAACTGAGCTATATCGGCTTTACCAACTTTGACTGGGGATCTGATTTAGGCGACGATCCGAACCGTACCAGCAACTCCATCGCTTCCAGCCATATCCTGGCGCTGAACTACGATCACTGGCACTACTCGGTCGTTGCGCGTTACTTCCATAACGGCGGACAGTGGCAGAATGGCGCAAAACTGAACTGGGGCGACGGCGATTTCAGCGCGAAATCTACCGGCTGGGGCGGCTACCTGGTCGTGGGTTACAACTTCTAAACCTGCAAAAAAGGCCAGAGGTCGTCCTCTGGCCCGTTTCGGGCGCATGCTGCCATGCGGCGGCGAGTCGCGCCCACTTCACATTACTTCCGGCGATGCCACCAGCCTAAAAACAGACCTGTCGCAATCCCGACCAGCGTTGGTGCCGCCAGATCGTGCCAGATAGTAATGCTCAACTCTGTGAGCGTCATATTGCCGCCTTTGTTGCAATGGCAACGGTTCGCGGCTATCCTCAACTTGTCTGGAGTCAAGTTAGCCCCCGTAATGTTGCCGGTGAATACCGAACAATGTGCGGGGGTTTTCTCTTTCCAGCGACAAGGCTACCGGGGATCAAGCCCCCGCAACATTGCGCCTCACCGGGTTGCCCCGGCTTACCGCTGATTCTATTCTGCTCGCCAGTATCGGCAGGACTTAAAAACAAAAAAATCCCAACCTTGCGATCGGGATTCCAGTGACAATGTATGCGTTACAGGACGTTTGGGGGCTGACGACAAACTCCGGGGCTGAAAAAATGTCGGATTGCATCCGACCTACGAAAACCAATAATTCATTTATATTGCGGATTCCGTTGGGTGGAGCGAAGCGTAACCTAACATTCAACAGCACCAACAGCTTTGTCAGCAGTCTGCTTATTTCTTTTTGTTCATCATCGCTTTCAGATCGGCAAACGGGTTATAAGTCGCCTCGCCGACATCTTTTTGCGCATCTTCCCCAGCAATGACCGTCGAACCGTACTGATCGGCTTCGGTATATTTGGAATGCTCGTGATCGTGGCAGTAGAGGCACAATAGCTCCCAGTTGCTGCCGTCTTCCGGATTATTGGTGTGGTCATGATCGATATGATGCACCGTCAGCTCACGCAGATTTGAATACACAAACTCACGGGAACAACGTCCGCACACCCACGGAAACAGCTTCAGCGCTTTTTCACGATAGCCGCTTTCCAGGCGCGCGTAGTTTTTTGGGATGATAGCCATAATTAACAGGTACCTGAATAATACAAAGGGTTATGCGCAGTTTCCCGCGAAGCCGGGCTTTTAGCAATGATTCTGTGCAACTTATATATCCAGGTAAGCAAGGCTATTTCAGGCAAACTGATGACCAATCAACCCGTTTTACAAGCGTTAGAGGTATCGCTATCACATCTTACGGCATTTTTTCGTGCTCGACTTTTCGCAAAAAATCACGCAAAGAACGGTCGATTGTTTCACGAAATCGCCGGTTAAGCGGAGTAATTTGTAAACAGCGATCGAGGCGAAAACACCGATAGTCTTCCCGTCTCTCACACCAGGCAACCAGCAGCCAGTGCTCTCCCCAGAAAAACAATCCCAGCGGTTGTATATCCCGCGAAGAGAGATGCCCCGCTTCATCACGATAATGTAGCGCCAACACCTGCTGCGCCGAAACGGCCTGATGGATAAGATCAAACGCGCTGCGCGAATGTGGAGATGTACCCAAATCCGGAGCGTAAATCCGTGTCTGCTCCGCTTTACGACGGCTCTCTTCCGGTAAAATAGCCAACACTTTTTCCTGGGCGGATTCAAGCTCGCGCGATAGCGAATCGCCGCCCCAGGTTTTCAATAACCGTATAGCCACCATCAGTGCTTCCGATTCACGATGGGTAAGCATCAAGGGCGGCAGATCAAAACCCGCCATTAAACGGTATCCGCTCCCCGCTTCACCTTCGACAGGCACACCGGATAACGACAGATCGCGAATATCGCGATAAATCGTCCGTTCAGAAACCGCAAGCCGCTGTGCCAACAGCGCTGCCGTCGTCAGTCGTCTACCCCGCAAAATTTGCACGATCTGAAACAAACGGTCAGCGCGTCTGGTCATATTGACTCTCTACATTTAGCAAATATCACGCAGGTTGATGTAAACCTATTCGGTTGCCTTCGCTGTCAATAAACAACGCGATGGTTCCAATGTCATCTCCGGGAACCATGGGTTCCAGAACACACTTGCCACCGGCAAGGACGACACGTTCAATCGAGGCTAACAAATCGGCGGTATGCAGATAAATAACGACTCCCTGCGCAACTGGAGCGACATCATCCTGCTTTATCAGCGCTCCGCCGGGTCCGGGTTCAACATACGGGAATACGGCCAGGTCCGCCCCATCCATGGTTTCCCGACGTAACGATATCTGCATCACTTGCTCATAAAAGGCGATTGCACGCGCCATATCAGTAACTGGAATTTCAAACCAGTTAATCAAGTTTTTCATACATCCTCCTGCGAGTGTGGGTAAATTCATGAGGAGTGTATGGCAGGGCTCCTGACAGCATACTGTCAGTAATGTTTATCGTCATGGTACATAAAAAAAATCCCGATCGCATGACCGGGATTCAGATAACACTTAAATACGTGTTTACGGCAGAATGGACGGCTGATCCGCCCCTTCTTTTTCGACTTTCTGCTGCAGCATATGCTCGCGCTTCATACCGAGTTTCAGCGCCAGCGCCGATGCGACATAGATAGAAGATGCCGTACCAATAGAGACACCGATCAGCATCGTCAGCGAGAAGCCTTCCAGTACCGGACCGCCGAAGAGGTACAGCATCAGAATTACCACTAACGTCGTACCGGAGGTAATCAACGTACGGTGTAGCGTCTGGGTCAGCGACACGTTAAAGATTTCGTAAGGCGTCCCGCGACGGATTTTGCGGAAGTTTTCACGAATACGGTCAGACACCACGATACTGTCGTTCAGCGAGTAACCGATCACCGACATCAACGATGCCACAATGGTCAGGTCAATCTCGATATGGAAAAGCGACAGTATCCCCAGCGTAATGATCACGTCGTGCGCCAGCGCGATGACCACCCCTGCCGCCAGTCGCCACTCAAAGCGGAAACCGACATAAACGAGGATAGAGATCAACGCCACCAGCAGCGCCATGGCGCCGGTTTGCGCCAGATCGGCGCCCACGCTTGGCCCCACGAATTCAATACGCTTCACGGCCGCGTTCTGGTTGGTGGCTTCATTAATGATCGTCACCACTTTGCTACCCAGTACCTGACCGCCGGTTTCACCTTCGGTTGGCGGCATACGCACCATAATGTCGTGACTGCTGCCAAAGTTCTGCAACTGCGGCTCTTCATAGCCCGCTTTTTGCAGCGCTTCGCGCATCACGTCCATTTCAGCCGGTTTTTCCAGCGTGATTTCAATTACCGTACCACCGGTGAAATCCAGCCCCCAGTTAAACCCGCGTACGCCCATAATGACAATGGCCGCGATCAGCAACAGCCCGGAGATGCCGAATGCCCAGAAGTCCCAGCGCATAAAGTCATAGACTTTACGGCCGTGGTTTAGTTGTTCAACAGTGTATTCCTGTGCCACATCGCACTCCTCAGATTGACAGCTTAGTGACGCGCTTGCCGCCATATAGCAGGTTTACGATAGCACGCGTACCGATAATCGCGGTAAACATCGACGTCGCCACACCGATACCGGTCGTAATCGCGAACCCTTTAATTGCCCCGGTACCGACAGCATACAGAATGATGACTTTAATCAGCGTCGTGATGTTCGCATCGAAGATGGAACTGAACGCGCCGGCATAGCCTTCGTTTATCGCCTGCTGTACCGTGCGGCCATTACTCAACTCTTCTTTGATACGTTCGTTAATCAGAACGTTGGCGTCGACCGCCACCGCAAGGGTTAACACGATACCCGCAATCCCCGGCATACTGAGCGTTGCCCCCGGCAACAGCGACATGATACCGACAATCAACACCAGGTTAGCCACTAACGCGCTGGTCGCAATCAGACCAAACTTCTTATAGAAGAAGATCATGAACAGGATGGAGACCACCAGACCGGCCAGACAGGCTTCCAGGCCCTGCTTAATATTTTGCATACCCAAAGTCGGGCCAATGGTGCGCTCTTCAACGATCTGAATCGGCGCAATCAGGGCACCCGCACGCAGCAACAACGAGAGCTGACGCGCTTCGTTCGGGTTGCTGATACCAGTAATACGGAAGCTGTTACCCAGCCGAGACTGAATGTTGGCAATGTTAATCACCTCTTCCTGTTTCACCAGTACGGCGCGACCGTTAGCGTCTTTCTTACCGCTGTCTTTATACTCCACAAACAGGGTCGCCATCGGTTTGCCGATATTGTCCTTAGTGAAGTTAGACATGATATTGCCGCCTGCGCTATCCAGCGAGATGTTAACCTGCGGTTGGTTATATTCATCCTGGCTGGACGTCGAGTCGGTGATATGGTCGCCGGTGAGGATCACGCGTTTGTACAATACCACCGGCTGACCTTCGCGGGTCTGTTTCACTTCGGAATCACCCGGTACGCGCCCGGCAGCAGCGGCGGCCTGGTCAACGTTGGTATTCACCAGACGGAATTCCAGCGTCGCGGTCGCGCCGAGAATTTCTTTCGCGCGAGCGGTATCCTGGATACCCGGCAGCTCAACCACAATACGGTCTGCGCCCTGGCGTTGTACGACAGGCTCCGCGACGCCCAGTTGGTTAACACGGTTACGCAGAATATTAATGTTCTGCTGAACGGCGTATTCGCGCGCTTCGCTCAGGCGCGCATCGGTCATTACCGCGCGAAGTTGATTACCGCCCTGGCTGGAAATCACCAGGTCACGATGACGCGGCGTCAGATAGGCGATCGCCTCATCACGCGCTTTGCTGTCACGGAACGTGATGCTCAACCCATAATTATTTTCTTTACGAACGGTGGTATAAGGAATGCCTTTTTCACGCAGATCGCTGCGCAGGCTATCGATATTTTGTTCCTGGAGTTTACCTAACGCGGTATCCATATCCACTTCCATCAGGAAGTGAACGCCGCCGCGCAGATCAAGACCGAGCTTCATCGGATCGGCGTGAATAGCCGCCAACCAGCGCGGCGTAGCCGGCGCAAGGTTAAGCGCCACGACATATTTATCCCCCAGCACGCTCATCAGCGCTTCACGGGCGCGTAGCTGGGTATCGGTGGTGTCGAAGCGCGCAAGAATAGCGCCCTCTTCCAGTGCCACAGACTTAGCGGGAATTTTTTCTTCTTGTAACGTTTTCTGGACCTGGATCAGCGTTTGCTCACTGGCGGCGACGCCGCGCACGCCAGTGATTTGAACAGCCGGATCCTCACCATACAGGTTGGGAAGTGCGTAAAGCAGGCCGACGATAATCACGACGACCAGCATGATGTACTTCCACAAAGGATAACGGTTTAACACGGCAGTTCCCTTTGGGAAAACGAAATATTACAGCGCCTTCATGGTGCCTTTCGGCAGAACGGCAGCTACGAAGTCACGTTTGATAACCACTTCCGTGGTGTCATTCAGCGCGATGGCAATGTAGCCGGCTTCCGCTACTTTGGTCACTCGACCGACCAGACCGCCATTCGTCAGAACTTCATCACCTTTCGCAATGGAGTCCATCAGCTTTTTGTGCTCTTTGGTGCGCTTCTGCTGCGGGCGCAGGATCATGAAATAGAAAATCAGACCAAACACCACCAGCATTAAAATCAGAGACATCGGGCTGCCCTGCGCTGGAGCACCTGTTGCCGCTACCGCATCAGAAATAAAAAAGCTCATTCAAATTCCCTCATTATTAAAATTAATCAACGTTCAAAGGTGGAACGGGTCGCCCCTGACGTTGGTAAAACTCGGTTACGAAGCTCTCTAATTTACCCTCTTCAATAGCCTTGCGTAAACCCGCCATCAAACGCTGGTAGTAACGCAAGTTATGAATGGTATTGAGACGCGCACCTAATATTTCGTTGCAACGGTCGAGATGATGCAAGTAAGCGCGTGAATAATTGCGACAGGTGTAGCAATCGCACTCGGCGTCAAGCGGGCTGGTGTCGCTTTTATGCTTTGCATTACGAATCTTCACCACGCCGTCGGTCACAAACAGATGACCATTACGGGCATTTCGCGTTGGCATGACACAGTCAAACATATCAATACCGCGACGCACCCCTTCCACCAGATCTTCCGGTTTACCCACGCCCATCAGGTAACGCGGTTTGTCAGCCGGGATCTGCGGGCAAACGTGCTCCAGAATGCGGTGCATATCTGCTTTCGGCTCACCGACAGCCAAACCGCCGACAGCGTAGCCATCAAAGCCAATCTCTACCAGACCTTTCACCGAGATATCGCGTAAATCTTCGTAAACGCTGCCCTGAATGATGCCAAAAAGCGCATTCTTATTGCCAAGGCTATCAAAACGGTCGCGGCTACGCTTCGCCCAACGCAACGACATCTCCATCGAGCGTTTAGCATAGTCCCAGTCTGCCGGGTACGGCGTACATTCATCAAAGATCATCACGATATCGGAACCGAGATCGTACTGGATCTCCATCGACTTTTCCGGATCGAGGAAAATCGGATCGCCGTTGATCGGGTTACGGAAGTGCACGCCTTGCTCGGTAATCTTACGAATATCGCCGAGGCTGAAGACCTGGAAGCCGCCGGAATCGGTAAGAATCGGCCCTTTCCACTGCATAAAATCGTGCAGGTCACCATGCAGCTTCATGATTTCCTGACCCGGGCGCAGCCACAGGTGGAAAGTGTTGCCGAGAATAATCTGCGCGCCGGTCGCTTCCACTTCTTCCGGCGTCATGCCTTTCACGGTACCGTAAGTACCCACAGGCATAAAAGCAGGCGTTTCCACTACGCCACGATCAAACACCAGACGACCGCGACGCGCGCGACCATCGGTGGTATCTAACTCAAATTTCATTATCACTCCTGCGTCAGAAAAACAGTCCGACGTTTAACGATTCGCTACGGAATGATTCCATAGCTAATAAATTCCCGAAGGCGTCATCGGCGCAGCCAGTTTGGGGTCGACCAGCGCACAACCACCGGAGCGTACACGCAGTACGTGAGGATGGCGAGCACTGCCCGGCGTCAAAATGGCAAGTGAGATAGCCTTCTTACGGACGCTCAAAAATAGCCTGCGGATTGTACGTGATAAACATCGCGTCCCCGTAGCTAAAAAAGCGATATTTTTGTTCTACCGCAGTCTTATAGGCATTCATGGTGTGTTGATAACCGGCAAATGCGGAAACCAGCATAATCAACGTCGATTCCGGCAGATGGAAGTTGGTGATCAGCGCATCAATCACTTTGTATTGATAACCTGGATAAATAAAGATTTGCGTATCGCCGAAGAACGGCTCTATCAAATCGCTTTTTGCCGCCTGCGCCGCGCTTTCCAGCGAGCGTACCGAGGTCGTGCCGACCGCAATCACGCGGTTGCCGCGCACTTTCGCCGCCAGCACCGCGTCGACCACCTCTTGCGGCACCTCAGCATATTCGGAGTGCATGATGTGATCTTCAATGGTATCGACACGCACCGGCTGGAAAGTGCCCGCGCCTACGTGTAGCGTAACAAACGCCATTTCGATACCTTTCTCACGAAGCGCCGCCAGCAGCGGCTCATCAAAGTGCAGCCCCGCGGTCGGCGCGGCGACGGCGCCCGGTTTTTCACTGTAGACCGTCTGGTACAGTTCGCGATCGGCGTCCTCGTCCGGACGGTCGATGTACGGCGGCAACGGCATATGGCCGATGGCGTTGAGAATATCCAGCACCGGACGCGGGTCATTAAACTCAACTTCAAACAGAGCGCCGTGACGCGCGGTCATGGTCGCGTGGATACTTTCGTCGTCGCCCAGTAGCAGTTCCGTGCCCGGTTTTGGCGCTTTAGAAGCGCGAATATGCGCCAGGATGCGTTTATCATCGAGCATACGTTCGACCAGCACTTCTATCTTGCCGCCGCTGGCTTTACGGCCAAAGAGCCGCGCCGGGATCACGCGGGTATTATTGAAGACCAGCAAATCGCCAGGGTTGAGCTTATCGAGCAGATCGGTGAAAGTACCGTGCGTCAGCGCGCCCGTCGGCCCCTCTAATGACAGCAAACGGCAGCGACTGCGTTCCGGCTGTGGGTAGTGGGCAATCAGGGATTCGGGTAGTTCAAAGGAAAAATCGGTAACGCGCATGACTCTGACTCAGACTAAAATAAGAGGCGGGTAGTCTAGTGCCGGGGCGTTCCCGCTGCAACCGTTACCCGCTTTTTGGACAGAGAATCAATAATGAATTTTCTTGCTCACCTGCATCTGGCGCACCTTGCCGACAGCTCGCTTTCCGGTAATCTTCTGGCCGATTTTGTCCGCGGTAACCCGGCAACGCATTATCCTCCTGACGTGGTAGAGGGTATTTATATGCATCGGCGTATTGACGTCATGACCGACAACCTGCCGGAAGTTCGTGAGGCGCGAGAGTGGTTCCGCCATGAAACGCGGCGCGTGGCGCCCATTACGCTGGACGTCATGTGGGATCATTTTTTATCGCGCCACTGGACGCAAATCTCTCCCGATTTTCCACTTCAGGCGTTTGTCGGCTACGCCCATGCGCAGGTCGCGACGATTCTGCCCGACTCCCCGCCGCGCTTTGTCAACCTGAATGATTATCTTTGGTCAGAAAAATGGTTAGAGCGGTATCGCGATATGGATTTCATTCAAAACGTGCTGAATGGCATGGCGAATCGCCGTCCCCGGCTGGATGCCTTGCGTGATTCCTGGTACGATCTGGACGCGCACTACGACGCGTTAGAAGAGCGCTTCTGGCATTTTTATCCGCGTATGATGGCACAGGCCGCCCGCAAAGCGCTGTGACGGCCTGATAGCGAGGGCGTGCGTCAGATCCGCCGTTGGCAGAAAGATGGTTCGCTGTCATAAAGGGGTCATCATTACGATTTATAATGACCCGATCGATAGGCAAAAGCTGTCTCATTGATTGTCAAGACCGCATTGTTTTGTCGCTTCGCCCTCCCTATACTGCCCGCGTTGCGTTCTAAAACCCTTAATATTGCAGGAGAATTATTATGGTACTGGTTACTCGTCAGGCCCCGGATTTCACCGCTGCGGCGGTACTGGGTAGCGGTGAGATTGTTGATAAATTCAACTTCAAACAGCACACCAATGGTAAAACGACCGTTCTGTTCTTCTGGCCGATGGACTTCACTTTTGTTTGCCCGTCTGAGCTGATCGCCTTTGATAAACGTTATGAAGAATTCCAGAAGCGCGGCGTTGAAGTGGTCGGCGTTTCTTTCGACTCTGAGTTCGTTCACAACGCATGGCGTAACACCCCTGTCGATAAAGGCGGCATTGGCCCGGTGAAATACGCAATGGTCGCCGACGTGAAGCGTGAAATTCAGAAAGCTTACGGTATCGAACACCCGGACGAAGGCGTTGCGCTGCGCGGCTCTTTCCTGATTGACGCTAACGGTATTGTTCGCCACCAGGTCGTAAACGATCTGCCGCTGGGTCGTAATATCGACGAAATGCTGCGTATGGTCGACGCGCTGCAGTTCCACGAAGAGCACGGTGATGTCTGCCCGGCGCAGTGGGAAAAAGGCAAAGAAGGCATGAACGCCTCTCCGGACGGCGTGGCTAAATACCTGGCTGAGAACATTTCCAGCCTGTAAGTCAGTGCATTGATAAAAGGCTCGCGAATGCGAGCCTTTTTTATGCGTAAGGTGTTACGAACCACCTCGCCTCAACGATTCATCCATACCGTCGCGGAAATCGCGGGTAAACTAAGTCTTCCCTCGCGGATATCACCGCTTCCCGTTTTACATTGCCATCCGGCCACGTTCAGCAACGGTAACGCTTCCAGCGCCACTTCACAGGCCTCGCCCCGGTTAATCGCCACCAGCGCCCGCTGCTGCTGATAAACCCGCACGAATACCACTACGTCACCTTCGGCATACAGCGCCTGGCATCCGCCACGACGCAGCGCCAGGCTGCGCTGGCGCAGTTTCGCCATACGCTGGTACAGCGCCAGCAAGCTGCCGTCCTGCTTGCGTTCATCCCACGGGAACGGTTTGCGGCACATGGGGTCATTTGCGCCGTCCACGCCGACTTCATCGCCGTAATAAATACATGGCACGCCGGGCCAGGTAAACAGCCAGACCACCGCCAGCGGCAGGCGCGCCGCGTCTTTACCCAGCAGGGTTTTAAAGCGCGCAGTATCATGACTGTCGAGTTGATTAAACATGCGTAGTTGTTGCTGATGTGACAGCCCGGCGCGGTAGTTATCCATCCACGCGATACAGGTCCGGGCATCAATATGCTGTGGTTCGTAAGCGATATCAGTATTGGCGAGAAATCCCCACAGCGGGAAGGTGAAGCCGCGATAATTCATGGCGGCATCTTCCGCATCGGCCTGTAGCCACTGCCGCGCATCGCCGAAATGTTCCCCCACAATATAGGCTTCGGGCTGCGCTTCTTTTGCCGCCCGGGTAATGCCGGCGACGTGCTGCAAATTGTGGCGCGCCCCGCCCGCCTCGCCCAGCATATGTACGACATCCAGCCGCCAGCCGTCCATATTCCACGGTGCCTTTAGCCAGTGACGAACGATACTGTCCTCACCGCGATAGATCTCATCCACCAGCGTTTCTGATTGATAATCGAGTTTCGGCAGGCTCGGATAACCCAGCCAGTCCAGCGCCACGCCTTGTGGTGAAAAGGAGTACCAGTCACGCCACGGCGAGTCCGGGTGATGGCACGCGCCGCCAGTGCTGCGGTTATGCCTGTCAAACCACGCATGCGAGTCGCCGCTATGGTTAAACACGCCATCCAGCACCAGCCTCATGCCCTGTGCTTGCGTTTCACGCCGCAGGCGTAGCAGCGCCCGATCGCCGCCAAATTGCGGATCGACATGGCGATAATCTTCCGTGTCGTACTTATGGACGCTCGGCGCGGTAAATACCGGATTCAGATATAGCGCTGTGACACCCAGTTTTTTCAGATACGGCAGCTTCTCACAAATGCCATTCAGACAGCCGCCGTAAAAGGTGGAACCGCCCGCCTGGGGAGTGAGCGGTTCATCCCACTCTTTACGCACGATGTCGTGACCGGCAGCATGGTGGTAATACACCTTATCCTGCCCGGCTTCACGAGACTGGCTGCGGGCAAAACGATCCGGGAAGATCTGATAAAAAATTTGATCGGCGACCCACTGCGGGCCGCTATCCGGCACATCAACCGCAAATTGTTCCAGACGCGCGGGCGGAAAGCAGCTAAATCCCTGCGGCGTAAACCAAAGCTGGCGGTCGTGCCAAAGCAATTTAAAGCTGTAACGGCGACGGGGCTGCCCTAACGCGATATTGAGCGTCGCTCGCCACGCCGTCACGCCCGGCTGCGGCTGGCGGCGCTGTTTGCGCATCGCCAGTGAGATTTCTTCATTATCGAATTCTGAGCGCAACGTCACGCGAGACGGCGGATTTTCTCCGCTCAGCCACAGCGTAATGGTTAATTTATCGTTATGTTGCTTCACAAATGGGGCAACCGGTAAGTGCCAGGCATTCAACATCTCGTATCCCCTCTACTGAAAATGGGGCCACCTTGCCACAGAGATTTAAAGGATAACTCATCATCCAGGGATTTATTAGGGGAGGAGACTCCAGGAGGAGAAACGGCTCCGCTTATCCGGCCTACCATTGTCTGCAGACCGGATAAGGCAGAGAAAAACGACTACGCCTGCGCCAATTGACGGTCGCGACGGCGTTTAAACATCCAGCCAATCAACAGCAGAACTATCCAGGCGAAGCCCACGTACAGTGAGATGCGGGTATCCGGATGGTAGCCGATAAGCGCAATAATGAAGACCAGGAAAATCAGACCCGCTATCGTCGTGACGACACCGCCCGGCACCTTAAACTTCAGCGCTTTTACCTCTTCCGGCGGTAAACGACGGCGGAAGGCGATTTGCGACAGCAGGATCATAATCCATACCCATACCGTGGCAAACGTCGCCAGCGAAGCAATCACCAGGAAAACGTTTTCCGGCATGATGTAGTTCAGGTAAACCGCAAACAGCAGCGCAATCGTCATCACCAGCACAGTGACCCACGGAATACCACGGCGTGACGTTTTGGCAAAGATTTTCGGCGCGCTCCCCTGCTCCGCCATACCATGCAGCATACGGCCTACGCCAAACACATCAGAATTGATAGCGGAAAGCGAGGCGGTCAATACCACAAAGTTCAGAATGCTGGCGGCAAAGGTAATCCCCATATGCTGGAACGTCAGCACAAATGGGCTGCCGTTTGTGCCGACCTGATTCCACGGATAGATAGACATAATGACGAACAGCGTGCCGACATAAAATACCAGGATACGCATCGGTACTGAGTTAATGGCGCGCGGAATGGATTTCTCCGGGTCTTTCGCTTCCCCGGCGGTGATACCGATAATCTCAATCCCGCCATAAGCGAACATCACCATTTGCAGCGACATGATCATTCCCAGCCAGCCATTGCTGAAGAAGCCGCCGTTGCTCCACAGGTTATGAATGCCGGTCGGCTGCCCGCCGTTGCCAATTCCCCACACAATGATGCCGATACCCGCGACAATCATGATAATAATGGTGGCGACTTTGAAGAAGGAGAACCAAAACTCCAGCTCGCCGAACACCTTGACGCTCATCAGGTTGATGGCGCAAATGATCAGCACCACGCTAAGTACCCAAATCCAGTGCGGCACGGCGGGGAACCAGACCCCCATATAAATGCCGAACGCGGTCACGTCGGCAATGGCGACGATCAGGATCTCAAAACAGTAGGTCCAGCCGGTAATATAGCCCGCAAGCGGGCCGAGGTTTTCCTGCGCATAGCGCGAAAATGAGCTGGCGGCAGGGTTATGAACGGACATTTCCCCCAATGCGCGCATAATGATATATGCCGCGACCCCGCCAATAATATAGGCCAACAGCACGCTCGGCCCCGCCATTTTGATGGCGTCCGCCGAGCCGTAAAACAGGCCGGTGCCGATTGCCGAACCTAATGCCATAAAGCGAATGTGCCGGGTGCTCAGCCCACGCTTTAGCTTATTATTGCTTTCCATCAATTTCTGACCTATCAACACAATAAAAAACCACGGGGCGTTAAGCCCCGTGGTGTACACATATGTCAGCGATTTTAGTGAGCGCTGGAGGTCACCTGCCGACCCGCCGCGCGATCCCAGATAATCGCCAGGATCACCATCACCACCGTTGGCATCAACCACGCCAGTCCCTGTTCCGCCAGCGGTAAACGCTGACTCCAGGCTGGCAGCATATCGCCAAAGGCAGATGCTTTGATGCCGTCAAGGATACCAAAAAGCAGACTGATAAACATGGCCGGCGCGATGATGCGGGTGGAATTATGCCACCATGAGCGGGTAAAACTTAATACAACCAGTGCGATACACGGCGGATAGATAGCCGTCAGCACCGGAATGGAGATTTGAATCAGATGGCTCAGTCCGAGGTTTGACACCACCATAGAGAAGCCGCCGAGAATAAAGACCAGCGTGCGGTAAGACAGCGGAATATACTGCGCGAAAAACTCAGCGCAGGCGCAGGTCAGCCCCACCGCCGTCACCAGACACGCGATAAAGATCAGCGCCGCCAGCAGGAAGCTTCCCGCGCCGCCAAAGGTATGCTGAACGTAGGCATGAAGAATCGCCGCGCCGTTCGCTGACTGATCGACCAGCGTCGCGCTATCAGAACCTAAGCGGAACAAGGCAAGGTAAAGCAGCGTCAGCCCCACGCCCGCCATCAGGCCGGCCCAGACCGTGTAACGCGTCAACAGGCGCGCTTCGGTAACGCCGCGAGAACGCGCCGCGTTCACAATAACGATACCAAACACCATCGCGCCCAGCGTATCCATCGTCAGATAGCCGTTCACAAATCCGTTAGAAAAGGCCGCATTCTGATAAGCGTCCAGGGCGTTGCTGATTGGACCGGCAGGCCAAACGATAGCCGCGACGGACAGGATGACCAGCGCAATAATTTTCAACGGCGCCAGGAAATTCCCTACCGTATCCAGCAGCTTACCCGGATAGAGGGAAACCAGAATAACGATAGCGAAATAGACCACGCTGTAAATCAGCAACGGCATTGCAGAATCGCCGGTCAACGGAGCGATACCGACCTCAAACGACACCGTCGCGGTACGCGGCGTCGCAAATAACGGCCCGACGGCCAGATAGCAAACGGTCGCCAGCAGGAGTCCCGCCACTTTGCCAATCGGCGTACTGAGGCTGTCTACGCCGCCGCCGACTTTCGCCAGCGCCACAACAGTAAGAACCGGTAGCCCTACGGCGGTAATCAGAAAGCCAATAGCGGCTGTCCAGACGTGTTCACCCGCCTGCAAACCGACCATAGGAGGAAAGATAATATTGCCTGCGCCAACGAACAGCGCAAATGTCATAAAGCCCAGGGCGATGATATCGCGCGATTTTAACTGATGGGTCATAAAGTCTTACTGCCTGTGGATGGTGATGTTGTAAACATTAAAATTTTTGCCTTTCCCGGAGGATTATAAAGCGGCGTTTTTTATCAATTTCAGCGGGAAAAGCTCCCGGACCGATGCGGCGAAGAATTGTTTTTCGATTTACCGCGCAAATGCAGTCGTAATGACAGCACCTGAAGCGCAATTTAAACGCTTATAACGTTTTAAAGCAAGGTGGGATCTAAAAACCAGATGAATATAGCGATATGAAATTTACAACCAGAATAAAACACCATTCTCATGAAAAAGTTATGGCTAATCATGCGAACAAAAAATCACCAAACGTTGAATGTTTCAACGAGCCCGTCTTAACTGCAAAGAAAATAAGCCAGCATCCGCTGGCTTATGGAAAGTTATACTTACGAAAGGCAATTAATCGCTATTTTTGGCAATTAAACGTTCCGGCAGCACAAAGCTAAATCGCGTTCCTTTGCCAGGCGAACTGTCGATTTGAAGGCGGCTTTCATGGTGATTCAACGCATGTTTCACAATCGCCAATCCCAGGCCGCTGCCGCCCGTTTGCCGCGAACGCGCTTTATCGACGCGGTAGAAGCGTTCGGTCAGACGAGGAATATGCTCGGCAGCAATCCCCGGACCGTTATCTTGAATGCAAAATTCAGCGCCATGCGCGGCACGTCGCCAGCTCACCGTAATATGCGTTCCCGCCGGCGTATGGTTTACCGCGTTATACACCAGGTTTGAGATCGCGCTACGTAGCTGCTCTTCGTTGCCCAGAACGCTAAGACTATCGTCGACCTCAAACGTAAAGGTATGTTTCTGCTGGCTGAGCGTCTGCGCTTCACGCTCCACGACCCGCAGCATCATCGGTACATCCACTTTTTCATTTAATAACAGCGCCGGGGCCGCCTCAATTTTAGACAGCGTAAGCAGTTGTTTTACCAGCCCTTCCATACGATACGTTTGCTCGCGCATCGTATGCAGCGCTTTCTCTCGCGTCGCCCCTTCCAGCGCCTGTTCCTGCATCATTTCCAGATAGCCTTGCAATACCGTCAAGGGCGTACGCAACTCATGGCTAACGTTGGCGAAAAAGTTACGTCTGGCGCCTTCAAGCTGATGCATTTGCGTCACATCGCGCGCCACCATCAGGAGTTGTTTATCGGTATAAGGCATGACGCGGATCTCCAGATGCCGCCCGGTATTGAGCACCAAATGAAGCGGACGGGTGAAATCACGCGTTTTTAAATACTGGGTAAACTCCGGATAACGCAGTAGATTGAGAATATTCTGCCCGTTGTCATCCGGCCAGCGTAGCCCCAGTATCTGTTGCGCCAAACCGTTACACCAAAAAATGCCGCCCTCTTCTGTGGTCAGTACCACGGCATCAGGCAGCGACTCCGCGCCACTGCGAAAACGTTTAATCAGGTTCCCCAGCTCGCGGCGACGCTTCTTATTTCGCAACTGCATCTGGTGTAAACCGTATAACAGCGGTTCCCAACTTCCCCGTCCCGGCGGCGGCGTCATACTTCTGTCGACCCAAAGCCACCAGGAGAGGCGTAACAAATTCCAGAAATGCCAGACAAGCAGTCCCGTCACCGCCGCCAGTAAAAACCACGGCAGATAACCAAAAAAAGCGCTAAGGATAAGCGCGGGGATGCAACAGAGCACCAGCTCCAGCACCAGCCTTTTCCATGACAGCCGTTCCAGCACGCGTCATACTCCCTCAAGAATGGAAAGCCTTCTCCGCCAGAAACCTGTGTTCTACTGGCGGAAAAGGCATTAAAAGCGGGTCGAAAAACGATACCCTGTCCCGCGTACCGTTTGCACCATCCGGTCGTGGCCGCTGTGCTCCAGCGCCTTACGCAAACGGCGAATATGCACGTCGACCGTCCGGTCTTCAACGTACACATTGGTGCCCCAGACATGATTGAGTAGCTGCTCGCGACTGTAAACCCGTTCCGGGTGCGTCATAAAGAAATGGAGTAATTTAAATTCGGTCGGCCCCATATCCAGCGGGCTGTCGCCGGTCATCACGCGGTGAGAGCCGGGATCAAGGCTCAGTCCCTGCATCTCGATCACCTCTTCGACCGCCATCGGCGAGATGCGCCGCATAACGGCTTTAATGCGCGCCACCAACTCCTTGGGGGAAAACGGCTTGGTAATGTAATCGTCAGCGCCGGTTTCCAGCCCGCGCACACGATCTTCTTCCTCACCTCTTGCGGTCAGCATAACCACAGGAATATCCCGGGTCATGGCTTCACGTTTGAGATGTTTAATAAACTGTAACCCTGACCCGCCGGGCAACATCCAGTCAAGAAGGATGAGATCCGGCCAGGGTTCATTAAGTTTATTCACCGCACTGTCATAATCTTCGGCTTCTACGGGCTGAAAGCCATTTTGTTCGAGCACGAAGCACACCATTTCACGGATCGGCGCCTCATCTTCTACGACCAGAATACGTCTCGCCATAATTTGCCCTGTTAGTCGTTAGTTATCAATGCCGCGCCATTATGCGTCAGATTTATGACAGATTTATGAAAAAAAAAGGCGGCATTGACAGCATGTTGATGATTTATGACACCGGTGAAACCATGCATTACCGTGTACCGGCGGTAAATTGCGCCCAAAAATGGAAGGGATGACGTGTATAATCCCGTTCACGCTTTTTTTGCATGGAACAATTATGCGCATCCTCCACACCTCTGACTGGCATCTGGGACAAAATTTCTACAGTAAAAGCCGCGCCGCGGAGCATCAGGCTTTTCTGGACTGGCTGCTGGAGACCGCGCAGGCCCATCAGGTGGATGCCATTATTGTCGCTGGCGATATTTTTGATACCGGTTCGCCTCCAAGCTATGCCCGAGAACTTTATAACCGTTTCGTCGTTAATTTACAGCAAACGGGCTGTCATCTGGTGGTGCTGGCCGGTAATCATGATTCCGTCGCCACGCTAAACGAATCGCGCGACATTCTGGCGTTTCTCAATACAACCGTGATCGCCAGCGCGGGCTATGCGCCGCGGCTACTTCATCGTCGCGACGGGTCTCCGGGCGCCGTACTGTGCCCCATTCCCTTTTTGCGCCCGCGCGACATTATTACCAGTCAGGCGGGATTATCCGGCAGCGAGAAACAGCAGCAACTTCTTCATGCGATTGCCGATTATTATCAACAGCAGTATCAGGAAGCGTGCCAGCTACGCGGCGAACGAAAGCTGCCGGTTATCGCGACGGGACATTTAACCACCGTCGGCGCCAGCAAAAGCGATGCGGTTCGCGACATTTATATCGGTACGCTGGATGCCTTTCCGGCGCAGCATTTCCCCCCCGCGGATTATATCGCATTGGGACACATTCACCGCGCGCAATGTGTCGGCGGCACGGAGCATATCCGCTATTGCGGCTCACCCATCGCCCTCAGCTTTGATGAGTGCGGCAAAAGCAAATGCGTGCATCTGGTGACCTTCGAGCAGGGGAAATGGCAAAGTACCGAAAGTCTGGCTGTCCCCGTGACTCAACCGCTGGCGGTTTTAAAAGGCGACCTGGCGTCAATTACCGAACAGCTTGAGCAGTGGCGCGGCGTTGAGCAATCGCCCCCCGTCTGGCTGGATATTGAAATCACCACCGATGATTATCTGCACGATATCCAACGCAGAATACAGACATTAACGGAGTCACTCCCCGTAGAGGTATTACTGGTGCGCCGTAGCCGCGAACAGCGCGAGCGCTCGCTGGCGAACGAGCGGCGGGAAACATTAAGCGAGCTTAGCGTGGAGGAGGTTTTTGCGCGGCGTCTGGCGCTGGAAGCGTTAGATCCCCCGCAGCGCGAGCGCCTGAATCAGCTCTTTTCCAGCACGCTCTACGCGTTGAATGAGGAGCATGAGGCATGAAAATTCTCAGTTTGCGTCTGAAAAACCTGAACTCGCTGAAAGGAGAATGGAAGGTCGACTTTACCGCCGAACCGTTTGCCAGTAACGGGTTATTCGCCATTACCGGCCCGACCGGCGCGGGAAAAACCACCTTGCTTGACGCCATCTGCCTGGCGCTGTACCACGAAACGCCGCGCCTGAATACGGTATCGCAATCGCAAAACGATTTGATGACGCGCGATACAGCGGAATGTCTGGCCGAAGTGGAGTTTGAGGTAAAAGGCGAAGCCTGGCGCGCGTTCTGGAGCCAGAACCGAGCCCGAAATCAGCCTGACGGCAATCTCCAGGCCCCACGCGTAGAGCTGGCACGGTGTTCAGACGGAAAGATCTTTGCCGATAAGGTAAAGGATAAACTGGAGATGATCGCCACGTTGACCGGGCTGGACTACGGGCGCTTCACCCGTTCGATGTTGTTATCACAGGGGCAGTTCGCCGCCTTTCTTAACGCCA
Source organism: Salmonella sp. 2020_1459 (assembly GCF_043847915.1). Lineage (NCBI taxonomy): Bacteria > Pseudomonadati > Pseudomonadota > Gammaproteobacteria > Enterobacterales > Enterobacteriaceae > Salmonella > Salmonella sp. 2020_1459. The sequence goes on along the minus strand of NZ_JBCMFA010000008.1, from coordinate 148,262 downwards.
AAGCGAAAGAGCGCGCAGAGCTTCTGGAGGAGCTCACCGGCACTGAGATTTACGGGCAGATCTCCGCACAGGTATTTGAAAAACATAAATCAGCCCGTCTCGAACTGGAAAAGTTACAAGCGCAGGCCAGCGGCGTCGCCCTATTGGCGGACGAACAGTTACAGCAACTGGAAGCCAGTTTGCAGGCGCTTACTGACGAAGAGAAACGCCTGCTGGCCGACCAGCAGGGACAGCAGCAGCACCTTCACTGGCTGACCCGAAAAAACGAGCTCCACACTGAATTACACGCCCGGCAGCAGGCGCTGTACGCGGCGCAAGAGGCGCGAGAAAAAGCGCAGCCGCAGCTCGCGGCGTTGACACTGGCGCAACCTGCTCGCCAGTTGCGCCCGCACTGGGAGCGCATTCAGGAACAAACCCGCGCCGTTGAGCGTGTTCGCCAGCACAGTGATGAAGTGAATGCTCGCTTACAAAGCGCGTATCGCCTGCGCCAGCGTATCCGCGCCTGCGCGCATCGACAATTCACGCAACTGAACGCCACAGGGCAGCGGTTGAAGACATGGCTGGCGGAACACGACGGCATCCGCGTCTGGCGCAGCGAACTGGCGGGGTGGCGAGCATTATTAACACAACAATCCCACGATCGGGCGCAACTGAGCCAATGGCAACAGCAGTTGCTGAGCGATACGCGTCAGCGTGATGCGCTACCGCCGCTCACGCTCGACCTCACGCCACAGGCGCTGGCGGAAGCCAGAGCATTGCATACCCGGCAGCGTCCGCTACGCCATCGTCTCGCCGCGCTTCAGGGGCAAATTCTCCCGAAACAAAAGCGTCAGGCGCAGCTACAGGCAGCTATCGCGCGTCATCATCAGGAGCAGGCGCAATACACCCAACGTCTGGCGGATAAGCGTTTGAGTTATAAGACTAAAGCGCAGGAGCTTGCGGACGTTCGCACTATTTGCGAGCAGGAGGCGCGCATCAAAGATCTGGAAAGCCAGCGGGCGCACTTACAGTCCGGCCAGCCGTGTCCGCTTTGCGGCTCGACGACGCACCCCGCCATCGCCGCCTATCAGGCGCTGGAACTGAGCGCGAATCAAACCCGCCGCGACGCGCTGGAAAAAGAGGTCAAAACGCTGGCGGAAGAAGGCGCGGCGCTGCGAGGACAGTTAGATGCCTTAACGCAACAATTACAGCGGGATGAAAGCGAGGCGCAGTCGTTGTTGCAGGAGGAGCAAGCGCTTACTGAGGAATGGCAAACGCTGTGCGCTACGCTGGGCGTTCAGCTCCAGCCGCAAGAAGACCTCGCGGGCTGGCTGACCGCCGCGGAAGAGCATGAGCAACAGTTGGATCAGCTCAGCCAGCGTCATGCTCTACAAACGCAAATCGCGGCGCATACTGAACAGGTAGCGCGCTTTACCGCGCAGATTGCGCAGCGTCAGGCGTCGCTGACGGCAGATTTGGCGCAGTATACGCTTTCCCTTCCTGCGCCAGAAGACGAGGCTTCGTGGCTGAATGAGCGCGCCGACGAAGCGAAAATATGGCAACAGCGTCAGACAGAGTTCGCGGATTTGCAAATGCAGATCGACAGGCTTGCCCCGTTGCTGGAGACGCTACCGCAAACGGATACCGCGGATTCCGACGACGACGTGCCGCTGGATAACTGGCGGCAGGCGCATGATGAGTGCGTGTCATTACAAAGCCAGTTGCAAACCCTGCAGGAACAAACGACGCAGGAGCAGCAGCGCGCCGCCGAGGCGATAGCGCACTTTGATGCGGCGTTAAAAAATAGCCCGTTTGACAGCCAGGCAACGTTCCTGGCGGCGTTGCTGGATGAAGAGACCGTGACCCGTCTGGAAAAACAACAACAAACGCTGGAAAGTCAGCTACAACAAGCGAAGGCGTTAAGCGCGCAGTCCGCGCAGGCGCTGGCTGACCATCAGCAACAGCCGCCCGCAGGTCTGGACCCAACGTGTACGGCGGAGCAGCTCGCGCAGCGGCTGACGCAGTTGGCGCAACAACTGCGCGAGAACACGACACGCCAGGGGGAAATCCGCCAGCAAATTAAACAGGATGCAGATAATCGGCAGCGCCAACGCGCGCTGATGACGGAAATGAAGCAAGCCTCTCAGCAAGCGGAAGACTGGGGCTATCTCAATGCGCTGATCGGCTCTAAAGAAGGTGATAAGTTCCGCAAATTCGCCCAGGGACTGACGCTGGATAATCTGGTCTGGCTGGCGAATCATCAGCTCACCCGCCTGCATGGCCGCTATTTATTGCAGCGCAAAGCCAGCGACGCGCTGGAACTGGAGGTTGTCGATACCTGGCAGGCCGACGCCGTGCGCGATACGCGAACGTTATCAGGCGGCGAAAGTTTCCTGGTCAGCCTGGCGCTGGCGCTGGCGTTATCAGATTTGGTCAGCCATAAAACGCGCATTGATTCTTTGTTCCTCGACGAAGGCTTCGGCACGCTTGATAGCGAAACGCTGGACGCCGCGCTGGATGCGCTCGATGCGCTGAATGCCAGCGGGAAGACCATCGGTGTGATTAGTCACGTGGAAGCCATGAAAGAACGTATCCCTGTGCAGATAAAAGTGAAAAAAATCAATGGGCTTGGTTATAGCAAACTGGACAAAGCGTTTGCCGTGGAGTAACACGAGTGTCATCCTGCGCACAGCATACCGTCATGACATAGCATAATAATGAATACACAAAGACGGATAAGGAATGGTATTACCTCGCGCTTATCCGCAAGCTATACGTTGATTGGCTGTGACAATTCACAGCCACAGCGCGCAACATGCGCCTTTATTTTCGGCAGGTGGTATGAAAAAAGTTATTTTTTCTTTGGCGCTGGGTACGTTCGGACTGGGGATGGCCGAGTTTGGCATTATGGGCGTGCTGACGGAGCTGGCACGCGATGTCGGGATAACAATTCCCGCCGCCGGGCATATGATCTCGTTTTACGCCTTCGGCGTCGTGCTGGGCGCGCCTGTTATGGCGCTCTTTTCCAGCCGCTTTTCGCTTAAACATATACTGTTGTTTCTGGTCATGTTGTGCGTGATGGGCAATGCCATATTTACCTTTTCCTCGTCATATCTGATGCTCGCCGTCGGCAGACTGGTTTCCGGCTTTCCGCACGGTGCCTTTTTTGGCGTCGGCGCCATTGTCTTGTCAAAGATTATCCGCCCCGGGAAGGTCACCGCCGCCGTCGCGGGTATGGTTTCAGGGATGACGGTGGCGAATCTGGTGGGCATTCCGTTCGGCACTTACCTGAGCCAGGAATTTAGCTGGCGCTACACCTTTTTATTGATCGCGGTTTTCAACATCGCCGTGCTCACCGCAATTTTCTTCTGGGTGCCGGATATTCGCGACAAAGCCCAAGGCAGCCTGCGCGAGCAGTTTCACTTCTTGCGTAGCCCCTCGCCGTGGCTCATTTTCGCCGCCACGATGTTCGGCAATGCGGGCGTTTTTGCCTGGTTCAGCTATATCAAGCCATTTATGATGTACATCTCCGGTTTTTCGGAGACGAGCATGACGTTTATTATGATGCTGGTCGGGCTGGGGATGGTGTTAGGCAATCTGTTAAGCGGCAAACTCTCCGGCAGATATACTCCGCTGCGCATCGCGGTAGTGACTGACCTCGTTATCGTGCTTTCTCTCATGGCGCTCTTTTTCTTCAGCGGATACAAAACGACATCGCTGACTTTCGCGTTTATCTGCTGCGCTGGTCTGTTTGCGCTCTCTGCGCCGCTGCAAATCCTGCTACTGCAAAACGCCAAAGGCGGCGAACTGCTGGGCGCGGCGGGAGGGCAAATCGCGTTTAATCTCGGTAGCGCGATTGGCGCCTGGTGCGGCGGGCTGATGCTGACACTAGGTTTTGCGTACCACTATGTGGCGCTTCCCGCCGCCCTGCTCTCGTTTTCCGCCATGTCGTCGTTGCTGGTATACGGACGTCTAAAACACAAGCAGCCATCGGTCACGCCGGTTGCCGGATGACGCGCCATCCGGCTAACAACGTTACGCCAGCGGCCACAGCCAGGCCGCGCCGCGCACGCCGCTCGAATCGCCATGCCGCGCCTTACGTACCGGCGTCTCGCACTCGCCGCCAAAAACAAACGATTTCATCAGCGACGGAACCGTCTTGTACAGGCGCTCAACATTGCTCATACCGCCGCCCAGCACAATGACATCCGGATCCAGAATATTCACGACATGAGATAATGCTTTCGCCAGCCGCAGCTCATAACGGCTTAACGCCAGTTCCGCCACGGCGTCCTGCGCGTCGACCAGACGAATAATCTCATCGCCTTTTAGCGCGTTACCGCTCAAACGCTGGTAATCCGTGGCAAATCCCGTACCGGAAATAAAGGTTTCGATACAGCCTTGTTTACCGCAATAACAGGGAATTTCTTCGCGGTAACGCAACTCATCGTCATCCATCCACGGCAACGGATTGTGGCCCCATTCACCTGCCGTACCGTTGCCGCCGATGTGCGCCCGGCCATTTAGCGCTACGCCCGCGCCACACCCGGTACCGATAATCACCGCAAATACCGTTTGCGCCCCCGCCGCCGCGCCATCCACCGCCTCTGATACCGCCAGGCAATTGGCATCGTTGGCTAACCGCACTTCACGCTTCAGACGACGGCTCACATCGCTATCGAACGGCTGGCCGTTAAGCCACGTAGAGTTAGCGTTTTTCACCACGCCGGTGTAAGGCGAGAGAGAACCGGGAATGCCAATGCCGACGCTACCGGTCTGGCCGGTCGCCTGTTCCGCCATGTCGACCAGCGTAGCGATGGTTTCTATCGTTTGCTGATAATCCTCCCGCGGCGTAGGCAGACGATGGCGAAACCGCTGCTCTCCTGCATCATCAAGCGCAATGACTTCCGTTTTTGTGCCGCCTAAATCGATACCAATACGCACATACCGCTCCTCATTTTTTGGGAATATCAACAGGGTAGAATTCACCGTTCTGATTGGCAATGCAAGCCTGCCGACAATTCGTTACTATACCGCCTGGATTTAACGACAAGGCCGTGGAAATTATCATGCTGTGGTTCAAAAATTTAATGGTTTACCGTCTTAGCCGCGATATTACATTACGCGCCGAAGAGATGGAGAAACAGCTCGCCTCAATGACGTTTACCCCATGCGGTAGCCAGGATATGGCCAAAATGGGCTGGGTTCCGCCGATGGGCTCTCACAGCGATGCGTTAACGCACACCGCCAATGGTCAAATTATTATTTGCGCGCGCAAAGAAGAGAAAATCCTGCCATCGCCAGTGATCAAACAGGCACTGGAGGCGAAAATCCAGAAACTGGAAGCCGATCAGGGACGCAAGCTGAAGAAGACGGAAAAAGATTCCCTGAAGGATGAAGTGTTGCATTCGTTGCTGCCGCGCGCGTTTAGCCGCTTCAGTCAGACAATGATGTGGATTGATACCGTTAACGGCCTGATTATGGTTGACTGCGCCAGCGCGAAAAAAGCGGAAGATACTTTGGCGCTACTGCGTAAAAGTCTTGGCTCGCTGCCGGTCGTCCCGCTGGCGCTGGAAAATCCGATTGAGCTGACGCTCACCGAGTGGGTGCGCTCCGGTACGGTCGCTCAGGGTTTCCAGTTGCTGGACGAAGCCGAATTGAAAGCGATGCTGGAAGATGGCGGCGTGATCCGCGCGAAAAAGCAGGATCTGGTCAGCGACGAGATCGCCGTTCATATTGAAGCGGGTAAAGTGGTCACGAAGCTGGCGCTCGACTGGCAGCAGCGCATTCAATTCGTCATGTGCGATGACGGCTCCATTAAGCGTCTGAAATTCTGCGATGAGCTGCGCGACCAGAACGAAGATATCGACCGGGAAGATTTTGCCCAACGTTTTGACGCGGACTTTATCCTGATGACCGGCGAGCTGGCGGCGCTGATTCAAAGCCTGGTGGAAGGATTAGGCGGCGAAGCGCAGCGCTAACCAGAGGGCCCCTCTCCGCCGGAGAGGGGACTCACCGTTACAAATAGCGGCACAGATACGAGGCGGGCTCAGCAACCTGGAGATGAAACTCGCTGTGGCCAGGCACGTTAAACACCTCACCGGCTGTATACACTTTCCATTCGACAGTTCCCGGCAACAGTACCTTCAACGCGCCGCTCACAACCGTCATCTCTTCGGGTTCGGCGGTGCCAAATGTATACTCCCCTTCCGCCATCACACCAACGCTGGCCCGGCCGGTGCTACTGCTGGTAAATCCAATAGACTTAACTTTCCCGGAAAAGTATTCATTGCTTTGTAGCATAATCAGGCCCCGTCTCATTATTAAATTAACACCCAATATAGAGTCCTGACGTTCGGCCTGTCACGTAAAATTAGACAAGCAGTTCTGAAGCTAACCGCGCAATCAAAACGTTAGAGAGTAAAACCGGCACATCCAGCGCCTGCTGTAAAATATCCCGATGACGCTGATGAAAACCCAGACAATCCAGCATAATGACGTCCGCGCCTTGATCCAGTAGCGCCTGTCCGGCATCAATTAACTGTTGCTCAGAACCGTGAACCGGATTCGCCAGCGAATACACCGGCGGCATTTGCAATACCTGCCATTTTTTCTCCTGGGCCGCCAGAAGTTCTGCAACAGGCACAATCACGCCCACCTGATGTCCATCCACAATAGAGGCGACAAGCGGTGGAATAATACGCAGCGGTTCAAGCAAAATAGAATTACGGGCTGCCATACTTTTAATCGCCGCGGTGCTCATCAGTATAATGACATCGTAACCCTGATTATCCAGCACCTCGACAACGCTCTGTAAATCTCGCTCCACTTTCTGGCGGGAAACATGGGCTATCTGGTTATCATTCAGCAACGTCAAAAGCGGATCGTCGCCAGGCTCTACAGCGTAATCCGCCATAACGTCTTCCCGGCTCATTTTTCCCAGCAGGCTATGATGGGTGATGTGTTGTTCGTCGATGTATTCCGTCAGAAGCGGTAACACTTCGCTCATTGGCACAACGCCGATTGTGAGGATTGCCAACGACGCACTCATTTTTATTCCACCTTATTACTTCGTCGTAATTCCCGGGCAAATATTCACACGCTCACCGCGCTACCTGCCCTACAAATCTCAGAAAGCGTAGCAGCAGATGAGCAACGTATTGTGTAAAGATTCCAAATAACTCCAATATTGTATTGTTATCGCTTAATTTACGGTTTTAGTTGCCAGTATAAATGTTTCAAGAATGTGATGGAGATACAATTTAGGGGTACTCAGAATCCCTTCCGAGTGGTTCATGCGTCTATGATTTATCCGGATCTTCGTAACGATTTTTCGCATCCATCGCTTCTTCTGCGGTCGGATGCTCGCTGATGAGCGAATCAGGTTTCGGATGGTCAGCCCGTAGCTGATACCACGTCACCGTCTGGCCCGGCGTGCCTTTTTCAATGGTGACGATATAAGCTTCCCGCGGATAAGGTGGTCTGGTTGGCATAGCGTTTCCTTTATTCTGGGTGAGCGTTAAGTATAGACATCTCCCTGTAACCGTTGCGTCGACGGCGGCAGCGCCGCAATAATTTCAGAAACGACCTGGGCCGGCGCTTTCGTCGCGTCAATAATGTAATGCGCCGTTTCGCGATACAACGCGTCACGCTGCTCAAGCACTTCCCGAACCTCTTCGCTCAACGGCTTGCCGGTGAGGGTCGGGCGCAGATCCGCTTCAGGTTCAGCCTCAAGCCGGTTAACCAGCGTGGATACCGGCGCGCACAGATAAATCACTACGCCAACACGGTGCATATAACGTCGGTTATACTCCGTGAGAATAATACCGCCTCCCGTCGCCACGACAGTCGAAGGCGCGCTTACCGCCTCCAGGGCCGCGGTTTCCCGGGCGCGGAACCCTCCCCAGCCTTCTTTTTCAACGATATCAGCGACGCTCATCTGCACGTGCGATTGCAGCCAGCGGTCGGTATCTGCAAACCGAAAACCGGTTGCCTGCGCCAGCGCCATACCGATGGTGGTTTTCCCACAGCCCCGCGGGCCAACAAGATAAAGAGGTTGCATCATAGCAGGCGTTCCCCCAGGAACTGCGCATACGCAGGATTTGATATCAGCAATGTTATAATCATATCATCTAACTAGTACAACGCATAAATGTAAATAATAATTTACACAAAGGTACTAAAGTCACAATATTAGTACTATAGCAAGAATCAGAAATGAATAAACTGTAAATTTTTCATTACATGATTTATTTTTTACGCTGGCTTTCCAGCCACCACTTATCCAGCTCGGCGGCAAAATGCTGACGATCGCGCGGCGAGAGAGTGTTTGGCCCCCCCGTTTGTACGCCGCTGGCGCGTAGCGTGTCCATAAAGTCACGCATCGTCAGACGTTCGCGAATCGTGGCGTCGCTATAGCGTTCTCCCCGGGGATTAAGAGCCGCAGCGCCTTTTTCCAGCACTTCAGCCGCCAGCGGAATATCCGCGGTAATCACCAGATCGCCCGCTTCGCATTGACGCACGATTTCGTTATCCGCCACGTCAAACCCGGCGGCCACGCGAAGCGTGCGGATAAAACGCGAAGGCGGCACGCGCAAGGCCTGATTGGCAACCAGAATAAGCGGCAACTGCATCCGCTCGGCGGCGCGGTACAAAATTTCTTTAATGACATTCGGACACGCATCCGCATCCACCCAGATGGTCATAATGTCTCCCGTACGGTATACAATCTTTTATTGTCTCGCGCTTTTGTCTTTCATCAAAGTGCTGTTTCTCCTTCTGCCCGTTTTCAATCCGCGTTAAGCTAACCATTCCCCATAACACACAAACATAGGGAGTGACGAGATGGAGAAGAAAATCGGTTTTATTGGCTGCGGTAATATGGGCAAGGCTATTCTTGGCGGACTGATTGCCAGCGGTCAGGTACTTCCCGGCCAGATCTGGGTCTATACCCCCTCCCCCGATAAAGTCGCCGCCCTGCATGATCAGTACGGCATTAATGCGGCGCAAAGCGCGCAGGAGGTCGCTCAGGTCGCGGATATCGTTTTCGGCGCGGTAAAACCGGGCATTATGGTGAAAGTGCTCAGTGAAATCTCCTCCAGCCTGAACAAAGACTCGCTGGTGGTCTCTATCGCCGCAGGCGTAACGCTTGATCAGCTTGCGCGCGCGCTGGGACACGACCGTAAAATCATTCGCGCTATGCCGAATACGCCGTCGCTGGTCAACGCAGGAATGACCTCCGTCACGCCCAACGCGCTGGTCACACCGGAAGATACGGCTGATGTGCTGAATATTTTCCGCTGCTTTGGCGGGGCGGAAGTGATTGCTGAGCCGATGATCCATCCGGTGGTTGGCGTGAGCGGATCTTCGCCGGCCTATGTCTTTATGTTTATCGAGGCGATGGCGGACGCTGCCGTTCTGGGCGGTATGCCTCGCGCTCAGGCTTATAAATTCGCCGCGCAGGCCGTCATGGGGTCGGCGAAAATGGTACTCGAAACCGGAAAGCATCCCGGCGAACTGAAAGATATGGTGTGCTCGCCTGGCGGAACGACGATTGAAGCCGTACGCGTTCTGGAAGAACGTGGCTTCCGCGCTGCGGTAATAGAAGCGATGACGAAGTGTATGGAAAAATCAGAGGCGCTCAGTAAATCCTGAAGCCCGGCTGGACGTCATGCCGCCACTTCGGTGCGGTTACGTCCGGCATTCTTTGCTTTGTAAAGCGCCATATCCGCAGACTTTAGCCATTCCCGATAATGACCGATTTGTGGCGTTAACGGCGCCACGCCCACGCTGATACGTAACATGACCTGCGGCGCGCCCGGCAAGCGTAAGGTATTTAGCCGTTCATGCACTCGCGACATGGCGGTAATCGCGCTGTCTGCCGGCGTTCCGCACATAATCACCGCAAATTCGTCGCCGCCAAAGCGCCCGATAATATCACTCCCGCGTAGCGTTATCTGTAATTGACGCGTCAGGGCGATAATAGCCTCATCCCCAACATCATGTCCCCAGGTGTCGTTAATGCTCTTAAAATGATCGATATCGATAATCAACAATGTCGCCTCCCGATGGTGGCGTCGGCTGTGATCGAATTCATTACGTAATAAAATTTCCCAGTGGCGTCGGTTATAGACGCCGGTCATGCCATCCCGCGAGCTCATCGCCTGCAAGCGTCGCTTATGTTCCGCTAATTTAATGGCCGTTTGGTAACTTACCCAGGCGAACAGAAGCGGATACAACATAATGACGGGCAAAGAGAGCGTGACTTCCAGCGACGAGCTTCGCATCGCGACGGGTAGCCCGGCAAGCTGCAACGTCACCAGACATGACGCCAGCAAAAGGCCCATTCCGACAGTGAATAGCCGCCGCCCGCCAGCGCCCATCAGATTCATGCTCATCATCATAAACAGCGCGGCGGCAGGCAACATATTGACGCCCATCAGCGCGATCCACATGCCGGAGAGGATCGCATCCACTTTCAGGTTGTAAATTTCCTGGCGTAGCGGATCAAGGGCTTTCGCCGCCCACTGCCATGCCAGATGCGGCCAGACAAAAGACCAGCCGACCAGCAATAGCCACCAGCCGCCAAAGACAGGTTGCGTCACTAACACGGCGGCCACCGGTAAAAACATCCCCCCTAACCCCACCGCACGCGGTAGCCTGATGCGCCGGGCGAAGCGCAACCCGGAGCGCTGACGATCATCAGGAGGGTCAGGCGGCGCTACCGCCTGTTCAACCGCTTTTCGGTAAAAATTTTCATCATTCATTATTTTTGGGAACATTTAGAAACAATTTTCCCAAATTATAGAAACAGAGCGCATGGAGGAAGTATGAAATTTCGGGTGAGTGTTTTTCAGGACTCACCCGATAGCACTACGCCGCTTTTTTCAGGCAGGCGCTCATAAACTTGCTACGGTCATCGCCTTTCAGTGATTGTTCCGTCGCCTGAACATTGCATTCACGCATTTTCTGCTGTTGCGGCGTCAGGCTTTTCTCGCCAGGGGCTGACTGACTGTTTTTCAGGCAGTCGCTAAGGTAGGTTTTACGCGCATCGCCTTTCAACGCTTGCGCTGTCGCCTGCTGATTACAGGTCGTCATGCGCTGCTGTTGCGGCGTTAACGGTTTCTCGGTTGCGCCGACGGCGGTTAAAAAGACTAGGCCAAAAAGTAAAGTCACCAGTAATGTTATTTTCATAGCACCATCCTTTTGTCAGTGTACACATTACACGTTGTCCCTTTGGGAAATATCCCAGGGACTTTATATAAGTCTGGCTGTTACTGGCAAAAATACCACCCGGCTGTAAAAGTATTACTTACCGTTAGCAATAGATGTTTTATTGATTGACAAACCGTAGGCTAATGTGCAATTCGATTATCCACAGTTACACTGGCAGGATGCAGAAGAACAGCGCATAACGTTACACTGTTATTACCATAGCCGCTTCGTTTTTATTTTGCTCTGTATTACCCAGAAGAAAATAAAAACGAAGCGGCTATGTTATTTCATAAAAGTAACGTTATAACAACTGTGTTGTTTTAAATACGATTAGTGCCGGGGGTGTCTCAGCAACTTTTTTACATATTGGCGCAGCAATTCCGTATCGTGATCAGGAACGCTGGCATCCGGCTTTACGCCTTCAAGTGCCCCCTCTACCTGACGTATCAACATCTCCTGCTCGTTTTGCGCCATGTTACGTAACATTGCTGTGACGATAATCTCTAACGCTTCTACCTGAGCAACCAGTTCTTTCGACTCTTCTTCTTTTTGGGCTAGCTTAAGCAACAACTCTGCTATGAGATTTTTCATGACCATATTTCCTTATTAGTTCCAGGGTGACGTTATCACTATGAAGAACCACTGCCTAGAGGCTGAAAGTACTATTTTTATGATACAGGAAGAACTTTACACAAATAATTATCACTGTCGCCGCAGCGAAACGTTTCTCAGACCGAAAACGAGACGATAATAAACCATCAAAAAACAATAATCACGCTATATCATAATTTAAGGTTATGCCATCTATAGAAAAACTTCACGGATAAAGAATATATCTTTTAATTTAAACCATATCGTAACGGCAGAAGCGCCGTTACGATGCACCGCTATTGGCCTTTCGCTTTTTGCGCGTTACGCCGACGACGTAACGCCAGGGTCAGTTGCCCGATATTGATCAACACGATCGCCGCCGTAGCGATAAAAACCCAGCGGAAACCGGCCATCGCCGATACCGTCGCGCCCATCAACGGCCCAACCACGTTGCCCAGGTACATAAATGACTGGTTGTAGCCAAAAATACGTCCGGTAATTTGATCGCTGGAGTATTTCACCAATAACGTTTGTACGGCGGGTAACATCGCGCCATCGGCAAAGCCTAACAAGAAACGTAACAGCCCCAGCTGGAACGGCGTGGTGACCCAGGACATCGCGAAGAAAAGCAGCACTGCGCAGATAAGCGTGGCCATCAGAATTCTTTCCGTGCCGATTCTGTCGCCAAGTTTTCCCAGGCGAGGCGCGGAGATAAGCGCAGAGATACCGGGCACCGAGGCAATTAACCCGCTAAGAAAGGCGATGTTATTACTGTCCGGCATCATTGATTTGATAAACAGCGCCAGGATTGGACTGATGGAACCATTACAGAGTTGAATGACCATCGTGGTAAAAAACAAACTGATCACCAGCGCAGGATAAGGTAACGACGCAAAAACGGCTTTACCGCTCAGGCGTTCGCTTTTCTTGATGACCGGACGCACGCCTTCTTTAATTAAAAATAGCGTGACCAGAAAGCTCACCACCAACAGCATGGCGGTAATCAGAAATACCGCCCGCAGCCCGATATGATCCGCGACAAAGCCGCCCATTAACGGCCCGCCGATAACGCCGCTGATCTGCGCGGTAGAAAGCGTACTGAGCGCCCAGCCGCTACGTTCGCGTGGTACCTGAGAGGCTACCAGCGCCATGGCATTGGGGATATAGCCTGACGTTAACCCCATGATTCCGCGCAGCAGGAAAAGTTGCCAGACATGGGTCGCAAATGCCTGCAGTAGAATAGCTATCGCCATCCCGAGCGACGCGCGCAATAGCATCAGTTTACGCCCTTTACGATCGGCGAGACTGCCCCACATCGGCGACACAATGGCGGAAATAAGAAACGTGATGCTAAACGTTAACCCGGACCACATTGATAACGCTTCATGGGAAGAGACGCCAAGCTGGGAAATATAAAGGGGTAAGAATGGCAGGATTTGGCTGATTGCCAGCCCGGTAAAAAAACATCCAAACCAAACGGAAATTAGATTAACTTTCCAGGATTCCATAAGACTCGTAACGGTAAGTAGCTGAAAATACGCGTTAGCTTAGCAAGTTCTCTTTTTCCTGGTGGTTCCAGAGGTGCGATACGTCACACTTTGCTATTTTGTCTCCCCGTTCATCATTTTTGTGAAACATGTCACATTATATAGCCGCGCAAGGCAGACGTTTATGCTTTAACGACACACGCCGTAGCCCCGCATTCCAAGATGAAAATGGTTAGCATGCGCAGCGTTATAGTCAGGCCCGAGCCCATTGCCATAATAATGGCAACTGGCGTTTAACATAGCGCGTAACCAGGGCCCCGTCTCCTGACGCCCCCAGCCGCGCAGGACAGTGATTTTTCGGCCATCCGATAGCTGAAACCCGCTGACATCCAGCGCTTCTGCGCTGGCATGTTCACTGCGACGCGCATCCGGGCGGTGATAAATATTACGGCAGGCATAGCTGCCCAGATGTTCGATACGGGTCAGGCGGCGCTTCATCCACGTTTCTGTTAAAGGTTTTGCCTGCTGTTCGACAAACAGCGCGGAGCGCAGCGCCAACGGGCAGGAGGCTAAAAAACTGCTGCTCAGTTTTACCTGGCCAAAATCTCTGACGCGCACAACATGGGATAAGGGACATTCACCAGCGCTATCCGCAACAGGTTGTGATGAAATTAATCCCTGTTGATTGGCCGCCGTCAAAAGCTCCCGGCACTGCGACGGCGTCAGGCGCTGTAGTTTGAAGGTAGTGATCCAGCCTGGCGGATCGGCAAGTTGTAGCGGAGCAAAAGGATTATAATAAGAGGGAAGATAACGATATCCCAGCCCGCCAATGCCGCCCAACAGCACAATAATCAGAAAATCCTTACCTCTCACGCGGCCTCCGTTCTCACATCCCATAAACATTATGGCAGAAGCCCGCGAAACCCGCGTTTTGTCGTGGTAATGTATACGCTTTGCATTCGATGGAATGGGTTTTTAAGATGGCGAAATTGCGGGTAGGAATAGTATTTGGCGGTAAGTCGGCGGAACATGAAGTGTCTTTGCAATCAGCGAAAAATATCGTTGATGCGATCGATAAAACCCGCTTCGACGTGGTGCTGTTAGGGATAGATAAGGCGGGACAATGGCATGTTAACGATGCGGAAAATTATTTGCAGAATGCAGACGATCCGGCACATATCGCGCTACGTCCTTCGGCAATCAGTCTGGCCCAGGTGCCTGGCAAACACCAACACCAATTGATTAACGCTCAGAACGGGCAGCCGCTACCGACGGTAGATGTTATTTTTCCTATCGTCCACGGTACGCTGGGCGAAGACGGCTCATTGCAGGGGATGCTGCGCGTCGCAAACTTACCGTTTGTCGGTTCAGACGTGCTGAGCTCCGCAGCCTGCATGGATAAAGACGTCGCCAAACGACTGCTACGCGATGCCGGACTGAATATCGCCCCGTTTATTACACTCACCCGAACGAATCGTCACGCGTTTAGTTTTGCCGAGGTTGAATCCCGTCTGGGACTGCCGCTGTTCGTTAAGCCCGCCAATCAGGGCTCTTCGGTCGGCGTCAGTAAAGTCGCTAACGAAGCGCAATATCAGCAGGCGGTCGCGCTGGCTTTCGAATTCGATCATAAAGTGGTGGTGGAGCAAGGGATCAAAGGGCGCGAGATCGAATGCGCCGTATTAGGTAACGATAACCCACAGGCCAGTACCTGCGGCGAAATCGTACTGAACAGCGAATTTTACGCCTACGATACTAAGTATATTGATGATAATGGCGCACAAGTTGTCGTGCCTGCGCAGATCCCTTCCGAGGTGAATGACAAGATCCGCGCGATCGCGATCCAGGCTTATCAGACGCTGGGATGCGCGGGTATGGCGCGTGTCGATGTCTTCTTAACGGCAGACAATGAGGTCGTGATTAACGAGATCAATACGCTGCCAGGTTTTACCAATATCAGTATGTATCCAAAACTCTGGCAGGCGAGCGGACTGGGCTATACCGATTTGATCAGCCGTCTGATTGAGCTGGCGCTGGAACGCCATACGGCGAATAACGCCTTAAAAACCACGATGTAATAGCGCACGCCCGATAGCGCAACGTTTATCGGGCGTCTTTTACCTCATCCTCTTCGCGCCGGCGAATAATGAACCCCGCCAGCCAGAAGCTAATAATCCATGTTACCAGCCCAACGCCATAGGTTTGCCATCCTTTAGCCTCAAAACCCAGCAATCCTACGACGCCATTCAAAATAAAGATAAGGCCAATAGAGAAGGCATAGTAGTGCCAGTCACGACGAATTTTTACAGGCAAACGCATAACGACTCCGACGTATTAACAGTAACAAAAACGTATTTTTGCATACTTCTGGCGAGCGAGTCTGTGGGGGATACGGAATTTCTTAAATGTTAATTGATTTTGATAAAAGTGATCGTTTTGTGACAACTAACAAAAATTTACGCGATGGATACATTCCGTATGTGAAATTACCATGATTCTGATATTGACAAACACAATGACCTGTCAGACTTCACAGTAAGCCGATGGCATAACGCCAGATCGTAGCCGATCATCCTGGAGGTCTTTATGGCTGATTTCACTCTCTCAAAATCGCTGTTCAGCGGGAAGCATCGAGAAACCTCCTCTACGCCCGGAAATATTGCTTACGCCATATTTGTACTGTTTTGCTTCTGGGCCGGAGCGCAACTCTTAAACCTGCTGGTTCATGCGCCGGGCATCTATGAGCATCTGATGCAGGTACAGGATACAGGTCGACCGCGGGTAGAGATTGGGCTGGGCGTCGGGACGATTTTTGGCCTGGTGCCCTTCCTCACGGGCTGCCTCATTTTCGCCGTTATCGCCGCGTTTTTACGCTGGCGTCACCGTCACCAATAAACCTTAGCGCGCTGGAGAAAGTATCCCAGCGCGAAATTTATCGCCCCATACACCGCGCCCGCCGCTCATCAACTCGTTTAGCAAACCAGGCGGTCGTCAGCTTGCGTGTGATCTTCGGACTTTCCAGTTGAATACCGGGCAACATTTCCCGCGCAAGCGTCTTGCCCGTTTTGGCCTCGGCCAGTTTATAGACTTTCTTGTAGAGCGCCGTTTTTTCAAACGCCAGGCTATCGCCTTTCTCCAGTTGGCTGCGAATTTCACGCTCACTCATTCCCAACTGCCCTGCCAGTTTGCGTACCGCTAACTCTGTTTTGCCCGGTTCCTTGCTGTTATAACGAATCAGATCGCCATCCAGCGCCAGTTTTACCCCACTGGCTTTACTGACGGCATTCTGGAACGCAGCGTTACGGCTGGCGTACCATCCCGCGTTGAAGTCGGCGAAGCGGAAAACAGGCGCGCTGTAGTTCGCCGGGTAATTCAGCAAATGGTAGGTTCCAAACCACAACCCGCCACGGCGCGTAAAGACCTCCTGACGTACCGTACCCGTCATCTTCCACGGATAGCCTTTCGCGTGCTGTTCGGCAAAGGCAATGCTGACCTGCATCGGGCCGCCCGTATGCACCGGGTTATATGAGCCAAATAGCGTCTGCCCCATAGGGACCATATTGATAAAATCGTCAAAAATAGCGCTAAGCTGTTTTTCGGTTTTTACCGTGTCCAGGCGTTCGCTATAGCTCTTGCCGTTGGGGGAGTTAATTTTCAGCGCGGTGTGCACCAGAAACAGCGGGATGTGTAGTCGTTCAGCGCGGCGATCAATCTCCTGCCAGGCGATTTTACTTAGCCCCGGCACGACAGGATCCGCCTGATAACCGGACTCCTGCTGGGCGACAGCCAGCACCGAACAGATATTTTCTACCGTCGGCGCCAGCCCCTGGCTCTTAAACGTTGTCGCGATATCTTTCGCCCAGGCCTCTCTGTCTTTGACACTGGCTGGCATTTTCTGACGTACTACGCTTGCCACGTCGACAGGCTTCTCGCCCTTGCTCACCGGCTGCCCGGATTGACTACTACAGCCAGCCAATATGGCAACCGCCAGAAAAGGCAGAGGATAAAGACGGGACGCCGCCGACATAACGTTTCCTTCTGTTAGCTAAAAGAGTGGGTCACTTCCTGAACTGGCTGACCATCCAACTGGCGTTCAAAGCTACGTAAACGTTTATAAATAGACATCAGCTCCACCAGCGTCGTCCAGGAGTTAATCAAATACTGGAACGAACCGCGCACCTGGCCAAACACGTTGGTGATTTGCGTCATCAGCCCCAGCGTAATCGTACCGGCAACAATGGAAGGAAACAGCAGGAACAAACCGAAAACGTTATCGACCTGCAAATAGAGAATGCGCGCGATGTTGAAATACATATAGTGAAAGTAGAGACGAAAGTAGTTATGGCGCACCGCGCTAAACAGTTCACGGACGGTGGGCGGCGTGGCGCGGCTGGCGTCATCTTCACCGTAGACCAGCTCCTTACGATAAGCGGCTTCCACTCGCTGATTTTTAAATTCCAGCCCTGGCAATTTGATCCCGACGACCGCCAGCAGGCCCGTCCCCATTAATGACCAGACTATGGCGGCAATGACCAAGCCGTAAGGGATATGCCCTACGATGGGTAAATTCGGCACATGCGCTGACAGGGTGACTAACACCGGCAGAAAGGCGATGAGCGTCATGATGGCATTGATAAAACTCACGCCCATATTCTCCAGTGTAGAGGCAAAACGCATGGTATCTTCCTGCACACGCTGGGCGGCCCCTTCGATATGGCGTAGGTACTGCCAGTGCGCCATATAGTGCTCATTCATTGCGGTACGCCAGCGAAATACATAGTGGCTGACAAAGAAGTTGTTCAGCACACCGATCACCACGGCGATAAGCGCAATACCGAGAAACACCCCCACTTCATGATAAAATTGACCAAGAGTGACCTTGTGCGGCGAGCTGAGCGCCGTTTGAATCAAATCATAGAACGGCGCGTACCAGGCGTTAACCGCGACGCCAACCTCCACCAAAAACCAGGTGACAAAAATAATGAGCGAGGTGCCAAGTATCGACCAGTACTGCCAGCGGTGCGGGCTATAGATGAACCAGAACGTTGCAAATAATCCCACGCAAATCAGGTAATAAGCATAAAAAATCAGATAGTCCAGCGACCAGAAGCGCGCTGCGCTGATAGGCACTTCATCGGATGCCCCTACAAGTCGCGCCACCCAATCTCCTCCTCCCGCCTGCCAGAAAATGACGGCGATCAGCGCCCAAACAAACGCCGACATGAAAAACGGCCCTGGCTTTGGGAAAAAAGATTTAAACATCATGCTCTCCTGCTAACTTCTTATCTTTATTACGGCTGCTGTGACGGCGGCAATAGCACGCCATGCCCACGCAAATGAAAGGGCTAAACCAGGCATTGTGACCTACGTTGTGACGCTTAGTTCGCATTTCTGCTCAACAGAATTGTTTCGACGAGTTTCATACACAGCAGGCACGCTGACGCTATCAGGTTATCACAAGCGCTCTATCACAAAAGTAAACATTCTCCATCACGAAAACCCGCCGTTACGTTTTTTCACCCACTTTTTTCTCTTTAACGTTTTGCAATGTGCCGCCGGGTAGTATAAATACGCATAACCACCGTTATTTCACTTATGGACATCACCGTTGAAACGTAGTCTGCTTTTTACTGCCATGCTGTTTGCGGCATCACTTACTTCTGTCCAGGCGGCTCAGCCGATTGCCGATCCGGTTTTTGCCTCTGATATCGTTGATCGTTATGCCGAGCATATCTTTTATGGTAGCGGCGCCACGGGCATGGCGCTGGTGGTGATCGACGGCAATCAACGCGTGTTTCGTAGTTTCGGTGACACCAGACCGGGCAATAATGTTCGTCCACAGCTTGATTCGGTCATTCGTATCGCTTCTCTCACCAAGCTCATGACCAGTGAAATGTTGGTAAAATTGCTCGATCAGGGAACGGTAAAATTAAACGATCCTCTCAGCAAATATGCGCCTCCCGGCGCGCGTGTCCCGACGTATCAAGGCACGCCGATTACGTTGGTCAACTTAGCGACCCACACCAGCGCGCTTCCGCGAGAACAGCCCGGCGGCGCGGCGCATCGTCCGGTATTTGTCTGGCCAACCCGCGAACAACGCTGGAACTGGCTCTCCACAGCAACGTTAAAAGTCGCGCCCGGTTCACAGGCGGCCTATTCCAATCTGGCGTTCGACCTGTTAGCCGACGCGCTGGCGACCGCCTCCGGCAAACCTTATACGCAACTGTTTGAAGAAAAGATTACCCGCCCGCTGGGAATGAAAGACACCACGTTTACCCCTTCTCCCGATCAGTGTAAGCGTCTGATGGTGGCAGAAAAAGGCGCAAGCCCCTGTAATAATACGCTGGCAGCCATTGGCAGCGGTGGGGTCTATTCTACGCCAGGAGATATGATGCGCTGGATGCAACAGTATCTGTCGTCAGATTTCTATCACCGTAGCCAACAGGCCGATCGTATGCAAACGTTGATTTATCAGCGCATACAGTTAAAGAAAATCATCGGGATGGACGTACCGGGTAAAGCCGACGCGCTCGGTCTGGGTTGGGTCTATATGGCGCCAAAAGACGGACGTCCTGGCATTATCCAGAAAACAGGAGGCGGCGGCGGTTTTATTACCTATATGGCGATGATCCCGCAATATAATATTGGCGCTTTTGTGGTGGTAACCCGTTCCCCCCTCACTCGTTTTACCAATATGAGCGACGGGATTAACGATTTGGTTACTGAGCTAAGCGGCAATAAACCGATTGCTATTCCTGCATCCTGAGTCGTCGCGCCTCGCGCTATATCAGACGAGGCGCAACATTTTTGTTAATATTCGGAGGGCAAACGGTTAATACTGATCAGTTTGCCTTTATTCATTTCAATGTAATTACCCTTACGCAGGGCCGCGAGAACTTCCGCCACCACCGATCGCGATACGCGCGTTCGTTGATGAATATAATTCATAACACCAATACGTGAGCGAAGTTCTTCATCCCACTCAATCATTGTCATTAACGTCGCACGAATTTGGTCGTAAGAATTATTACCAATGAGCTGCTTGTCACGAAGTTCCAGTACCTGACTTTTCCATACTATCCAACAGAAGGCTTCACGCCACAGTTGGTTCTGCTCAATGATGGCGAGAGTTTGTGATGATGAGAGGCGATAACCGATGCAACCGCTCTCCGCAATTAATTTATATTGTGCCTCTTTTTTCGCCACGCCATCGGCTAAGCCAAAAATAAAAGGGGCCTGCACAATACCAATAAGAACTTTATCACCCCGAACTAACGAAACAACCCCCTCTAAAATAACAAAGGTATGGGTATTACTTTCATCAGGTGAACAGATAATCTCTTTATCGTTAACAAACTCGAAACGCGTACCATGCTTAGAAAGGCATTTATCGAGTCTGTAGAATTCCTGTAGTGGCTTGCTTAAAGATAACATATGCATTCCTTGCAATAATGCCCGTCAAGTCCTTGACGGGCATTTTTCAGTTTAAATTACCTTTATTTCTCCTGAGAGAAAATGATTACCAGGTATATTTAACACCAACGTTTGCAGACCAGTCTTGATCAACATCACCGCCGCCGAGGTAGTTAGCATCGGTGTAGGCGCTGAAGTTCTTCGTGAAGCTGAACTGAGTACCCAGACCAACACGTACCGCAGAACCTTCTACGCCGTTGTCGATAGAGTCGCCGTTTACGTCAGCATCGTTGTTGGAGTCGTCGTAAACGTAAGCCAGTTTGAAGTACGGGGTCAGCGCCTGATCTTCGCTGTAAGTGAAGGTATAACCTGCATCTACACCGAGTTCATAACGCATGCTGTCGTAAGACTGACCGTCAACTTTCATGTCATTGCTCAGCTGGTAGTCGTCGCCAGACTGGAACAGACCGGATACGCTGCCGTAAGGCGTTACGTAGCCTGCATCACCCAGCTTCAGATCATAACCCAGTTTCAAGCCGAAGCCCCAGGCGTCAGAAGATGTGTTGCCGTCAACGTAAGTACCGTCGCTCATGTTAGCAGACAAATCGTTGTTGAAGTGAGAGTAGCTCAAGTTACCGTCAACAAAGATGTTGTTTGCGAAACGAGCGGAAGAGTAGATGTAGGCAGACTGGCTGTCCTGATCCACCTGACCGGTACGATCGCTCAGATCGCCTTTCGCGAAACCTGCTGCCGCACCAACGATCCACTTAGCGTTGTTACCGTCAACTTTGGTATCAACACCGACCATGATGCCATTAACATCCTGATCGTAGTTAATGGTGCCGTTGTCGCCGTTGAAGTTACCGCCGAAGTAGCTTACCCATGCGCCGCCGTTATCCGCCAGGCCATGACGAGCGTTGGTCAGACGAGTACCAACGGTGTCTTGTTCCAGGTTCCAGATATTGGTGTTCGCAGAAGGAATGCTCAGCGCCATGTTAGCGTAGTCGGTCAGTTCCATCTGTTCCAGCACGACAGTGTTGCCTTCCTGCTTAGCCTGATAGGTGTAAGCACCCAGGTCAGCTTTGTTTGCTGCAGAGAAGGTTGCGTCGGTGTTTACGTCATTGACATAAATCAGCTCGTTGCCTTTGTAATCCGCAACAGAACCGGCACCAGTAGCGTTGTCGATGCGAACTTTATAGTTACCGGTAGCCGCTACAACGTTGTCAACAGAGCTGTTATCCAGTTCGTCGCCGTTGTTGATATCGCCATTACCGTTGATGGTCAGGTGACCGTCAGAGTTCATTGCGATAGTACCGTAACCATAGTTAGCCTGAGTGGTATCCCAGGTACGGTCGTTCACCAGGTCAGCGTTCAGAACATAATCGCTGCTATGGATATTGAACACACCAGAAACAACATTACCGTTGTGATCAGCAGTATTGCCGCTGGTCAGTTCCAGTTTATCAGTGCTGAATACTTCGGTATCAAACTGACCAACATTCACATCCAACACACCACCGTTAGTTACGGTGATGGTATTAGCATACAGGTTTGAGTAAGTACTCCAGCCAGTAGATTCGGTCAAACCAACAGTACTATAGGAGTCAATTGTCAGGTGATCGGTGTCAACATAACCACCTTCACCAATGTTCAGTGAAGAACCATTAGTCAAATCAATGGTGTCTGATGTTAAATCAGAATTAGAAACATTAACCTGAGAACCATTGTTTACAGCCAGCGTATCAACAGTCGAGTCCCCAACGGTGTCCCATTCAGAACCATTGTTCAGCGTCACGTTAAACACGCCGCTCTGGAAAACTTCATTACCAACGATACGATTCCAGGCATTATCTTCCAATGTTGCGCCTGGAGTAAGGCTGTTCGTTTCAACATCATACATACGGGACGTTGTATCAACAGTATAAGTCGCCTGACCAACCCACTTACTGCCATTATCAAGTGTAAGGTTCAGTTCGTCGACGTTGAGGCCGTCATCAGCCCAGCCATGGTTGGTATCAGGAACACCATCACCGTTAGTATCATCACCATCAGCATCGAAATTGGCGTTCCAGTTACTGGTAAATTTGACATCACCCATCAGCGTAGAATTACTGAAGTACACATTGTTCTTCATTGCATAGTCTGAAGCACCATTGTCATCAGTGAAAGATAATGCAACGTCGCCAGCACCAGTATAATCGCTCGGCTCATCGGAATTGCCAAAGTGACCTGTGCCAAAAGTACCAGTGTCAGTAGTATAAGCACTATCCAGGATATAATCTGAACCGGAAGTTACAGTAGAGTCAAATACATTAATATTGTTATCCCAGTTATGGGATTCCGTCGTGTAAGTGTTGTTGTAAGTATTTCCCTGAGACAAGGCAATACCTGCAACACGGGAATTGTTGGAAATATTGATGTTGCTTTCTACATCAAGATTCACCGCCACGCCTTCGCTGACATCGAATGTTTCATTTGTGTACTTAGTTACATCACCATCCTTATAGGAATCAGTGAAGTAAAACGCTTCATAATCATCATCAATGGTGGAATTAGCGATGTTCAGCGTGAACACATCACCGTCATACCAGTTTCCGTCAACAGTATCAGTACCGTTGTTGAACCGATAATATTCAGAATACCCATCGTGATCCAACGTATCAAAACGATCGTAATAACCAATCGGCAGCATGGAAGTAATCGAGCCATGAATAACTGAATTACTAATATTCAGCTCATTACTGGTTGCGTCATTATAATCATGGTTCAGATAATAGGTAGAAATCGTACCGTTAACAGTGTCACCGTTGAACGTCTGATCGAAATCACCATTGGCATTGTTGTAGTAAACGAAACCGCTATAGTTTACATAGTTACCATCAACAGTGCCTGCGGCATCCATATTATTCCAATCAAGCGCGGTGGTAGGATTGTCGTAATAAGTCCAGGTATCGTAAGTAGTAGCATTCGCCTGAGAAGTGATTGCCAGAGTGCAAGCCAATGCTAATTGTGAGACTACAAGTTTCTTTTTCCAGGAGTGCATTTGTCATCCCTCCTCAGGGACGTAATATAGTTGATCCATCAATTATCAATGCATAAAAACATACAGATGTTTAGCAAGAAGGATTATGCGGCGTCATTGCTAAAAGGTTCAATTATTCTTTATCCTCAGTCCGGATTCGGACATGAATTAAAAAGACGTAATAAAAGGAAGTTTTATAATTGAAAAGCATTCTTTTTCATGACCTTACAAGAAAATAAAAAAACAAAATACATATAAGATAAATATAGATTAAAGAAAAACAAAATAAACATGAATAATGTTAAAACCCACATTTACTTAAATGACGATGAAATAAAACTAAAAACAACGTAAAACTAATTCTTATTTAAAATGATATAGTGCCTGAGGTATTAATCTTCGGTATATAAAAGAAGCGCCATGTTCCGCCGCCGCCGGGGCTGCGCCTGCTACGTTAAGGACCGTTTTCGTAAAACATCTGCCTGCAGATTCAGGTATACTGGGCCTTCGATTCCACAAACATCAGGCAGACCATGACAGACCTTATCCATCGCCCTCGCCGCCTGCGCAAATCCGCTGCGCTGCGCGCTATGTTTGAAGAGACAACACTTAGCCTGAACGACCTGGTGTTGCCGATCTTTGTTGAAGAAGAACTCGACGATTACAAAGCTATTGATGCCATGCCCGGCGTAATGCGTATCCCGGAAAAGCAGCTGGCGCGAGAGATTGAACGTATCGCAAATGCTGGCATTCGTTCCGTTATGACCTTCGGCATTTCTCACCATACTGATGACACCGGCAGCGATACCTGGAAAGAAGACGGTCTGGTGGCAAGAATGTCCCGCATCTGTAAGCAAACCGTGCCGGAGATGATCGTCATGTCCGACACCTGCTTCTGCGAATACACCTCGCACGGCCACTGCGGCGTGTTGTGCGAACACGGTGTGGATAACGATGCGACGCTGGCCAACCTCGGCAAGCAGGCCGTTATCGCGGCGGCGGCTGGAGCAGATTTTATTGCGCCCTCCGCGGCCATGGATGGACAAGTCCAGGCTATCCGCCAGGCGCTGGATGCCGCCGGTTTTACCGATACGGCAATAATGTCCTACTCCACCAAGTTCGCCTCTTCTTTCTACGGCCCTTTCCGTGAAGCAGCGGGTACCGCGTTAAAAGGCGACCGCAAGACGTATCAAATGAATCCGATGAACCGCCGTGAAGCGATTCGCGAATCACTGCTCGACGAAGCCCAGGGCGCGGATTGCTTGATGGTGAAACCGGCCGGCGCGTATCTGGACGTGCTGCGTGAAATCCGCGAACGCACAGAGTTGCCGCTTGGCGCTTACCAGGTGAGCGGTGAATACGCCATGATTAAATTTGCTGCTATGGCTGGCGCCATCGATGAAGAAAAGGTCGTGCTGGAAAGTCTGGGCTCGATTAAACGCGCCGGCGCCGATTTGATTTTCAGCTACTTCGCACTGGATCTGGCTGAGAAAAATATTCTGCGTTAATTCTGTTACAGGGCGGCGCGCTGCCGCCCTTTCCCGACTTTACACCCCACTATTCAGTCGCTGAGTCTAACCCGTTGCCGAACGCGGCTTATCCGGCTTACGGCTATTCTTCGATCGCCTGGCGAATTTGCTGCAACGACGCGGGATCGTCAATGGTTGTCAGATCGCCCGGATCGCGGCCTTCGCAGATCGCCTGGATCGTGCGGCGAAGCATCTTTCCGGAACGCGTTTTGGGGAGCTGCGAAACAAACCAGACATGCGCCGGACGACCAAAGTGACCGATCTGGTTGTCCACCAGCGCCATAATCGCGTTTTCCTCGTCGCGCGCCGCCTCGCGATCCGCCAGCGTATCGCTCTGCTTCGGAATGACAAACGCCACCGCCACCTGCCCTTTCAGAGCGTCTTTTATCCCCACTACCGCCACTTCCGCTACGTTCGGGTAGCTGGAGATACTTTCTTCTATTTCTCGCGTCCCCAGCCGATGACCCGCAATATTAATCACATCATCGGTACGGCCCAGAATAAAGTAATACCCCTCGGCGTCGCGGATTCCCCAGTCGAAGGTGGCATAAACCTGACGGGTAAACAGCGACCAGTAAGTCTTCACAAAACGCGCATCGTCGCCCCAAATAGTCTGAATACAGCCCGGCGGCAGCGGCCCTTCGATCACCAGCATGCCTTTTTCATTTATGCCGCAGGGCTCGCCGGTGACTTCATTGAGTAGCTGGACGTTATAACCGTACATCGGCACGCCGGGACTTCCCAGACGCGACGGCCTGTCGTCCAGCGCGCGGGCCAGCGCCATGATCGGCCAGCCGGACTCCGTCTGCCAATAATTGTCGATGACCGGTACGCCCAGCGTCTCCGTCACCCAACTGGCCGTCGGCTCGTCCAGCGGCTCACCGGCCAGATAAAGCGCCTCCAGCGAGGAGAGATCGTGATTGCGGATTTGCGCCGTCGGGAATTTTTTCAGCACGCGAATCGCGGTCGGGGCGGAAAACATCCGGTTAACCTGGTATTTCTCGACAATTTTCCACCAGACCCCGCAGTCCGGGTACGTCGGCAGTCCTTCGTAAACAATAGTCGCCATGCCTGCCAGCAGCGGCGCGTAAACGATATAGGAGTGGCCGACGACCCAGCCGATATCCGATGCGCAAAAGAATACGCCGCCCGCCTTGCCGCCAAAAATGGTGTCCATCGAGGTTGCCAGCGCCACCGCATAACCGCCGACGTCGCGCTGGACGCCTTTCGGTTTGCCGGTAGTGCCGGAGGTGTAAAGAATGCACGAGGTTTCATTGGATTCCAGCCACGCCACCGGCACGCTCGCGCCGAGATGCTGCTGGCGCAACGTGGCAAAATCCAGATCGCGCCCATCCACCCACGCCATTTTCGCCAGCCCTCTGTCCACCAGCAGAACGTGTTTCGGCTGATGCTGCGCCTGCGCAATAGCGTCATCAAGCAGCTTTTTATACGGCAGGATTTTACCGCCCCGCGCTCCGGCATCCGCCGACACAATCAGCGCCGGTCTGGCATCGTCAATCCGCGCCGCTACGCTGTGCGAGGCAAAACCGCCAAAGACCACCGAATGGATCGCGCCAATGCGCGCACAGGCCAGCAGGGTTATCTGCGCTTCGGCAATCATCGGCATATAGACCAATACGCGATCGCCACGCTGCACGCCCAGCGACAGCAGCATAGCGGCCACAGCGTTGACTTCATCATGCAACTGGCTGAAGGTAAATGTGCGCTCTTCATCGGTCTCTGATGAGACGGCAATCAGCGCCAGCGCCTCCGGCTGTTTATCCAGCCAGCGGTCAACG
The DNA here is from genome assembly GCF_043847915.1 of Salmonella sp. 2020_1459. Lineage (NCBI taxonomy): Bacteria > Pseudomonadati > Pseudomonadota > Gammaproteobacteria > Enterobacterales > Enterobacteriaceae > Salmonella > Salmonella sp. 2020_1459. Next base: position 121,231 of record NZ_JBCMFA010000008.1, on the reverse strand, counting down.
GCGTTATGACATAAGTTAGTGGTGCCGCCGCAAAACCAGCGGGCAAACGGTGGACGGCTATGATCCAGCGTCTGCGTAAACGGCTGTCGCCAGTCGATACGTCGGGCCTGCTCGGCCCAGAACGCCTCCGGTTCGTTAATGGAACGCTGATAAAATTCGCTAAAAGACATCACGCTCTCCTGTTGAACTTACGCCTTACTGCTGGCTGGCTCAGATGACATATAAATCGAGGTATTCGTTAACCGGCATCTGCTCCAGGCGGGCTCTGTCCAGGGAGACATCCAGAATGCGTTGCTGCTGGCGAGTCGGGAACTGACGAGCCAGGTTAATTTTAAATTTTTCGATAAGCTTCGGAATACCGTCGGCGCGGCGACGCGCATGACCAATCGGATACTCCACGACAACCTCGCCAAAGCGTGAGCCATCAGTAAACTCCACGGTGATCGCATTGCCGATAGCTCGTTTTTCCGGGTCGTGATAGTCGGCGGTAAAAGCCGGGTCCTCATAACACACGATTTTCTCGCGCAGGGCGTCAATACGCTTGTCCTGCGCCACCTCGTCTTCATAATCCGCCGCGGTTAACCGTCCGAACAGCAGCGGCACGGCGACCATATACTGGATACAGTGATCGCGGTCCGCCGGGTTATTGAGCGGGCCTTTTTTATCGATAATGCGAAGACAGGCTTCGTGGGTACGGATGGTCACTTTCTCGATATCCGCTGCCGTTTTACCCGCGGCCTGCATCTGCTCATACAGCGTCATCGCCGCTTCGACGGCGGTTTGCGAGTGGAATTCTGCCGGGAAAGAAATTTTAAATAGCACGTTTTCCATCACGTAGGAGCCGTAAGGGCGCTGGAAACGGAACGTTTCACCTTTGAATGAAACGTCGTAGAAGCCCCAGGTTTTGGCGGTGAGCGCCGAGGGATAGCCCATCTCGCCGGTTTTCGCCATCAGCGCCAGACGTACCGCGCGTGAGGTAGCGTCGCCCGCCGCCCAGGATTTGCGCGTACCGGTATTCGGCGCATGACGATAAGTGCGCAACGACTGCCCATCCACCCACGCCAGCGATACCGCGTTAAGGATCTCATCGCGCGTCAGCCCCAGCATTTCAGCGACCACCGCCGTCGAGGCCACTTTCACCAGCAACACATGGTCAAGTCCGACACGGTTGAAGGCGTTTTCCAGCGCGATGCAACCCTGAATTTCATGGGCTTTGATCATCCCGCTCAATACCTGTTTCATGGTCAGCGGCGCTTTGCCGGCGGCGACGGCGTTGCGTGACAGCCAGTCCGCAATCGCCAGAATACCGCCCAGGTTATCAGAAGGATGGCCCCACTCGGCGGCAAGCCAGGTATCATTAAAATCGAGCCAGCGGATCATCGCGCCAATGTTAAAGGCTGCCTGTACCGGATCGAGCTGGAACTGGGTGCCCGGCACGCGTGCGCCGTTGGGCACCACCGTGCCTGGCACGATCGGCCCAAGCAATTTTTTACAGGCCGGGTATTCCAGCGCTTCCAGACCACAGCCGAGCGTGTCGAGCAGGCAATAATGCGCGGTGTCGTACGCCACCTTTGAGGTGATCTCGTAGTTCATCACGTAATCAACGATATCAACGATTTCACGGTCAAAGTCTGGGCGGATGTTCGAAATATGTGCGGACATAGGGTACAACTCCTGTTTTTATATTTAGAGGTTTTAATTAGCAACGCTTTTCGATCGGCACAAACTGGCGATCGTCCGGGCCGGTATAATTGGCGGAAGGACGAATAATTTTGTTGTCCTGACGCTGTTCAATAATGTGCGCCGCCCAGCCGGTAACGCGGGCGATGACAAACAGCGGGGTGAACATTTCGGTAGGGACGCCCATCATGTTGTAGGAGACCGCCGAAAACCAGTCGAGATTCGGGAACATCTTTTTGGTCTCCCACATCACCGTTTCCAGACGGTCGGCGATGTGGTACATCTTCAGCGAGCCGCCTTCTTCTGAAAGCTGTTTCGCCACCCGTTTGATCACCTGATGGCGCGGGTCGGCGATGGTGTAAACCGGATGTCCAAAGCCAATCACCACCTCTTTGTTTTCCACGCGTTTACGGATATCCGCCTCTGCCTCGTCCGGCGTTTCATAACGCTGTTGAATTTCCAGCGACACCTCATTCGCCCCGCCGTGTTTCGGGCCGCGCAGCGCGCCAATCGCGCCGATAATCGCGGAGTAGACATCCGAGCCGGTCCCGGCAATTACCCGGCTGGTAAACGTCGAGGCGTTGAACTCATGCTCGGCATACAGCACCAGCGAAATATGCATCGCCTTTTCCCAGCTTTGGGTTGGCTTTTCACCGTGCAGCAGATGCAGGAAATGGCCGCCGATGGAATCATCGTCGGTTTCCGGCTGAATACGTTCGCCGTTGTGGCTGTAGTGATACCAGTAAAGAAGGATAGAGCTGAGCGAGGCCAACAGCTTATCGGCAATATCGCGCGCGCCGGAGACGGTATGTCCCTCTTTTTCCGGCAGGGTGCAGCCCAGCGCGGAAACGCCGGTACGCATCACGTCCATCGGGTGCGAGGCCGCCGGTAACGCTTCCAGAACGGTACGGACATTGGCGGGTAATCCGCGCAGCGCTTTTAACTTGCTTTTATACGCGTTCAGCTCGTCGCGGGTCGGTAATTTTCCGTGGATCAGTAAATGCGCGACTTCTTCAAATTCGCAGTGCTCCGCCAGATCGAGAATGTCGTAACCGCGATAGTGCAGATCGTTACCGCTTTTTCCCACGGTACACAGAGCGGTATTTCCGGCAGGTACGCCGGAAAGCGCGACCGATTTTTTAGGCTTAATGACATGCGTGTTGTTTTGCAGGATCGTCGTGTCTGTCATATTGTCCTCGTCATTATTGTAATGTGTAGGGTATTGAGGCGTGTAGGCCGTACCGTAGGCGGGTTAAACGTAGTGCCATCCGGCATTGCCTGATGGCGGCTTCGCCTTATCAGGCCTACAGGCTACGATTTTTTATTCCTGTACAGCGCGTCCAGCTTCTCTTCGAACTGGTAGTAATTGATGCTTTCGTACAGCTCGTTGCGGGTCTGCATGATGTCGATCACGTTCTTTTGCGTCCCTTCCTGGCGCAGCACGGTATAGACTTTTTCTGCGGCGCGGTTCATGGCGCGAAACGCCGACAGCGGATAGAGCGCCATCGCCACGTTTGCGCTGCGCAACTCGTCGGTCGTAAACAGCGGCGTCGCGCCAAACTCAGTGATGTTGGCGAGGATCGGCACCTGCGCCACGTCGGCGAACTGGCGGTACATCGACAGTTCGGTGATCGCCTCCGGGAACAGCATGTCAGCCCCCGCGTCCACGTAAGCCTGCGCGCGATCGAGAGCCGCCTCCAGCCCTTCCACCGCCAGCGCATCGGTACGCGCCATGATCACAAAGTTCGGATCGGTGCGCGCATCCACTGCCGCCCGAATTCGGTCTACCATCTCCTCTTTCGAGACGATCGCTTTGTTTGGACGGTGTCCACAGCGCTTAGCGCCAACCTGGTCTTCAATATGCAGCGCGGCGGCGCCCGCTTTGGCTATGGACTTTACCGTCCGCGCGACATTAAAGGCGGAGGAGCCAAAGCCAATATCCGCATCCACCAACAGCGGCAGCGGGCAAACATCCGTGATGCGCCGGATATCGGTTAACACATCATCCAGCGTAGAAATCCCCAGATCCGGCAGTCCGAGCGAGCCCGCCGCTACGCCGCCGCCAGAAAGATAGATAGCCTGATACCCGGCCCGTTGGGCCAACAGAGCATGGTTGGCATTGATAGCGCCGACAATTTGTAATGGATTCTCTTTAGCGAGCGCGGCGCGAAATGCCTGCCCCGGCGAATGTAAAGACATATCTCGTCCTCATGTTAGTAAATTGTTACTCAGGATGTATTCACCAAAGCAAAGGCTATGCCAGGCAAAGAGGCAGCGAGAAAATTAAATACAATGAGATTTAAAAACAGGCAATTACAGTAATGCCTGTTATGAATAAGCGCGATTAAGGGAAAAGAAAAACGTGTCAGCTAACGTTTCATGAAACGAATCACCCTGTTTCATTGCAACATTTATGAAACACGTTTAAAACAAAAAATCGCCCCTTAAAGATGAGCCTACTGCGATGACGACTGCTCACAGCGCTCCGCGCGATAATAGCGATAAACCGGTGATCTGGACGGTCTCCGTAACGCGTCTGTTCGAACTGTTTCGGGATATCAGCCTGGAATTCGATCATCTGGCGACCATCACGCCTATTCAACTCGGCTTTGAAAAGGCGGTGACCTACATTCGCAAAAAACTGGCGACCGAGCGCTGCGACGCGATTATCGCGGCGGGTTCGAACGGGGCCTATTTAAAAAGTCGCCTGTCAATACCGGTGATCCTCATCAAGCCCAGCGGATTCGATGTATTACAGGCGCTGGCGAAAGCGGGAAAGCTCACCTCGTCTATCGGTATCGTGACCTATCAGGAGACCATTCCGGCTTTACTTGCCTTTCAGAAAACGTTTCACCTCCGTCTTGAACAGCGAAGCTATGTCACCGAAGAGGACGCGCGCGGGCAAATTAACGAACTTAAGGCCAACGGTATTGAAGCCGTCGTCGGCGCGGGATTAATTACCGATCTGGCGGAAGAAGCGGGAATGACCGCCATCTTTATTTATTCCGCGGCGACCGTTCGTCAGGCTTTCCATGATGCGCTGGATATGACCCGTCTGACACGGCGACAGCGCGTGGATTACCCATCCGGCAAGGGATTACAAACCCGGTATGAACTGGGCGATATACGCGGCCAGTCGCCGCAAATGGAGCAGCTCCGCCAGACGATTACGCTCTATGCCCGCTCCCGTGCGGCAGTGCTGATTCAGGGGGAAACAGGGACCGGAAAAGAGCTGGCGGCGCAGGCGATTCACCAGACGTTTTTTCACCGCCAGCCTCACCGTCAGAATAAGCCATTCCCTCCCTTTGTCGCCGTCAATTGCGGCGCGATTACCGAGTCGTTGCTGGAAGCGGAACTGTTTGGTTATGAAGAGGGTGCGTTTACCGGTTCACGACGAGGAGGCCGGGCGGGGCTATTTGAAATCGCACACGGCGGCACGCTGTTTCTGGATGAAATCGGCGAAATGCCCTTGCCGTTACAAACCCGACTTTTGCGCGTACTGGAGGAAAAAGCCGTCACTCGCGTCGGCGGACACCAGCCGATCCCGGTGGAGGTCCGGGTGATCAGCGCTACGCATTGCGATCTGGATCGGGAGATAATGCAAGGACGTTTTCGCCCCGATCTCTTTTATCGCCTGAGTATTCTGCGTCTGACGCTTCCTCCTTTGCGCGAGCGGCAGGCTGATATTTTGCCGCTGGCGGAAAGCTTTTTAAAACAGTCGCTGGCGGCGATGGAAATTCCGTTTACCGAATCGATACGTCATGGATTGACACAGTGTCAGCCGCTTTTGCTGGCCTGGCGCTGGCCCGGTAATATTCGCGAACTGCGTAATATGATGGAGCGCCTGGCGCTTTTTTTAAGCGTCGATCCCGCGCCAACGCTGGACAGGCAATTTATGCGGCAGTTATTACCTGAGCTTATGGTGAACACAGCAGAGCTGACGCCTTCAACCGTGGATGCGAACGCGTTACAGGATGTACTGGCGCGCTTTAAGGGCGATAAGAGCGCCGCGGCGCGTTATCTGGGGATTAGCCGCACCACTCTGTGGCGTCGTTTAAAAGCTGGTGCCAAAGACCAGTCGGATAATTAAGACAAATGACCGCGTCCTGAATGCCTGATGGCGCTACGTTTACTGCAGGCCGTCATCCGGCAAAACGGATGCCGGTTGCCAGGAATAAATATACCCGCCGGAAACCCAGGCGGGTATTTTTATGATGCAACGCTTTTATTTCTTTTTATAAATATCAGCCGTACCATGAATTTTATTTTCTGTCTGCCCGGACGTCAGCACCACCACATCCGCCCCTTTTTCATCCGCCTTTTTGATTAAATCTTCTCTGGCATCCAGCGGCGACATTTCCCCGGTGGTGGAAATCGTGCCAATTTTCGTGTATTCGGAGGCGACTTTATCAAAGTCCGTTTTTTTCATAATTTCTGCGGCATAAACGTTTGTCACAACAAACGCTAATGCGCCAAGCATAACCTTGTAGCCAGTTTTCATAGCAAAACCCTCGTTTTATTATTACGCCATCATCGCTTTATCAGAACAAAAAGGCCGTTCGGACTGATTAAATAAGTAGTGTAGATTGCTGGAAAAATCCAGTCAGCCCCCGCTCTGTCGGCGTAACAACGCGGATTAAAACGCCCCTGCTTTGTGATCTCACTCGCAATCATCTGGTTTGACTATTAATAAGATGAAGGTTATTTCTTGAGGCTAAGAGAAGAGTTGCCTATGGAGCCGTTTCATGCCGTTGTGCTTACCGTCAGTCTGTTTGTGTTAACCTTTTTTAATCCCGGCGCGAATCTGTTTGTGGTGGTGCAAACCAGCCTCGCATCAGGACGCCGGGCGGGAGTCATCACCGGCCTGGGCGTCGCCACGGGAGACGCCTTTTATTCCGGGCTGGGGCTTTTCGGTCTGGCGACGCTCATTACGCAATGCGAAGCGGTATTTTCTCTTATCAAAATTGTCGGCGGCGCCTATTTATTATGGTTCGCCTGGAACAGTATTCGCCACCAGGCGACGCCGCAAATGAGCACGCTCCAGACGCCGATTGCCGCCCCGTGGACAATTTTCTTTCGCCGGGGATTAATGACCGATTTATCCAATCCGCAAACCGTACTGTTTTTTATCAGTATTTTTTCCGTAACGCTTAGCGCAGAAACGCCCACATGGGCAAGGTTAATGGCCTGGGCCGGAATTGTGCTGTCATCCGTTATCTGGCGTATTTTTCTCAGCCAGGCCTTTTCGCTCCCCGCTGTCCGCCGCGCTTATGGACGAATACAGCGCATTGCCAGCCGTGTTATCGGCGCCATTATCGGGATGTTTGCGCTCAGACTTCTCTATGAAGGCGTGACGCACCGCTAATGTTTGCCCGGTAGCCTTTGCTACCGGACGATAAGCGTTATCAAAACGCCCATGACACGCTGCCTACAATGCTACGCTCGGCGCCAAAATAACAATAAGAGAGCGAATTACAGGCAGCGACATAGCGTTTGTCCGTCAGGTTATTTACGTTGAGCTGGGCGCTCAAGCCATTTAACCCAATGCTGGATAAATCATACCCTACCACCATATCGACCAGTGTATAGGACGGCAATGTGTGGGTATTCAGGCGATCGCTGGTCACGCCGTTGACGTACCGGATGCCGGAGCCCAAAGTCAGCCCCTCTAACAGACCGCTTTTCACATCGTAGCTTAGCCAGGCGCTGGCCTGGTTCCGTGGAGCATAAACCGCGCGCTTACCCTGTTCTTGCGGGCTACTTTTCTTATAACGGATATCAGTATAGGTATACGCCGCCTGCAAACGGACGCTATCCGACAAATGGCTAATGGCCTCCAGTTCAACCCCTTTAGACTCAATTTCACCAATCGAGCGGTACGGATCGGTAGGTTCTTCTTTGGTCGCGATATTGGTCTGGTTAATACGATACACGGCGGCGCTAAACTGGCTGTTCCCCCCCAGCGGTTCGTATTTTACCCCCGCCTCCCACTGCTTGCCTTTCATCGGTTCCAGCACATTGCCGTTTTCGTCGGCGAAGCTGGTCGGCGTAAACGCGGTAGAATAACTGAGATAGGGGGCGACGCCATTGTCGAACAGATAAAGCAACGCGGCACGGGTGCTGACGTTGTTTTTATCGAGATCGCTGCGTGAATCATGAAGTTTGTCGATGTTAGACACGCTGACCCGATCGTAACGACCGCCCAACGTAAAGCGCCAGCGATCCCATGACATCTGATCCTGTAAATAGTATCCGGTCTGCCGCAGCTTATGTTTTTCACGGCTATACAACGTAATGTAATCCGGCTGAGCGCCATAAACAGGGTTGAAAGCGTCAATCGGCGGAAACGCGCCATAATAGCCAGTAGTATGATTACTGCGATCCTGATAATCGATCCCCACCAGCAGACGATGATTAATCGCCCCGGTATCCACGCTGCCGTCGAGCTGATTATCCAGCGCGATAGCCGACATTTTCTCCCCGGAGCCGGAATAGCCGCGATTCAGCGCCGTTTCATTCAACCAACCTGCGGCATAGACCTGATTCAACGTCACTTTGGTATGCAAATAACGCAATTTTTGCCGTACCGACCAGCCGTTATCGAACAGATGCTCAATGTTATAACCCACCATATTTTCACGGCGATCGTATTTGTCGTAGTCATCTTCACCTTCAAAGAAAGTGTTAGAAATTTTTCTGCCGTTATAAGGTACAACCGTGCCTTGATAAGGCAGTCCGGAGTGGCTACCGCCTTCCGGATCACGGTGCAGATAGGCCATAAGATCAAGACGCGTCCGATCGGTAATTCGCCAGGTCAGGCTCGGCATCAGCGCATAACGTTCCTCTTTCAAGGGGGTAAACTGCGAATCGGCGTAACGTGTCATGCCGCTAAGACGCGCCGCCACACGTTCATTGTCATCCAGTGGGCCGGTCACATCAAAAGCCGCCCCGCGCTGGTTGTGATTGCCGGCAAACAGCTTCACCTCTCCCCCGGCATCAAACGCCGGTTTTCGCGACGTCAGCGCGACAATGCCGCCTGGCGATGAACGTCCATACAGAACGGACGCCGGGCCGCGTACCACCTCGATATCTTCCAGAAACCAAGGGTCAACCACCAACGAACTGTGCGAATTGGTGTCGCCCATCATTTTTAACCCGTCGAGATAGACGTTATCCAGACTACCGTCCGAAAAACCACGCAATACGATGTAATCAAAGCGGTTAGACGCGCCTATCTGATTACTGTATACGCCTGGGGTGTAGCTGACCGCCTGACGCACGCTGGTTGCGCCCTGCTCTTCAAACTGCTGGCGGGTAATAATGGATACCGACTGCGGCGTTTCAATATCTGGCGTCGCCAGCTTGGTCGCGCCACTCTGAACGGGCGAGGTGACAATGACGGTATCATTTTTTGTGGTTTCCTGGGCAAAAAGAGGAAAAGTCGCGCCGCCGATAGCTCCGCCTATCAATAGCGCCATACGCGTTGTCGCAAACATGAACATCTCCAAAGGCATCTTTATTGTAAATAAGAATTATTACCTTTTAGAGATCACGGACCACTATGCGTAACGCCAGATTGCCTATGCGCAATGATAAAAAATCACCCAAAGCGGCAGAAAACCGGGTTAGCGGCGGATATTACCGCTCTGGCGGGGCGCGTTACGCACAGTGGCGGGACGCCGTCAGAGACGCGTCACGCAGCTCGCCGGGCGAGCAGCCATAACGCCGACGAAATGCCGTCGCAAAGTTTGTGGCATGTTGATAGCCTGACATCCAGGCGGCCTGCTGCACGCTGTATCCCTCCATCAGATAACGACGCGCGCGCGCCAGGCGGCAATCGCGCAGATAATCAAACACGGTACACCCATAGGCATGGCGAAACTTGCACCGCAGGCTACTTGGACTCATTGCCGCCCGACGCGCCAGTTCGTTCAGCGTGTAGGCTTTTTCCGGCGTCTGCTCCAGTAAACGCCGAATGAGCTCCAGCCGCTGGTATTCACCGGTGACGGGAAGCCCGCGTTTTTGCGTTGCGGGCTGACATAGATTTAGCGCATAGCCCAGCAATTGCAGCATGATGCCTTCCAGCATTAACTGGCGTGACGCCGCATGAGGTCCGGGCTGCTGCGCATAACGTAGCCCCGAAAGCAGAAACTCCGGCACCTGCCAGACCCTCGCCGAGGTTGCGCTATTTTCCCACTCGTCTGCCAGCGAGACAGGCAAACGCTCCCGCCATCCGCCGTCCGGGTACATTCCCAGCGATAAGGTGCGCAATTTACTGTCTGCGCCGTGATGGGCGCGTATCGTCTGCTGCTCACTCAGTTGCGAGCAAAACGCCATCCCCGCGCTCAACAAAAAGGTCTGCTCATTGACAGCCAGCGCGACGTTACCTTCCAGCACCACCAGCATATACAGCGGACTGCTATGGCGAGAGGTGGTTTCATAAGGTTGTAACACGTGAACATCCGAGCGTGTAATGCAAATCCCGCCGGGAAGCGCTATCTCTTCGATATCGCCATGAAGTACGGGACTACTCTGCGTATACTGCGGTAACGCTGGGAAGCGGTAATCAATGCCATAACGCTCGCCAAACGCGATGAAGTCGCTGACGGAAAAGATCTTTTTCATCGCCGGGGCGGCGGAAGAGTGACAGGAGATCGGAGACATTATCAATACCGTTTATCTGCGTTATACCAGAGCGTTAGCCACTGTGTAACCATATCACTGCGGCCCGGGAACGACAATAAAGATGAGAATAATTATCAACCGCTATTGAGGGAAGAGATAAGGCGAGCAAAGGTGATCGATAAACGCCGATCTGTCGATAAAAACGCGCTTTCGCCAGCGACGAAAGCGCGTCCGGGGGTATCAGTCAGGAGCGAAATCCTGCGGAGGTCATGAGCAGTCTGAATAACATTCCGACGCCCGCCAGCAGAAGCACGCTGGCGCACCATATCGCGACCATCCATACGACTCGCCGCGACCATTTTTTCACTTTAACCATCAGTGATATCCCTCTCCGTGTCGCACTTTTCCACGGAAGACGTAGTAGCTCCAGAAGGTATAAGCCAGGATAATCGGGATGATTATCAGCGCCCCAACCAGCATGAAGCTTTGACTTTGCGGTGGCGCGGCGGCGGCATACAGCGAAATATCCGGTGGAATAATATTCGGCCAAATACTGATGCCTAACCCGCTGAACCCCAGAAAAATCAGCCCTAGCGTGAGAATAAATGGACGCGCATGGGATTCTGGTTTTTTCACGCTGCGCCATAGCCAGATGCTAAAAGCCAACACCAGCACAGGCACCGGCAGGAAGTAGTATAAATTGGGCAGCGTGAACCAGCGCCCGGCGATGTCGTCGTGGGTGAGCGGCGTCCACACGCTGACGCCTCCCATCACCAACAACAAGACGATCAACAACGGGCGCGACAGCGCGCACATCCGGCTATGCAGCGGATCTTCGCTTTTCATAATCAGCCAGGTAGCGCCCAGCAGCGCGTAGGTGACAACCAGACCGATGCCGCAGAACAGATTAAACGGCGTCAGCCAGTCAAGCTGCGAACCGCTAAAGGTTCGCCCTTCCACCTGAAAACCGCTCACCACCGCCCCCACCACAACCCCCTGGGCAAAGGTCGCCAGGATTGACCCGACGATAAAGGATTTATCCCAGAACGCGCGATGCGACTCGGTGGCTTTAAAACGGAATTCAAAAGCGACGCCGCGAAAGATAAGACCAAGCAGCATAACCACCAGCGGGATAGTCAGCGCGTCGGTGATGACGGCATAAGCCAACGGGAACGCGCCAAAAAGCCCGGCCCCGCCCAGCACCAGCCAGGTTTCGTTCCCGTCCCATACCGGCGCGACCGAGTTCACCATAACATCGCGATCGTGTTTATCGCGAATAAACGGAAACAGGATACCGACGCCCAGATCGAACCCATCCATTACGATATACATCAGCGTGGCGAACACGATAATAGCAAACCAGATAACCGGAAGATCGATGGTCATTCGCGTTTCTCCTGCTCAAGCGATTCTCCCACGGCAGAGATAGGACGCGCGGGTCTGCCATCGGTTTCAGCGGTCGGTGTCTCCGCTGGCTGCGGCCCTTTCTGGATAAGACGAATCATATAAATATAGCCAACCCCAAAGACCAGGGAATAGACCACAAAGAAGGCCAGCAAACTGATGCTCATCTGCAAGGTGCTGTGCGCGGAAACCGCATCACGCGTTCGCAGCAGGCCATAGACCACCCACGGCTGACGTCCTACTTCAGTCGTCACCCATCCGGCAAGGATGGCGATAAGCCCGGACGGCCCCATCCACAGCGCAAAGTGCATAAAGGGCCGCGAATGATACAGTCGGCGTCGGTAGCGTAGCCACAGGCTGGCCAGCCCCAGGAAGATCATCAGTACGCCCATGCCCACCATCAGACGGAAAGACCAGAACACCACGGTAGAGTTGGGGCGATCCTCTTTGGGATAATCTTTTAGCGCAGGCACCTGTTTGTCCAGGCTATGCGTCAGGATCAGACTGCCCAACGCCGGGATCTCAAGCGCATAGCGGGTCCGTTCCGCCTCCATATCCGGCCAGCCTACCAGCGTAAGCGGCGTTGGCTCACCGGGCGTATTTTCCCAGTGCCCCTCAATCGCGGCAATTTTGACCGGCTGATGCTTCAGGGTGTTAAGGCCGTGCATATCGCCAATCAATGCCTGAACGGGCGCCACCACGACCGCCATCCATAACGCCATCGAGAACATACGGCGGATAGCCGGCGTATCGTTACCTTTCAGTAAATGCCAGGCAGCGGACGCGCCGACAAACATCGCGCTACTTAAAAACGCCGCAACGGACATATGCAACAGGCGATACGGGAACGACGGGTTGAAAATCACCGCGAACCAGTCCACCGGGACCACCTGACCGTTGTGAATTTCAAATCCCTGCGGGGTATGCATCCAGCTATTAGACGCCAGAATCCAGAACGTCGACATTAACGTGCCCAGCGCCACCATACAGGTAGACAAGAAATGCAGGCCCGGCCCGACTTTGTTCCAGCCAAAAAGCATCACGCCTAAGAATCCCGCTTCCAGGAAGAATGCGGTGAGCACTTCATAGGTTAATAAAGGCCCGGTGATACTGCCGGCGAACTGGGAGAAACCGCTCCAGTTCGTTCCGAACTGGTAAGCCATGACCAGACCGGAGACCACGCCCATCCCGAAGTTGACGGCAAAAATTTTGAGCCAGAACTGATAGAGCGAGCGCCAGACAGGATTACGCGTTTTTAGCCATAAACCTTCCAGTACCACCAGGTAACTGGCTAAGCCAATCGTAATCGCGGGGAAAATAATATGAAAAGAGACGGTAAAGGCAAACTGGAGTCTCGCTAAAAAGAATGCATCAAACTCCATGTTCCCTCCCGTTTATATATAGTCACTTCGTGTAAAATATTCACTGTTCGCAACCAGGTTGAAACGAAACGGTTATTTTCCCCAAACGTAAAAACGTCGGGGAATATCCAGATAAATTACGATTTTTTTTGCGGCTGGCTGTCAGGCTTATCGCCCGACTCTGGCGCTTCGGAGGGGTCGTCTTTTTCGACAGCGAAACGGTAGTATCTATTTAGCATAACATGTCTCCCTTAGTTACATTCACTTGGCAATATCTACCTAGCCGTTATAAAAATAACGGCAAAACAAAAAAACAGCGTCTTCAAGACTATTTGCAATTTCAGCAAAATACGCTTAGCTGAAAGTTAAGAATAGACGTAAAACGATAACCTTCAAGTCAACGCGGTTTACGGGACGGGGGATTAGCACAGGGAGAATGACCGCAACGCTCGCTGCGCGGCGGCCATTTTATATGGTCTATCAAAAAGATAACCGTTAAGGTCCATTCAAACCCGTTAGTTTGCCTTCCCCTCAATCAAGCCATTGATCGTAGAAAATACCGCCGGCGCGCTGGTCGCTTCCGCAAACTCGACATTAATATTTTGCCGACGCAGCATATCGAAGAATTTACGTTGCGCATCAAGAATAACCTGATCGCCTACGCGCATATTTTCTGCTTTAGTTTCAACCAGTAAATAAACGCTGTCGGCGTCCTGACGCTCAATACGGTACACAAAATCCGGCGTAGTAGAGCCCCCCGTATATTTGGGGATCTGAATGGCCCGCTTAGGCAGTTTGCCAAACACAGAAACCTGTTGCGGATAATCGTATTTTAATAGCGGCAATTCTGGATCGACGCTGTCATAACGCAACGGCGGTATTTGATAGAGAGAACGAGGATCGTCTATCGCATTCTCATCCACATTTTTCCCCACAATTTCAGCGCTAATCTCCTCTCTGAACTGCCGTGCCGTGGAATCAAATACCGACGTTGAAGCCTGGAAGTCGAGAGGCAGATAATCGTGGCGCTGCGCAAAATGCGCATTAATCCGCGTCTGTAATGCGCGGGTCATATTGTCCAACGAGATCTCGCTTAAATAGCGTGAATCTCCGTGCAAAACATCACGCAGCATCGCCATTAACACCGGGTGCAGGACGTTAACCGGCAGACTGGTGCGTAACGCCAGTTGCTTAAGAAAATGGCCATATTTCATGCCCGCCATAAATTCGCTGGCGGCTAATTCGCCTTCCCGCTGCGCCACTTCAAAACGGCCATTATCTTCATTCGATACCAGCCGTTGTTGCACCTGGCTTGGCTTCTGGCGTATATACAGCGACGGATCGCGCAGCACCTCGGCGGCAATCTGTTCCAGAGACGCGCCGCTACGCTCGAATTGCAGCATATAACGGCGGGAAAACTGCTCCCAGATACTGCTAAGTTGTTCCCAATTCTCTTTGCGTAACCTGACTCGCAGTCGGGAGGCGGGCTTATTGTCACGAATGCGATCCGCTCGCACCCGCGCCTGCGTCAGCTCAGGGTAGAACTCCAGTAGCCACGCAAAGCCACTTTTGGTTTCCCCGTTAAGCGTGACGCTGGGTTTAAACTCATTACTCCGGTTGATCAGTTTTTTATCATCCAGATCTTCCAGCAAACGAAGCTCCGTAAACGCAGGATCGACTTTTTGCCGCTCGGTGACGATGAGTGTGATCATCGCCTCATCCAGTTTCTGCTCGTTAAGCTGAACTTTGCTGTCGCGATTAATCTCATCAACCAGCATACTGGCAAACGCTTTTTCATCATAACCAATCAGAAACGACAGTCGGGACGGCCACTCTTCCTGATGAACGCGATGGCCGTTTTCATCTACCGGTAGCCGCAGGCCGCGCCCCACTTCCTGAATTTTGCTCGACTCGCTACCGGAAGAACGTAATTTAGCAATGACAAAAACATTCGGGTTATCCCAGCCTTCGCGAAGCGTCCATTTTGAAAACAGAAAGCGGCGCGTTTCCCAGTTGTCGTGATGGTCTGAAAAACTGAGCAACTTCTCTTTATTTTTCAGAATATCATCTACCTCAGCCTGGATCGCCTCATCGCCGCTTCCGCGGTCTTCGCCAAAGTAACCAGCGTGGACGTTTTGGTTATCCGAGTGCAGGCTGGCGAGCGTGGCCTGCAGAAACGACAGATACTCCACTTCTCGCGGCAGGGTCTTGCGCTGATAATCGTCAATCAGTTGCGTCAGTTTCTTTTTCAGCAAACGCTCAAAAGTGACTTTCAACCAGCCTTCGTCATCACGATAGCTTTTAATACTGTCAATAAAGAAAAGGCTTAAGGTCTTAATACGCGGGGCATTATTTTCTGGCTCATTGCTGCGTAAGAAATTTGCCTGCTCGGTATCAAAATGCTTATCAATGGCGTCCTGAATAATCAGTTCCTGGTAGCTCGCGCCAAAGGTTCCTGGCACCAGCGCCATCCCTGCCTCCAGCTCCAGATCGTTCGACAACATTTTACTGCCGGCATATTCGATACTGCCTTCAAATCCTGCATCGACATCGGCGAGATTTTCGCCCACGCCAACCTCGGCAATTTTGCTCCCCCGTCGGAGGATTAATTTCTTTGCCGTGACGCTGTCAACGATATAACGATTGTTGGCCTGTTCTTCGGGGAGATTCGGGTAATAAATATCAATACCTTTCACCAAACCATCGTTAAAACTGTCCACCGCGTTGAGATCAAACTGCGGTTGCCGGCGATAGTAATCTTTACGTACACATTTATTTTTACCCTTACCTTCGACAATATCCGGGAAGGTAGCGCCAAAGCGGACGATCATTTGCGGCTGAATGGCCTGAATCGCTCGATAAAATTTGTTATCTCGCGCAAAACGATGCGGTTCATCAATAATGACCACCGGTCGCGTCATTTGCAGCCCTTTAACAGGCGACGTCAGCCCGCCCAGGAGCGTTTGATCGTAATCGTCTCGCGTCATACTGGCGGAATTGAGCATTTGCGCATTGATCAGCAAAACCTGAATCGTATGGCTATCACGACGGCTGGCATCAGTAAAACTTAATAACTGGGCCGGAAAATTTTTACGCCCCGACTTTACTTTAAAATCACCGGCGTTGATGGTGCAAAGTTCCATCCGCGTATTTTCGTAGAACTGTGAAAAATGCTGTCTGGCGTAATCGCTGGTGATAAAGTTCCGCGCGCCTTCTTTAATGGCTGGCGTCGGCACCACCAGCACAAATTTGAAGAGGCCATACTTCTGATGCAGTTCATACATCAACCGGGTATAGACATAGGTTTTGCCCGTCCCGGTCTCCATTTTAACGTCAATATTGGCCTTATCGTCGTAACGTTCCTTAATCAGCGGATTAGCATAGTGATTATGATCGGCCTGCGCGTGATCGATACCGGTGAAACTCGCCAGAATCGCCGCTAACGCCTGTTCCTGATGGGGAAGTTCTTCCAGTAAAATATTCATCATCATCCCCTCTTAATAACGCTTCACCAGGTTCACTTTTTGATCAAGCTGTTTTAAGCCGATTTCCAGTTCACGAATGGATTCAAGGTCGAAAGAGTAGCCGTAAATGACAATGGTCTGAACCGGAAGCTGGTGCGTACCAATGTGGTTGAGAAGATCGCGGGTCTGCTCTGTTCCCCATCGTTCATCAATCAGATACAGGCGCGTATTATCAACATACCTGGCGCAATAGCCGGAAAAATCAATGGCCTGTACGTCAATATCCATTTTATAACCATCGGCGACCAGCCATGTCGTTAATAAGGTCTCTTCGCCGCTTGCGCCGCCCGGCACGCCCAATCCTCTGGCGGAAAAAGGATTGATCATGTCGGTAAATCCTGACTCGGTGAAAGCGGCCAGTTGACCGCTGGTATTGATAAAATGGCCGGTAGCAATATCGAAGCTATCCAGATCGTCCAGCGTCTGCTGTGTCGGAGTGGCAAAACGATAATGTTTAAAACCGAGATCGCTATTGGTCGCGGGATTGTTGGCGCGGATCTTCGCCGCAACGCGTGTAATTCGCTCGCGGCTGATTTCATCAATAGTGTTATAACCTGCTTTTTTCGCGATAGTGTTATTGCTTAATGCCTGATCGATAGTACACAGAATAAACGTGCGCTGCCCCCCATCTTCTTCATTCAGCGCCATCACCGCATGGGCCGTAGTACCGGAACCGGCAAAAAAGTCCAGAACGACGCCGTCTTTATCGATAGCGAGCTTGATGATTTTCTTCAATAATGCGGTCGGTTTCGGCGTATCAAAAACGTTGTCGCCGAAGAGATCCAGAATCTCCTTTTTCCCCTCTTTATTCGACGCTACGTTATCCCAGTAATTGGTCGTTGGCTGCCCTTTACTGTGATGCGCGTACATGACTCGCTGGGGAATACCGCCGTTATCTTTGCCAAAATAGACCAGATTATCGGCCACCAGTTTTTGGTAACTGGCTTCAGGATAAGCCCATAGTCTTTCGTGTACCGTACCGTTCGGCGTGGTAATTTTATAGGTATAGCCGCCGCCGCTCAGCCCTTTTGACACCGTTAACGGCACCGGCCGCCATTTCCCTTCTGGAAACTGTTCGGTCGGTTCTTTATAGGATTTCTGAATATACTCTTTAGAAAGCGGTTCTAAACGTAAAGCGCCCTGACCGGTTTTGGTATAAACAAGAATGTATTCCCCCTGGATGGAAACGTTATCAGAGTCGTTAGAAATCTCTTTTTTGCGCTTCCACATCACATTGGTGACAAATCCGCCTTCGCCAAAAATCTCATCCATCATTAATTTAAGATTGGCGTACTCATTATCGTCGATAGAGATAAAAATAAATCCGGTATCTTTCAGGAGTTTCCTGGCCAGGAAAAGACGCGGATACATGAAAGATAACCACGCGGAGTGCGTCGATTTACCCTGAATGGATTTTAAACGTGCCAGTTCAGTATCATTAAGACCAAACATATCCTGCAACGCCCGATCGCTATATTCAAAATGATCGGGATAGACAAACCCGTCCGATCCGGTGTTATAAGGGGGATCGATATAGATCATATCGACGGTATCGGCGTAATTATTTTGCAGATGGCGTAACACATCCAGATTATCCCCGGTCAGAAAAAGATTATGGCTGTTTTTATTTTCTGCCAGAGTATTGTGTTCCACGTCAGGAACGATAACGGTAACGGATTTTTCACCTGCCTGTTTTTTTGCGTAATCTTTACCAATAAAATCAATCTGATAACCGCTAGTCAGCTCATCAATATTACGCGCTTTCAGCGCGCGCTCAAATTTGGCGAGATCAAATCCGCCTTTCGCGATCAGTTCGCCCTGCTCGTTATAGCGATCGGCGGTAAAAAATTCCGGTAATGCACGTTGTAACTCAGACAGAAAGGCGCTATTCGGGGCAACAGACTCGTTGTGTTTTTGGTTATCTTTCAACATGATATCTTCGCTCCGTTGATAATTTTAAGGTGCAGCAATCAATTTCTTATAAAGAAAAAAGTAAGCGATGATTGTAATGGTCACGAACGGCAGATGCCATCATTAACCTTTGTTGTTCGTTGAAAGGGCGTAAAAACCACAGGAGGAAGGAGCGCTCCCGGCGACAGTATGCGCCAGGAGCGTAGTGTTTACGTGCGATGACTGATGGCCGACTCCGGGAGGGCGTCGCTATCTGTACCGGAGATGACGACTCCCCGGGTCTCGCGACCAAATGCCACAAATACACAGATTAAAATAGCCACCGCGCCAGCCACGATCGCCATTGCCAACCCGTAATTGCCACCATGCGTTTCCGCGATGCGGGCCTGTAACGTCGCATTAACCGACGCCAGTAAATTACCCAGTTGGTAAACAAACCCTGGCAGCACGGCGCGCGCATTCGCCGGAACCAGCTCGTTCAGCCAGGTCGGCACAACACCCCAGGCGCCCTGCACCATAAACTGCATCAGGAACGCGCCCAGGCCAATCGTGAATGATCCGCTGGAAAATGCCCATAGCGGGAGTACCGGAAGCGCAAGAAAGGCGGCGATCATGATCGCTTTTTTACGCCCAATACGTTCCGATAGCGTACCGTAGAAAATACCGCCGAGCATCGCGGCAATGTTATAAAAAATCGCAATGATACTGATCAGATGCGGATCAAAACCATGCTGCATCTTCAGGAAGGTAGGATAGAGATCCTGCGTGCCGTGACTGAAAAAGTTAAAGAACGCCATGACCAGCACCAGATACAGACACAACTTCCACTGTTTGCGCAGAACAGGAAGCAGCGCGGTATTCTCTTTACGCGCGCTGGCCGCCAGCCAGACGGGGGATTCCGGCACTTTAAACCAGATATAAGGCAGCAAGACAACAGGCAGGGCGCCAATCAGGAACATACCGCGCCAGCCTACCATACTGTAGAAGAGGCCAAAAATAACCGAGGCGAACAGATAGCCGCAGGGATAGCCCGCCTGAAAAATGCCCGACATCAGGCCACGCGAACGATCGGGAATGGTTTCCATCGCCAGTGATGACGCGACGCCCCATATCCCGCCCATCGCCACGCCGTACATGACCCGAAAAATCAGAAATGCCATGAAGGTGGGCGACCAGGCGGAAAGCAGTTCAAACACCGTAAAAAACAGAATATTGAGCATCAGTATCGGTCGACGTCCGTACTTTTCCGCCATTCGGCCAAATAGCAGCGCGCCAATGGGACGTACCGCCAGGGTCAGCATAATCGCAATGGAAACGTCCGATACGGAAGCGTGAAACCATTCGGCGAGATCGCTAAGTACAAAGACAAGGATAAAGAAATCAAACGCATCCAGCATCCAACTGGTAAAGCTGGCAAACGCCACATGTCGTTGTGTCGTCGTCCAGTTCAGGGGGGTGTACATAGGTAGTGTCCTGCATCAAAAAATAACATCAAGCTTTGAAGCGGGCGAAACGCTGGAGCGCTCCCGTCGTCAAAGCGACGTAACAAGGTAGCGTTGCGCTACTTATTTGTTATCTTTTTGTATATAGCAGGTAAAATGTTAGCAAAAATAGACAAATCATTACATATTATTAACAAAGCTTACTGACACATGATTTGTCACACTTTTTATGGGGATTATCTCATGCAAAGGAAAGCGAAGCGTGGCTAGCGTATCGCGACCGGCCTGTCGCCAGACCGATCGCCATTGACGATTACCTCTCGCGCGGCGGGAAACCGGCCTTTTGCAGGGCGGCGGCAATCTGCTCCGCGGATAGCGACGTTTCAACGTCAACCAGACGCGTCGCCGGGTCGGTTCTCACCGTCGCATTAGCATCGAGAGTCAGAATCGTCTTTTTTACCGTACTGGCGCAGCCGCCGCAGGTCATGTCATCAATATGGAACTGCATAGTGAACTCCTTTTGTGTGGGAACTGTTGCCAGTCTGGGCCTTGCCAGTGTTGGAAGGTCAAGCGTAATCTCAGGACTTACAGACGCTTTGCCAGTCCGTGGCGACGAGGACGGCGCAATACCGCTCCGGTACGCGCCTCCGGCTCGCTATCGTCAGGTTGTCCAAGCGTATGCAGAATGGGGCAATCTGGCAGCGCGTCGCCAGCGCAGCAGTGAATCAGCGCTTTGAGGGTTTGCGCCATGTGCTGCATGTTCTGGATACGTCTGTCCAGTTCATCAATGTGCGTCTGCGCCAGGCGTTTGACGTCAGCGCTTTGCCGCGACTGGTTATTCCAAAGATTCAGTAAGTCGCTGATTTCAGCAACTGAAAAGCCGAGATCGCGCGCGCGGCGTATAAAATGCAATTGATTAACATCAGCCTGGGTATAGGCCCGATAGCCGGAATCCGTCCGACTTGCCGCGGGAATCAGACCAATCTGTTCATAGTAGCGAATCATTTTGGCCGAGACTTTCGATGCTTTAGCTGCTTTACCGATGTTCATGACGCTCCTCCTCATGTCGTGGATGTGTCGGATGGGGTTGCCATCGGCGCCCGGAAACGGCGCAGCCGCAAAGCGTTGCCCAGCACGAACACGCTCGACATCGCCATCGCCCCTGCGGCGAATACCGGGGACAATAATATGCCCCAGACCGGAAATAGCGCGCCTGCCGCGACAGGAATCAGCGCCGTATTGTAAGCAAAGGCCCAGAACAGATTCTGGTGGATATTGCGGATGGTCGCTTTAGACAGCGCGATAGCATTCGGCACGCCTTGCAGATTGCCGGACATTAGTACGACGTCGGCGGATTCCACCGCCACATCGGTGCCGGTGCCAATCGCCAGCCCCACGTCGGACTCCGCCAGCGCTGGCGCATCGTTGATGCCATCGCCGACAAACGCCACCTGCCCATACGCCGCTTTCAGGCGCCGTATCGCCTCGACTTTCCCTTCTGGCAATACCTCGGCAACCACGTCATCAATCCCTAACTGTCTGGCGATAGCCTGTGCCGTGCGGGCATTATCGCCAGTGATCATGGCGACCTTAATCCCGAGCTGATGTAAAGCGTTAATTGCGGCGGGCGTACTGGGTTTGATCGGATCGGCCACGGCGATAATCGCCGCCAGTTGACCGTCAATAGCCGCATAGAGCGGCGATTTCCCTTCCTGTCCTAACCGTTCGGCGGTGGTGGCGAAGCCGCTAATATCCACGCCAATTTCGCGCATATAGCGATCGGCCCCCACGTCAACACGCGTACCGGCAACGGTAGCGTATACGCCCATCCCGGTCACCGATTCGAAGCCGCTCATGCCTGGTAGCGCGATCCCTTCCTCTTCTGCCGACACGACAATCGCACGGGCAATCGGATGCTCTGAACGCGATTCTACCGCCGCGACTTTCGCCAGCACCTCACGGCGCTCAAAGCCGCTGGCCACGTCGAGATCGGTCAGTACCGGGCGGCCTTCGGTAAGCGTCCCGGTTTTGTCTACGGCCACCACCTTAGCGTCTTTGAGTAGCTGTAACGCCTCCCCCTTACGGAACAGCACGCCCATTTCCGCCCCACGACCGGTTCCCACCATAATGGAGGTCGGCGTCGCCAGGCCCATCGCGCAAGGACAGGCGATAATCAGCACCGCAACGCCATTGATCAGAGCGAAAGTCAGCGCAGGCGACGGCCCAAACGCCAGCCATACCACAAAGGTCAGCGCAGCAATAAGCATCACCATCGGGACAAACCACAGCGTCACTTTATCCACGACGGCCTGAATCGGCAGTTTTGAACCCTGCGCCTGTTCCACCAGACGAATGATTTGCGCCAGCATGGTCTGTCCGCCGACGGCGGTCGCCCGCAGCGTGAGCGCGCCTTTTTGGTTTACGGTACCGCCCACCACCGCGCTTCCTGCGGATTTCTCAACCGGTATCGGTTCGCCGGTAATCATCGACTCGTCAACGAAGCTGCGGCCTTCGGTCACTTCGCCGTCAACCGGGATCCGCTCGCCTGGCCGAACCTCCACACAGTCGCCCAGCACAACCTCGTCGACAGGGATATCCACGATGCGGCCCTCGCGTAACACATGCGCGACCCGCGCCTGTAGCCCCACCAGACGTTTAATCGCTTCGGAAGTCCGCCCCTTCGCCCTTGCCTCCAGAAAGCGCCCCAGCAGAATAAGCGCGACAATCACTGCGGCGGCCTCGTAATAGACGTTTACCGTCCCTTCAGGCAACAGGTCGGGCGTAAAGGTCGCCACCAGCGAGTAGCCGAACGCCGCAGCGGTTCCCACGGCGACCAGCGAGTTCATGTCCGGCGCCAGACGCGCCAGCGCCGGAAACCCTTTAAGGTAAAAACGGCGACCGGGGATCGTCAGCACCAACAGGGTCAGTGCAAATTGCCAGTACCAGCTTTGTTGCAGGCCAATCGTTTTTATCACCCACTCGTGCATACCAGGAATAAGGTGCGAACCCATTTCAAGCACAAAAACGGGGAGCGCCAGCACGCTGGCGAGAATCAGATCGCGCTTCAGCCTGACGCGCTCGGCCTCTTTTTTCTCTTCAGAGTCGTCTTCGCCCTGCCCCGCCGTCTCTACCGGTCGCGCCTCATACCCCGTTTTTTCAATCGCCGCGATCACCTCCTCCGCCGACGCCGTCCCGCGAACGGTGGCGCGCTCCGTCGCCAGATTCACCGTAGCGTCCGTTACGCCAGGCACAGCCTTAATACCTTTTTCAACGCGAGCGACGCACGACGCGCAGGTCATACCTTCAATAAGCAAGCTTATCGTGTCGTGACGATTTTCTGACTGACTCATGACGAGTTCCCCATCCTGACTATTCGGTATCAGAAAGCCTAAAGCTTGCCATTGTGGGAAGGTCAAGCGTATTCAGGCTGCACGGTTCGGCGAGAATGTGAGATGGCTCATAAAAGAGGATGATGCGAGACATTTACGCCACGATGCCGACCCACGCCCCGTAAAAACCCGCCAGGAACGCTTGACCTTTCCTTCGTTGTAACGCCTAGCCTTTGCCAAAAATTCTGCGGCAGCGTTGCGGAATGGCCGACACGCTGCGGTAAAGAGGGAAACGACATGCGTAGAACATTCAAAATTATGTTGATAGCTGGCGTCATCGCCGCCATCGGGGGCGTGATTTACATGGCCGGCGAAGCACTATGGGATAAAGACAACGCCGTCGGACCACCGGCCAGCGCGCCGCCTCCACCGTCGGTACCGGTTGCTAAAGCCCTTAGCCGCACACTCGCGCCTACGGCGGAATTCACCGGTTTTCTGGCCGCGCCGGAGACCGTGGAGCTGCGTTCGCGCGTGGGAGGAACCCTTGACGCCGTCAGCGTTCCGGAAGGACGTCTGGTAAGCCGCGGACAACTGCTGTTCCAGATCGATCCGCGCCCGTTCGAGGTCGCCCTCGACACCGCCGTCGCGCAATTACGTCAGGCTGAAGTACTGGCCCGCCAGGCGCAGGCGGATTTCGATCGCATTCAACGACTGGTCGCCAGCGGCGCCGTATCACGTAAAAACGCTGACGATGTCACCGCCACGCGTAATGCGCGACAGGCGCAGATGCAATCGGCCAAAGCCGCCGTCGCCGCAGCGCGCCTTGAACTCTCCTGGACCCGTATTACCGCGCCCATTGCCGGACGCGTTGACCGCATACTGGTGACCCGGGGCAATCTGGTCAGCGGCGGCGTAGCGGGTAACGCCACGCTTCTGACGACTATCGTGTCTCACAATCCCATGTATGTGTATTTCGATATTGACGAAGCCACCTGGCTGAAGGCGTTACGGCATACCCGCTCCGACAAAAATCCACCGGTAGTCAACATGGGGTTAACCACCGATAACGGGCTGCCTTATCAGGGCGTACTCGACTTTATGGGCAATCAGATGAACCGCAGCACCGGCACTATCCGGGCGCGCGCCGTGATTCCTGACCCCGACGGAATGCTTTCTCCCGGCCTGTTTGCCCGAATCAGTTTGCCCATCGGCGAGCCGCGGGAAACCGTGCTGATTGACGATCTGGCGGTGAGCGCCGATCAGGGCAAAAACTATGTGCTGATCGTCGGCAAGGAGAATCAGGTGGAGTATCGTCCGGTTGAGTTGGGACAAATGGTCGATGGATTCCGCGTCGTTACACAGGGAGTACTGCCGGGAGAAAAAATCATCCTCAAGGGGCTGGTGCGTCCTGGCATGACCGTTGCGCCACGTCTGGTGCCGATGCGGCAGAATGTGACCGACAAACAGACCGCGACATTGACTAAAGCGGACGGCGACAGTGCGCCGAAGGCGGTGCGCCAATGAAATTCACCCACTTTTTCATTGCACGCCCCATCTTCGCCATCGTCCTGTCGCTGTTAATGCTGCTGGCTGGCGCTATCGCCTTTTTAAAACTGCCGCTGAGTGAATATCCGGCCGTTACGCCGCCCACGGTACAGGTTAGCGCCAGCTACCCCGGCGCTAACCCGCAAGTGATTGCCGATACGGTAGCCGCGCCGCTGGAACAGGTGATCAACGGCGTTGACGGCATGTTGTATATGAATACCCAGATGGCCATTGATGGTCGCATGGTTATCTCTATTGCCTTCGAACAGGGAACCGATCCTGATATGGCGCAAATTCAGGTGCAAAACCGGGTATCCCGCGCGCTGCCTCGCCTGCCCGAAGAAGTCCAGCGAATTGGCGTTGTAACGGAGAAAACGTCCCCCGATATGTTGATGGTGGTCCATCTTGTCTCGCCGCAAAAACGCTATGACTCGCTTTACCTGTCTAACTTCGCCATCCGGCAGGTTCGCGACGAGCTGGCCCGTTTACCCGGCGTCGGCGATGTTCTCGTCTGGGGCGCGGGCGAGTACGCCATGCGCGTCTGGCTGGACCCGGCGAAAATCGCCAACCGCGGTCTTACCGCCAGTGATATCGTTACGGCGTTGCGGGAACAAAACGTACAGGTCGCCGCCGGTTCCGTCGGGCAACAGCCGGAGGCCTCCGCAGCTTTTCAGATGACGGTAAACACGCTGGGCCGCCTGACCAGCGAAGAACAGTTCGGCGAGATTGTGGTAAAAATCGGCGCTGACGGCGAGGTGACGCGTCTGCGTGATGTCGCCCGCGTCACGCTGGGCGCAGATGCCTATACGCTGCGCAGTTTACTGAATGGCGAAGCGGCGCCAGCGTTACAGATTATTCAAAGTCCGGGCGCCAATGCGATTGACGTTTCTAACGCGATTCGCGGCAAAATGGATGAGTTACAGCAAAACTTCCCGCAGGATATCGAATACCGGATTGCCTATGATCCTACGGTCTTCGTGCGCGCATCGCTACAATCGGTGGCGATTACGTTGCTGGAAGCCCTCGTGCTGGTCGTCCTTGTCGTGGTGCTGTTCCTGCAAACCTGGCGGGCGTCCATTATTCCTCTGGTGGCGGTTCCCGTTTCGCTGGTCGGCACCTTTGCCTTGATGCACCTGTTTGGCTTTTCGCTGAATACGCTTTCGCTGTTTGGTTTGGTCCTGTCGATAGGTATCGTTGTCGATGACGCCATCGTTGTGGTCGAAAACGTGGAACGGCATATCTCGCAGGGCAAAAGCCCCGGAGAGGCGGCAAAGAAGGCGATGGATGAAGTCACTGGTCCCATTCTTTCTATTACCTCGGTGCTAACGGCGGTCTTTATCCCTTCCGCATTCCTGGCGGGCCTGCAGGGTGAGTTTTATCGTCAGTTCGCGTTGACCATCGCTATTTCGACCATCCTTTCGGCCATTAACTCACTGACGCTCTCCCCTGCGCTGGCCGCCATTTTGCTAAGACCGCACCACGATACTGCGAAGGCTGACTGGCTAACGCGGTTGATGGGCACGTTCACTGGCGGTTTTTTCCATCGCTTTAACCGTTTCTTCGACAGCGCGTCGAACCGCTATGTTAGCGCCGTCCGTCGGGCCGTGCGCGGCAGCGTCATTGTGATGGTGCTCTATGCTGGCTTTGTGGGGCTGACCTGGCTTGGCTTCCATCAGGTGCCGAACGGGTTTGTGCCTGCGCAGGATAAATACTATCTCGTCGGCATCGCCCAGCTCCCAAGCGGCGCATCGTTGGATCGCACAGAGGCGGTCGTGAAACAGATGTCCGCTATCACGCTGGCGGAACCCGGCGTTGAAAGCGTCGTCGTCTTCCCCGGTCTGTCGGTTAACGGCCCGGTAAATGTGCCAAATTCGGCGCTGATGTTCGCCATGCTGAAACCCTTTGACGAGCGTGAAGATCCTTCACTTTCCGCTAACGCTATCGCCGGAAAGCTAATGCACAAATTTAGCCACATTCCCGACGGGTTTATTGGCATCTTCCCGCCGCCGCCGGTTCCAGGGCTTGGCGCGACGGGCGGCTTTAAATTGCAGATTGAAGATCGTGCGGAACTGGGATTTGAAGCGATGACAAAGGTGCAAAGCGAGATTATGTCTAAGGCGATGCAGACGCCCGAACTGGCCAATATGCTGGCCAGTTTCCAGACGAACGCCCCGCAATTACAGGTGGATATCGACCGGGTAAAGGCGAAATCAATGGGGGTATCGCTCACCGACATCTTTGAAACGTTGCAAATTAACCTCGGCTCGCTTTACGTCAACGATTTCAACCGATTTGGCCGTACCTGGCGGGTGATGGCGCAGGCCGATGCGCCATTCCGTATGCAACAAGAGGATATCGGCCTGCTTAAAGTCCGCAATGCGAAGGGCGAGATGATCCCGCTTAGCGCTTTCGTCACGATTATGCGCCAGTCGGGGCCGGACAGAATCATCCATTACAACGGCTTCCCCTCGGTAGATATTAGCGGTGGACCGGCTCCAGGCTTCTCCTCCGGACAGGCGACGGACGCGATTGAAAAGATCGTGCGTGAAACGTTGCCGGAAGGGATGGTCTTCGAATGGACCGATCTGGTTTATCAGGAAAAACAGGCCGGCAACTCCGCGCTTGCTATCTTTGCGCTGGCGGTGCTGTTGGCCTTCCTGATCCTGGCGGCGCAGTACAACAGTTGGTCGCTGCCCTTCGCCGTCCTGCTTATTGCGCCTATGTCATTACTCTCAGCCATTGTCGGCGTGTGGGTATCTGGCGGAGATAACAATATCTTTACGCAGATTGGTTTCGTGGTGCTGGTCGGCCTGGCGGCCAAGAACGCCATTTTGATTGTCGAGTTTGCCCGCGCCAAAGAACACGACGGCACAGACCCGCTGACCGCCGTGCTGGAAGCGTCCCGCCTGCGTCTGCGTCCTATCCTGATGACCTCATTCGCCTTTATCGCAGGCGTAGTACCGCTGGTACTCGCGACGGGTGCCGGCGCGGAAATGCGACATGCGATGGGCATCGCCGTGTTTGCCGGCATGTTGGGCGTCACGCTCTTCGGCCTGTTATTGACGCCTGTATTTTACGTGGTGGTTCGCAGGATGGCATTAAAGCGTGAGAACCGCGTTGATTCGCATGATCAGCAAGCATAATGATGGGAATGGCATAATGAAGATCACTTTTACAGGCTATCGGCAGACCGCCACGCTGGCGACGCTTGCTTTCGTCACCACGCTTGCTGGCTGTACGATGGCGCCGAAGCACGAACGCCCCGCATCGCCGACTGCGATGGTCTATCCCTACGCAACGTCAACCGTTTCTGGCGCGCCGGATGCCGCTGACATTGGCTGGCGTGATTTCTTCCACGATCCGCTTCTACAGGAACTGATCGCGATCGCGTTACGCAATAATCGGGATTTACGCAAGGCAGGGCTCAATGTTGAAGCCGCCCGGGCGTTATACCGTATTCAGCGCGCGGAGATGCTGCCGACGCTCGGCATCGCCACCGCCATGGACGCCGGTCGCACTCCCGCCGATCTCAGCGTCACGGACGAGCCTGAGATTAACCGACGCTACGAGATGGCTGGGGCGACGACGGCCTGGGAACTGGATCTCTGGGGGCGAGTGCGAAGCCTTAGCGACCAGGCATTAGCCGCCTATATGGCGCTTGATGAGACGTACATTGCGGCGCGAATGAGCCTGGTTTCCGAAGTCGCCAGCGCCTGGCTGACGCTACGGGCTGACCGGGAGCTGCTGCGCTTAACCGAAGATACGCTGGCCGCGCAAAAAAGTTCATACACATTGACAACCCAGCTTGCCCGGACAGGCAACGCCACACAGCTCGATCTGCGTATGGCGGAGATCGCGCTGCGTTCTGCGGAAATCAATCGCGCGGCGTATACGCGACAGTTGGCGCGGGATCGTAACGCGCTGGAATTGCTGTTGGGCCAGCCGCTCACGCCTGAACTGTCGCGTCGACTAAACGAGGCGGTCACGCTTACGGAAGGCGCGATCCCGACCACACTGCCAGGCGGATTACCGTCAGATCTGCTGGTACGCCGCCCGGATATTCGCGCCGCCGAGTACAGGCTGCGTGGCGCAAACGCCCGAATAGGCGCAGCGCGCGCCGCCTTCTTCCCGACCATCAGCCTGACAGGCACGGCGGGAACGGCCAGCGCGTCTCTTAGCGGACTCTTTGAACCGGGATCGGGAAGCTGGCGTTTTCTACCGCAAATCACCTTGCCTCTCTTTCACGGCGGCGCATTACGCGCTGACCTGGATAGGGCGCATGTCCAAAAACAGATTGAAATCGCCAGGTATGAAAACGTTATTCAGCAAGCCTTTCGCGACGTGGCGGATGGTCTGGCGGGACAGCGTACGCTGAATGACCAGGTGCAATCAGAACAACGCGCGGTTGAAGCCAGTCAAATCGCCTATGAGCTGGCCGGACTCCGTTTTCAGGAAGGCGTCGATGACTACCTTACGCTGCTTGATACCCATCGTATGCTTTATGGCGCGCAGCAGCGTCTGGTGCGCACACGGCTCATGCAGCAGTTGAATATCATCAGGCTGTATAAGGCCTTAGGCGGCGGTTGGCGGGAATACAGCGAGAAAAAGCAAGGTTAGCCCAAATAGCGCCCGCGTCGCCAGTGCGGCGCGCGCGCTAAACAGGCATATATTGCCTGCAAAATAAGGTTAACGAGGGCAACGATAAACGTTCCCGCTTAACGTGACATTCGTTTGTTTGCTTGAGCCCGAACCGTGCCATGAACTTCCTGTCTGGCCTGCACGCTGGGTTAACAGGACTACCGTATTTCCGCCCATTTTATAAGCTTTGTTTTTCAGATCGTTACGGGCACCCGTTTCCAGGTTACTGTTGGAAGTCCAGCCACCGGTAAAGAAATTCCCCTGGCTGCCCGTGATATCCCCTAAGTAGCTGCATTCCTTACCTGGCTCGCTGGTCATCACCCGTACCTGTTCAGCGCCATAATTCAACGAATTAGCGCTACATGCGGTTAAAGCCAAGCCGACGAAACATACTAAGATCTTTTTCATACTAATACCTGGTCTATTAATCATTAAATAATAACGCGTTCTTGCTTCTGAACGCCGTCAAGGAACTATATTTAAGATGTAACGAATGTCTTTCATTTGCTGAAGAAAAGTCTCTGTCATGATGCTATCATGTATGCTTGAGGCTATTTCTTGTTCAGTTTTTTCAATATGCTCTCTGAGTCTTATTTTTGTTTTTTCGTCAAGCGCCGAGATAAGTATCTTAATGGCAAGCAGCATAGTAGGATTGATGCTTTCACACTCTCTCATCGTTAACTTTTTCATCTTGTTTGCTTCAAGCCTGATCGGCGTTTTTGTCTACACGGCAAATTTTAGATGCGAAGATATGGCGACTTCTTTGGTAAATAAATAGCAAATGGAAAAAGCGTTTGAAGCCATATTTACGACAGATACGCAATCTATGAATGTACAAAGTCTTACGACTCATGCCATAGCTACTGGCGATCTGACTCATCGACTTTTTATATAAAAAGTGCCATAACACTCCTCCTCCTTTTTTGTCAACGGCGTAAGTTCACCGACCGCTACATCATTTGCACAAGCGTATTTAATGAAATGCTCAATAAAAACAGGCTTTGC
Source organism: Salmonella sp. 2020_1459 (assembly GCF_043847915.1). Taxonomy (NCBI): domain Bacteria; kingdom Pseudomonadati; phylum Pseudomonadota; class Gammaproteobacteria; order Enterobacterales; family Enterobacteriaceae; genus Salmonella; species Salmonella sp. 2020_1459. Next base: position 90,767 of record NZ_JBCMFA010000008.1, on the reverse strand, counting down.
CAAATCGGGATCGATATCAGGATCTCTATCGCAGCCATGTGGATAAAGTTTTCCAATATCTCTGCGCGTGAGCCAGATTCGACGAGCATGTGGATAATGCTGCATGAGCGCCTTAAAACCTTTCCAGACCCCCTGAATCAAAACTCGTCCATCAATAATAATTATGATATCTTCGCTAGCTGATATCTGACACGAATTATATTCTCCATTGAGTGGGAACATAAAGCACTTCCCATCCTCAAAGAGTGAAGCGATGCCTAAATAAGTATAATAATCATCCGTTAAAACTATACCTATCGTTTTTAACGGAAGTTGTTCCGATAGTGAATTTATCATAATTTCATCAATAGAATAACGCTACGGTGAGTGTTTTTATCTTCCTCTTAAGATTACCTGAGCGCTCATAACCATCCCTATTCTGTAGCAGCACCATATTATTTTTAATTCCTTGCCATAAACGTAACGCTTATACTTTTAATGTCAGAAACGATAACCTACGCTGACACCAAATGTATTGGTATCCACAGCGAAGAAACGACTGGCTTCCCATGATGCATCGATAGATATACTCTTAACTGGATTAAATATTACGCCAGCGCCGTAGGCAAAGGAGTCTTCTTTTGAGTGTTTATTAAATTTCATCGTCGCTATACCCGCATTGCCGTACAGGCTCACATAGTCATTAAAACGATATGTTGGTCCAAACATCAAAGAACCATAGTCCACAGAATCGGAACCATTTTTATGCAATTTCCCCTCTTTCCAGGTGTAATTCTCCATTTCATTGCGCGTCGCGGTGAATGAGCCTAACATCCCCCAAGTCTCATTAAACTCGTAACGATATTTAAAATTAAAGCCTCGCAGATCTTTGCTATCGCTATTTTTCAATGAACTGAGATGAGTTTGTGCATAACCAAACGATACGGTGTGCTGATCGTTAGCCAAAGCTAAAGGTGACGCTAATAATAAACCTAAAAAAACAAGGAACGAAGACCGTCTTTTCATTAAAACCACTCCATTTTTGATATATAATTAAGGCGGTACCGGAACTTATGGCACACAAATAGCATTTAGATTAAGAGCACCTAATGCGCTTATTACCAGTCATGCCAACTGCGGAGGTAATATAACCTGATATATTCGATAATGGATATGAAATCAGTCTTACAGAGTTCTTACTTTTTTATTAATAGCGGATTCATAGTTGCTTCAGACCCGATCCTGGCATCGCATCCGTCAGGCGGGCTGCGAGAGGTTATCAGCGAGTATCAGTTACCTCCATGAAGAATAAAAAATTCATAACCAATTGTTTTATATGTATTTTAATTGATTATTGAGTTAATCTTTACCCTTGCGGAGGGCAATTTCGCAACTCGCTTTCTGACGCATTCAGACAACATTCAGATCTACTGCGCGGTACAAACGTTATAAAGCTGCCGATTAAGAGAATAAAAAAAGGTTTTCTCACCCACTTTAGATATTCGAATCTCATTAGCCGCTTCCGGATGCAGAACCCGTAAATATGATAACAGATCGCCAGCCGTGTCCGTGGCAAAGACTTTTACCTGGGATACTTCGAACGTATAAACACCAGGCGCTGTTCGATGTAAATTTTTCATATACACGTCCCGGTATAATATTTTTACACCGTTATCTTTTTTTTTATTTCATATTGAAGCGTAATTCTCTTCATCTTAAAATCAAGAACAAGACTGCCATCGGCATGGATATCTTTAGGTTGTATCGTCGTTACCGTTCTTGTCGTACATAAAAATTCATTAGTATTAATAGAACTATGGCTACTGTTTCGTACCCAAACTACCATCAGTACGACTGAAACAGCCAACATACCAAACGTCGCCACGCTTAATAACGTTCTTTTATGGAAATGCATTTCGGCTCCGCTATATCAAGTTGGTTAAGACACTGGACAAAAATATTTGTATTAGGAACGCGAATATAATAAATGATTTTCCCGTTTTGTTTATGTATTTCATTACTCATCTCAGAGTACGCTTCAACGATATCCGTCAGATGGGTTTTATCATGCCCGACACTATAAAAAGTGTATCCATCATACGAACCCTGGAGGGTAAAGTAATCAATAGTTTCACCCTTAACTTTATACATCATAAAAAACATCAGAAGCGCGGCCAGGCAAAAGTAGAGCCAATCTTTTTTATTCACAGCGCCCGGTATTGGGGGGATAATAGTGTCATCGCGCCGCACTTCAACCGTCGATACTTCTGTTTCAGCAACAGCAGGCAACGGCATATTTTGCGCCTCATCACTCAACGGTTCAATGGAAACTGAGAGTAAAACACCCACGCGAGGACGAGTCACAACAGACGCCCCCTTAAGACCAATTTTATCAAATGATCCTCGTAACTGGTTAATCAGTTTATAATAACTGGCATCAGAGACCACGACACCTTTGCGCCCCCAGACATAGTTAATTAAATCATCTTTTTTAAAAAGGCCTTCATGAAAAGCGATAAGCAAACTGCGTTCCGATTCAGATATCGTTATCGACTCTCCGGCGCAGGAAAGTGTCATTCGTTCACAATCAAGAATAACTCTTTTGTCAATCAGATAATTGTTCTGACTCATAAAAATATCCGCCCCAGTGCTATCACGTTTCTTCACGGCATAAACATATTACCAGGATATATCGCGCTATTGAATTTTTTTCCGTAGCGAGCTCCTGTATTATTCAGCCACCAGGCCACTCGCAGATTCGTTTTCCCCCTTGAGCAGACCATTTTGCCTCTGGGCCGACTTGCCAAGCCAGCTCATAAAGTCATTAGCCTCCATCGGCCTGGCATAAAGAAATCCCTGAACGAATCCTACCCCGTGGCTTAAGATGTAACGCAATTGGTGCTGGGTACTGACCCCTTCGGCAACCACATTGAGCCCCAGTCGCTGACTCAGCGTAATGATAGTATCCAGGACAGGAACATCATCGCTGCTGGTATCAATGGTATCGATAAACGTTCTGTCTATTTTAAGAGAGTCTACAGGTAATTGCTGGAGATAGGAGAGGGAGCAATAGCCGGTCCCAAAATCATCAATCGCTATTAACACGCCTTTTTCACGGAGCGTTGAAAGTTTTTCTGCGACCTGTGAAGGTTCTACAATCAGGCTACGTTCGGTGAGCTCCAACATAAGCGTTATCGTTCCCAAACGAGTCCTGAGCGCCTCTATATCTTGTATAAAACCGTCATCCATAAGATGCGCAGGCGATATATTTACGCTGATATAGAAATCATCCGATACAGTCCAGTTTATCACGTCATGAGCAATCAGTTCGAACAGATGACGAGAGAGTGGAATAATCATGCCTTCATTTTCTGCGGCGGTAATAAAAATATCCGGGGTTATAAAACGGCCATCCGGTTGCGGCCAGCGCATTAGCGCCTCCACGCCGCCGCAACTACCGTCTTTAACATTAAAAACAGGTTGATAATGTACCGTAAATTCATTGTGCGTTATTCCCCTGGCAATCTCCCGGGCCAGAGATAAGCGTTTTAAATACCAGCGCCTGTAGAACAACATCATCCCTACAGAAAGACATAATGACAGCGGAATAAAAATAAAAAGGTTTTGTAACCAGTATGCCGATAACGTTGAGAAAGGGGTTCGCACCATCAGCTGGATAGTGTGATCGGTTGAGGTGAACCGCTGCGTTAAAAACGCCTTACCGCGCAACGTCGCAGCGCTGGTAATCGCCTCCCCTGCGCCGAATGTCAGGCTAAAGGCTGATGCTCTCTCTGCAGCCAATATCTCCATGAGCTCCTGGACATACTGCGAATCCACAATGACGAAGGCCGCTTTATTCGCTGCTACTTTTTTCACATAAACCACAACAAGGCGATCGGGTCCTTCGGCCATACTACCGATAGATCGCAACCACCGTTCCGGATAAGAAGCAGGTAAAGAAAGCCCTGCCAGCCGGGAAAAATGATAGCGTTCGGTTCCGGTGACAAAGGAGCAAGTGATATCGCCATTTTCCAGAAACCCAATGTCACGGACATAAGGAGTGAAGGCCCGCGTTCTGGACAGTTCTTTCAGCGTGTCAGTGCAAGAACTCTCAGCCAGTCTGGCGGCTTTTCTGGCGACTTGCCAGGAGGCGGCAGATATATCCGCGCTAAACCGCAGCAGTGTATTGGCGCTGACGGCGATATCTCGTTTTAGCTGGAAGATACCCGCGAGTAACCCCACCAATATCATTACGATCAGTGGAACGGCAATAAACAACATCAGAAATAGCTTTCTTACTTTCAAATCATTGCCCTCTTACCGGCCTTCCTTTTGCCACTGTACGCTTTTATAGGATAACTAAAGTAACATTAATATAGAAAAGCAATATTGAGAGATAGATTATACGTTCTTAATGATAGCAAGATGGCACTCCCTGTGCCGAAAATAGACAAGAAAATATCAATATCCAACAGGTGCAGGATACTATCGTTAAAATAAGCGATAGCAGATATCTAAATTCAATATGTTAGCCAGATGCCAGGTTCGCTGCCTGATGAGGCATAACCATCACGGAACGAATTCCCATCAATACAGGGATTATTGGCTACAACTCAACGTTACTACTGGTGGTACACACATTATACAAATGTCGATTAAGCGAAAACATGTAGGTATTTTTCCCAATTTTGACCATCTTTAACTCATTAATCGTACCAGGCTGTAACAGTCTCAACCAGGAAAACAAATCGCCAGCAGTATCAGACTCAAAAGTCTTAACTGAATTGACTTTAAAAGTAAATGTTTTCATACCCGTTCTGCGCAGTTTGCTGATGCAGATATCACGAAAAAAAAGCCGTTTCTCTTTCGTATCGGTAGTAACATCGTAGTGTAGGGTAATCCTGCCGGATTTAAGATCCAGCACAAGTCCACCATCCATGTACAATTTTCGTGGTTCAATATACGCTTCTGATTTTGTCGTGCATATAAGATTATTGGTTCTATAAGAGTCACGATTTACCCACTCAAGCGCTATTACCGATCCGATTGCGACAATGGCGATAAATATTACAAATATAATCAGTAACGTTCTTTTACTGTAATACATTTTGGCACCGCCATTTCAACAGGATTTAAGCATTGCAGAAAAATATTCATATTTGGCTCCCTGATATAATAAAGATGGCGTCCATTTTGCCGGTAAATTTTAATTTTTAGAGAGTTAAAAGCAAAAACTACTTCACTTAATGTGACCTTATCCTCTTTTGTTTTATAGATTGCATAATCGTTATATTCACCAAGGTATGTAAAAAAACTATCAGGGCTGTTACGAACAGGCGCTTTATATATAGTAAATACACCATAGAGCAATGCCAGAAGAATGGCTCCTGTTAATACCACAAATACGCTGTGACGTTTAATTTTGTAAAATATGTTCTCCCGAGTCGGGGTGCCTTTAACGTTTTCATCACTCACCTTTAGGGAGGTGATTTTTTTTATAGGTTCAATGGCAACAGACAGCGACACCCCCACCCGAGGACGAGTTACGATGTCAGATGACTGTAGACCGATGCTACTAAAATCATTTCTCATTTGATTAATGAGTTTATAGTAACTTGATTCTGAGACGCAGCCTCCACGATTTTCCCAAACAAAATGAATAATATCTTCTTTTTTGTAAAGACCATGCCAAAAAGCAAGAAGCAGATGGGTCTCAGCTTCTGATATTCTGATTATCTCATTACCATGCGATAAGGTCATCTTCGTACTATCAAATACAACACGCTTATCAAGTAAAAATATAGTTTCATTCATGACAATCCTAAAGGTAACTGCATCCATCATTCAGACGACATATTATCATGCTCAAAAAAGAATTCAGCCCCCTAATTAACCTGAGTTTAACTTATAAGTCTCACTTATAGTAAACAATAATTGACACAAGTATTACCTGCACATTACAAATCAAACAGTTATAGGTAAATCTGAACACTTTTCTTTACCTTAACGCAAACTCAGGAAACTTCTGAAAGGCCAAAAGTAAGAAAAAAGTAAGACTAATTATACTGTTTCAGAAGCACATTTCAGAAAATTTACCTTAATCTCACCATCGTATTATCCATCGGGAGGTTTAACTGATACGGATTTTACATAGCAAAAATGTGCAGGTTTGTATTGCAACATAGTCTATCTATTCAGACGCGGAGAGAATTGTTATCGGATTACACTCAATCAAATGATAACACTATCAGTTGTACTAATGAGATGTATGGACGAAAGCGCTTATCGCTCTATTTCATGATAAGAGAAATAAGTCTGTTTGTTTTATATCGCATTATCAATAGTCAGGAGGGTATAGCTCACATCCAAAAATAGAGTTAATGATCGTTATTTTTACCACTCCTCCATAAGCACGAAACATTCGGGCGAATTGCACTCGTCCTGAAAAAGTAAAGATTAATACAGGAACATTATCATATGTCTATGAAAAAATATTTAGCAATGATCACAGGCTCACTTCTTGTCTCCAGCAGCGCGATGGCTGTTTCTGATAACACCATCACCTTTCAAGGGGAAGTCTCTGATGAAACATGCTCTGTCGTGATTAATGGTAATCAGGCTAAACCCGTCGTGTTATTACCAACAGTAAGTACTAAAGATTTATCAGAACAAGGGAAAACCGCGGGGCCAATAACGTTTGATATTGGGCTGTCCGGATGTACCGGCTCTCAGGACAAAACAACAAAAATTTCCACTGTCTTTGTCGGTAATCAGGTCACCAGTAACGGTAACCTGGGTAATACTGGCAGCGCGAAAAATGTTGAAGTCCAATTACTCGACACCTCAGGGGAGCCAATCAATCTGACCGGCGGCTTTACTGGCGACGGCGACCTACAGCTGGAACCAAATGCTTCTGAAGCGAGCGCGACTTATACCGCGCGGTATTACTCTACCGGGAAAGCAGAGGCTGGGACAGTCGCTGCCACCCTACAATACGCCGTTTCGTATAAATAATCGTCGCTACGGTCTGGCGTTGAAACGCCAGACCATTTTCAATCGCCAGGGAGTTGTTGAGATGAAAATGGATACCCGACATTCCGCATTATATTACTTAATAGTTTTTCTATTGCTGGCCCTACCCGCCACAGCATCGTGGGCGAGCGTTACTATTTTGGGTAGCCGAATAATTTACCCATCAACAGCCTCCTCCGTAGATGTGCAGTTAAAAAATAATGATGCAATACCTTATATCGTACAAACCTGGTTTGACGATGGCGATATGAATACCAGCCCGGAAAATAGCAGCGCGATGCCGTTCATTGCCACGCCGCCGGTATTTCGTATTCAACCCAAAGCAGGCCAGGTGGTACGCGTAATTTATAACAACACGAAAAAATTGCCGCAGGATCGTGAGTCAGTATTCTGGTTTAACGTATTACAGGTACCACCAACGAATATTGGCAGCGACAGTGGGCAAAATAAAATGTTGGTGATGCTGCGCTCAAGAATAAAACTTTTCTATCGTCCTGACGGGCTAGGTAAACCTGATAATCTGGCGAAAAAACTACAGATTAAAACGGTAAATAAGGGTTCCGGAAAAAGCGGTATTGTTATTGTTAATCCGCAGCCCTGGTTTGCCTCTTTAAGTAACCTGAATGTAAAAGTGAACGGCGCTTCGTATAACCTGGATGCTGACATGATTGCCCCTTTCTCCAGTCAAACCTGGTGGCTGCCGGGCAAACGGTCACTCAAATCCTTCTCCGGTACAGTCACCGTTACTTTAGTTAACGACCTGGGCGCAAGGATAAGCGAGAGCTACGATGTCTCCCACCATTAATTTGAACCGCAAAAGCCTTGCGCTATTGATCGCCATAGTTTGCTCAGGCTCCGCGCAGGGTGAAGAGTATTATTTTGATCCTGCGCTACTTCAGGGGGCCACTTACGGACAAAATATTGCCCGTTTTAATGAACAGCAAACGCCTTCCGGAGACTATCTTGCCGACGTTTACGTTAATGGCACGCTGGTAGCCTCGAGCACTAATATTCGATTTAATGCTGTAAAAGAGGGTCAACAGGCTGAACCCTGCCTGCCCTTATCGGTGATGAAAGCAGCACAGATAAAATCACTCCCCGCGACCGACGCTGCGACCGAGTGTCGCCCGCTCAGGGAGTGGGTGCCTCATGCCGGTTGGCAATTTGATAGCGCCACGCTTCGCCTGTTGCTGACGATTCCAATGACCGAACTTACGCATAAACCGCGCGGTTATATCTCCCCTTCAGAGTGGGATAGCGGCGCGCTGGCGCTGTTTTTACGCCATAACACAAACTGGACCCACACCGAAAATACCGACAGCCATTATCGCTACCAATACTTATGGAGCGGTTTAAACATGGGCGTTAACCTCGGACTTTGGCAGGTCCGTCATCAAAGTAATCTGCGCTATGCCAATAGCAACCAGAGCAGAAGCGCCTGGCGCTATAATAGCGTTCGAACCTGGGTGCAAAGACCTGTCGCGTCTATTAACAGTATTCTGTCGCTGGGCGATAGCTATACGGACTCCAGCTTATTCGGCAGTCTGTCTTTTAACGGAGCTAAACTTGTCACCGACGAGCGGATGCGCCCGCAGGGCAAACGCGGTTATGCGCCGGAAGTTCGGGGCGTAGCGGCCAGTAGCGCGCACGTGGTAGTAAAACAACTGGGGAAAGTGATTTATGAAACCAACGTTCCGCCGGGCCCATTTTATATTGACGATCTGTACAACACCCGTTATCAAGGCGATCTGGAGGTAGAGGTTATCGAGGCCAGCGGTAAAACCTCACGTTTCACCGTGCCTTATTCTTCCGTGCCGGATTCGGTTCGCCCCGGTAACTGGCACTATTCGCTGGCCTTCGGCAGGGTCCGTCAGTACTACGATATTGAAAATCGTTTCTTTGAGGGAACGTTCCAGCACGGCGTTAATAACACCATTACCCTCAACCTCGGTTCACGAATTGCGCAGCGTTACCAGGCATGGCTGGCGGGCGGCGTCTGGGCCACCGGTATGGGCGCGTTCGGCCTTAACGCCACCTGGTCGAATGCGCGCGCAGAGCATAACGATCGCCAGCAAGGCTGGCGCGCGGAACTCAGTTACAGCAAAACGTTTACCACCGGCACTAACCTGGTGCTGGCGGCTTATCGTTATTCAACCAACGGCTTTCGCGATCTTCAGGACGTGCTCGGCGTACACCGGGAAGCAAAAACGGGGATTGATTACTACTCCGACACGCTGCATCAGCGCAATCGCCTGTCCGCGACGGTAAGCCAGCCGTTAGGACGGCTTGGCACGCTTAACCTCAGCGCCAGCACCGCAGACTACTACAATAACCAATCGCGTATAACACAGCTACAAATGGGGTATAGCAACCAGTGGCGGAATATAAGCTACGGGGTGAATATCGCACGACAGCGCACCACCTGGGATTACGATCGCTTTTATCACGGCGTTAACGAACCACTGGACGTGAGTAGCCGACAAAAATATACCGAAACCACAATGTCGTTTAATGTCTCTATACCGCTGGATTGGGGCGAAAACAGAACGTCTGTCGCCATGAATTATAACCAGTCCAGTCAAAGTCGTTCCTCAACCGTATCCATGACCGGCAGTAGCGGTGAAAACAGCGACCTGTCATGGTCGGTTTATGGCGGCTACGAGCGTTATCGCAATAGTAATAGCGATAGCAGCGCGCCAACGACGTTTGGCGGTAATCTACAACAAAACACCCGGTTTGGCGCACTTCGCGCCAACTATGACCAGGGTGATAACTATCGTCAGGAAGGGCTGGGCGCGTCCGGCACCCTGGTACTTCACCCTGGCGGTCTGACGGCTGGCCCCTATACCAGCGATACCTTTGCGCTTATTCATGCCGATGGCGCGCAGGGCGCGATCGTACAAAATGGCCAGGGCGCTGTGGTTGATCGCTTTGGTTACGCCATTCTGCCTTCGTTATCTCCTTACCGCGTCAATAACGTTACGCTCGACACCCGTAAGATGCGCAGCGATGCCGAACTGACGGGAGGAAGTCAGCAGATTGTGCCGTATGCCGGCGCCATCGCGCGTGTCAATTTCGCCACTATCAGCGGCAAAGCAGTGCTGATCTCCGTGAAGATGCCGGATGGCGGCATACCGCCAATGGGCGCTGATGTTTTCAACGGTGAAGGCACAAACATCGGCATGGTCGGCCAGAGTGGGCAGATTTATGCCCGTATCGCCCATCCGTCGGGTTCTCTACTGGTGCGCTGGGGAACAGGGGCAAACCAGCGTTGCCGGGTTGCCTACCAACTCGATCTTCACACCAAAGAACCGTTTCTCTATCTGAACAAAATCTGCGAGAAGGAATAGCACAATGCTTTTTAGTTTCCGAACGCTATTGTTTATCACCAGCCTGTTCGTCAGCGCCGGAACATGGTCGTCATGTATCAAAGTCACCGATAAGAGCGCGCTCTCTGACGCGGCGATAAAAGCGGGCTACACGGCGCAAAACTGGATCGGCGCAACTGACACGAATACCGGTAATATCGGTTTGCCAACGGTGATTAGCGTCAGTAATAGTGAAACTTTTCAACCCTCCGGCACACTATTGGCCAGTGGGATCGGTAACTTCCTGACGGCCGCCACCGGCACGCCCTATTCCAGTAAACAGGTACTTTACCGCTGCGATTCCGCCGATGCCGGGAAGCTCTATGAGATGTATTCGACAAATGGCGATAGCGCTTTTGCGGGGGCATTTTTTACTCCCGAAGTAGAAGGCGCTTATTATGATGTGGAGCGTAATGTTGCTGTCCGTATGACAAACCTCAGTACCGGCGAATATTACAGCCGTTTCTGGAAAGAACGCCAACTTACCGCAGACAGTTGGTTTCAGGATGACAAATATATTTATATTCCTGCCAGCGCGTTTAGCAACGTGTTATATGAGATGTTTAAAATTGACTCAAGAAAATATTTTGCCTACCAGAATCCAATGGACCGAGATACCTGGACGCAGCCTCGGGGTTATATCGCGTTTAAAGGCCCAGGCTTGATTACCGAGCGGATCAAAGCGGGACTGGATCATGCCAGCGATTATTATGGCTGGCCCAGCTATTGGCCCGGGGCATGGAGTACATATAATAGCGTCACCTATGTTCGCGGCGCGTTATGTAAAATCAAAGATTATCCTGCGATCGTGAAAATTCCCCCTGTCGCCGTTGGCATATTAGCCGCCGGAGGCAATAGCCAGGCGCCTTTCCACGTCAGCCTAGAATGTGAGTCCGGCGCAGTGTCCAGTGCCCTCCCGTCCACCAGCGCCGCTAATGTCGCAATGGGGTTTGTCGTTAATCAACCCACCGCCGTGGCGGCGGCGCGTCGCCTGGGGCTAACCACATCCGCAGGCGGTCTGTCGTGGCTACTGGACACCCATTATGGCGAACCTGGCGTAGCTTCCGGAGTGGGTATCCGCATCTATAACGATGCCGGTACGCCGATTAACCTGTTACCCGATCGGATCAAGACAGGCACTGGCAACGCCCGAGGCTGGTATGGCTATAAAGATTTAACCACACGGGTCTCATCCGGTTCAGTAGAAACCTATAGCGGTGATTTTACTGCCTCGCTTGAGGCGATCGGCGGACAAACAGTAACGGCAGGAAGCGTGAATGCGCAATTACAGGCAGTGGTTAGTTTTCAGTAAAGCCATATTAACGCTACTTGGGTTGACGGGATGGTATGGCCCGGCACAAGCCGCCGTTAATATTGACAGAACCCGAATTATTTTTGCTTCAGATGATGTCGCTCAATCGTTGACATTATCCAACGATAATACAACGCCGATGCTGTTACAGGTATGGACCGACGCCGGAAACATTGACGCCTCTCCGGATAACAGCAAAACGCCGCTGGTGGCGCTGCCGCCGGTATTTAAAATGCAGCCAGGAGAACTGAGAACGCTTCGCCTGCTCCTGAGTTCCCGCCAGCAGCTTGCAACGGACCGGGAGAGTCTCTTCTGGCTAAACATTTATCAGATACCGCCAGTCACCCAGGACATTAAAAACCACCCGCGAAAACTGGTGTTACCGCTTCGTTTGAGGCTAAAAATTTTAATTCGCCCGACTGGGCTAAAAGCGCCCACGGAAGCGGAGGAGAAAAAATTACGCTTTATTGCTAAAGAGAATACTATACGGATAGTTAACCCCACCTCGTGGTATATGAGTTTAACGTTAACGATGGATAACAAGAAAAGTATCGGCGATATCATGGTTGCGCCGAAAACAGCACGTGATGTGCCGCTAACACGCTCGCCAACGCCGGGAGCATCGATAAATTATGCAGTAATCAATGACTCCGGGAACTGGCGACAATATACCGCCATACTGGAAAAATATATTAGTGAGAGTGATTTTACTCCTGAGTTTTGATGGGAAATATTCAGGGATGCGATCGTATCCCTGAGACAAGTCAGACTCAGCATGTACCATTGTCAAAAATAGTATTAAGCTGATATTTTACTTTTTGCACGGCATCTTTGTTCTGTTGAGTTCCCTTCTCCTCAACAGACATATCCCATACGTTTTCATTATCTGACTCAATTAATGTGTAGAACGTATTATTATTACGCATCATATAACCACGAAAATTATTTTCGATGCCCGTTGTCACAGGCTTAGCAACCCCTGAAATAACAGATTCCGTCTCTTTATTGAAAAGCTGATATTGAATATTTGCGCAGTTTAAATCACAGGGAGAACATTTAAGATTTAAAACAAGCAGTATCGTGTTATTTTCAAAAACAAGGGCATAATGATTGCTGGCAGATGAACATAACGGGAATAGCGCGAGAAGGAGGATTATTATCAATTTCATATAGTTATATAGACTCCATCAAAGAAAACTTTCATTTCACGCCCCTGAGAATAGCGAAAGGCATACCATGCAGAACGAATGCTTTCCGAGCTGACGTCCTCATAGACATTTATACCATGCTCAGCAAGTATGCGAGAAAGAAAATGAGAAGATTGTTATGACAGAAAAGGTTGTAACGATAACAGGAACAATACCTATTTCATATTCATTTAATTAATAATATTAATTTTCTATTTCATCTTTGGTAATACCCCCAATGGATTTTCCGCCTATAATGCTGCACAGGTAGCTACTTCTCTTTTGCTGTGAGAAAACATTACATTGGTATAACTAATGAGAATGAGCAGAGGCATTAAGTCACGTAATATTGCGTTTCCTCTGTTAAGGCTTTTGTGTGAAAAGAGCATTACTTTTAGTCAGTTAGGTAGCATTACATAAGCATAACTAAATTTGAGAAAACCTCGAAAAATCAGCATATTGAATTGATGGATGGTATTGTTTTTTAAAAGGATTTTAATTGCCAACCTGCGATAATACGCTTAAGATGAACACATATCTATTGAGCTAAAGTAGTCGCTCAATCAATCTGATTGTTATGGAGTGAGTGTGTGATACTTACAATGCCATCCAGCCGATACCAATAGAATTCTCAACCTCCGATAATCGTCACCCAAAAATCAGGAGATAAAATATGACGTTAAAACCAGGTGAGAAATCCGGTAATAATGGAGGTATCTATGTGGAGGTTGGGCCGCGTGGTGGGATAAAAGATAACTTCGCCACGATAGCGGAAACAAAACCGCGCCACCAACGCAACGCCCTAAAAGCTACTGGGTGCTGGCAAAAAGAACACCTAACAGTAAACGTAAGTCAGAGCATCTGGCGCCACGACAGTTGGCACCGACTGATCACAGTACGCCCGGTACTTTACCGCCTGGCAAGCATTGTGCAAGATGCTCCGTGAGGAAATCGATGCAGATTTTGATACGATCAGAACTTGATGAACGCCGGGTATATACAGCCCAGATATTCGCTTCCTGATACCACTGAGGCAACACGCGAACCAGCTCACCTCGTTCAATATACTGCGCAACATCCCATTCCGACCGCAATGTAATGCCATGGCCTTTCAGGGCCCAAATAAGCACCACACTGCCGCTGTTGGAAGAATGAAAACCGTTTAGTCGGCAATGTGTCTGCTGCTTACCGTCCGTTAATATCCAATTGCCAAATGCCGAGTTTTTTTCCTGAATCATTAGGCAATCGTGCTGCACAAGCGCACTAACAGACTCTGGCTTGCCGTGGCGTTCGAGGTATTCAGGGGAAGCACACAGGATCCGTCGATTAGTGGCTAACTGCCGTGCGATATACAATTCGTTGATATCATCCCCAACGCGAATTTCAATATCGATCCCCTCTTCCACCAGATCCACTTCACGATCTGTTAGCGTGAGTTTTACCGTAATATCAGGATAGGTGATCATAAATGACGACAGCGCCTCTGCGACATATTTATGCCCAAAACCAAATGAGCAGTTGATGGTGATATTACCAGCCAACACACCACGTTGATTATCCAAACGACTTACAAAACCATCCATTTCACTGACGACCTGCATAGCCCCACCCAGCGCATTTTCGCCTTCCGGTGTGAGACGCATCACTCTGTTATTTCGAAAAAAAAGCCGGGCGTTGAGACATTTTTCAAGGATAGCGATACGTTTGCTGATATAGGAGGGAGATAACCCCAGCTCCAGCGCTGCCCGGGCAAATCCACCGTTGCGAGCAACGGTGACAAAAACGAAAAGATCTTCAACAGAAGGCCAGCCCTCAAGGGGCTGGCGATGTTTTTTTCCTACAGGTGTCGTTTTCATAGCATCAGTGCGAAGTTGCAAAGGATGACCGAGTTATAACACTGAATGTAAAAAGGACTGAAGTTTCTGGATAAAGTACTCAGGACACTCTTCCTGCGGGGAGTGTCCGCAAGGCAATGCTTCCCCCTGAACGTTTAGCGCCTTTTCTTTCCAGGTACCAACCACATTATATAGTTGCCCTACCGTTCCCAGCCCTCCCCACAGCAACTGTAACGGACACCGGATACGCGCCGACGTATCTGCGGCATCATCGTCCAAATCAATCGTCGCAGCAGCCCGGTAGTCCTCACAGATCGCGTGGATCATCTCAGGGTTCTGGTAACAGCGCAGGTATTCATTGAATGCTTCCTGCGAGGTCGCGCCCTCTATTTTTAGCTGGCCAGAAATATGCTTACGCAGAAAAAATGCCGGATCGTGCGCAATCATCGTTTCGGGTAACGGGAAAGGTTGAATCAGGAAAAACCACCAAAAGTAACGCGTAGCAAAGGATTTATCGGTCAAGGCGTACATCGTCGCGGTTGGAGCAATGTCGATAAAAGTACAACAGGTCACACGATCCGGATAATCCAGCGCGAGCCTGTGTCCTACGCGTCCGCCACGATCATGCCCTACAAAGGCAAAACGGGAAAAGCCGAGCGCATCCATTAACATGACGATATCCTGCGCCATGGTGCGCTTTGAATAGGTACGGTGCGCCGGATCGCTCGTTGGTTTATCGCTGTCGCCATAGCCACGCAAATCCGGCAAAATGACTGTATGATTTTGCGCCAATGTCGGTGCGACTTTCCGCCATGTTGTATGATTCTGCGGATGCCCATGTAGCAGTACCAAAGGTGAACCGCTGCCTCCGATAGCCACTCTTACCGTCAGACCATTTTCCAGACGAACATCCTTGAGCGCAAACCCCGGAATAAACGGAGAGGCGCCGCATTCAATCAGTGTACTCATCACTTTCTCCCGTCATGCCAGCTAACAGATGATGTTAAATAACGGCTATCCCGGACGACATTGCGCAGGGTTCCAATATGTTCAATCTCAACTTCAATAACATCACCATCGTGTAAAAACAGCGGTGGAACGCGTTTTTTGCCCACTCCACCAGGCGACCCTGTGAGGATCGTGTCGCCAGGGGAAAGCAGAGTAAAGGTGCTTATATAAGCAATGAGTGAAGCGATAGGATGGATCATATTTGCCGTAGATTCGTTCTGCACCTCCCGCCCGTTTAGTCGTGTCAGTAAACGTAGCATCTGGGGATCGGGAATGTCGTCTGTGGTCACCAGACACGGACCGAATGATCCTGTCGAAGGCCAGTTTTTTCCAGCCGTAAACCAGCTATGCTGCCAGTCCCTCACTGAACCATCCATATAGCAGCTGTATCCGGCGACATAATCTAAAGCATCCTCAGCGCTGACCCGGGAGCATCGCCGCCCAATCACTACGGCTAATTCACCTTCGTAGTCGAACTCATTGGTATTTTCAGGCTTCAGCAGCAGGCCATTATGCCCGGTCTGAGAATCCGCAAAGCGGACAAAAAGGGTTGGGGCCGGGTTGGTTTCATTAAACTCAATACGCTTATCGGCATAATTCATTCCGACACAGATGATCTTCTGCGGATCGTCAATCACCGGCAGAAAAGTGACTTCCTGGTAGTAATAATCCGCCGGCTCATCACACCATAACGCCGCATCCGTCAGCGCATTAGCGCACAGGAGAGATTTCAAAGTGGGATATTTGTCGCCAAGCCGCTGCGAGAGATCAATTATTCCGGTTTCCTGCATAATGCCATAGCGTTTGCCACCGTTCACAAGATATTGAACCAGTTTCATTGCAGTCTTCTTCCTTAACCGCGCGGGGATGCAGGGCGTTTTAACCACGGCCGCCGTGAATAATGCGCAACCTCAAAATTTTCAATCTCCGGCAAGTATTGCAATGTCCAGGCTATCGCATCTTCGCCTGCGGCCAGCATCGCCCGTTTGAGTTCACTGATCACAAAGGAGATCGTTTCCTCTGCCGTCGTAATTTCGCAGCGATCGAGTGAAACAGTGATAGAATTGGTATCAGCACTCGCGGCAAGCTGCGCCAGGCGCGCCAAAGCAGGTTCATCTAATGAGACCGTGAGGATCCCGTTGCGTTGGCAGTTATCATCGAAAATGCCTGCAAATGTGCTACCTATCAGCCCCCGTACTCCCAGTTGTTTTAATCCCCATACGGCGTGTTCACGACTCGATCCACAGCCAAAATTGGGGCCAACCAGCAGGAATGTCGCGCTCTGCCAGCCCGGCATGTTCAGAATAAAATCAGGATTTGGTTGGCCGCCAGCCATAAAGCGACGATCGAAAAACACCCCTTTATCCAGCCCCTGGCGATCGATCCCTTTCAGGAACTGTTTTGGCATAATCACATCAGTGTCGATATTCGGTTCCAGCATCGGCGCAATTCGCCCGCTGATTTGCTTAAACGTATCCATCTTATTCCCCTGCCTGAAGTAATGACCGAACATCGACCAGATGCCCCGCTACCGCCGCCGCCGCAACCATCGCCGGGCTCATCAAATGCGTTCTTGCTCCAGCGCCCTGTCGTCCAGGGAAGTTACGGTTCGTACCTGATGCACAGCGATCGCCGGGCGACAATACATCTTCATTCATCGCAAGGCACATTGAGCAACCCGACTGCCGCCATTCAAAACCGGCAGCAATAAAGATTTTCGCCAGTCCTTCTTCTTCCGCCTGGCGTCTTACCATTGTTGAACCAGGCACAATGATCCCGCGAACATGGCTGGCGATTTTGCGCCCTTCAAGCACCTTCGCAACGGCACGCAAATCCTCAATGCGACCATTTGTGCATGAACCAATAAAAGCGTGAGAGATACGAATATCTTTCAGCAACATGCCAGCCGTTAATCCCATGTAATGAAGGGCCTTCTCAAGCGCCAGGCGCTTAAGCGGATTGGTTTCCTGTTCCGGGAAAGGAACACGTCCGGTGATGGAACCTGTTTGATCCGGACTGATTCCCCAAGTGACTTTAGGCTCAAGATCATGGCAGTTGATCGCCACCGTCTTATCAAATACCGCATCAGCATCGCTGCTCAACTGTGACCATTCCAGCAATGCCTGCTGCCAGAGTTCACCTACAGGCATTTGCGGTTTACCGTAGATATAGTCAAAAACCTTTTTATCCGGCGCAATAATGGCACCACGCGCCCCCGCTTCTACCGCCATGTTGCAGAGCGTCATTCGTCCTTCAACGCTCAACGCGCTGATGGCCTCACCCACAAATTCAATGGCATATCCGGTCGCGCCATCAGCGCCAATACGTTCAAGCAATTCAAGAACAATATCTTTTGCGGAACAGGCGAAAGGTAGCTCTCCCTGAACACTTACGCGCATGGTTTTGAGCTTGCGGTAAACCAGCGTCTGCGTGGCCAGCAGATGTTCAATTTCCGACGTCCCGATACCAAAGCCCAGCGCGCCAAATGCACCATAGGTTGTCGTGTGACTATCCCCGGCGGCGATCACCATGCCAGGCATCACTAGCCCTTGTTCATGAGCAACCACGTGTTCAATCCCCTGACGCGGATCCAGCACATCAAATAATGTGATGCCAAAGTCAGCGGCATTTTCCCGAAAGTAATCAACCTGTAGCTGTCCTCCCGGATCGGTCATTAAGACATCCCGTTGCGACCGCGTGGGATTAACATGGTCAATATTCAATAAAAACGTGTCGGGGTGCCGAACGGTGCGACCGCGTTCTCTTAACCCGCTAAATGCCTGCGGGCTGGTATATTCATTCAGTATTGAACGATCAATATAAAGTAAAACATGTCCTTCGTTATCAAGTTCACGAATGGTATGTGACTCAACTAATTTTTCATACAGC
This sequence comes from Salmonella sp. 2020_1459, assembly GCF_043847915.1. Classification (NCBI taxonomy): domain Bacteria; kingdom Pseudomonadati; phylum Pseudomonadota; class Gammaproteobacteria; order Enterobacterales; family Enterobacteriaceae; genus Salmonella; species Salmonella sp. 2020_1459. The sequence continues at coordinate 72,157 of NZ_JBCMFA010000008.1, read as the reverse complement.
GTTTTAGCAGACATATATATTCCTTGAGCAACGAATATCCGGGTAGCCAAATATTCACAGTTTAAGCTTTTAGCTATAGTGACACATTAATGAAAAAATGATGATTCCATTATGGAAAGTATAAAAACACACTTCGTGTCTATAATCAGAAACTCTCCTGAACTGACTGTTTTTTGATTTGCGGTTGTTTCTCATATTTTGCGAAAATAAACCGGCAGATAAATAATCCTATCCCCAGCATCATCAGACATGATGCCGCAATAGCATTCCATCCCTGCCAGGAGAAAAGATACCCGTTTAAATACCCCATTACTGCACCGCCAGAGTAGTAGCAAAGCAGATAAAACGATGTCGCCTGTCCTTTTGCGTTTGGACTCCGTGAACTGACCCAGGCTAATACGGTGGAATGAGCAGAGAAAAATGCGACTGACAGTAAAACGATACCTGAAATGAAAACCCACAGAGAAGGGGCGATTAGCGTGAGAAATGCACCGACCATCATACAGATGATCAGCATACTGAGCGCATTCATCGACCCAATATTCAACGCGACACGGGCAGCATATGGCGCAAGAAAAAAAGTTAATGAGAAGCTAACTGGAATCAAACCTATCCAGGTGTAGCTCAGCTCATAAGGCGGTCGATGCAGGTAAAACGCCAGAAAATTAAAGATGGACGTAAAAGAGCCGAAAAGAATAAATCCAATGACAAAACATAATGATACGCGGATATTCTTAAAATGTTCCAACCCGCCTTTCAACACTGCACCAAGCTGTAGTGAAGGTGTAGGAACAAACTGTCGGGATGTCGGGAGAAACAACTTCACCGCGAGTGCCATAGCAATCAGAACACCACCGAAGATAAAGAAAATCGTATCTATAGATACATGCTCCATCATCAAAGTTGCAAACACACGACCAGACATACTCCCTAGCGAATTGCCAAAAATAAAATATCCAGTAACAATCCCTGCCAAAGCAGGAGAGACTTCTTCACTGATATAGACTGTAACAGCCGCCGTAATACCACTTACTGCAATGCCGAGCAAAGCGCGGTATACCACCAGCATCGGCCATGATGATGCAGTTGCGCACAATAGAGTTAAAATACCTCCTGCCAGCAACGAATAAAAAATGATTGGCTTTCGCCCAAAACGGTCAGATAACGTGCCGCTAAATAACATGGCTAATGCCAGAAACCCCACCTCAGCAGACAAAATCATCCCTACCTGATTCAATGGGATATTATAAACCTCACTTAACTTTGGTAATAAAGCCTGGATTGAATATAAAGAAGCTAACTCTGCCAAACCCGCCAGAGGTAATATCATTAAAATAGGCAAGTACTTACCTATTGTCTCTTCAATATTATTTTTCATACACAATGTTCCGTAAAAGATCCTGAGTGCCATCTGCCTGTTTGCCAACAAGCATCCGTGTATACAATATTTATCTTTTACGTTTACAGAATTGACAGCGTTCACATTTTATTTTTCTTAATAGAGACAAAACGGAATCAAGTGTTTTATGAAATGTAGATCATCTAAGAATGACGCGGTAATGGCAACGTAGTAAGTTATGAACTATATATTTATTCAATAAATATATAGACATTAATTTGACGAAAAGAAATGAATCGGCAGTCCAAAACTGTCACTGGCAACCCCTTCTAGACGCCGCCATCCTTAGATGGAAACGTCCGTTAGCGTTTTATTCGATAGTCAGCTCACACGAGTTCTTTGAGCTGCTCCTGCATATAGGTCGAAAAATACTCTGGGTTTTTGATAAGGATGCGGTTACCGGAGGCGACTTTTTCTGCCCATCCGGCCACTTTTTTCGTGAACTCAGGATTCCATCCCTCCTGCTCACCCCGTGCCATCACAACTTCCGGACTCGCTGGCACACCTAAGTCATGCAAATACTTTAGAATTCCCTTAGCGGTGCTTTCATCCATTGAATGGGGCACTGACGCCGAAGTGTTCATACCACCAATAAAATCCAAGGCTTTTTCAATTGCTGTTGGCATGCTCTTATCCTTAAAATTAACCACGTGAGAGACACCTTGATACTATGTACCCAACTCCGCCGGGATATCAAAGAGAACATCGCCTTTCTTTGACTTACCCCGCAGCTAAACGCTTGCGCGGCTGTTTTCTGCACTATTTTTTGGCTTCTCCGGCTAAAACCAGCCCGGTCGCTACCGCATTGCGCGGGCCTTCAGTACCACGGATATTACCCTGCCCGGCGACAACGCCGTACTGCGCCATCGTTATTGATAATGGCGGCATCGGTGGATCCTGCGCCTAAATCGAGGATCGCCAGCGGCACGGCGCATCCATGCGTCGTTAACGCGCCAGCCACAGCCATGTTGGCTTCCACACCACCGACTTCAACTGGGGTATTTAACCGGGCGCTTAGCTCGCTGGCGATAGCCTGCATCTGTAAGCGATCGGATTTCACCATCGCCGCAATGCCAACGGCGTTTTCCATTGAACATTCCCCGGCAATGCCACCCTGTACCGCGCGGGGAATAAACGTATCCACCGCAAGAAGATCCTGGATATGCACGGCGTTCATGTCATGACTGGTCAGCGAGGCCATTGATCTTACCCAGCAATAGTGGACACGCGACTAAGTGAGTAAACTCACAAGTAAGAGGTGACTCACATGACAAAACCAGCATCAACCACCAAAAAGCCACGCAAGCAGCACACGCCTGAATTTCGTCAGGAAGCCCTGAAACTGGCTGAACGCATTGGGGGGGGGGGGCCGCTGCCGCCCGCGAACTTAACCTGTATGAATCACAGCTCCACAACTGGCGAAGCAAACAGCAAAATCAGCTCTCTTCTTCTGAACGCGAGCAGGAGATGTCCGCTGAGATCGCCCGTCTGAAACGTCAACTGGCAGAACGGGATGAGGAACTGGCCATTCTCCAGAATGGCCGCGACATACTTCGCGAAGCGCCTGAAATGAAGTATGTCTTCATCGAAAAACATCAGGCTGAGTTCAATATCAAAGCCATGTGCCGTGTACTTCAGATTGCCCGTAGCGGCTGGTACGTCTGGCATCAGCGTCGTCATCAGATAAACCGGCGTCAGCGGTTCCGCCTTGTCTGTGATAACGTCGTCCGGGAAGCATTCAGTGACGCAAAACAACGCTATGGTGCGCCACGCCTGACGGATGAGCTTCGTGCTCAGGGTTACCAGTTCAACGTGAAAACCGTGGCGGCCAGCCTGCGTCGGCAGGGGCTGCGGGCGAAAGCCTCGCGCCGGTTCCGTCCGGTCAGTTACCGCAAACATGATCTGCCAGTCTCAGAGAATCTGCTGAAGCAGGACTTTTACGCCAGCGGCCCGAATCAGAAGTGGGTGGGTGACATCACGTATCTTCGCACTGGTTAAGGCTGGCTTTATCTGGCCGTGGTTATCGATCTGTGGTCGCGGTCAGTCATTGGCTGGTCGATGTCCTCGCGGATGACAGCACAGCTTGCCTGCGATGCGTTACAGATGGCGCTGTGGCGGCGTAAATGTCCGGAATATGTCATCGTGCATACAGACAGAGGCGGTCAGTACTGTTCAACGGATTACCAGAGCTTACTGAAACGCCATAATCTGCGGGGAAGTATGAGCGCCAGAGGTTGTTGTTACGACAATGCCTGTGCGGAAAGCTTCTTCCATACGCTGAGGGGGGAATGTATCCACTGAGAGGACTTTGTCAGCCGGGAAATAATGCGGACAGCAGTGTTTAATTATAGTGAGTGTGATTACAATCGGTGGCGTCGTCACAGTGCCTGTGGCGGTCTCAGTCCGGAACAATTTGAAAACCAGAGCCTCGCTTAGGGTTGTGCCCATATTACGCGGGTAGGATCACAGCTCTTTCCTTCTGCCACAAGTTTTCGGGCATCATCACGACGAGAACTGGCATCTGCAAGTGTGATCGTCGGATACACACCCAGCGAGATCATTTTTGGCTTACCGGCAAAACGATAACGGAACCGCCAGCTCTTGCTTCCATTAGGTTCAATTAGCAATGACAACCCTTGCCCATCTCCGAATGTATAGGCTTTAGTTTCAGGCTTAGCGCGGCGAATCTGCATATCGTTTAAAGGCATGTGTATAGGAATCCAAGACCGAACAGGAACATATACACAATCCTATACACATTCAGTGTCGGATTCTACTGGATGGTTACGGACGGTGATGGACAAAAAAGCAATAAAGTCGTTATAAATCAGTGTATTTATGGATGAATACGGACGTTTGAGGAACTTGATATGGTGCCGATAATAGGAGTCGAACCTACGACCTTCGCATTACGAATGCGCTGCTCTACCAACTGAGCTATATCGGCCCTGAGAAGGGTGTGTTCACGCAGGTGAATCACGGGGTAGAAGGTTAAAACTAACCGGGCGGTGCGTCAATAGCCTTGCTACTCAACCGGCTATTTTTGCACCGCTCGTCATTAATTACGCACGAATCGTACCATCGCCAAAGCCGATCCACTTATAGGTGGTAAGCGCTTCAAGCCCCATCGGACCGCGGGCATGTAATTTCTGCGTGCTGACCGCCACTTCTGCGCCAAGCCCAAACTGCCCGCCGTCGGTAAAACGGGTAGAGGCGTTGACATAAACCGCAGCGGAATCCACTTCGTTCACGAAACGCGCAGCATTATGCATATCACACGTCAAAATCGCATCGGAGTGCTGAGTGCCATGTTCGCGAATGTGGGTGATAGCGCCATCCATATTTTCGACCACCACAACGTTCAGATCCAGAGACAGAAACTCGTTATCCAGCTCTTCCGGTTTCAGCGGCACCAGTTTGGCAGGGCCATGCAGTACCTGCATGACGGTTTCATCCCCATGCAACGTCACGCCGCTCTCCGCCATCTGCTTGCTCAGCGCAGGCAAAAAGCGTTCTGCGATGTCCTGATGCACCAGCAAGGTTTCCACCGTGTTACAGGTGCTCGGGCGCTGGGTTTTAGCGTTGACAATAATCTTCAGCGCCGGGGCGATGTCTGCGCTGCTATCAACAAAAATATGGCACACGCCAATCCCGCCGGTAATCACCGGAATGGTGGATTGCTCGCGACACAGTTTATGCAAGCCTGCGCCGCCGCGCGGGATCAGCATATCGATGTACTTATCCATACGCAGCATTTCATTGACCAGCGAACGATCCGGATTATCAATCGCCTGAACCGCCGCCTCCGGTAAACCGCAAGCTTTCAGCGCCTTCTGAATGACACGAACGGTTGCGGCATTCGTGCGATGCGTCTCTTTCCCACCGCGTAGAATCACCGCATTACCGGTTTTCAGACACAAAGAAGCCACATCAACGGTAACATTCGGACGCGCCTCATAGATAACGCCAACCACGCCCAACGGCACGCGGCGGCGCTCCAGACGTAGCCCGCTGTCCAGCAGACCGCCGTCGATCACCTGCCCGACCGGGTCGGCGAGATTACAGACCTGGCGCACATCGTCAGCAATCGCTTTCAGACGCGCAGGGGTCAGCGTCAGGCGGTCCAGCATCGCTTCGCTCAGGCCATTGGCTCGCGCCTGCTCAACATCTTGTACGTTCGCGCTGAGGATACTTTCCATTTGCGCTTCCAGTTCATCGGCTATTTTTTCCAGCACGCGATTTTTTTCGCCGCTGGAGAGCAGCGCCAGCTTATACGACGCCACTTTAGCAGCAATGCCCATTTGTTCCAGCATATGCCTGTTCCTTATCGAGTAATCATGTCATCACGATGAACAGCGACCGGGCCATATTCATAGCCCAGAATCGCATCGATTTGTTGAGAGTGGTGACCGGCTATCCGCCGCAGAGCATCACTGTTATAACGGCTGACGCCATGAGCAATATCACGCCCTTGCAGGTTACAAATTCTGATGACCTCCCCCCGCGAGAAATTGCCCGTCACGCTTTTGATGCCTTTTGGCAGAAGTGAACTGCCACGTTCCAGCATTGCCGCGGTCGCGCCTTCATCAACCGTAATTTCACCTGCCGGCGGCGCGCCGAAGATCCAACGTTTGCGGTTCTCCAGCGGCGAGGCTTGCGCATGAAAACGGGTGCCGACGGAAATCCCCTCCATCACATCGCCGATCACGCCCGGTTTACTGCCTGAGGCAATAATCGTATCAATACCCGCGCGACAGGCCACGTCTGCCGCCTGAAGCTTAGTGCTCATACCACCGGTTCCCAGCCCGGAAACGCTGTCTCCCGCGATAGAGCGCAGCGCATCGTCAACGCCATACACATCTTTGATAAGCTCCGCCTGCGGATTGCTACGCGGATCGGCGGTAAATAATCCTTGCTGATCGGTCAGCAGCAGCAGTTTATCCGCGCCTGCCAGGATAGCCGCCAGCGCGGAGAGGTTATCGTTATCGCCCACTTTAATTTCCGCTGTCGCAACGGCATCATTTTCATTGATAACCGGCACAATATGGTTATCCAGTAATGCACGTAGCGTATCGCGGGCGTTCAGAAAGCGCTCTCTGTCTTCCATATCCGCACGCGTCAACAGCATCTGCCCGATATGGATACCGTAAATTGAAAACAACTGCTCCCACAGTTGAATCAGGCGGCTTTGCCCTACCGCCGCCAGAAGCTGTTTAGAGGCGATCGTTGCCGGCAGTTCCGGGTAGCCGAGATGTTCACGTCCGGCGGCAATCGCGCCAGAGGTAACAATAACAATACGATGTCCCGCGGCGTGTAGCTGCGCGCACTGGCGGACAAGTTCTACGATATGGGCACGGTTCAGGCGGCGCGATCCGCCTGTTAGCACGCTGGTGCCGAGTTTTACGACCAGCGTCTGGCTGTCACTCATGATTCTCTGCCGTTCAAAATAAGAAATAAAGACCAAATGAACGTTTTAGCAGGACTGGCTCCGGTTGCCAACAACCTGTACGCGTAGCGTGAAATTTTGTTGCGCAGGATCAGCAAGCGTAGCGGCGGAATTTGACCATTTTATTACCGCAACAATTAAACATATTTTTTTAAAAAAATTCTCACTTTGTCATAAATCTTTCATTACCGAACGTTAAAAACCTTCCTGTTTTTTACCGGGTCTCCCGACAAATCATAGCGCGTAATTAAAACAGGAATGGAAATGAATAAGAGCACTCTGGCAATAGTGGTGAGTATCATCGCATCAGCATCTGTTCACGCCGCCGAGGTTTACAATAAAAACGGTAATAAGCTTGATGTGTATGGAAAAGTTAAAGCCATGCACTATATGAGCGATTATGACAGCAAAGATGGCGATCAAAGCTACGTTCGTTTTGGTTTTAAAGGCGAAACGCAAATTAACGATCAATTGACCGGCTACGGGCGCTGGGAAGCTGAGTTTGCCGGTAATAAAGCCGAAAGTGATTCGTCCCAGCAAAAAACCCGCCTGGCCTTTGCTGGCCTGAAATTAAAAGATATCGGTTCTTTTGACTATGGACGTAACCTGGGCGCGCTGTACGATGTTGAGGCCTGGACGGATATGTTTCCCGAATTCGGCGGCGACTCTTCCGCCCAGACCGATAATTTTATGACTAAACGCGCCAGCGGGCTGGCGACTTACCGCAATACCGATTTCTTCGGCATCGTTGATGGACTGGATCTTACCTTACAGTATCAGGGGAAAAACGAAGATCGCGATGTGAAAAAGCAAAACGGCGACGGCTTCGGCACATCCGTGAGCTATGATTTCGGCGGCAGCGATTTTGCCGTCAGCGGCGCTTATACTCTCTCCGATCGCACCAGGGAGCAAAATCTGCAGCGCCGCGGTACGGGCGATAAAGCCGAAGCCTGGGCTACGGGTGTTAAGTATGACGCTAATGATATTTATATTGCGACCTTCTATTCAGAAACCCGCAACATGACGCCAGTTTCCGGCGGATTTGCCAATAAAACCCAAAACTTCGAAGCGGTTATCCAGTATCAGTTTGATTTTGGTCTGCGTCCGTCATTAGGCTATGTGCTGTCAAAAGGCAAAGATATTGAGGGCGTCGGCAGTGAGGATTTGGTGAATTACATTGACGTTGGCGCAACCTATTACTTCAACAAAAATATGTCCGCGTTTGTAGATTACAAAATCAATCAGCTTGATAGCGATAACACGTTAGGCATTAATGACGATGATATTGTGGCAATAGGGTTGACCTACCAGTTCTGATAAGTCGCATTGTGCCTGATGGCGCTGCGCCATCAGGCATGACAGCAGGGTTATGCCGACAGTTTTACCGGCTCGTCGTTGAAATCGTCAGACGGCTCCAGCGCCAGCTCCATAGAAATCAGCAGGTCGCGTAGCTTTTCATGAAACTCGCGTAGCGTGTATTCCAGTCGCTCCACCACTTCGGTTTCGTTAATCGGCACTGCGGTCCAGTTGCCCTCTTTATCAAACAAACCAAACTGATAACGATAAGTGAAGCGTTTCTCTTGTGCTTCCAGCTCCATCCACCAGCCCCAAAATTCACGCTTCTCTGGCGCGGGCTTCACGTTGACGCAAACTGCCAGGCAATCGAAAAAAAAACGATTGTCTTCGCACTGCCCTTCCCGGATATAGGGGCCAAGCGCGGTAAATTTCTTGATCAATCTACTTTTCGGGTGTCCACTCGGTAACGTCATTGCGATCTCCTTTAATGAAGCAACTGTTTTACCAAATCAATAGAATTTATCAATCTATTAACACAATCTATGATTAATCCAGTCGGTAATTTCTTGCAGCGCGCGGTCAAAATTGCGGTACACCGGGTTAAAAGGGATCTCTATCAGCTTACCGTCTGAAGATGATGTTGTAATTAAGCGAGACTCTTCTTCCGGGCTGAAAGGATCGTTTTTCCAGAAGCCGGAAAGCATTGGCGTAGGACAACGTCTGCCCAGTAGCCCCTGTACTTTCAACGAATAGCGATTGAGCTCCACACGCAGCGCCTCATCCGAAGCATCATGCATACCCAGACGGCTGGCCAGCACATCCAGATACATCTCCGGCACCGTGCTCTGTCGTTGCGGATCGCTAAGTAGCGCATGGACCACCGGCCCCAGGCAGGCCACCGCTTTCAAACGCGGCGCTTCCAGATAGGCCAGACGCACCGCAACGTTGGCGCCAAAACGGAAACCAAACGCCGCAACACGGGTATGATCCACCCAGGGGACATTAGGAAGCGCTTTTAACACATGCTGGTGGAGCAAGCTGGAATCCTGGGTTAATTTCCACTTTGATGAAAATCCAACCGAAGGCATATCAAGCGTTAACATCGCGATACCGCGCGGCGCGAAATAGCGTTCATACAGGGTGTAATAGTCGGTTTGCATGGCGTCCAGGCCGCCGCACATGAGCACCGTCGGAAACGGGCCATCCCCTTTCGGCATATGTAAAAACGCGGTGACAGGCGAACCGCCAGGAACGGCAAATTCCATTTCACGTAACGAGCCTGGCAACCGCTGCGCGGCCTCTTCATAGGCGCGATTCGCCAGCGCCTGCGCCTGCTCCGCCAGCTCATCGCCCTTCAAATGCGGGTAGGCGGCAATGTTATAGAGCGTTGAGGCATGAAGCCAGTAGCGTCCGCTGCGCATGGCGTCCTGTTCCTGACAGGCTTTCTGCTGCCAGTCCATCGCCTGCTTTGCCCACTCATAAATCCAGTTGCCGCCGCGGTAACCGATGACCGTATCGTATAAATCATCATCCGTTCGCTCTGCGTCGCTCATCACAATGCGCGCCTGCACATCAAGGATTTCTCGTGGATCAACGCCGCGCCAAATCCACATCAGGCGGTTTATCATGCGATACCAGTGCGGGACATTCTTACCGTCCAGCGCGGATTGCATGGGCGGCTGCGACCCACGATTGAACCGACGGACAAGGGTAGACGTTTCAGTATGTTTAAAGCGGGGTTTGAACAGGGTTTCGCTGAGGTTAGCCTGTGTCATTCGTGCAGCCTCCTTGGATACTCATAGAGGCTTATTGTAACCAATAAAACAGCGCCCGGCATTGCCGGGCGCTCTGAAAAGCTGCTGATTAACGACCTGAAATCGGCGGTACAAATACCACACCCATATCCCAGGGCTGTTCAATCCAGGTGTTCTGAGGAATATCAATAACATAATCATCAACCAGCGGACGGCCCGCCGGTTTAGCGAAAATCGTGACGAAATGCGCTTTAGGGTACATTTCACGAATCGCGACGGCGGTGCCGCCGGTATCGACCAGATCGTCGATGACGATAAAGCCTTCGCCGTCGCCTTCTGCACGTTTCAGCACTTTCAGTTCGCGCTGGTTATCGTGATCGTAGCTGGAGATGCATACGGTATCGACATGACGAATGCCCAATTCACGCGCCAGTAGTGCGCCCGGTACAAGGCCGCCACGACTTACGGCAATAATGCCTTTCCATTGTTCTGAAGGCATGAGGCGGCTCGCCAGTTTGCGTGCGTGAATCTGCAACATGTCCCAGGTGACGACGTATTTTTCGCTCATGTGAAGTGTCCCAGCCTGTTTATCTACGGCTTAAAAAGTGTTCGAGGGGGAAATAGTTGCGCGAGATTATAGAGACCTGACGCGCTAAAAACCAGTGTTTAGCGGAATCCACGCCTCTTTTTGTATGCTTTATACTACCCGCAGGCGGAGAAAGTGGTATTCTCAGTCGCATCTCGTAAGAGTTATCAATTCCGCTAACCCTGTGGCCTGTAAGAACGTTTTTCAGACCACCGCCAAGGAGACTTATCGTGTCTGAACTGTCTCAGTTATCACCACAACCTTTGTGGGATATTTTTGCCAAAATCTGTTCTATTCCTCACCCGTCCTATCACGAAGAGCAACTCGCGGAACATATTGTGAGTTGGGCCAAAGAGAAAGGCCTTTACGTGGATCGCGACCAGGTCGGTAATATTCTGATCCGTAAGCCCGCCACTGCAGGTATGGAAAATCGCAAGCCGGTCGTTTTACAGGCGCATCTGGATATGGTGCCGCAAAAAAATAGCGACACCGTTCACGACTTCACTACAGATCCTATCCAGCCTTATATTGATGGCGAATGGGTTAAAGCGCGCGGTACTACGCTCGGCGCCGACAATGGTATTGGAATGGCTTCTGCGTTAGCGGTACTGGCTGATGATAATGTCGTCCATGGCCCGCTGGAAGTGCTGCTGACCATGACCGAAGAAGCGGGCATGGATGGCGCGTTCGGCCTCCAGTCCGGCTGGTTGCAGGCCGACATCCTGATCAACACCGACTCTGAAGAAGAAGGTGAGATCTATATGGGCTGCGCAGGCGGTATTGATTTTACCTCTAATCTGCCGTTGACCCGTGAAGCTGTACCCGCAGGATTTGCGTGCTTTAAGCTAACCCTGAAAGGCCTGAAAGGCGGCCACTCCGGTGGTGAAATTCACCTCGGTCTTGGCAATGCCAACAAATTGCTGGCGCGTTTTCTGGCCGGGCACGCAGAAGAACTGGATCTGCGTCTGATCGATTTCAACGGCGGCACGCTGCGTAACGCGATTCCGCGCGAAGCGTTCGCTACCCTCGCCGTTGCCGCAGACAACGTAGGCGCTCTGAAAACATTAGTGAACGCTTACCAGGATATTCTGAAAAACGAACTGGCGGAAAAAGAGAAAAACCTGACGCTGCAACTCAATGAGGTTGCCAGTGATAAAGCCGCATTGACCGCGCCGTCACGCGATACCTTTGTGCGCCTGCTGAACGCAACGCCGAACGGCGTGATCCGCAATTCAGACGTGGCGAAAGGCGTAGTGGAAACATCGCTGAACGTTGGCGTGGTCACAATGTCTGATGCGAATGTCGAAATTCACTGCCTGATTCGCTCTCTTATCGACAGCGGTAAAGATTATGTGGTGAGTATGCTGGATTCGCTGGGCAAGCTGGCTGGCGCGAAAACCGAAGCAAAAGGCAGCTATCCTGGCTGGCAGCCCGATGCGAACTCGCCGGTCATGCACCTGGTGCGGGAAACCTATCAGCGTCTGTTCAACAAGACACCGAACATCCAGATTATCCACGCCGGCCTGGAATGCGGTCTGTTTAAGAAACCCTATCCGGATATGGACATGGTTTCTATTGGGCCTACCATTACCGGACCTCACTCTCCGGATGAGCAGGTACATATCGAAAGCGTCGGCCACTACTGGACTCTGCTGACCGAATTGCTGAAAGCGATTCCTGCGAAGTAAGAAAGCGCTAAAATGCCCGTCCCATTTCTGGACGGGCTATCAATATGGAATATCGGGTATCCATTGCCAGATAAGCTCTCCTGGATGCGCTGAATAGCGCTGCGGCTACACGCGAATAGCCAGACAGCCCTATAACAGCGCTGGTAGCACCGAATTATTGTGGCGTAAACGCCATTCCTTTAAATATCCGCAGCGGATTGCCGCGCTCAATCTGATGATGGAACAGACGCCTTTCAGACTTCAACGCCGCACACTCATTTTGCCGTTGCTGTTCCAGCCGCCAGGCAATCAGCAGCCGGGCCAGACGCTTATTCGCATGTTGACTGCGCTCCGACTGAACCTTCACGCTAATCCCGCTCGCCAGGTGCGTGGCCCGCACTGCCGAGTCGGTTTTATTAACGTGCTGCCCACCCGGGCCGGAAGAGCGCAGAGTCTCGAAACGAATCTCATCAGACTGTATGTGTTCGTCGGCGGAAAAGCGCCCAATGCCGACGTACCAGTTTTTTCGCCCATGGTGCGGGCGATACGGGCTGGTACAAATCCACAGTAACGTGCCGCACCAACGTTCACTGAAAGCCATAGCTTTTTCGCCGTCCAGCGAGACCAGCGCGGAACGCAGCGTGTCTGGTAATCGTCCCGGCTCCGTTTCAAGTCGCGTCAACGATACCTTTTCTCTGGCGGCTTCTTTCGTCAGACAGTCCAGCGCTTTTTTTACCGCCAGACAACACTCGTCCGGTCCCTGTGCGGAAGAAAGTTGCAGTAGGATCATGCGCTTTTCTCCCCTGAGGTTTTCAGCGTCAGCACCGGACGCAGGCAGGCAACCGGCGTAATCAGTCCGGCGTCTGCCAGACAATCCACAACGCTATCGATGGATTTATACGCCTGCGGCGCTTCTTCATAAATGAGCTGGCGATCGCGGCAAATCACCCGGCTACCCATCCCGGTACGGCAGAGCTGTCGCGGGGTAAATTTTGCCGATAACCGGTCTTTACACTCGGTACGCATCCATTTGCGCCCCGCACCGTGCGCCAGGGAGAAGAGGCTCTCCTCGCTGACGACGGGTTTCACCAGCCAGCTATAATCGCCGCGCGAGCCGGGGATAATCACCAGTCCCTGCCCATCTGGCGTAGCGCCTTTACGGTGCAGCCACCCCGCCTTACCCGCGACAGTACAGGGTTCAACGAAGTTATGCGCCACATCCAGCCGCGGTTCGCCCTCAGCCCTGAGCTGTTGCAGTATCCGGCGGGCAATCAGCGCGCGATTACTGCGGGCAAATGCCAGCGCATCGTCATGTTCTGCAAGGTAGTGGCGCGCATCGTCGCTATCTTCCGGCAAACCGTTATGCGAAAACGCCTCCACATGACGACGCAGGATAGCTTGCCCCAGACCGCGTGAACCACTGTGTACCAACAGTAATAACTGCGCTTTTTGCAACCCCGACAAAGCGAACGAATCAGCATCGACGATGCGATCGACCTGTTGCAGCTCGGCAAAATGATTGCCGCCGCCAATAGAACCCAGCGCAGAGCGCCACGAATGATGCTGCATTGCGGCGGGGACATTCTCCTCCAGCCACTGCGCGTCCGCCACGTCAGGCAGCGACGCCAGCCGCTTCTCCAGTTTATCGGCGTTATATTTACGCCCTAAAATATCCGTTTGCCATAACGCCATGCCGCAGCCGATATCGTTGCCGACCAGCGCCGGATAAAAGCGTCCACGCGAGAAAAAGGCTGCGCCAATAGGGTAGCCGCGCCCCGGATGCAGATCTGGCATCCCGATAACGCGTTTCATACCGGTTAACTTAGCCGTCGTATATAATTGTTGGATCGCGGAATCTTCGATCCACAGGTTATCTGATGCGATAGAAAATACCACATCTGATAAAGGACGAATATAATTGCCCATATACCATTCCATATATGAATTAAAAAATCAGGAAATGGCAGACTAATCCAGGGCAATAAAAGAAAATTAATCCTGGAAAGGTCTGCAAAGTGCGTTCAGAGAATAAAGTGTCATGATGAACCTCCTTTGCAGTTATTGAGAATGAGAAAACGCGGGTATAGTAATACTGAAATTTAGATGGCGCAATCGTAATAGTGATAAAATCTTAATAGCCTGACTTATAACCCTAACACCAACTGTCGTTCCAGTTGAGGGTCGAGCAGCGTTACATGTAGCCCCACCAGCCGTACGCCGCGCTCGCCGCGACGCTCGTCCCAGGTTTTACGGGCGGTGGTAATTAAGTCTTCTTTATTTAATTGCGGCCAGACATGTTCCTGAGTGGTTTGCTGAAAATCATTAAATTTTAATTTAACGCCCTGTCGGGCAATCAGTAAATCGGGCTTTACTATAGCCAGACGACGCTCCAGTTCCGGATATAAATGTTCAATAATGGCCTCGCAGTCCGACCATTCATGAATATCCTCCGCCAGAGTACGCTCAACACCTACCGATTTACGCAGCCTTTCGCTGTTAACATCACGCTCGTCAATACCCTGACTACGCTCCCATAATACCCGGCCAAATTTACCAAAGCGTTTGAGAAGCATCGCCAGATCGCACTGTTGAATATCCCCGCAGGTTCTTAACCCCATATTTTCCAGTTTAGCGGCGGAAACTTTCCCCACGCCTGGAATTTTGGCTAACGGCAACGTTTTAAGAAAGCCGGGTACATCGGCTGGCGTAATAACATATTGTCCGTTCGGTTTATTGAGATCGGAGGCGATCTTCGCCAGAAATTTCACTGGCGCAACGCCGGCGGAGGCGGTGAGTTGCAGTTCATTGAAAATAGTCTGACGAATCTCCCTGGCGATCAGAGTTGCCGAACCATAACAGTGCGGGCTGTCAGTCACATCCAGCCAGGCTTCATCCAGCGAGAGCGGTTCAATCAGTGAAGTGTAGCGGGAAAAGATGTCACGTACATGCCGCGAAGCCTCTTTATAGGCGTCAAAGCGGCCAGGCAGTAAGGTGAGATGGGGGCACAGCTTTAGCGCCATGGCGGTCGGCATCGCGCTACGTACGCCAAACTGGCGCGCAGGATAGTTGGCGGTACTGATAACGCCTCTTCGCTCACGACTCCCGCCAATGGCAATGGGGATATCGCGTAACGCCGGATTATCACGCATCTCTACCGCGGCAAAAAAACAGTC
Organism: Salmonella sp. 2020_1459; assembly: GCF_043847915.1. Lineage (NCBI taxonomy): Bacteria > Pseudomonadati > Pseudomonadota > Gammaproteobacteria > Enterobacterales > Enterobacteriaceae > Salmonella > Salmonella sp. 2020_1459. The sequence goes on along the minus strand of NZ_JBCMFA010000008.1, from coordinate 56,836 downwards.
CATATCAACATGTATGATTTTGCGCATCGCTCGCCCCCACAATACTGTTTAAGTGTACAGTATGTTTTATTGCGCGCAAAGAGACATTCGCGTTAAAAATGCGACATATTCGAAGGTATGACGACGAAAGCGGCGGGAAAATTGTAAACGTACACACGGGGACTTGCGAAAAACTGCCGTGGTGCTAATGTGAGCGCTCCAAATCCAGATTACTCCGATTTGGGGACTCTTTTGCCGTTCTGGCGTGTGTAACCGTTTTATCAAGGAACAAGCAGTATGCGTAAAATCGCATTTTTTCTTGCGATGCTTCTGATGCCGTGCGTCTCGTTTGCCGGTTTGCTGAGCAGCAGCAGCCCCGTCACGCCGGTCAGTAAAGAGTATAAGCAGCAGTTAATGGGCTCACCGGTCTATATTCAGATTTTTAAAGAAGAGCGCACTCTTGATCTCTACGTCAAAATGGGTGAGCAATACCAGTTGCTTGATAGCTACAAAATTTGCAACTATTCCGGTGGGTTAGGCCCGAAACGCCGTCAGGGCGATTTTAAAAGTCCGGAAGGGTTTTACAGCGTTCAGCGCAATCAACTCAAGCCAGACAGCCGTTTTTATAAGGCCATCAACATTGGTTTTCCCAATGCCTACGATCGCGCGCATGGCTATGATGGTAAATATCTGATGATTCACGGCGCCTGTGTTTCCGTCGGCTGCTATGCCATGACCGATAGCGGCATTGATGAGATTTTCCAGTTTGTCACCGCCGCGCTGGTCTTTGGTCAGCCGAGCGTGCAGGTGAGTATTTATCCGTTCCGGATGACCGACGCCAATATGCAGCGTCATAAATATTCATATTACAAAGATTTCTGGGCGCAGCTAAAACCCGGCTACGATTATTTTGAACAGACGCATAAGCCGCCAACTGTTTCTATCGTTGATGGACGTTACGTCGTGAGCAAACCGTTGAGTCACGAAGTCGTTCAGCCACAGCTGGCCTCAAATTATACGCTCTCCGAGGCAAAATAACGCCCATTCGCCTGGCATAATCTTTTGCCAGGTTTCATTCCCCGTTAGCGGCTGGGTAGCAATCACGGTAACCACGTCATTTGGCGTGGTCTGTGAGCTGAAATCAATTTCCATATCCTGATCCACCAGCGTGGCTACGCCAAACGGCGCCCGGCGAGTGATCCAGTGCAAATGGGTTGAGCAAAACGCCATCACATATCGCCCATCTGACAGCAGCATGTTAAAAACGCCTTTTTCACGTAATACCGTCGCCAGTGTCGCAATATATTTAAATACCGCTGTCATGTTGCCCGGCGTGCGGGGATAACGCTGCGTTAATTTATGCAATAGCCAGCAAAACGCTTTTTCGCTGTCGGTTTCCCCCACCGGACGAAAATTACCGGTTTCCAGCGACTTATAACCGTTGAGCTGACCGTTATGAGCATAAGTCCAGTTGCGTCCCCATAATTCCCGGGTAAAAGGGTGTGTATTTTCCAGCGCCACTTCACCGCGATTAGCCTGACGGATATGGGCGATAACCGAGCAGGACTTGATCGGGTAATTCTGTACCAGTTTCGCAATCGGCGAATGGTAGCTCGGTTGCGGATCTTTAAACGTGCGACAGCCCTTTCCTTCGTAAAAGGTAATTCCCCAGCCGTCTTTATGCGGCCCGGTTCCGCCGCCACGCTGCACCAGTCCGGTGAAGCTAAAGCAGATATCCGTCGGCACATTGGCGCTCATCCCAAGCAGTTCGCACATACATCACCTCCACAAACGCCTTAAGCGGGAAGGCGTAATTTTTACAGCCAATCAAATCTCAAAATATCAAAGAAAACAATATGCTATACCCTAAATAATTCGAGTTGCAGGAAGGCGGTAAGGGAGGAAATCCCCAGGAACATAGATAACTATGTGACTGGGGTTTCTGAGCGCAACCAACGCACCTGCAGCTTGAAGTATGACGGGTATAGTTATTTAACCATCTCTTTTTCGATCAGTTGAATCAGGATATGAATTACTTTGATATGAATTTCCTGAATACGATCGGCATAACCGAAGTGCGGTACGCGAATTTCAATATCCGCCGTTCCCGCCATTTTGCCGCCGTCTTTGCCGGTCAACGTAATCACTTTCATGCCTTTTTCACGGGCCGCGGCAATCGCTTTAATCACGTTACCAGAGTTACCCGACGTCGAGATCCCTAACAGGACATCGCCTTCGCGCCCTACCGCCTCAACGTAACGAGAGAAAATATAGTCATAGCCAAAATCATTACTGACGCAGGATATATGGCTAACATCAGAAATCGCAATTGCCGGGTAGCCCGGACGATTTTCACGATAACGACCTGTCAGCTCTTCAGCAAAGTGCATCGCATCGCAATGGGAGCCGCCGTTACCGCAGGAAAGTACCTTACCACCCGCTTTAAAACTGTCAGCCAACAGGACCGCCGCGCGCTGAATGGCGTGAATATTGGCGTCATCTTTTAAAAAATTAGCCAGCGTTTCCGCCGCTTCGTTCAGTTCGTTACGAATAAGATCCTGGTACATGAGGATATCCTTCAGCATGAATGTAAATGACAGTATGCAGTGTACCGGATAGCAGTACAGGCGAGAAGCATAAGCCGAATTAACGCCTCACGCTTTTGATTTTTCGTGCCCCCAAAAACGGCAACAATGTGAGCTTTGTTGTAATTATTTTGTAAACACATTGCTAAAAGATTTTACATCCACTACAACCTAATCATCACAAGTGGTCAGACCTCCTACAAGCAAGGGAGCTTTTCGTTATGATGATTTTGAGTATTATCGCTACGGTTGTTCTGCTCGGCGCATTGTTCTATCACCGCGTGAGTTTATTTCTCAGCAGCCTGATTCTGCTCGCCTGGACCGCCGCACTTGGCGTCGCTGGCCTGTGGTCCATCTGGCTGTTGGTTCCTCTGGCCATTATCCTCGTGCCGTTTAACCTCACACCGATGCGAAAATCAATGATTTCCGCACCGGTGTTCCGCGGCTTCCGTAAGGTCATGCCGCCGATGTCGCGCACTGAGAAAGAAGCGATTGATGCCGGTACAACCTGGTGGGAAGGCGATCTGTTCCAGGGCAAGCCTGACTGGAAAAAACTGCACAACTATCCGCAACCGCAACTCACTGCCGAAGAGCAAGCGTTTCTCGACGGTCCGGTAGAAGAAGCGTGCCGGATGGCGAACGATTTCCAGATTACCCATGAACTGGCGGATCTGCCGCCGGAACTGTGGGCTTATCTGAAAGAGCATCGTTTTTTTGCGATGATCATTAAAAAAGAGTACGGCGGACTGGAGTTCTCCGCTTATGCGCAGTCCCGTGTACTGCAAAAACTGTCCGGCGTCTCCGGGATTCTGGCTATCACCGTCGGCGTTCCAAACTCACTCGGCCCTGGCGAGTTGTTGCAGCACTATGGTACGGAAGAGCAGAAGAATCACTATCTGCCGCGACTGGCGCGCGGCCAGGAGATCCCCTGCTTTGCGCTGACCAGCCCGGAAGCAGGTTCTGATGCAGGCGCCATTCCGGATACCGGCGTGGTTTGCATGGGCGAATGGCAGGGCCAGCAGGTGCTGGGTATGCGCCTGACCTGGAACAAGCGTTACATTACGCTGGCACCGATAGCTACCGTGTTGGGCCTGGCGTTTAAGCTTTCCGATCCGGATAGATTGTTAGGCGGAGAAGAAGAGCTGGGTATTACCTGTGCCCTGATCCCCACCTCAACGCCGGGTGTGGAAATTGGTCGTCGTCACTTCCCGCTTAACGTTCCGTTCCAGAATGGTCCAACCCGCGGTAACGATATTTTCGTGCCTATTGATTATATTATCGGCGGCCCCAAAATGGCCGGACAAGGCTGGCGTATGCTGGTGGAATGTTTGTCGGTAGGACGCGGTATTACCCTGCCGTCCAACTCCACTGGCGGGGTGAAATCCGTCGCGCTGGCAACCGGCGCCTATGCTCACATTCGTCGTCAGTTCAAAATTTCTATCGGCAAGATGGAAGGTATTGAGGAACCGCTGGCGCGTATTGCAGGTAACGCTTATGTGATGGATGCCGCCGCATCGTTAATCACCTACGGCATTATGCTGGGTGAAAAACCGGCGGTACTGTCGGCTATCGTGAAGTACCACTGCACCCACCGCGGCCAGCAGTCCATTATCGACGCGATGGATATCACTGGGGGTAAAGGCATTATGCTGGGCGAGAGCAACTTCCTGGCGCGTGCTTACCAGGGCGCGCCTATCGCGATCACCGTGGAAGGCGCGAATATCCTGACCCGTAGCATGATGATCTTTGGTCAGGGCGCCATTCGCTGCCATCCTTATGTACTGGAAGAGATGGCCGCAGCGCAGAATAATGATGTGAATGCCTTTGATAAGCTGTTGTTTAAACATATCGGCCATGTCGGCAGCAATACCGTCCGCAGTTTCTGGCTTGGCCTGACCCGCGGATTAACGAGCCATACGCCAACCGGCGACGCCACGAAGCGTTATTACCAGCATCTGAACCGACTGAGCGCAAACCTGGCGCTGCTGTCTGACGTGTCAATGGCGGTACTGGGCGGCAGCCTGAAACGCCGCGAGCGTATCTCCGCGCGTCTGGGCGATGTGTTGAGTCAGCTTTATCTGGCCTCAGCCGTACTGAAGCGTTACGACGACGAAGGTCGCCACGAAGCCGACCTGCCGCTGGTACACTGGGGCGTACAGGATGCGCTGTATCGTGCTGAACAAGCGATGGACGATCTGCTGCAGAACTTCCCGAACCGCGTCGTGGCCGGATTGCTCACCGCGATGATCTTCCCGACTGGCCGTCATTATCTGGCGCCGTCTGATAAGCTGGATCACGCCGTGGCGAAGATCCTGCAAGTGCCGAACGCCACACGTTCACGCATTGGGCGCGGCCAGTATCTGACACCCGCCGAACATAATCCGGTCGGTTTACTGGAAGAAGCGCTGCGTGATGTCATCGCTGCCGACCCTATCCACCAGCGCATCTGCAAAGAACTGGGTAAAAATCTGCCGTTTACTCGTCTGGATGAACTGGCGCGCAATGCGCTGGCGAAAGGGCTTATAGATAAAGATGAAGCCGCCATCCTGGCGAAAGCGGAAGAGAGCCGCCTGCGCAGTATCAACGTTGATGATTTTGAACCTGAAGCGCTGGCGACCAAACCGGTAAAGCTGCCGGAGAAAGTGCGTAAAGTCGAAGCCGCATAATCAGTCTCGTGTCTTTCCTGCCCCGCTTTCGCGGGGCTTTTTCTTGCCGCTTTTTTATTATTGCTCATGCTACAGTGTAAAGACGCTGTTCAATGAGGAGCTCCGATCGTGTCTGGTTTGAAAATTACTCTGTTGCAACAACCTTTAGTCTGGATGGACGGCCCGGCAAACCTGCGTCATTTTGACAGACAGCTAGAGCTCGTATCTGGCCGGGATGTGATTGTTCTGCCTGAAATGTTTACCACCGGCTTCGCGATGGAGGCCGCTAATAACTCACTTTCGCAAGATAGCGTGATTACGTGGATGCAGGCCAAAGCCCGACAAACTGACGCTCTGATTGCCGGCAGCGCGGCGCTACAAACTGAGCGCGGCGCCGTAAATCGCTTCTTACTGGTTGAACCGGAAGGCAAGGTTCATCTCTATGATAAGCGCCATCTGTTTCGTATGGCGGATGAACATCAACATTATGCCGCAGGCGATAAACGCATCATCGTGCAGTGGCGCGGTTGGCGCATTCTGCCGCTGATCTGTTACGATCTGCGCTTTCCGATATGGTCACGCAACCGCAATGATTACGATCTGGCGCTGTATGTAGCGAACTGGCCCGCGCCGCGCTCGCTACACTGGCAAACATTACTGACGGCGCGCGCTATTGAAAATCAGGCTTATGTCGCAGGCTGCAACCGGGTTGGCACCGATGGTAACGGGCTACATTATCGCGGCGATAGCCGGATCATTAATCCCCAGGGCGACATTATCGCCACCGCCGAACCACACCAGGCGACACGTATCGATGCCGATCTTTCTCTCGTCGCCTTGCAGGACTATCGCGAAAAATTTCCAGCCTGGCGCGATGCCGATCCATTCACCTTGTAAGCAACCTGCCGCTCACCGCGGCGGGATTGTTTCACTCCGTAACTCTCCGTAAAACAAATTCGCGTGGCGTAATGTGGCAGGCAACGTATTCTGACTAAGAGCCTATCCCACCAGGCGTTATTGGCGCAGCCAGTTTGGACACGGACAGCGCGCAAAAACCGGAGCGTACACGTAGTACGTGAGGTTTGACTCGCTACGCTCGCCCTTCGGGCCGCCGCTAGCGGCGTTCAAAACGCTAACGCGTTTTGGCGAGCACTGCCCAGGTCCAAAATGGCAAGTAAAATAGCCCTAATGGGATAGGCTCTAAGATAATTGCTCGCCATTCGTGGGTAATAAAAACGGTTAATCACTCCCTTATCAGGATATCTTCATGAAAAACTTTGTACGCACAACTTTACTGGCAGCGACTCTGGCGGGCGTTTCTTTTGGCGCTTTCGCCACCGCTGTCCCCAATCCTCCCCTGCCCGCCCAGGATCCTATTGTCCAGCATCTGAAGCTGACAAACGATCAGATTACCCGGATCAAAAAACTTCACCAACAACTGGAAACCGACGTCAGTCAGATTTCTATGAAGGGAATTAAAGACGGTGCGCTGATAGAGGTGATTAAATCCGGTAAATGGGATGACGCCGCCGTAAAACAGCAGCTTGCAGCCTTCAGTAACATAGAACAACAGGCTCGCTATTATCGGGTTAAATATTATTTTGATTTAAGCAAAGTCTTAACACCAGAACAGCGTCAACAGGTACAACAAGATCTCGCCCAGGCACTTGAGTAAATATTTTTGCCCGTTATTCCTGGATAACGGGCTTTATCCAGGTCGGGTACAAATTCATCTTCATCTTTTTCTTACAGCATCGCTCTATCTCACACTACCCGTTACATAACGTAGAAGTGAAACCGTACGTGGGGCTGGCATACGTTGGGCAATTTGGCGAGGAGATGGATTTCCATACCGACGATTATCGTATTGTTATTTAATATTTTCATCTCATTTTTTACCCGCTTACAGAAAACCCAGCGTTACAATAGACCGTTTTTTGGCTTCGTTTATGTAATCGTTATATCACACCCTATACCGTGAAACTTGTCTTTTAGCCCAATATTAAGGCAGGTTCTGAAATGAAAAACTTTTTCGCAGTCTGCATCATTCCCCTTGTGGTAGCCTGGTCCGCTACTGCATCAGCACAAGAAGGGATCTATATCACCGGGAAAGCGGGGACATCCGTAGTCAATGTCTATGGAATCAACTCAACCTTCAGCCAGGATGAGATAGTTAATGGTCATGCAACGTTACCTGACCGTACCAAAGGCGTTTTTGGCGGCGGGGTTGCTATCGGTTATGACTTTTATGATCCATTCCAGCTTCCAGTACGTTTAGAACTGGATACCACTTTCAGAGGTGAGACGGATGCTAAAGGCGGGCAGGATATTATTGCATTTGGTGATCCAGTACACATAAATGTAAAAAATCAGGTCCGAATGACCACTTACATGGTTAATGGCTATTATGATTTTCACAATAGTACGGCATTTACTCCCTATATCAGCGCAGGCGTTGGCCTCGCTCATGTGAAGCTAAGTAATAACACCATTCCTGTTGGTTTTGGTATTAATGAAACTCTGTCTGCTTCAAAAAATAACTTTGCCTGGGGCGCAGGTATCGGTGCAAAATATGCTGTAACAGATAATATTATGATTGACGCCAGTTATAAATACATTAATGCTGGCAAAGTAAGCATTTCAAAAAATCACTATGCTGGTGATGAACATACCGCTTATGATGCAGACACAAAGGCTGCCTCCAATGACTTCATGCTCGGCATTACTTACGCCTTTTAAACACTATCGGTAAAATAGCTGGTCCTGTGGGTTCCCGAAGGCGCAATGGAGGATATCAGTAATGAATACTCCTGCGCCTTCAGAAAATCTTTGAACAGGTGCAACCTGGCGCCATTTTTCAGTACACTGCAACGTTTCTGGTATGGGCTTAACTTCCGGCTGCCCAAAAACAGTCCCGTCCTGTTGTATGATCTCTAAATGTGAATGGCACGATTATGCGAGATACTTACAAGTGTCTGGTATGAAGATATACTGCGAACGCCGATGTAAACGGCGCGCGTAACATTTTAGAGCGGGACACGCCGTGCTTGCCTGTGGAAGGAGCGTGCAGTCAGGCAGCCCGTTGGAGCAGGAACCCACGCCCTTCAGGACGTGGAGGATGTCAATGCACAAGAATTGGGGAATCTTTAGCAGAATTTATTATCTCTACAGTAGCATCTCTCTTGTTCCCGTCATAAATAACCCAATGCCTCCAGAGCTGAAACCGCCTTCAGCATGAGCACTGGCTGCAAATAACACCAAATAAAATAATAATATAACAACTACCGAGACAAAAAACACCTCTCTAAAGTATTTAGAATTCATACAGTCAGCTCATTTAAATTTAACGTCACATGCAACCATGCATGCGTAAAACAAGAACCACACTCATATTAATAATGATTAGTAATGTGAGTGTGCGTATAACGAGATACAGATGTATATTCCTTAATGTAACGGAACATCATCAATGCAAATAGCAACCATCGATATATTAAACTAAAATAATACATCTAGTGCATATATAAACCATTCGTATGGTGGCTGTAATAAAATTGTTGATAAACGGTCATCCCCTAAACTTCCAGCCTCCCCACCGCACGAACAATGATGTTCTTTATATTTAATCGTAATAAAAAACAAAACAATAATTAAACAAAAAATAAATAAGATATTTTTGATTCAAATTTTCACTCCTTCTGTTATATACACCAAGTTTCATTTTTTTTATGATCCCGAAAGAAAAAACCGTCATATGACGATGGCCATTGCATTCCATACATGTAATCAACTTCGTTCTGGTACACGGCCCTCTGTTCTACATCATTTATATCCCCGACAAGAATCTTTTGGAACTTATGATAATGATAAACACTACTAATAAAATTAGGATCACGAGGCACTACGCAAGCCTGAAAAAAGAACCCAAGGTTTTTAATTTCACTGGAATAAGAATGTTTACCACAAAAATCAAACCAAACTTCCATACCATAATCTCTGCGACTCCTGATGTACTCGCTCAGAAATTTGTGGTTGTTATTAAAGTCAACAGAAACAGCAAATAACCCGACGCTATTTAATTTACTGATCCTTTCCATATGTATGAGCACAAATTCCCAGGGGATCCTGAGTATATATTTATTTAACCCATATTTATGGTTGAATAAATTAAATGACTTTTGTAACTCTTCAAAAAACATCAATGACTCAATTATGTGGTTTTCGCCTTCTTTCCAGAAGGGTTCAACGAAATAAATATCAGTAACATCATCTGTTTTAATGCGGTTTTTTGTTACATGCACGGGGTGATATTTAACCATGTGATATTCCGCTGTGTTATTCTGTGCCGCTTAATTTCACCACTGCTGATTAAAATCCTTGTTCAACAGCCGCAATCTGCCGTTGTTGTTCCGTAAGAAGGATAATAATGTATTAAATCAGTAAGTACACATCACACTTTCACACTGGCAGTTCGTTTGTTTCCTTTATTTGCTCAAGAACAAAGCTCGATGCAGATCCACTAATTGAAGAATTAGTTAATATTATTTTCTCATAAAAACTATAGTAATCGTTCATATCTGTAAATACTGTATGCATTAAATAATTAAATGATCCAGAAATTCGATAAAAGGCAATAACCTCAGGCATTGACTTTATTTTCTCAGAAATACTAGCGTATTGCTCCTCAGATATGTTAATCATAATAAAGACATTAAGTGAAAGACCTAGTTTTTCTTTATCCAATAAAGCGAACTGACCAATGATAACCCCCCTGTCTTTAAGTTTTTTTAAACGTTTGAAACATGGTGTGGGCGTAAGTCCCACTTTATATGCAAGTTGCCATAAAGTTTGTGCACAATCTTTTTGGATTTCTTTCAATAATTCTTTATCTTTATCATCTAAATACACAGTCATAGGAAAGCAGAACCTCACGCATTGATTTTCATAAGTAAATAGATTCTCTTTATTAAATAAAACAAGTATATAAAGAGAACTCTGATTTAAAAAACCATATAAGAAAGATATCAATAAAATAAATAATTACTGTCAGGGGGTTTGTGTTCCCATCAGCATTGTCACTGTCAGCGTTCCCTGATACTCACCAGAACGCTTCTCTCTGATGTTAAAGGGTTGTGTTGTCAGGGTAAGGGGCACTGGCACACAACGTACCGCCTGCCGTTGCCCGGGAAGTACCACCGGACGCGTTGCTGCTTTATCCACGTTATCCAGACTGAACTCCACGCCACGGGTGACAGGAATATTTCGTCCCCCATAATTCATACTGACCGCATAATCAATCGTATCAGCAGAATCGCTCTTCATAACCTGAAATCCCGTACCTGACTTATTGCTTCCTTCTATCTTCATCTGTAATGAACGGGCTTTCACACCTCCGTCATACAGACACATATCCAGATTAGCCCTGCCCGACATTTGTGAGGCATTCATCCGGTGAAGATTCAGGTCCACCCGGGGCGTTGCTGTACCAAATTGCGGAAAGTAAATAGCCGCATTTTCAGCAAAGTGGTCTGTTACATTCAGCGTGATATCCGACACTAAACTACCGATTGGAATATTCCACCATCGCAAAGATCGCATCTGCAGATGCGCAGTCCAGATGCCGGTAGTCGGGATTTTTTTCAACTCCTCACGCAGAATCCATGTTTTTATAATGACGTGATCCTCCATTGCTCTGTAGGTAACCGATCCTGCAAATCCCTCATCATGATTAGCAAACCTACCTGCCACGGTCAGGGTAATCGTCTCACCACTACCCTGCCGCGTAAACCGTAATGGCACGTTTTGGAAAGGTTGAACATACACACCGTCTGGAACCCTTGTCCGGCATTTTCCGAAAACATCATCGTTTTCAGACAGGCACATTAATGAAAAGTACCCTAGACCGAAATCCCTTTGGACTACCTTAATAGACCATATATCCTGTTGTTCAGGGAGTGCATTCAGGTCTATATTCCCAGAGACTGGCAGGTTCCATGAATAGTCGCTCTCCCTTTCAGCCTGAGCTGAAACAGGTAACCACAGTACCAGAAGATGAATTGCAACCATCCTTGCAGAGCGAACGTATTTTCGGATGAAATTAATAATTGCTGACCAATGGGCTGTCATACTCGTCCACTTCATTTTATTACTCATAGTTAACGCCTTTATCTCTACGTCAGGCTTCCTGAACGGAATGGCGCAGCAAACCTGCCACGTTCAGCAAACGGATGACCCGCGGCGATATTTGCAACGCCTGTGGCAGGGCATCCACGTCACTTAATTCACACCGCACATCACCCACTACCTGCATAACATCCCGACGTTTATGTACTGACATCGGACAACGCAGGATCCTGTTTTTTGACAGCAGCCACAGGCTGGATTCTTTATGCTCGCTCTGCAGGCTAAATCGCCCGGAAGGTCCCAACGACAAAAATGGATGGTTCAGTGGCTGTGCGTCCAGCAGCGGTCTGCCATCCTTGTCCAGTACGCGGCCAACGTACAGTCGGCTCATACTGGCGCTGATGTTGTGAACCAGCAGATGCCCGGGTGTCAGGAAGTAACACCTTCTTCCCCCTCCCGCTTTTACGCCTGCCATACCCTGTGAACTAACCCCTGCATCCTCAATGGTCACCTCCGTGGCGTTATAGCCTTCCATCAGCAACAGCGACTGCTGACCAAAACCGAGACTGAACGGCTGGCTGCTGCCACGAACGCTGACTACTTTCCCGCTACTGCCCTCGTCCCCCTCTGACTCCACGTTCACCGCCATGCCAGAGGCCGGTTCACCGTCCTGACCACCTCCCCAGAACAGTCCATTACGGGATAACGCCAGAGACGAGCTGTAGCCAGCGGTGAGTGAACTGGCGCTGCCCGCATTACGTTGATGGGAGTTACTGATAGTGGCGCTCAGTTCACCCATACGGCCGCTCATGCGTCCGCCGAGACTCCCGCTCCAGCTGTCGTCGTTATAACCGGAGAAACCCACCGACAGTTCACGATACAGATCCTGCTGCCAGGATCTCACATGGTTCACATTCCAGGACGTCTGTGTTTTTTGATTCCGGCTACTGTGAATATCGGTCCCGGCTGAGGTATACCCATTACTGCCAGTCATTGTCGGTGGTTGAGAGGCATATGACACACTGACACTCATAAACAAGCCATCATCATTCACTCCGTCATTTCGGGTTCGCCATACTCCCCCATGGGTATTAATATTCATGCCAGCCATATTAAGGCTGTACGTTGCACTAGCCTGAGCAGATTCGCGGTGAGAGGCAGGGATGTATGCCTGTCGCCAGAACACATTTTCTTTGTCACTGTTATCATCATATCCCCGGTAAACCGGCCGACCTTCTGTCCTGCTGGTACTGTATCCCAGTAGGGCATACCAGTTCCCCACCGGAACCGACAGGGAGGCGTTCATCGAAGTCTGGCAGGTCATACTGGCATGCACTGACTGTGGATGACGACCACTACAGGCATCACTTTCCGTATGGTTACGCCACAGACTCGCGGAAAATCCGTCGTTGTATGTCACCTGCTCAGTGTTACCGCTCGTGCTGTCTGTCCCATGCAGTATCCCGGCAGAAAGGTCCAGCGTGCCATCCAGCACTGCATGCTGTGAATTCAGTCGGGTTTCACTGTACCAGGCCTCATGTGCCAGAGAGATACCTTCGGTCAGACTGATATTTTTCCGCAGCCCAGTTTGGAATCCGGCAGCCATGACAGTCTCACCGTCATAATGGCTGGCTTTATCCCCGGTATCTTCCAGCCCGCCCTGAATAAACCACTGGGTCTGTGCACTGAAGCTATTGCCCCCCTTACTGAAGGGCTGGGTCTCCGTTCGCCGCAGAATCCCATCCTCATACACCCGCAACGCCAGAGGATAGCTTCCCGGTGGAAGAGAGTGAGTATCCAGGGTATGCATTCCCGGGGTCAGGAACTGACTCCCCAGCAACTCGCTGCCACGATAAATATCAATACGGGCATTTCGGGTAACCTGAACCATAACCGGAGTGGCATTCTGGTCCACCTCATGGTTAACATAAGCTTGGGTGGTCCCGGTTCGTAATCCATCAAACCGGCTCAGGGGAAGCAGACTGAACCCAAAATCCCCCCCCGTGGCGCTGGACAGATTCCGCTGATCCATCTGACCAGCCTGGAGATAATACTGATTGCCGAGATCCTGACGGACAAACAGATTGTCAAACCAGGTCTGACTGTTATTGTAATGTTCTGACTGATTCCAGATAGCCGCCCAGTTGCCTCCCAGATAACGACCGTTACCAAGCCCCAGGGCACCGCTACCATTCAGTGTCATATTACGACTGTGGAGATCATCACTCAGATACAGCGTCTGGCGGTGAATAAATGCGCTGACACCCTCCGGGGTCGGAGTCAGCCAGCGTTTATCACGTCGTTCTTCATCCGGCAACCAGTCCCGGTTAAGAAACAAAGATAACTGACCGTTGTTCTCATCAAAAATAACCGCAACATCCTCTTTATCTGTTGCCACGTAACCACACTCGCTGCTGTCTTTTGCTTCTGAGACACCACAGACCAGATTGCTGTTACGTAGCAACGGACGGCTGAGTGCAGCCAGCGCTTTTTGCCGTTCTGCGGCCGGCAACGCGGCAAGCCCACTGCTTTCAAGTACCATCAATGGGGACATGAACTGCACGGTGTCCGGTTTAACCACCACCGGAAATAATCCCAGTGAATGCCCTGGTAGCAACACTTCAATTTGCTCAGTCTGTCCTTCCAGCAGAGATTCAAATCCAGGAGGGGGAATAAGAGTTGCCTGGCTGGTAAAACTGCACAATCCCAGTAAATAATACATCCAGAAATAACGACTCACGTAAAGAGACCTGAATTGCAATGAATAATAAGATCAATACCGGATCCGGTTCAGGTACGAACGGTGACACCCCAAAACCGGATCAGATGAAGAGCTAATAACCGGTTATTAGCCGGCAGTGACAGCCTGTGAAATCACCAGACTGACCAATCCGCTGTATTCACCGGCAGGCAGGTTTTGTAAGGCTGCTCCAGCCTTCTGACCAATATCCAGGTTCAGCAGAGCTGAAGCATCGCCAGTTTTTCCGTCCGGGAACAGGGTTTTAGCTTCCAGTACAGAATTGGTGGTGGTCAGTGACCGTCCTCCCAGAGTCACTTCCATATCAATGGTTTTGGTGGGATCCAGGACGTTGATAAGTTGTGGAGCATTCAACAGTTTTACATTAACCGACTTGGTCTGATCGTTGCTGTAAAGGCGGGTCTGGAGTGATTTATGGACCAGGCCCTTACCCGGCATGAAATCCAGCTTCATAGTCGACGGGAGGGATGAACCATCGGCCTGCAGCAGTTCAAGTGTACTGTCAATATTGGCAGTGACGGTAATATCCTTCTGAACCGCAGAAACAGAAAAAGAATAAACGGTGGCCAATGCCACAGCTGCGGCAATAAAAGATGTTTTCATGTTCATAAAAAATAACCTTGCTTTGTTGTTTATTACAGTGATATATGTACACTCGGTATACATCCGCTCCCCCTGAGAATAAATGTAGGGTATAGCGTACGCTCCGTGTGTTTTTACTTTCCGGCTGCTGTTAAATCAGCAGAGATTACCGGTGAATTTGCACCCGTACGATATTCCACACGAAATGCATTACTTTTTATTCCGGCCGGAATATCAGCACTCCCGCCGGGATAAATACTTTTGCCTATATTCTGCCAGTGGCATGTGGTGTCGCAGTTGCCAGCCCGAATAAGAGAAAGCCGTGTGTTTCCCGTATTCAGCAGGTGGTGACCGTCCGTTACCAGCGCAGGCCTGGGGTCTGACGGAGAAACACGCAGCAACACCCCCCAGACAAGATTCACACTTACGGATGAATTTTGCTTTCCGCCTGCCTGTGGATCATCTTCCAGTTCAGGAACAGCCTCGAAGTATACCCGCCAGGCTTCCTCTCTTTCCGGTGCCTGAGTACTGATAACACGTATTGTTTTTTTTGTTCCCGGGGAAAGAGCAAATTTCTCCGGGGAGACAACAAGTCCTGTCTCTATATCATTCCCTGCTGGTACCTCCTTCTCCTGTGGCATACCAGGGTGTTCAATACGCATGATTCTTGTTCGAATATATTGCACATGATCTGATTTAGAATAGACGAACAGCGAGGTGGCCTCTTCGCGGCTACTATTAATTTCTGCCGCCATGGGATAAACGAGCATATTCGCCCTGGCATGACCACATGCAAACATAGCGACACAGAGAAACACCCCGGGAAGAGTATCTTTAAAATTCATACCAGATTTTACCGTATAAAAGTCATCTAAATTTTAGTATTAGCATAGACAGAAAGTTATCAGCATAAAGAAGCAAATTACGATTCAGTGTTAATACATTTTGTGTGGAGGGCATCATACGGAATAAAATTTTTCGCTCAATACCTCTGTTTTTTTCAGGAAAGAAAAAATTAGTAAATAAAAGTCCACGGATTTCATTCACCAAAAGCGAACGACAGATCTGTAAGAATCGCTGAACAATTAATAACGCAGCAGTAAAAATTTTGGAAATTCTTCATAAGAAAGTTGTTACTGTGTACCTGACTTACTCAGATAAATGGAACTGTATCCCCCCCCTTCAAAGCAACAAATACGTAACATAACAACGTAGGAGACAGAGAATCTAAAGAAAGCCCTCCAGGAGGGAGATACAATTCAGACTACAAAACCAAATAAACCTTAAACAAAGCCACAAATAGACTGATCATCATGAGGTTTTACAAAACCAGGTAAAAAAAAAGTAAGCAAAGTAATTAATTTAGAAAACTAAAGTTACAGTTAGATCAGATTTACTTGCTCAATATCTGTTAAAAATATGATATCAGCAAACAAAAACTTATATACATCATATGGTTACGCTTGATGTTTACACCTCTCCAGCAAAGTGTAATCAATATAATACACTATTTTTAGATGAAATATTGGTTAAATATTCCATAAATAACAATATAAAACAGAACAATTCACCATGAAAATACAATTTACCTTTTAAAACATAATGTTATAAAAAAACACCATTCAAATTGATGCCAGTCCCTTACCTGTCAATGTTGTTTACGGTTCCTTTCCCCCTTTTGTGCGAGTAAGCAACATGAATATACAAGTCTTAACGACCAATGCCTCTGTCAGCCCAAAATAAGTCGACATTCCTGTGCATGGCGCTGCAGCAGGAATAGAACGGCAGACATCAGCGCGGAATGGAATCCCGGCTGAAACAGGCTCGTCTGCCATGAGTCAAAACGCTGGAGCAGTTCGACTTCAGCTTCCAGCCAGGCATCGATCGTAAGGTCGTCCGGGAGTTGGCCGGTCTGGCGTTCGTGGAGCGCTGCGAGAATGTGATCCTGCTGGGGCCCCCGGAGTGGAGAAAACCCACCTGGCCGCTGCCCCCGGTGTGAAAGCGGCAGATGTGGGCCATCGGGTGTTGTTCATGCCGCAGGACAGGTTGGTAGACGCTGATGAAAGCGAAGCTGGAAAACCGCCTGGAGCGCCAGCTACAACAACTGAGCTATGTGCGGGGGCTGATCCTGGACGAAATAGGTTACCTGCCAATGACCAGTGAGGAAGCCAGTCTGTTCTTCCGACTGCTGAACCGACGGTATGAAAAAGCGAGCATTATCCTGACGTCAAACAAAGGCTTCGCAGACTGGGGAGAGATGTTCGGTGATAACGTGCTGGCAACAGCGATCCTGGATCGGCTACTGCATCACTCAACCACACTGAATATCAAAGGAGAAAGTTACCAACTGAAGGAAAAACGCAAAGTCGGGGCGCTGACCAAAAGCGCAACGCCAATCAGTGAAGATGAAATGGCGGAAAGCGGACAGCAGAAGTGATCAAACAGCGGATATTAAAAATAGCGAAAAACGACCATAAATCCTGGCGTTGACATCCTCAAGATTTAATATCAGAAGCTTCCATGCCGCCGCATCCAGACTTCCAGTTGTCCCTGGTGGCTTCCGAAATACCGGCCTCCCGGTAGACATCTTTAACAGTCCGTCCGGATTCGACTGATCTAATCACAGCGATGATCTGGTGCGCAGTAATACGGGCTTTACGCACAGCGATCTCCTGCGTCGGCAGATTGATTATGTCGGATGATCTCTAAATGTGAATGGCTCGATTATGCGGGATACTTACAGTGCAACCTGGCGCCATTTTTCAGTACACTGCAACGTTTCTGGTATGGGCTTAACTTCCGGCTGCCCAAAAACAGCCCCGTCCTGTTTCCGGGTATTATCATTTCCGTCAGTCGGCATCATGTTTTGTATTGGGCATCGTCAAAAGACGACTGGCTGACCAGTCGCATATCTCGATGCCTCAATTCAGTCATCATCATGTGGGTTTAAGTCAGGAACGTGTCAAAACCATTCCAAACGGGTTAATCATCATTCAGAAAATCAATTTGTGGGCGATTATTCCATTTATCTTCAATAAAAGACAGAAAGCGTTGAAATAAAGGAGAATAATACTGACGATGACGCCATACAAGATAAATGGGGAGATCTGGAACCCTCCATTCAGGAAGTATAATTTCAAGTTCATTATTTTTTAAGTATTTGGTGGCAAGCCAGGCCGGAGTCATGAGGTTGATACCCTTTCCTTCTAAAACCAAATTAAGAACACTCAAAAGATTATTGGAAGATAAATGAACATTAACAGCGCCACTAATAGTGTATGATTCATCTTGACGGAAAAGAGTAAGAGGTCCGGAAAGACCATGATTGTGAAGACCCACAATAATGTGATTTTCCAAATCGCCAGGGTGTGAGATCCTGCCATATTTTCTGATATATTTCGGACTCGCACAAAGAACCAACTTTAAAGGGCTTATCTTTCGATACACGAGATCCTCACTTTCGATTATGCCACTTTTAAAAACCAGCTCATCAAACTCCAGGGATTTACTAAAAAAATCGCTACGCTCTCGTGAATCCAGGTAGATTTTTGTATCCGGATAGCTAGCTGTAAATTCCCATATCCACTTATTGGCAAGAAACTCACAGACAATAGCCGGAGCCGAAAATTTTATACTCCCTCTGATAATTTTATCCGGATTTCGCAATTCATCCAGCAAGGACTGAAAGGAAGATGTTATCCTTTTCATGCTTGCATAGGCTGTCTGACCAGCTCCAGTCAGTTCTAAGTGATGTGAATCGCGCCGAAGTAAAGTAACCTCAATAGAATTCTCAAGGCGACTAAGCGATTTACTGACAGCAGAAATGCTAATATCTAATTCCCGTGCAGCCCGGGAAAGATTCCCTACTTCCGCCACTTTAATAAATATCATCCAGTCTCGCATACCACGATTATTGATCAGTTCCATCATTATCTTCCGTTGATAAAAGAAATTCTTATATCAAATGAGCTATCAACGACTTACTGATACGTCATTGTGTGCCTCAATGTCCTTGATATCATCTTAATAAAAAATCTATTGGCTGCAAAATAGCATCTGAATCGATCATGATTTTGCATCCATCTCCGGTTACTAATTGAACCTGTTTACCACTCAGTGTAAATACCCTATCTCAGAAGCGATCGTCAAGGTTGTCGCCGAACCAGATCTCAATAATAAAGTGGTTCATTGTCATGCACCCGTTCTGCAAAGGCATTCTCCTTTTCTGTGACGCAGTCTGGAGCACATTAATTGCATCGTTCACCTAACAAAGTATCCCGTGGAAACAAGCAAAACATCGCCAGATTATTCTTACTTGCGTACCCCCCACCCGGCTCGATATTATTTGTGAAAGCGGAGGAAACAGAACAGACGGTTTAAATAAGACACTTACTCAAAACACAAACCTATGTGCAGGCTCCTCTCATTTCGTCACGTCGCTGATATCCAGCTTTACTGGCGCCAGGGGAAGATATCTGCGCAAGGCAATAATTCCGGCGCAACAACAACCACTCCCGCTGGGCCTCTGTACATTCAAAATCGCCCATGACCAAAAGCCAGCGGGTAGAAGCCCTGCGCCAGTGACCTGCTGCCTCCAGATTCTGCGCAACCGGGTCTATCACGGCCTCCGGTGTTATCTTATTTCTGCTCAAAATCAGCACCATCATTTGGGATATAGCCTACAACCCCTGCCCGCCGATGATGGGGGAGGATTCGGTATGCAGCACTTTCATCCTGGTCTCCGGCTCAGTCAGCTATCCGACGTGGCCCCTTATGCCGGGCCAGCAGCGAAGAAAATCCGGGCGTGGTGTGATAAAACAGACGACGTTTCAGCCAGCCCACATTCTTTCGCTCCTTTGTGTTGATACGACCAATACGCTGTGAACCGATGACTGGATTGTTCATACGCCTTTCTGTGGTATACAGGTATGTGAACCCCAGCTCTTCAGCCACATGAATATAGTCAGAACAATACCAGCCCTCAGGCCAGCACAGATGCTGACTGCAGTAACCCAGCATCTCCCTCATCCGCTTACGACTAAGAAGAATATCGACACGAAGCAAATCCGACGGATTACGGGACACAGGTTTCTGGTCCCAGCGTCGGTGGGTGTGCGTGTGCGAGTGAAACTCAACAAGGCCACTGAGGTGCATCTCCCGGACCTCTGACCAGCGCAGCATGACCTCATCAGCCCGGCCTTGTTTAACCAGCATCTGACACTCATCATGAGAGTACACCGGTTCGCCTGCAGGAATACGGACCGGTCCGTCACTGATCAAACTGGTCACAAGAAAGAGATGCGCATGCAGATTAAACTCCTGCAGCACCGGAAAAACCTGCAACCAGTTATCCAGCCAGCCGCCATCAAAGGTCAGCATGACGCTTTTACGAGGCAATCTTGCACCATGATAAAAAGCTTCCACCTCTGCAGCGGTAACGGTTTTCCAGCCAGATTCAGCCAGCCATTTCATCTGCGCCCGGAACGTACAGGGAGATAAGGTTATCTGTCCGGGTTTATCACTGACATGGTGATACATTAATACCGGTAAATGTCGTGCATAAGACATATGCTTTATTCCTTTATGTAAAAAATAAATTATTTTTACGCCTGAGGGGACAAGAAAAAGCCCCCTAAACATAAAATCTTAAATATCACATATGAATACCTGACAGATAAACAAACCTTATACCAGGGGCTTATAAAGCCCCGCTCACAAAAGAGTGAATCAAACAAACCCATAAAACAGAAAATAATAAAGGCATCAGTGTCCGTTAAATTATTTTACGAAACATAATATTCCTCTCCCTACAAAAAAAGATGAATTTCAGATTTTAAAATCAATCAGCAATTGATTTTTCTGCAATGAAGATTGCTAACCATATTTGCCTTGAGTAAATTTTCAATACATCCTCGAGCCTGATATACAGTATTCGCCTTATTCACTGATACAGGAAGTATGAGTGGAACGGATGTCTACGCCTCCTCGTGTGTCAATGCACAGGCCTTAAAATCCAGCGTCCAGGTATCCGCAGGCACTTCCTGATTGCCATCAACGACCACACTGAAACTGGCGTTATCTGCAGCGGTTCTTAAAATGGCGCCACGACCACTCACCGTATCTGGTTGCCACCCCTCACCCTCCAGGCGAACCTGAATGTGATGGCGAGGATCCTGTTGCCCGCTCAGCAGCAATACGGCAGGCGTGTTACCCGCCTTTTGCTCATCGCTCCATACCCGAAACCCGCTGTGACTGCCGTGATAAGTCACCCAGCCTTGCGCAAGCACCATCCCATCTGGCACGTGCCCAGCCCGAAAGTAAGTCCCTACACGTAGCGTTGTCTGAAGTTTTTCTGCGGCGTTCGCTATCGGCATCAAGCTACTGGCAGCGACCAGTAAGGTTACGCTATAGATAACCGTTTTCACTCGCTGTATTTTCATCCACATTATTCTCTCCTTCAGAATCGGCTATCTGCAGAGACCGCTCATTTGATACAAGCCCGCGATTCCCTTGTGGGCAGGTAGCTGGTAGTTAACCCGACATTGCTGTGCTCCCCATTTCACCGTCAGTTCGCCCTTATCCGCCAGACCAGTGAGATAAACCTGGCTATCAGTATCCACCAGAGCAGCACTGCCATCCTGCCCATTGACTGTAACCTGCGCCCCGAAAGGAATGG
The DNA here is from genome assembly GCF_043847915.1 of Salmonella sp. 2020_1459. Classification (NCBI taxonomy): domain Bacteria; kingdom Pseudomonadati; phylum Pseudomonadota; class Gammaproteobacteria; order Enterobacterales; family Enterobacteriaceae; genus Salmonella; species Salmonella sp. 2020_1459. The sequence continues at coordinate 35,488 of NZ_JBCMFA010000008.1, read as the reverse complement.
CGCTACCATCTTCCCGTTTCAGCGTCATCAGTGCCCTGGCCCCGATGCGAGTGTGAAACTTCGCTTCCACCACCGCCCCTTCGGTTGGCACCACGCGCACATCGGTTTGTGTGACCTCTGCGTCATCCGGTAGTCGCGACGGATCGAGGCTGACTGTATTCTCCTGATAGACGTTCAGGTTGCCCACTGTGGTGTCGCCACGAAAATCCGTCTTAACGCCAGGCCAGCCGCCAACTGGCACCCCCGAGGCCCCTGGCGCTTCAACCAGCGCCACTGAGCCTTGCAAAGGTTGCCCCAGCGTCACACCATGATGGTGGATAACTATACCTCCCGCGATATTGACTCCCATCTGGCGCATCGCCCGGCTGTAGCTATAGTCACCACCTAACAGGCCGTAATCCCCATTCCATGCCAAGTGCAATGCGCTGTTATTACCACCACCTGGCGGGGCATCGGCACGGTAACTCTGACGCACCTCCCAATCCAGTTGCTGACTGAATGCCTCTCCGTTGACCCCCACTTGTTGCGTCTGACCACCGTGTGATGGTGAAGTCATCTGCCAACTAGCACTTACATTATTCCCCGTCCAGCGGCTTAATGGCATACTGAACCACAGGCTGGTTATGTTCTCTTTACGGTGCGCGCCATTGCGCCACAGCGTTCTGTTTTGATTCCAGTTCAATGACAGCGAGCCCCCTCCGATAGAGGTTCCCCAACTCAGTCCGTAGCTGTCATCATGACCGGGGCGATTACGCCAGTCGGTACGGGAACCGGTTAAACTCAGATTGCCCAAATGCCTCCCCCATGACTGACTCAACATCAGGGTAGTACGCGAGCTCGGCTGCAAATTTTCCCGCCACGACCATAGACGGTTGCCATCATGTCGATAACTGTCGAGCACATCGGATAGGGTGTTATAGCCCTGCGAGGCATACTGCCATCTCGTCAGAAAAAAATTTGTCCCCGTCGCAGTCAGCTGGTTGCTGTAACGCAGTCGCCAGGAGGCTCCTTGCTGTACCGCCTCCCCCTGACGCTGACTGTGTGTGTCGCTTCCATCGACAGATAAACTCCCCCACCGCCCGAGAGATCCCCCCAAACCAAGCAATGCAGCTTGATAGTGCGTTGCACTCTGTATACCGCCGTATGCAGTGAGATTCCACGGCAGACCATACATCAACGTAGCCTGCGCGATCTGCGCCTTATCCGTTGCAGAGTCTGACGATCGGTATCGGCCCGCCAACAGGCTGTACTTCAAATATCCCTGGTGCAGTGCTATCGCCGGGGTCTGATACGGCACCACAAACATTTGTGTACTGCCATCGGCCTCCCACACGGTGACATGCAGATCACCACTACTGTCTGTTACCGACAGATCCCGCAGTGCAAACGGTCCGGGCGCCACGGTGGTGTTGTAAATGGTGTAACCATTCTGTTTGACCTCCACCCGAGCCTGCGTGCGGGCAATCCCACGCACTACCGGAGCAAACTGCCGCTCACTGTAGGGCACCATGTTGTCATCCGATGCCAACATCACACCGGTAAATGGCACACTATCAAATATCTCCCCCTGCGAAGTCTTTTGCCCCAGAGTCAGACGACTTTTTAGTGAGTACAGTCCACGCTCAGCATAGGTATATGCTGCCTGCCACTTCCCCGACTGTTGACCACTCCGCTGCCAGCTGGTCGCATTGCGGACACGCCACGCACCTATATTGATTCCCGGTTGCAGTTGTACCCAGGAAGAGTTGTCACGCCTCTCCATATCCATTTTGTAATCCGTCTGCGTTGTCCTCGCACTGTAGTTCATCAGAAACGCCGGAATACCATCATCCCAGAGATCTTCAGGAGCGATCCCCTTAAATTTCGTACGCAACGCCACCTGAGGAATACTCAGTTGCAGTTGCTGATTATTGATATCCAGTACCGCTTTAGCCTGTGGAATGGCGCTCAGATCCGCACACTCATCTGGGGTCTTTGCTGCTTTCCACAACTGAGGGTAATCTTCCGTTTTTACGCCGTAGCGTGAAAGCTGACTGACCGTCAAACAAGGAGCCAGAAAAGGCGTTCCTTGCCCATCCTTTTCCAATTTGAACACCACATCACGGGTGTCGACACGTTTACCATTCACCATCACGTCCACGCGATAAGTCCCTGGCTGTTGTACCCCCTGGTTAAAGAGCGACATATCAACCCCTTTCGCTGCATCGCCCAACATTGATGCATCGAATGTGTAAGCGTGCGCATTTGCGCAATGAACCACTCCCGCGATGAACAGTAGCAAGGCAGGTTGTTTGAACTTCATTTTCTGCCGCTAATTCCTTGAACTTATTTAAAAACGTAGTGGAACGGATGACTTTCACCACCTAAGTCTGTAATAATTTTCCACTCGACATCACCACGAGTGCCACCTGGCATATTTAGTGTTTTGTCAGCAAAGGGGGGGATATACTCAAGCCCTGTAATGGGCTTTCCCCCTACTGTGACAGAGGCTAAATTCATGTAAAACGGGGTGGGGTTCTCTACCTTAAGTTTGTTGCCCGTCTCCACCCATCTTAAATTTCCTGCAACATCTTCCGGCGTCCCCTTCACGGCATCCGGGCGGAAAATCAGCTTGTCACAGGTGCTGATGGACAAATTGAGGTCAAGGGTCGCGCCCTTAGCCTGTGTATCCGACGGTTCATTTTCGGGTGGTACCGCCTTTATACAGACCCACTGTAAAGTTTCACGATCCGTTGGCATGTCACCACCAGTACGGATAATACGCAGTTGACTCTGCTGGTTCGCTTCTAAACGAAATAGAGGCGGCATCACCATAAAGGGGGCTGGCGAATTTTTGTCTTCTGCTTTGACTGAAGACTGAACCAAAATAGGGTAATCCTGCGGGTTGCTCACCGAGAGCGTCGCGCCGGGTGTACCAGCGTGATAAATCACCCGTGTAGCTCCCAGCTTCACGCTGAATGATTTAGTGGCTGAATTTAATTGCTGCCTGGCGGCATATACTGAAACCATAGAATTAGAGGCGAACAAAGCTACCGCCATTAAAACAAAATTAATTGTTTTCATATCAAAAATTGTAAAAGAAAAACGAAAAATTTGATGTGTATTACGCCTTAAACAAGGCGCAATACACTAATAGTTGTTTACTATTACGCCTGATATCCCACTACATCTAAAGTCAGTGGGTACGTATCAGGTGAGATATTCTGCTCCCCCACCGTAGTAATATAAAGTGGGACATTGGTATCAAAGGTGATCCACTCTCTCCCATTCCACGTTTGCCTGCCCTGACTATTGTTGGTCACATCCTTAGGTGATAAGCCCACAGTGAGTGAGTTGCCACTATTTTTACCAGTTATTCTCCATACAATGCCAGCATTGTCCATCATCACGCCAGAAGCCCCCCTGGCCCCGAATTCTTTAACAGAAGTAGAATCAACTGTAAGCTTCGCAATAGCCGTACCTGTAGGCTCATCCCCAGCAATTAAACCCGGCACTTGATCCAACGATACGGTTAAATGTTCGGGAGCGGCAAAGTTAATATCCACTGATTTCTCTTGCATTGTGTTCGGCAAAAATGAGCCAGCATAACAACTAGCAGCCATCATGCTCAACGCACTTGCGATAATCAATTTTTTTATGCTTTTCATTTGAATAACCACCTTTTTTTAACCAAATTAAAATAATCCAGCACATCCAGAACACATAACACCATACCAAATCTTACCGTATGGAAAAATCCGTGGCTGGTAATAACAGCTTGTGCTTATTGGTATTTGTTACCAATTCAAATAAGTAATGTCATAAAAATCTATATATCAGAGCACCTCTTAATCTGAAAAAAATTGCGTTATTGCCAATATAAACAGTGTTGATGTTAACATCGTGTTGTCAGGGTGGAATAGAATACTAGTCAAAAAGCAATTATACCTTCCATTTACATTCAAGTGATAACATTACAATGACACCCACCACACTGGGTGTGGGAAACTTATCTTCGAAGAGAGGATAATTATCAGGCATCGTTGCAACATTGTTTATATTTAAACATACATCTCCTAACTCGACGGTAAGATTATTAGTTAACTTTTCCTCGCAGGGAAGATCTTTAATGGAAAATCTTGTTTTCCGAAACGGAAAAGCAATTATAACGCTCCAACGAGAGTCTCAACACTAAGAGCTGACTGACACAGGTCAGACTGATTATACAGGCATGAAAAAGCTCTCCCCTTCCTTTCAGTTCTTGCTGGATTATGCAAACGTCGCACCACCTCCCCGTGAACATGGCACATTAATTTGAAGCAGCTCTCATCCGGTATCGCTTTTCAGTACAGCGAAATTCATCGCAGGTGCCCCTGTAAATAGACCCGTTTTAGTTCCATGCATTTTTAAGATTCCGGCCAGATAATGTTGTTAGTGGTATTCCTTCGGTATCATATTGTTCCGCGATTCATATGGACGTTCGCAGTTATATTCTGATAACCCTTTATCCGCAATTTCCCGCACCTCATTCAGCGTTCTGAACAGATAAGAATTGAGTATTTCTGTACGGTATGTCCGGTTAAAGCGCGTGATGAAAACGTTTTTCTTCGGCTTACCCGGCTGGATAAACGCCAGCTTTACTACATGTTTCTTTGCCCATTCAGCCAGTGCCAGCGAGATAAATTCCGGTCCCTTATCCATACGCAGCATGGCCGGATAACTGGTGCAGCCAGTGAGTCAGCTCAACCCAGGGATTAGAGCGTAGTTTGCAAAATGCCGTTGCCGATTCCAGCGACCGGAATAGTGGGCCGGCCAGTTTTCCATACAACGCACTGCGTGAAACAGGAGTTTCCATGTGTTATGCCTTGTGACATAAAAATTCATAAAAATAATGCATCAATGCACATAAATATATAAACAATTCTTTATTGATAGCCTCGAAAAAATATCGAAACAAAACAATGATACAGATCAGGGACTAATTAGCAACCAAGCCGTTAATATTAAATAATCAATGAACAGCAAGATAAAAATCGCAATTGAAGAATTAAAAGAAATAATATTTCAAAAAAGACATCTATGCATACAACAATGCATTCACGACGAAAATAATAAAAAGGGTGTCATCAATAATGACTCCCTATGAATTTAGTTAAAATTATTTATGAATTAAAACTCCCTAAACGTTTCCTCCAGAAAAATAAATACATTTAAGGGACATAATGAAACAAGACATGTGGGAATTACGGAAAATACAGTCGCAGGGTATAACGGATAACGCACAGTATCCCGCAGGGACATACATCGTATTTACTGCCGCCCCCCCTACATTCCGCTTTTTGAGCAACATGGGAAAGACGATATCGCGCTCAGTCTTGTTCGCCACGAAGAGGCGTGGTGGATTGTTAATCACTCTGATGAACTGTGTTGTGCCGTCAATGAGCAGGTGATGGAACCTCATCACCGTATGCGGCTGAATGATGGAGATACGATTGAATGGGGTCTGTCATCCTGGTGCCTTGCCCGCACCAATGATGAGTCCCGTCCCGATGTTTCGTTTCCTCAGTTGGTTCAGTCATCTGAATCTGTTGCTGAGTACCTGGATCTGGACTGGTTTAAACAACAACAGCTCAATCCGCAGAACCCGTTCGATATTATTCCCGTCCGGGAAACCGCATCCTCTTACACTGGCCATGAAGCGGATAGCACGCTACACCAGCTTTACCAGGAATATCAGCAGGCATTGCGGCCCTCCGGGCAGGAAAAGCCCCTCCGTGCTAAACCGTTTCCCCGAAATGAAGACGCTGTCACCCAGGATTTGACGTCGTTATACGATAAAAAGGGCGACACCGACACGTTACAGGATATGGTGGCAGGCGCGCCCGGTATTGATGCCATTCTGGATACGCTGGACACGACCGGTGAAGGTGAAATGCACTGGCTGGCGATGGAATCAATGCCCGATACCCGTAGCAGAAAGTCATAATAATCAGCACTTAACGTTAACGCATCATCCCGAGTGAACCACGCGCTGTGATTCTTCGGAAAATGCGGGAGATAAGCATATTCAGGATAATCAAGACCAATGGCGCTGCACCAGGCTTTCTGTATCCGGGTCCCCATATTATCAGCGTCAGGCTTTGTATAATCTCCCAGATAGGCATAGGCCTCTCTGTCAAACAGCAGAACCAGATGGTAGTGAGGATGTTCCCTGGTAACCCGTTCCCTGGCCCAGATATAGCCGAGTGGCACAGGCTCACCAGGTCTGCCAGAACGCTTGTGTTCTTCCCTTAACTGGCTTTTAAGGGATTCCATAGCCCGAGTAATGGCTTTCTCATCATCCTTCTGAAAGCATATCGGCAAGTCCGGCTCTCCTGGCACATGGGACTGAGCAAACCTCAGGTCAGCGCGCAGAGCGAATATCCGGTTATAGTTTTCCAGATAATTAGATATTACAGCAAGCGATCGACGAAGCATATGGCGTGATATTCTCGAATCATATTTATCTTCAGCTTCCTGCAGCAGAAATTTAAACTCTCTCTCAGCTAAATCATAAGGTGACTTCATAATAATCTCTTTTATCGAAATTCATTAGATAATGGGTAGCAAGCAGCTACCCATGCAATTAGGCATACAGGTTCCCCTGCAGGAATGTGTTACCTCTGCAGACATACAGATTTTATTATTACGTTAGCGCATACATACCGATACTTATCGTATTAGTGTAAGAGTACCTACCCACGATAAATATAGTACCTACCCACGATAAATATAGTACATATACCGACTAATCAATACGGATAATAATTCCACTCACAACAGCGAAACCCGCTACACGCCAGGGAATGCGTGGAATATAATCATCTGATATTGAATGAAAATCACTCTGAAGTTATCCTTTCAGCGGGACGCTACTGATAGCACTACCTCCCCCATGATATTCTGGTATACCTTTCAAAGCCTTGTGTTCTGTATCCAGTTCTGAAGGTGCCATTTCGGAAGCCAGGTATTTGATGTAATGCGTCCCACTTTCGTCCTCCCACAACTGGATTTTACCCTCCTCAGCAAGCTGTTCCAGAACAGGCTCAAGATCAGCTTTTTTTCTGAGTGAACGATGTATCTCTTGCATCATTTCACGCCTTAAAAAATCATAAGACCCATTTTTAACAAGATGGTTTTCAAGCCAACTGAGTACTCTTTCAGAATGGGAAGGTCCCCTGACCACATCCATTTTTACAATAAAATGATTAAGGTGCCATTCCGATATTAACAACGCAGCTTCCAGTGTTTCCAGCGTAATAACGGTTGAGTCAGGGGTGATAAACAACTGCATCACAGCAGCACTCCTAGCGGTATGTTCGCAGTACCGCGCAGCCCAGTCGTTATAATGGTACAGCTTTCCCCCCTGCTGCATCAGACGCTTTACGTCCCTGCCAACATAACGCAACCGCTTCTTTGCGTCAGGAGCAAAAGTCATACAGATTCGGGGTTGATTTTTTTTTCTGCGTTCAATCCCGGCAAGTAAATGTTTTTTCTGAATGGCATAAAACTTTTCCAGATCGGACTCATCGCCAGAAACCAGCTCATCAATATCAATCTGTCTGGTGAGTAACGTAAGATCCATGGTTAACGTACGCGCATAAATTCCCGTAGCTCGTATTGCGTTACCCAGTGATTTCAGTGTGCAGTCATGTGGCTCCGGCTGTGTCATCAACAGCATACCAAGCCGGGGATCTTTAATATCTGTGATACCCGTTGACGCACGACTGATCCGATAATCATCACCACACCATAGCGTATTATGAATTGCGATCTTACGGCGCATGATGCTTTCATACAGAGCACTTCCCTCGTCAGAGGTGATACCCAGACTGGAGTATTGCCCCAGCTCTTTCAGAAGGGCTTCCGGCGTGGGATCCGTTACCGTCAGATGCACCCTTACAGGCTTAACCGGTTCATTTCTGAGACATTCATCCAGTTCATTTCTGGCTGTCTCCACTCCCTCTTTCTGGCGTACAGCTTTCTGAAACGATTTCTTAAGGCTCTTACATTCTTCATCCCATAGCACGTGTTGCCGTTCATACTCCTTCAGTCTGACTGAAAACACCTCTGCCAGCTCACGTTCAGTCTGATGAATTTGCGCCATAATGAGCCTGTATACTGTCGTTTTTTTGCTTCCGGACCTTGCCAGTATTATGTGAAAATGCGATACAGGAACGATAATATCATCTTCAATTTCAACATCATACATATCCTGGCAGGCCAGAGCCATGCTCCCCTGGAGGGTTGCAAAGATAAGCTCAACCGCCGCGCTGGTTTTGCCATATATGAAAGATATGATTTGTTGAAAAAACGTCAAAATTGCTCTGGTGTTCAGATTAACATGATGATTTTGAGTTTTTTTATGGGTAAGCTTCATTGCATAGTCTCTTTTGAGAAAAAATTAAACGCTTCTGGAGGCGATCCACTCATCAACGGAAGTGGAACGTCATCCAACGGAAGCAGCACCAAGTCTCACGATTTTTGGAAACGTTTCGTCGTAATACCTGGATTCGGGATTTAGCTTTTCATAGATAGTTGACCGGGACAGACCGACTATCTTCGTCAGTTCTCTCATGCGCAGAATGCGCTGTTGTGGCTCTGATTGTCTGGTGTAAACAGATGACATTTTCGATTCTCCTGTTGGATGTCTCTGGCTGTGGTCGCAATTTTCCACAGGAGCTGAAATACTGTCCCCGTAAAAAAAACAAAACCAACCGCAGGGAGTGACAATGCACACTTTTGCCAGTCTGATGTACGATGTTTATCGGTCTTTTGGCTTATTCAGTAAAGGGAACAGGCGGGCTGCTATACGGGGGGCTGCGACCTTTTCCAGCCATCAGCGCTTTTTCGGTAATCGTGAGGATGAAAGACATCAGGAACAGAAACACTATGATGAAATCATCGGGGTTCTTGATGCAGAACAGGTGTTCAGCACAACTCAACGAAGGGAGATTTTTTACAAATACGAGCAACTTTATAATGCCCTGATGGCTCGCCCCGTCTTTACTGAACTGAGCCGGGAACAAATAAAAAAGCGATATGCTCTGCATATAATCCCCAGATTAATCGCACTTGACATATATAAAACGTACAAAGACGAAAACAAAAACTGTTTTTATCACCATATACACCAGTTCTTGCTGAAAGATTATTGCCCATGCTGGCAGGATAAAAAGAAAGGGGGTTTATCTGCTGTCCAGAAGTATCTGAAAAGTTTAGCAAGAAAACAAAAGTTCTCTCATACAGATTCAGAAAACCTGGCGCCTCTTTTCAAAGTAATTGAAAATATCCGCCCAGGTAATACACAGAAAAAAAGCACGCTGGAAGCATCAATTATAGACTGCATTAAGGCGTATTCTGGTATTGTTGACGATGATACGCTTAACAGCGTCAGAGTCAGTCTTGATAATATAAAAAAAGCCCATTACTCCCTGACCGTACTCCTTAATGTCGAACGAAAACTCCCTGTCATTAACATCATATCACGGTACTACAGAAACTATGTAGACAATGGAATAAAACCCGGGAATATATCAGCAATGTTATGCAGACTACTGTATGAGCCAGAACCCCATGATTTTATCCATCATGATACCATGATTAACTCAATTGCGGATTATTATCATGAGAGAGTAATAAAACCGTTCTCCCTGAATATAAACGAGGAATGTTTACAGAGTATCAGCGCATTAAAAAACATCATTTTCAACTTCAATGATAAAACCATTATCTCCGAAGTACAGTTAACTGACATCGCTGTAAAATTAAAAAAAGAACCCCATAAACAGTTTATTCAACCGTATATTGAACTCTGGAAGGTTATAGATTTAATCAGTAAAGGCGAAACAGAGGAAGCATTTGAGAAAGTCAAAACTATTTCTCTGGACGATTTACCTGCAGGATATCTGGCATCCGCTTTTTTAGTTATCCATATTGCATTACGTATAAAATTTGAGAGGAAAAACGTTAAAAATGGTGTTTTCTCATTATCTGTAACATCCATCCTGGAAAATCAGGGGATTTACACTGACTATATCCCCGTCAGTCAGGCTTATACAGAAACCCACAGTGACGACTCTGTTATAAAAAGTACTCTCCTTTCTGAATCCATTTTATCAGATGCCAACAATCTGACCATCATCCGTTCGGTAAGGATGTATAATAACATGGTCAGGAGAATAAGTGACTGGAATGACCTTGAGCTGGAAGGCATTTATCCTGAGTCTGTTTACGGGCTTCTGGATAAAGTTGACACTATCCTGGGTAAGATACTCAACATTATCTTTTCTGAAAAAATTACTTCCAGTCAAGATTTATCCTGCATCCTGAAAAATAATAAAATTCTGACCCGAGGTGAACTGAATGATAGCCTTATAGGCATACTGGTTAACTGTCCTCTTTTGGCGTGCGTACGGGACATCGAGAGTCTGATAAAATATCTTCGCTGCCCTGGGGAGGAAATAAGGAATATGATTCTTTCAGTTGATAAAAAATTGTGGGATTTGATATATGGAGCCCTGACGATTCTGGAGGAAGAAAGAAAAATACAGACTGGGAAAACACAGGGGGGTGGAAAATAATTGCATATTTTTACATATCCCCCCGGCTACAGTGGCTACGTGTAGCCACTGTAGCCGGGGGCTTACATTGAAAGTAACATTTTACTGATCAGAAAAAGCAGGTGAATCAAGGCTTATGGGTGATCGAGGTGCTCAATAATCGCACTAACTGGTAATAGGTAACGTCTAGCAGAGACGATACTTGGCCTGGATGTATGTCTTTTTATTAAAAAGGGCTTATCCATTAAGAATAGGCCCTGTAAACTCAGACATCAATCTCTAATAAGAACCAAATATAACTAATATGAATCCAAATAATTGCTAACCCAATAATACAGTTATTCCGTAGATATTATGCCAAGCAAATTTTGTAATCCTTGATAGGCAACAGGAACGTTTTCACTATCATACATAGATGTAAATATTTGTTTTGATCTCGTTGATTCAGATATCAATGAACTTGCTATTTTCAAATGTTCCACCTCAGACGAGATAAACCCTATTGGGATGCTAACCGGCTGATGTTCCAAATGGAAATGAAAAAGAACACATACAATTAAACCAGGTATAAGTAACAACTCTAATTTCCCATCCATAAGACATATATCTAGATTAAATAAATATTGAAACTGATCTCTATATTTAAATGCACGATCTTTAGCTGCATTATTCCGACCAGAGATCATTACATAAGTACCAACAGGATTGCTCTTTTTTTTATTCCTAGAATCCAACAGACGGTCAATCTTCTGAACAAACTCTCTTGCCCCGCGAGTTCTAGCCCAAAGGGATAGTTGGGGGGCAAGCCACAACCCGCTTTGAACGATAGTTTTTTCTGAAACAGGGAGGGTATCTATTTTTTCACCATCCTCACCAGATTTTAAACTAACCTCCTTATTAACTAACATTTCCTCCTGTTTTAGTATCTCATCTCCAAGCCTAGTGATAATTAAATCGGCGTTATGTTGTAGATAAAATGCTCCAAGTAATGGGGTGACACGTCTATTATCATAACAAACAATACGTGTTAAATGAACATCTTGAACATATCGACGCAAATCAAAAGCATCATTCGAAACATAACGTTCAAATAACGAATAATCAAAATAATGAATAAAATCCATAAAACTATTGTTTTGCGGACGTTCTTGTTTTGAAAGTGCATCAGTAATAGCCTCTGATATTTCAAGTCTATTATTAAAAGCTTCATTATCTATATCACGTCGAATATTAACTTGGCCATCCAAATCCAGATAAAACATACACGGCAGTGGAATGCTAAAATGCTCGCCAGCATCTACCGCACTAATCTTATAGATCTCTGCTTTATTCTTCTTACAAATACTATGAAAGTGCTCTTGAAAGGCTTGCTCTGCATATTGAATTGTTTTAGATTGCCTCTCAATATTTCGTGCTGCTAACTCCACTAATGAATTTACACGTTTCAATCTGTTGGGGCGTCCTGCTGGACTAAAACTTATTAGATCAAAAATAACTTCAGAACTCCATTCTTGGATTTTAAAGAACCGAGGTAGATGATCTGAGCTATCTTGAAAACGAGTTAATGCATAAGAAGTTAGCTCTAACAGCTCATCTTCATTCCATTTAATGAGGCGTTCGTTAAGTAATGTCTGAATTATTGCATCAGTTTCTTTTTTTGTGAATCCAAAAAAATCCTGAATTTGTACAGGACTCAATGTACCACAAACATAAGCGATGCGAAGCGCGAACTCAGTAACAACGGGCAATGCCTCCTCAGCACTTATTGAGCATTCGATAGCGAAACTTTGTGCAGGAATTGCAAAAGTAATTTCATCAACAGCTAATATTTCTCTTAGTTTTTTTCTTCCAATGTAATCATTTCTGTCCCTCCTCAATGGCTAATGCCTGAACCAAATTGAAGTTATTCCCATCACGATGTGTTTCAATGTGGTTTAATACACGGCCTAACGCTGAAGTTTGATGCCTCTCACGCCACATACGAGCAGCCCCAATGATTACTAATCTATCCATTGCACGCGAAATCGCCACATTTATTCGCTCCGAGCTGCTAAGGAACCCTTGAATACACTGATTATTATTGCGCGTCGTTGCAACGATAATGATCCGATTTTCCTTACCTTGATAACTATCAACTGTATCAATTTTAATAAGATGTCTATAACCAGTAGCCCAATCTTGTTCGCTAAGTAAACGTTGCAATAGGCGTTCTTGATTTGCATACATGCAAATTACACCAATTGGTTTTTCCTCATCTGAAGTTTCATCAATTAAATATTTGATGAATGATTCTGCTGTACATATTGAACGCAGCGTATCAATAATTTCTCTAGCTTCATAAGGATTGTCAAATCCAGGATGTTTTGCTCTTTCATAAGATTCTCCCCCAGCATCGGAAGTATCAACCCAAGTAATAATAGAACTTAATCTTTTAGGTAATTGATTAAACCAAGGTTCTGGATTTCCACGTCCAGGTTCTAACGGTTTGGGATAAAAACAAGCTGAAACCATTTCACCTATTGGTGGGCCATTCTATATTGAGTACGTAATGTTGCTCCGACTTGTTTACCATAATCTGATTCGAAAGCACGTTCAAAATCACTACGTGTTAGTACCGCGCGATCAGAGTAATTTAGTTCTATCGATATTTTTCGCACCACTGGTTCAGGATACAAAGGTGGCAATTGACGATGATCGCCGACCAGTAACACCCTGCGACCCGACTGAATTGCTATAGCCAATTCGCCAGGTGTCGCACGAGCAGCTTCGTCGACTATCACCCAATCATAGCGATTTTTTGCTACACCAAATTGTGAGCGTCCTAGACCCACACAAGTCCCACATACAAGTGATCGGGTCTTCGCAAGAAATTCTTCAAATATTGATTTTTTTGTCGGAATCAGAACGCTGAAAAATTGGCGGTAATATTAACACTAATCAACGACTTCAGCGATCCTAAAACAGGAAAGTACAGGTTATTACCAGCATGTTTGCAGCTCGATTCCCTCGATCAGTATCATCAGACAATCCCAAATAATTTCAGATAGATATCATCAAAGTGAATCCCCCGCCTCTTTAACCGGAGTGCGGGGATTTTTATTTTTTCACGCTGAGAACCCTGTATGACTAAACCTCACGGCCTTCAGGCCCTGGAACAACCGCTGTCGGCGCTTCCCGATACGCTTCGTCAGCTTATTCTTGAACGTATTCAGAACCTCACCCACTACGAGCCGGTGATTGGCATCATGGGCAAGAGCGGTGCGGGTAAGTCTTCGCTCTGTAATGAACTCTTCCGGGGTGAGGTCTCCCCCATCAGTGATGTGAACGCCTGTACCCGTGACGTGCTGCGCTTCCGGTTGCGCAGCGGTCGTCACAGTCTGATGATTGTTGATTTACCGGGTGTGGGAGAAAACGGGCTGCGGGACCAGGAATACCGTGCCCTGTACCGGCGTATGCTGCCGGAGCTGGACCTGGTGCTGTGGGTCATTAAAGCCGACGACCGGGCGCTGTCAGTAGACGAGCAGTTCTGGCATGGGGTGATGCAACCTTACCAGCAGCAGGTGCTGTTTGTGCTGAACCAGGCTGACAAAATCGAACCCTGCCACGAATGGGATATCCGCACCAGTACCCCCTCGCCACAGCAGCAGACTAACCTGAAGGCGAAACAGGCCGCCATTACCACGATATTCACTCCCCGTCATCCGGTCTGCATGGTGTCAGCGTTGACCGGTTGGGGCGTGGAAGCGATGGTGGCAACCATGATGCGCTGTCTGCCGGACCATGCCACCAGCCCGGTGGCGACACAACTGCACGGGAGGCTCTGCACCGGGCCGGTCAGGTCACAGGCCCGTGATAGCTTCGGTGAGGCCGTGGGGCGGGTGTTCGATACGGCAGAATCATCGTCGTTTCTGCCTGCGCCGCTGAAGACTGTGATACGTACCGTGCGTGATGCGGTGGTGTCCGTGGCCCGCGCGGTATGGGACTGGATTTTCTTCTGAATGAGTAAAAGGTCATCAGGACTGTAGTGAATGACTCTGTTTATTCACCGCCTGGTAGATGATTATTTCCAGGCAGACATAACCTGTCCTGACCAGCAAAAGATACCACCAGTCGTAAGCGCGTCACCACTGCCGACGTTGCATCCACACAGTCTTCTTGCACCAGGCGTTTCGCTACGTATGACGGACACAACCCGTCAGTCCCATCCTTTACAGTAATACCATCTTAATTAACCAGTTATTAAACACGGAGATAATGCATGTCTCAGGCTGAGCGTCGTTATGACCGCTTGTCTGTCCGGCTATCGCTGATTATCAGCCGTCTGCTCGCGGGTGAAACGCTGAATATGCGCAAACTGGCCGCTGAGTTTGGCGTGTCGGTTCGCACCCTGCATCGTGATTTCCGCGAGCGTCTGATTTACCTCGACATCGAGTATCAGGATGGCTGCTGCCGTCTGCTGACCGGGGGCCGTCAGGAGATTCGGGAGGAGGCAGCAATGCAGTTCGCCCGTCAGTCAGGCACTGGCACATTGTTTCCTGATATGGACCACCATCTGGTCAGTTCGTTGCTGAGTAGCCAGGATTCCTCGCCATGCCTTATCTGGCATCAGGGGGCAACCATACCACTTTCCCGACCGGGCATCTTCACACGACTGGTCAGGGCGGTATCAGAACACCAGAAGGTAACCCTGCTTACTGACGGGAGTCGTTGTGACAGCCTTGCCCCATATCGGCTGATTTTCAGCACCGGTGAGTGGTTTCTGGCGGGAGAACATCTCGGCCGGATAACCGTTTTTGCGCTGCACACCGTTCACTCCGTGACGTTTCACCCGGAAACCTTCACACCAGACGGACATTTCACCCGCATTCTGTCCCGCCCGGACTTTTTACAGGCGTTACCTCATTTTCATATTTTACATTCACTGCTCGCTGACGACAGTTACGGGCAACTTACCCATAAGGAACAGGTATGAAATTATTCACCACGGCGGCGCTGGCCGCCAGCCTCTGCATTACCTCTGTGCCTCCGGTCCTCGCAGATGACATCATGGGCTCCGTCAGGTCCTGGCAGTACATGCAGGCCGACGGCTGGAAATCGGCCGACGGTACGGATAACAACACACTGCATAACGCCCTTTATCAGGCTGATGTAATAGGCAATTATCCCTGGACGAAACAGTTTCTGCTGCGTATTCGTGGCGGCGGTGCCTATTACCTTGCCGACAAGAAAACGCACACGGTACGCAGGCTAAATCTGAAACCGGCCAGCGGCTACACCTCTGACCTGACTTCGGTGTACCAGGGCGAAGACCAGGGGAAAGGCTGTTATTTCACCATTATCGATACGCAATATCAACTGGAGCTGGCCGAAGAACCTCACAGCAATCAGGTGCTGGCCGCCTTCCCGGAAAATTGCGTCAACAAAAAACAACAGGCGGCCCTGGCGGCCAGAAGCTCTGAAGCCGACAGGAAACTGCAGCAATGGGTGGCGCAGCAGAGCCTGGCAGAATTATGTCGTCGTACAGGCAACTGCTGAACCCGCTGAAAAACAACCATAACAGGGAGTTTTACCATGAATATATTCAATACGCGTCTGACGACCTTTCTGGTGGTTATCGGCACTCTGCTGGCATCCGGCTGCGACAGCAAGGAAGATGCTGGCGTGAAGGCGATTGCCCGGTTTAAGGACCTGACTCCGCCGCCGTTCAGCGACGTGGTGTCTCACAAATCCGATGTCGTGCAGGAATGGGTAAAAAAGGATGCCTTCGGCACACCGCTATACACGGTAATGAAAACCCGCCAGTCGCCGGAAGGCTGTGAGTCCGGTAATTATTACTACATTGCTGATATGCAGCAGAAAACGGTGCAGCCGCTGATAGCCGCCCTGTGTCTCGCGGGCAATATTACTCTGAGCTTCCGGATCGAGACTGACAGCTATACGGGTGAAAAATCGGTGGTGTATTCGCACGATGGCAAGGAAATGGGGAAACTCTATCTGCCGGATAACCAGGAGAACCATCCATGAAGAAGCTGAAAGGTGTTATCTCTGCTGCAGTCCTGAGTCTGTATTTGCTGACACCGGCCCATGCTGATGACGGTTTTCAGGGTGCCATCAAAGGCGGCATTCCGGCCTACACCCGCGATATGCAGCATAACAAACCCTTCTGGTGTAACCAGTACAAACTGGAGAGAAAGATGTGTGAAGTGGTTTCGCAATCGGAAAACGGGCGCGTTGCCATTGTCAGAATGGTCCCCACCGACTGGAAATGCCCCAACGGTATCTGGGGGGTGGTTGACCGTTCTAATGGTGACGCCATGGAGTTGATTCCGACGGCGAAAATGTCCCTGGAGCAGTACTGCAGCAAGGCATTCAGTGCAGGTTTTGTCAAACCACAGAACAGGAAATCACTGGCCGACGTCGTGATGTACTACAACGGCAAGCCAGTCGGTTCTTTCGAATACATTGAAGAGTGAACTCCCTGCCTCAGGGAGAAGCCTCCCATATTCATTTAACACATTAAAAATAAAGGAAAAGAATGAACAGGCATTATGAGAAAAATGGCGTGCGTCACGACAATGTGACCGAAGCCGACATAACCGAACGTATTCAGCGCGGGGAGCTGAATGCCTCAACGCTGGTATGGCAACAGGGCATGACGGAATGGCAGCCGCTGTCAGCCACGCCGCTGGCAGATGTCCTGAAACAATGTGCGGTTCCCCCCGCGCTGCCCGGCAATCGTATCCCCGGAAGCGTGGTCTGGACGCTGGCCTTTGCGCCCCTGATTGGGTATGCCCTGGAGATGTGGACGGCCGGGCTGAGCGGAATGGAATTTGAAGAGGCGTATGCCGCCGTGACGGAGGGGCAATACTGGTTTATCACACTGATACTGAATATTGCGCTGGGGTATCTGGATGAACGACGGCTCCGTAAATCCGGCGTTGATACCGCTGCCTTTGGCTGGCTGGCCTGGCTGGTTCCGTTTTATCTGTGGCGCAGGGCTAAAGCCCTCGGTCAGAAACCGGCTTATTTCTGGGTCTGGTTGGTTATGTTAATACTGGTGTTATTAACTGCCTGATATTCTTTATCACAGAGTTTACTAAATAATCAGGTCATTAGTGTAATTAACAAGTAAATGATGTAAATCGCCTTGGAGCAGCTGTGTCTTATTTGATTCAGAGGACAGTCAAAGTCACAATATAAAATATTCCCCCGTTGAAGTGCATACTTCGGGCATGTGTTTAATAAACAGGCCGGACTTTAATTTCGGCCTCTCGGGGGGGAGTTATAAGTGTTGCGGAAACAGGGGGCTTATATTTTTATTTAACATCAGAAACACTGGAGTATTTATCATGAAAAATATTATCACCATTTTAATGGTTGCAGTTATCAGTTTCTTTACCGGTAATGTATCTGCAAACACGGCTGTACCTTTACCGCACAACCTTACTGACGTCACTGACGGTACGGAGTTCTGGTGTCAGGGGACCGATACCACTGATGGAAGATGTAAATACCTGGGTACATCCAAAGACATGCAATACGGTCTGGTACACGCTATGGGCGGTACGGCGTGTTGGGATGGTTTCTACGGCGTGATTAACTTTTACACCGGCAAAGCTCAGACCATCAAATACAACGACAATCAAAGTTGTGAAGGCGATATCAAAGCCAGTTTCGTTACGCTGAAAAACGGTAAACTGGGCGTTAAACTTTACGACAACACAATTCACGAAGTTGTCGGACTTGACCAAATTAAAATCTAAGGAATAAATCATGCGCCTGATCTGTGTGTTATTAATTTATTAATATTAGTAATTAATACAGCGCCTGCCATGATGACAGGCGCTTTTTACTATAAAGTAACAGATATGCCAGACTGTACATCACTTTTATTGCCTGAAGGCGAAGGCCCTTTCTCACGCACGCAGGCGATTGCCGTCACAACAGCTTACCGCAATGTGTTTATTGAAGATGACCAGGGCACACATTTCCGGCTGGTCATACGCGACAGTTATAATCAGTTGCTCTGGTGGGCATGGAATTTTGAAGCCCGTGCCTGGTACTGGCTGAACCGCTATCTGCTCAGCCACGGAATACCCCGACACTGACTCACCGCTGCTCACCCCACCAGCAACCACGCCAACAGGCCATGTTCCCACAGGAGCATGGCTTTTTGTTTATGCAGTTAAATCAACCCACGAAGGAAATTAACAATGCGCTTAGCCAGCCGCTTTGGACGGATTAACCAGATACGCCGCGACCGTCCCTTAACCCGTGAAGAATTAATACAGGTGGTCCCCAGCGTTTTTGGTGAGGACAAACATGCGTCCCGCAGTGAACGCTACACCTGCATACCGACCATCACCATCCTGGAAAACCTTCAACGGGAAGGGTTCCAGCCGTTCTTCGCTTGTCAGTCACGGGTTCGTGACCCTGCTCGTCGGGAATATACGAAGCACATGCTCCGCCTGCGTCGCACCGGTCAGATACACGGTCAGCAGGTGCCGGAAATCATCATCCTGAATTCGCACAGTGGTGAGTCCAGTTTTCAGTTATTGCCGGGAATTTTCCGCAGCGTATGCACGAATTCGCTCGTCTGCGGGCAGTCCTTTGGCGAAATCAGAGTTCCGCACCGGGGCGATGTCGTTAACAAGGTCATTGAGGGAGCCTACGACGTACTCAGCGTCTTTGACCGGATGGAAGAGAAGCGCGACGCCATGCAGTCACTTTTATTACCGCCACTGGCACAGCATGCACTGGCGAATGCTGCCCTGACGTACCGTTTTGGTGAAGAGCATCAGCCGGTGACGGCAACGCAGATACTGACACCCCGACGTTATGAAGACCGCAGTGATGACCTGTGGACAACGTACCAGCGTATCCAGGAGAACCTGCTGAAAGGCGGGCTTCCGGGACGTACTGCGAAGGGCAAACGCAGCCATACCCGAGCCGTTAACGGCATTGACGGGGACATCAGGCTAAACCGTGCCCTGTGGGTGATGGCGGAACAGATGCAGCAGGCGCTGAGTTGATGCGCCATGTTCCTGCTGATGCCCGTCAGGCCAGAATATATCCGGTATCCCTGGCGAACCAGCCAGGCTGCCGTTCCATATCCGACGACGACCTCTGTGCCTGGTGTTCTCACCTCTGTTACCGGCCCGGTGAGCTCAGCCTGTGTCGGCTGTTCATTACTGATGGTACCTGGCCCGCACGGTCTGGCGCTGACGGCTATGCACAGTCCTGCCCGGCATTCCACCTGAACCAGAATACTCACCCCGGCAAATAAGACGAAAAGCTTGTTCTCCTGCCCCCCGATATTGCCAGTAACAACATCCGAAAGTCACCCCACTCCGCTTATTCACCGACAGACACCCCGGGCCATGCTCTTCCCGTGCATGGCCTTTTCATTTATCTCAGCGTAATCAGGAGGTTCCCCATGGGACTCGATTTATATTTCATTAAACGTCCGGCCGAAACCACGGCAGACACCACCCGCCGGGAGCAGGACGAGGCCGTCGGGTATTACCGCAAGTTCAACGCTCTGCTCAACTGGATTGATGCCAACGCCGGGGAGGTGGAGAACTGTACTGATGTCCCCCTGACCCGCCAGGACCTGGAAAAACTCCGGGCCACTCTTGACCGCCTCACGCCGGAAAACTGCCACGACCTGTTCCCGACCACCGAAGGGTTCTTCTTCGGCTCGCAGGAGTACGACGACAGTTACTGGTCTGACGTGGAAAACCTGAAACAGTTTGTACAGCAACAGCTGGCGTCGTTTGATTTCAGCACCCACCGCCTGTGTTTCCACGCCTGGTGGTGACGTCCCCGTAGATCCCCTTCAGTTCAGCCGGTTCCGGATATCCCCGAACCGGTTATATTTCAGTCTGTTAAGGAAACCATAATGACCACAGCAATTAACCCTGAACTTATCCCTGCGCCTGATGAAACCCTCATCACCGCCACGCCCGTACCGGATGAGGACCGCCCTGACTTCTGGCCCCGCCACTTCCGGGGCGTTCCGCAGTGGATATTACTGGAGCCCCGTATCTTCGCCTGGACGGACCGCCTGTGCGCGGACTACAGCGGCGGTATCTGGCAGTTTTACACGCTGAGCAACGGTGGCGCATTTATGGCCCCGGAGGCGGATGACGGGGACGACACCTGGTCACTGTTCAACGCCATGAACGGCAACAGCGCGGACATGAGCCCTGAGGCGGTCGGGATCACCGCCTGCCTGCTGGAGTACAGCCACCATGCCTGCCGTACCGGCAGCGACCTGATGACCGCGCATTACCTCCACCTGCGGGATCATACCCTTAACCATCCTGAATGCAGCGCCATCATGCATATCACCGACTGAGGATACCGACATGAGACAACAGTTACCGCTGTTTGCCGCCACATTACCGGCATCCGCACAACAAATCATCCGGGAAGCCTTAACCCTGCTGGAGAGCCAGTTACGCGAACCCGGGGCGGCATTTACCTCCAGCCATGCTGTCCGGGACTGGCTACGCCTGCAACTCTCCGCGCCAGAGCGGGAAGAATTTGTTGCGCTCTTCCTCGATAACCAGCATCGCCTTATTGCTCACGAAACGCTCTTCAGCGGCACTATCAACCATACTCAGGTCCATCCCCGCGAAGTGGTGAAATCCGGTCTGAAACATAACGCCGCCGCTGTCATTGTGGCGCATTGTCATCCGTCGGGGCTTGCCGATCCCAGCCTGGCGGACCGTCAGATAACAGAGCGGCTCAGACAGGCCCTGGACCTGGTGGATATCCGTCTGCTGGATCACCTGGTGGTTGGCGGCATGGAGATTGTCTCGTTCGCTGAACGCGGCTGGCTTTAAAAAGGTAATGACACCATGAGAAACGATGAAACGCAGGTTATACCCGCTGATATTTTCAGTGGCGTGACCGTTCTTCGTCTGGAGAACGGGGATGAAGCGGTTTATGTACACGGTCTCTTCCTGGAGTGTGCTGATATCGCGCAGGGCGACAAACCTCTCACGGATATTGCAGCACGCCTCGCCGGGCTCCTGAAGATACCGTTCAGACAGATAACGCTACCTGTCCCGGAGGATGAGGAGTGGTGCTGGAATGATATTGTTGATGCCCTGCTGAAAAACACCAGCTCAGGCGGGACTGCCGTATGAAAATTATCAGCAAACGCCGGGCAATGGCGATATACCGCCGGCACCCGCAGTCCCGTCTGTTTCGCTTCTGTACCGGGAAATATCCGTGGTCCGGCAGCGTCTGTCACTGGTACGACCGGGACGTACAGGATATCAGTGGCGTACTGGCCGTGTACGCTGAACGACGCCGGGACCGCCACGGCCCGTACACCCGCCTGATGTGCGTCACCCTGAATTAACCCACGGAGGAAAACCGATGTCAGATAACCCCGACCGCAAACAACCGGATAATCATTCAGTCCCCTGCATCCGGGGCCGTCTGCTGCAGGACGGCTGTCTGTTCCGTTTACAGACCAGCAGGGACGATATCAGGGCGGCATTCACGGAGGAGGAGGCCCGCTGGCTGGAGCAGGCCTTCCCGCTGATATTACAGCAGATGGTCACGATGGCGTCCCCCGGCTCACCGGAGGCACAGACGCCGCATGTCTTTCACCACAACGGGCTGACCTGTGAATCAGAACCCGGTCCACAGGGCGCTGTCAGCCTGATGATTTACCCGAAATCTGATGAATCCCCCTTGTCAGAGGAACCCTTAAATGACGAAGACCACAACCACCGTACATGACCTCACGTCTCCCTGGTGGGGACTCCGCCGCAATGTGTCACCATGTTTTGGCGCACGGCTGGTTCAGGAGGGCAACCGCCTGCATTACCTGGCTGACCGCGCCGGCATTACCGGACAGTTCAGCGACGCGGATTTACGTCACCTGGACCAGGCCTTTCCGGTACTGCTGAAACAACTGGAGCTGATGTTACTTTCCGGTGAGCTTAATCCCCGCCATCAGCACTGCGTCACCCTGTACGCAAAGGGACTGGTATGCGAGGCCGACTCACTCGGGTCGTGCGGCTACATTTATCTCGCCATTTACCCCGGAGAACCGCCTGAAACCGGAGGTATGGCACGATGAGCCGGGTCATTTCCACCACGGTGTATCTGTCTGATGAACTCTCAGAGTCAGCCCGCAAGAAGGCCCGCGCCTGGTACTGCGAAGGGGGGCTGGAGTATGAGTGGTACGACGCTGTTTATGAGGATTTCACCCTGATTTGCAACATCCTGGGCGTGAGACTCAAAACACGTATCTTCACCACCACCGGCGGCAGATCCTACGAAAAAGCCTGTATCTGGTTTTCCGGTTTCTGCTGTCAGGGGGACGGAGCCTGCTTTGAGGGGCTGTACCACTATCAGCCCGGTGCCGCACAACACATCAGAAAGCATGCGCCTCAGGACGAAGCGCTTCACCGTATTGCTGATGAGCTGCAGGCAATCCAGCAGCGTAACCTCTGGCAGCTTCAGGCTGATATTCAGCATCAGGGGCGCTATTACCATGAATACAGTATGCACATTACTGTTGAGCGGGACTCCCCCACCGGTCAGGAAGCCACCGATGACGCAGACGGTGTCCTGGGTGACGCGTTACGCGATCTGGCCCGCTGGTTATATCAGCAACTTGAAACGCAATACGACTGGCTGACCTCACCGGAGGCCGTGGATGAGGCGCTTATCGCCGGCGGTTACACCTTCACCGAAACCGGCCAGCGCTTCGGTTAAACTTTTTCGTCACTCCCTTCCGGTTCATTTCTTACCTTCCACCAACAGAGAACACATTATGCAGATTTTACCCTCACTCCCGCCCGGGGCGACTTCGTCACACCCCACGCCTGTCGGCATCTGGCAGACCCTGCTGTCGCATCTGCTGCAACAACACTACGGTCTGATGCTGAACGACACCCCGTTTGCTAACGACGGCGTCATTGAGCAGCATATCAACGCCGGCATCTCCCTGTGCGATGCGCTGAACGGTATTGTTGAAAAATATGACCTGGTCCGGACCGACCGCCCGGGATTCAGTATTGCAGTGCAGTCTCCGTTCATTACCCGTATCGATATTCTCCGCGCCAGAAAAGCCTGTGGCCTGATGAAACGTCGTGGCTACCGGGCCGTTACCGACATCACCACCGGCAGATACAGCGGGGTGGCACGATGAAGCTGTCCATGACCGTGGAAGCCGATACAATCAACGTCCGGGCCCTTAATGGGGGCCGGATCGTCGTGGATATCGACGGTATTGAACTCGCCAGCCTGATCGATGTGGTCTGTGATAACGGATATTCACTTCGCGTTGCTGACGAGCCCGGAAAGCTGATTGTTGAAGATCCGCTTCCGCCCGTCGCCCGCGTTAACGGCATTCAGTGCAGCACCGCACATATCACGGAGAAAGACAATGCTCTGCTGTTTACCCTTTCACACCAGTATGAAGACTTTGGCGAGTCGGAGTGGATTTTGTATACCGGCTCCGGCTCCTTACTCCACCTGGAGGCATGGTCATTTCCGGTTCTGCGGCTTAAACGGCTGGGGCTGTCGAAAGCCTGTCGACGGTTAGTGGTGACGCTGATACGCCGTTACGCCGCTGGTATTCTCCACCTGGATGCTTTCGGCGAACTCCTGCCAGGCTTTGCCACCTTCGACTGGTAACCCACTTCCCCACTGAGGTAAACACATGCCATTAACCACTGAAGAAGGGCTGCAGATCCTGATCTGCTGGCTGCAGGACAATATCGACTGTGGTACAGAGATCATCTTCGATAACGACGATACTCTCACCGGTTCAGCAGCACTCCTGCCCTCTGTTGAACAGGCCCTGAACGAGGTCCGGATGATACACTACCTCCGGCTTTTACTTTCTCCGCAGTAACACCACCTTACTGACACTCGCATAAGCGCCGGTCCTCACAGACCGGCGTTTTGTGCTTATATAAAGGAAAGAAAATAATGTCAGAACACACTAATGCCGACCCCGAAGTCTTAACTGACCATACCGATATGATTTGCTCCACCAGCATTGAACGTATCGTCACCGGACGCAACGCTGCACTTGAACAGATCAGAACCGTGACTGAGCGGATTGCAGAAATATCGGCGCTGACCAGAAGCATCGGCGGTAAAGCCGCCCTGGACTGGGGCATGAAGCAGGATTTTCGCTGCGGCTGCTGGCTGATGGAGAAACCAGAAGCGGCAATGAAAGCTATTACCCGTAATCTCGATCGCAGCATATGGCGGGACCTGATGAAGAAGTCCGGAATGCTGAGTCTGATGGACGCTCAGGCCCGTGACCAGTGGTACAGAAACCTTGAAGGTGATGATATTCCAGCCATCAGTGAAGCGAATATACTCAGTACCTTTGAGCAACTGCACCAGAGCAAAGACGAGGTGTTTGAACGCGGTGTGATTAATGTGTTCAAAAGCCTTAGCTGGGATTTTAAGTCAAATTCGCCGTGTAAATTCGGGAAAAAAATTATCGTGAACGGTCTGGTAAAATGCGACAGATGGGGATTTGGACTGAACTGGGGCTGGCAGCGTGATCGGCTCGCTGACCTGGAACGTATGCTTATGCTGCTGGATGGGAAACCCGCTCCTGATAACCGTGCTGATGTGACCCGACGCCTAGGCGATCACATTCACGATAACAGAGGGAGTAACAGTTACGAGGACGAGATGTTTAAAATCAAATATTTTCAGAAGGGAACTGCCCATATTACTTTCAAACGACCGGAACTGGTGGATAAACTGAACGACATCATCGCCAGACACTACCCGGGGAGAGTGGCGGCAGGATGAGGCTCAATCGACACGCTGATGTCCGGTACAGGCTGATTTACACCGATGCAAGCCGGACGCTGATGGCATACTGAATGGCACACCAGAAAAAACAGGAAAAGAAAAAGGCCATGCTAATCAATAGCATGGCCTCGAATAGTGGCGGAACGGACGGGACTCGAACCCGCGACCCCCTGCGTGACAGGCAGGTATTCTAACCAACTGAACTACCGCTCCGTGATGTTCCCGCTGGGAACGAGGCGAATATTACGGTTTGCGGTGTCGCCCGTCAACGCTTTTTCTCACCTTTTGAATCAGTTGCTGCAAAAATCGCCCGAAGGATGATTTTTATAGCCTAAAAAGGAATAAATTACGCCCGCCAAAGGCAACTTCCGCCCTTTTTCTGCACCAGATCAAGCCGCGATTCATGCGCAGCCAGCTCTTCCTCAGAGGCAAAAACGACCCGTAACCGGCTGGCCTGGCGAACGATTCGCTGAATGGTCGCTTCACCTTGCTGCCGTTGCGTCTCTCCTTCCATCGCAAACGTCATGGACGTTTGTCCGCCCGTCATCGCCAGATACACTTCAGCAAGGATCTGGGCATCGAGCAATGCGCCGTGCAAAGTACGTTTGCTATTATCTATCTCATAACGCGAACACAGTGCATCAAGGCTGTTACGCTTGCCGGGGAACATTTTCCGCGCCAACGCCAGGCTGTCGGTAACTTTGCAGAAAGTATTGGTTTTAGGAATATCGCGTTTAAGCAGACCAAACTCATAATCCATAAAGCCGATATCGAACGATGCGTTATGGATGACCAGCTCCGCGCCGCGGATATAATCAAGAAACTCATCGACCACATCAGCAAAAACCGGCTTATCCAGCAGAAACTCATCGGCAATACCGTGTACGCCAAAAGCCTCTGGATCGACAAGGCGATCGGGCTTCAGGTAAACATGAAAATTGTTGCCGGTCAGACGACGGTTTATCACCTCAACCGCACCGATCTCAATAATCTTGTGACCTTCATAGTGCGCGCCTATCTGGTTCATACCGGTGGTTTCGGTATCGAGGACAATCTGTCGTGTAATTGCAGTGCTCATATCGGTCATTTATGTCAGACTTGCGTTTTGTTATCGATTTCAATTACAGGAAGTCTACCAGAGATGCTTAAACAGGTAGAAATTTTCACCGATGGCTCTTGCCTGGGGAATCCAGGGCCTGGTGGTTATGGCGCTATCTTACGCTATCGTGGTCATGAAAAAACGTTTAGTGAAGGTTACACGCTGACCACCAATAACCGTATGGAACTGATGGCGGCGATCGTCGCGCTTGAAGCGTTAAAAGAACATTGCGAAGTGACATTGAGCACCGACAGCCAATATGTGCGGCAAGGAATTACCCAATGGATTCATAACTGGAAGAAACGCGGCTGGAAAACTGCGGAAAAGAAACCCGTAAAAAATGTCGATCTCTGGAAACGTCTCGATGCTGCGTTAGGTCAGCATCAGATCAAATGGGTATGGGTCAAAGGCCATGCAGGCCATCCCGAAAACGAGCGTTGTGATGAACTGGCGCGCGCCGCGGCAATGAACCCCACGCAGGAAGATAGTGGCTACCAGGCGGAGGCTTAGCCATCCGGTTTGCGATATTGCCGGGTGGCGCCAACGGTCTGGCGGATAGGGGTTTTACTTTTATTATGTCGCAGCGGATTAAGCGTAAGCGGGATGGTCCGCTTACGGGCCACAATAAGCTGTAAACAGCCCAGCGCCGGGATATGCGTATTTAAAAGCCGCCCCCCCTGCTTTTTCCAGGGTAAGACATGAAAACGGCTATAATGTAGCACTTCAAAATTGAGTAAAGACAGCCAGTCCAGTTGCCGCATAAGGGTAAACATCCGACTATTATAGGGCGGTGTTTTACGTAAAACGGGTACCAGTTTACGTAACCCCATCAAACTCAGCGGGTTAAATCCACTGATGACCAGCCAACCGTCATCAATCAATACGCGGTCGGCTTCCCGCAATAAACGGTGCGGGTCGGTACACCACGGCAAAGTATGCGCCAGCAGACAAACATCGACGGATTTATCTGCAAAAGGAAGGTGTAGCGGATCGGCCAGAACCTGCATCGGCGACCCCTGCGACGAAACATTCACCTGATGGGAGACCGCGCACGCTTCGGAATTGATTTCTGCGCTTAAATTACCGATTTTAAGCAAATGGAAACCATACATTTTTGCAAACCACGGATTTAGCTGCTGTTCCAGCGCCTCACGGTAGTAATTGCCCCAGGGCAACTCACCCCAACATCCGGGCGCAACGACAGTTTGAGAGAGCCTTGCCGGTTTCATCGCAACCTTCCGCTAATTATTTGAGAGGTAATATATGAATCTTAACAGTATTCCCGCGTTTCAGGACAATTACATCTGGGTGCTGACCAATGATGAAGGCCGCTGTGTGATTGTTGATCCCGGCGAAGCGGCACCCGTCTTAAAGGCCATTGCTGAACATAAGTGGATGCCGGAGGCGATTTTTCTGACGCATCACCATCACGACCATGTTGGCGGAGTCAAAGAGCTGTTGCAACACTTCCCGCAAATGACGGTTTATGGACCGGCGGAAACGCAAGACAAGGGAGCAACCCATCTTGTTGGCGATGGCGATACTATTCGCGTTTTAGGCGAGAAATTTACTCTTTTTGCCACGCCGGGTCACACGTTAGGACACGTCTGTTACTTTAGCCACCCTTACTTATTCTGCGGCGACACGCTGTTTTCTGGCGGCTGTGGTCGACTGTTTGAAGGCACGCCATCACAGATGTATCAGTCACTTATGAAAATTAATTCTCTGCCTGACGACACGCTCATTTGCTGCGCTCACGAATACACTTTAGCTAACATTAAGTTCGCATTGAGCATACTTCCGCACGATTCGTTCATAAATGAATATTATCGTAAAGTTAAAGAGTTACGTGTAAAAAAACAAATGACATTACCCGTTATTCTTAAAAATGAACGTAAGATTAATCTTTTTTTAAGAACTGAAGATATTGATTTAATTAACGAAATAAACAAAGAAACAATATTGCAACAACCAGAAGCGCGTTTTGCATGGTTAAGGTCAAAGAAAGACACGTTCTGATAATTCTTACTTGTCATTCGCTAACTTCGCCGTTATGATCGGTCGTCTTTTAAGCAACTATTGACACACACATGAAGGCAAAAGCGATATTACTCGCCTCTGTCCTGCTTGTGGGGTGCCAGACGTCTCAGAACACTGGCAACGTCCAACAGCACGCACAGAGCCTTTCTGCAGCTGGTCAAGGGGAAGCAGGAAAGTTTACGAGTCAGGCACGATGGATGGACGACGGAACGTCTATCGCGCCAGATCAGGACTTGTGGGCTTTCATTGGCGACGAGCTAAAGATGGGAATTCCGGAAAACAGCCGGATTCGCGAACAGAAACAGAAGTATTTACGCAATAAGAGCTATCTCCACGATGTAACTTTACGGGCAGAGCCGTATATGTACTGGATAGCGGGGCAGGTTAAGAAACGTAACATGCCTATGGAGCTGGTACTACTACCCATAGTGGAGAGCGCTTTTGATCCTCACGCAACGTCTGGCGCCAATGCCGCAGGCATCTGGCAGATCATACCGAGCACAGGGCGCAATTATGGTTTAAAGCAGACCCGTAATTATGACGCGCGTCGCGATGTTGTAGCCTCTACGACCGCCGCGTTAGACATGATGCAGCGTCTGAACAAAATGTTTGACGGCGACTGGCTGTTAACCGTTGCAGCGTATAACAGCGGCGAAGGCCGTGTTATGCGGGCAATTAAAGCAAACAAAGCGCGTGGAAAACCGACGGATTTCTGGTCGCTTTCTTTGCCCAGAGAAACAAAACTCTACGTACCTAAGATGCTGGCATTGAGTGAAATTCTCAAAAACAGCAAACGCTACGGCGTACGTCTGCCAACAACAGATGAAAGCCGAGCGCTGGCACGAGTTCGTTTAAACAGTCCAGTTGAAATGGCCCAGGTTGCGGATATGGCGGGCATGTCTATCAGCAAGCTGAAGACGTTTAATGCCGGTGTAAAAGGGTCTACCTTAGGCGTAAGCGGTCCGCAATATGTTATGGTGCCCAAAAAGCATGCCGAGCAGTTGCGTGAGTCGCTGGCTTCCGGTGAGATTGACGCCGTTCAGTCCCAACTGATCGCCGACAATACGCCGTTGAATAGCCGTAGCTATAAGGTGCGCTCTGGCGATACGCTTTCCGGTATTGCTTCGCAGCTTGGCGTAAGCACGAAGGACTTGCAGCAGTGGAACAACCTGCGTGGTTCACGCCTGAAAATCGGGCAAAGCCTGACCGTGGGCGCTGGCAGCAGCGCGCAACGACTGGCAAACAATAGCGATAGCATTACCTATCGTGTCCGTAAAGGCGATTCGCTTTCCAGTATCGCCAGACGTCACGGGGTGAATATCAAAGATGTGATGCGCTGGAACCATGATACGGATAATCTACAACCGGGCGATCAGCTTACGTTGTTTGTGAAGGACAATAGCACGCCAGACTCCTGATATTGTCCGACGAAAAAGCCAAAAGGCGCCGCTTCCCCCGGCGCCTTTTAAATTGCTATACCGCTTTATGCGCTTCCAGCATGATAGTATCGCTGCTAAACGAACCGTCATCCTGCAACTCAAAATAACGCTTCACCTCTACCGGGGCACTCGCCTGATATAATCGAATCGCCTCAACCAACGGCGCTGGCGTACGCATCCGCGTTACCCATGAGCGAAACTCCAGCGATAAACGATCGGTTATCACGGTATTCGTTACCAGCATCGCATTATTGACCATCGCCAGCCATTCACCACTGGAATAATTACGGACATGCGACGTGTCGCGTAACGCCTCCACCGTTTGCAGCCAGATATCGCGTACAGGATGTCCAGGCGACATGACATCCATGATAATCAGCACGCCGCCGGGTTTTAATACACGATAAACCTCACGCAATGCCTGACCAACGTCGTGCCAGTGATGCGCGGAATAGCGGCTAATCACCACCTCAAACGATGCATCTTCAAAGGGCAGTTTTTCGGCATAGCCTTGCCGGAGAGTAATATTACTTAAATGTCTTTCTTCCGCCGCTCCAGCGACAACCTCAAGCATGCTGGCGGATAAATCGTATGCCACGACCGAGTAGGCATGTTGCGCAGCGACAAAACTCGCGTGTCCAGCTCCACATCCCATATCCAGTACGTTCGCGTGGGAAAAATCAGACAGCCTTTGCGCCAGCCGCGCTAAGTCACGACCCGATGCGTGAACGGCGCTATGTAAATAGGCGTTCGCCTGTGAACCAAACTGCTTTTCAACATTGTCATGGTGGGAATGCGTTGTCATGGTAGTGCCCTTCTGTTATGAGAAAAGTAAAGGGCAGCACCCGAAGAGGCCTGCCCCACGGCAGACCTGACGCACCTTTATTGCTCAGGTTTGCCGGGACTGAATTCAACGAGTAGCGGATTGTGATCGGAAGCGCGCGTCACCAGTACGGAGGCTTCATTCACGTTTAAACCACGATAAAAAACAAAATCCAGCGGTCGTCCAAACGCACGACGGCGCTGATCGTCAGTGAAACGCACCTGGCGCAGCGACATCTCACGTGCAAAGCGGTACAACGCATTCATACGTGGGCGGCTCCAGGCATTAAAATCACCCGCCATAATGACAGGGCCGCTATGGTGCGCAATCTGGTCGCCGATCGGAAGTAACTGCTTACTGTATACGTCCACGCCCAGACTAAAATTTACCGCATGAACATTTACTACCATTAATAAACGGGTATCCGGCAAGGGATATACCGTCACCAGGGCTGATTTCGCCAAACGTAAAATTGGTTCTCTTTCCCGTAAAGGGCAGCAGTAAACAGGATGGGCGGCAGAAAGCGTCATGACGCCAGACGGATGCTGAGGTAATACAAAAGCGGGAACCTGGTCGGCGGCAAGATAGTTAGCGGTGGCAAACTGTACCAGTTCAGGCGTCGTCTGTGCCTCCTGCAACAGGACCAGATGCGCATCTTTGCCGTAGTTCTTCAGCACCGATAACCATTCGGCTCGCTGCTGCTTGAATATATTCCACACGAGGATACGGATCCGCTCTTCACTGCTTAGCGGTTCCCCGGCGGGCAATGCCTGGCCAATGCTCGCAAACGACCCTGGCGGCAAAATCCGCTCGGCGGGCTGTCCGGCAACATAGCGCATCGCATAGGTGTTTTTTCGCACTTTTGACTTTCAAACCTCTGTAACGTCAACCAGTCCTCAACCGGACTGGTTCTTCTGTTATAGGGATTTTAGCACTCACTTTCAACGAACAATTGCAGTTTGTTTTGTAAGTAGGCGCTTACATCAATAATTTACTCCAGAGCAATGCGTACAGGTTTATCAAGACGTCCGCTGACGCCCACCAGCAGGAAAGCCACCAGAACAATGAGGGCGCCAATCCACGGCGTCTGCGCCAAACCGTAATGCGCCACCGTTTGTCCGCCAATCACGGAACCCAGCGCAATACCAATGTTAAACGCCGCAATGTTCAGACCTGACGCCACATCTACTGCATTAGGCGTGAATTGTTCCGCTTTCTGTACCACGTAGACCTGCAACCCCGGTACGTTACCGAAGGCAAAGACCCCCATCACCAGAATGGTAGCCAGCGCGGCATACTGCGTGGAGGCCGTCACCTGGAAGACCATCAGCAGAACAAACAGCACGGCGAAAATGAATTTCAACGCCGGCACGGCACCATGCTTATCTGCCAGTTTACCGCCCCAGATATTGCCGATAGCCACTGATACGCCATACCCCAGTAAGATCCAGCTTACCGCTGCCGGGGAGAATCCCGCCAGATCCTGCATCATTGGCGCCAGGAAGGTGAATGCCGTGAATACCCCGCCGTAGCCCAGCGCCGTAACGGCGTAAATCAGCAACAGACGAGGATGAGTCAGTACTTTCACCTGGTCACGAATGCTGGCGGCCGCCCGACCGGGAATATTGGCAGGGATCAGCAGTTGACTGCTCATCAGCGCAATCACGCCTAACAGTGATACCGCAAGGAAGGTCTCACGCCAGCCAAAATGCTGACCGATAAATGTGCCCAGCGGAACGCCCGTGACCAGCGCTACCGTTAAACCACCAAACATAATAGCGATCGCAGAAGCCGCTTTCTCTTTTGGCACCAGACTTGTCGCGATGGTAGATCCAATCGAGAAGAACACGCCGTGCGCCAGGCCCGTCAGCAGACGGGCGACGATTAATGTCATATAGCCCGGTGCCTGCCATGCCAGCAAATTCCCCGCCGTAAACAAGACCATCAGCGCGACCAGTAACTGTTTACGCGGCAGGCGTCCGGTCAGCGCGGTTAGCACCGGCGCGCCAATAGCCACACCCAGCGCATAGATTGAAACCAGCATTCCGGCGGAAGGTAACGAGATAGCCAGTTGTTGAGCAATGGTCGGCACCAGGCCGACAATCACAAACTCAGTCGTACCGATAGCGAAGGCACTTATTGTCAGTGCAAATAAAGCGAGAGGCATAAATAACTCCATAACAGCAGTAATCAGATGACACGCAGTATGCCTGGATGTTTTAATGACAAAAATAGCCAAAATATCAATTTAATTTTGCTTCAGGAGCAAAAATGAAAGCCACCTCCGAAGAACTCGCAATTTTTGTCGCTGTCGTGGAAAGCGGCAGCTTCAGCCGGGCGGCAGAGCAGCTTGGACAGGCCAATTCCGCTGTCAGCCGGGCAGTTAAAAAGCTGGAGATGAAGCTCGGCGTCAGTCTGCTTAATCGTACGACCCGACAGCTGAGCCTGACTGAAGAAGGAGAGCGATACTTCAGGCGCGTGCAGCAGATACTGCAAGAAATGGCCGCCGCAGAAACGGAAATCATGGAGTCGCGTAATACCCCGCGCGGCTTACTGCGTATCGATGCGGCAACGCCGGTAATGCTGCATTTCCTGATGCCGCTGATTAAACCTTTTCGTGAACGGTATCCGGAAATGACGTTGTCTCTTGTCTCCTCAGAAACGTTCATCAATCTTATTGAACGAAAAGTGGATGTTGCGATACGCGCAGGCACGTTGACAGATTCAAGTCTGCGCGCGCGCCCGTTATTTACCAGCTATCGCAAGATTATCGCTTCACCTGACTATATTGCCCGCTTTGGCAAGCCTGAGAGCGTTGAAGAGTTAAAACGGCATCTGTGCCTGGGGTTCTCTGAACCCATCTCGCTCAATACCTGGCCAATAGCCTGTAGCGATGGGCAGCTCCATGAGATCGAATGTGGGATTTCTTCCAACAGCGGGGAAACGTTAAAACAACTTTGCCTGAACGGTAACGGCATTGCATGTCTTTCAGATTATATGATTGATAAAGAGATCGCGCGGGGAGAACTGGTGGAACTGCTGGCCGATAAACGTCTGCCGGTAGAAATGCCTTTCAGCGCCGTTTACTACAGCGATCGCGCCGTCAGCACACGTATTCGGGCATTTATCGACTTTTTGAGCGAATATATAAGAACAGCTCCCGCAGGAGCTGTGAAAGAGGGGTAAAGGTACAAAGGATCGGGTAATTAATCCCAGGCAGGAGCCAGTCCTTCCGGGCTAACCAGACGATCGTTGCAGTCCAGTGCCGCGATCGCATTTTTATCTTCGACATCCAGATGCAGGTCCAGTGCCAGCAGGTTGCTTGCCAGGTTTTCACGCCTGGTGGATGAAGGGATCACCGAGTAACCTTCACCCATTGCCCATGCCAGAATAACCTGCGCCGGGGTCGCATTATGTTTAGCCGCAATGCGTGCAATCACTTCATCTTTCAGCGCTTTACCGTATGCCAGCGTCATATAAGAGGTGATATGGATACCGTGCGCTTTCGCCCAGTCAACCACCTTACGATTCTGCAGATACGGAGATAGCTCAATCTGGTTGGTGGCGATATTGTGTGCGCCCACCGCGGCAATAGCCTTTTCCATCAACGGAATGGTGAAGTTTGAAATGCCAATTTCGCGAGTCAGCCCTTGTTTTTTAGCTTCAAGCAATGCCTGCATAAATTCTTCGACAGACACGGCATCACCCGGAGATGGCCAGTGGATCAGCGTCAGATCGACATAATCGGTACGCAATTTTTTCAGGCTCTCTTTCAGGCTTGGGATTAGCTTGTCTTTGCTAAGGTTTTCAATCCAGATCTTGGTGGTGATGTACAGCTCGCTACGCGGTACGCCGCTCTCAGCAATCGCCTGTCCAACAGCCGCTTCATTATCATAGATTTGCGCAGTGTCGACAGCACGGTAGCCCAGTTCAAGCGCCGTTTTAACAGAAGCGATAACCACGTCGTCTTTCAGGCGAAAAGTACCTAAACCGAATGCAGGGATAGTCATAGAATTCCTCTTTTTAATCACTATGTTCGTTAACTGAGGGAATTATGACCTTCAGCGCTTTGCAGAAAAAGAGCGAGAAATGCAGAGGATTTTTGCGAATTGAGCAATAATTAAATGACAGGAAAAGAAAAAGCCCTGAGCTAATGCTCAGGGCTCTTAACAAGTGGCGGAACGGACGGGACTCGAACCCGCGACCCCCTGCGTGACAGGCAGGTATTCTAACCAACTGAACTACCGCTCCACCGAATTTCTTTGTCACAACCCGGATTTTCATCCCGGTTTACTGCAATTTGATGCCTGGCAGTTTATGAATCACTTCGTGATTCACCCTTCGGGCCGTTGCTTCGCAACGTTCAAAAGCTTTCGCTTTTGTCCTACTCTCTGTCGAGTAGTGAACTGCCCCGAAAGTTAATGCCATACTTCTAATTTGATGCCTGGCAGTTCCCTACTCTCGCATGGGGAGACCCCACACTACCATCGGCGCTACGGCGTTTCACTTCTGAGTTCGGCATGGGGTCAGGTGGGACCACCGCGCTACTGCCGCCAGGCAAATTCTTTTGTGCTCTGTACGCAATTCTTTATCGCATCAGCGGCGTTGCCTGCGCTCGTAAACTCAGTCACATACTTCTGTATGCTCCTTCCTTTCCTTCGCTTGCCGCCTTGCTGCTGCGCAAATTATTGCG
>NZ_JBCMFA010000007.1:171020-329208 GCF_043847915.1 Salmonella sp. 2020_1459 | reverse complement strand
AGTAAAAGAGTCCGTGGCAATTTATAACCATGAACGGCCACACCTGGCCCTGAAATACAAAACGCCCGATGATGTTCATCAGGCGTTTTACAGACAAAAAACTGTCAACCTATATCAGGACTAGTCACACAGCGGTATATCTGTAACAAATCACAAGGAATGACACATTTCTATAGAGAGATGGAACATCTTTTACCTGTGCTGGCGCTGACCGCCCCGTATCATTAGGCGGCGGATTGTTCAGGTACAGGTAATGACTTTTAAAGACTTTGATGCGGAAGAGAAACTCTTCCTGAGACGTGTGATTGTGGCGTTTGGTGTAGTGGTTGTCTGCTTTGGTATCCTGATCTTCAACCTCTATAACTTGCAAATCCGCCAGCACCACTACTACACCACCCGTTCGAATGAGAACGATATCAAGATGCTACCCGTCGCGCCCACGCGCGGCATCATTTACGATCGCAACGGCATTCCGCTAGTGCGTAACGTAACCTGGTATGATATCGCGGTTACGCCCTATAAAATTGCCGATATGGATGCGCTGCTAAAACAGCTCACCCCTATTGTTGATCTCTCCCCCGATGATATCGCCGACTTTCGCCATGCGCTAAAATCCAGTAGCCGCTATCGTCCGGTGGTGCTCAAAAACGCGCTAACGGATGTTGAA
Source organism: Salmonella sp. 2020_1459 (assembly GCF_043847915.1). Classification (NCBI taxonomy): domain Bacteria; kingdom Pseudomonadati; phylum Pseudomonadota; class Gammaproteobacteria; order Enterobacterales; family Enterobacteriaceae; genus Salmonella; species Salmonella sp. 2020_1459. Next base: position 328,541 of record NZ_JBCMFA010000007.1, on the reverse strand, counting down.
ATCGCACGCTTTGCGGTCAATCAGTTTCATTTCAACGGCGTCACGATCAATAGCTATCAGGATCGGCAGTATCCTTACGGCGCGGAGCTGGCGCATGTTCTCGGTTACGTGTCAAAGATAAACGATAACGACCTTAAAGCGCTGGATAAAAAAGGGCTGGCAGAGAATTACGCGGCGGACCATAACATCGGTAAACAGGGGATTGAGCGTTACTACGAAAACGATCTTCATGGCAAAACCGGTTATCAGGAGGTCGAGGTGGATAATCACGGGCGTATTGTCCGCCTGCTGAAAGACGTTCCTCCCATCGCGGGTAAGAACATTCACCTGACGCTGGATCTCCATTTACAAGAGTACATTGAAAGTTTGCTGGCCGGGCAGCGTGCTGCCGTACTGGTTGAAGATCCGCACGATGGTTCAGTGCTGGCGATGGTATCTATGCCCAGCTACGACCCGAACCCCTTTGTAAAAGGCATTAGCTATCAGGATTACGGCAAACTGCTGCACGATAAAAATCTGCCGCTGATCAACCGCGTGACGCAAGGGCTTTATCCCCCGGCGTCAACGGTTAAACCCTATATGGCGATGTCCGCGCTGTTATGCGGGATTATTACGCCGCAAACCACCTTCTTTGGCGCGCCAACCTGGACGCTTCCCGGCACGCAGCGTCATTACCGGGACTGGAAAAAAACCGGACACGGTATGCTGGATGTCACTAAAGCGATTGAGGAATCTGCGGATACCTTTTTCTATCAGGTCGCTTATATGATGGGTATTGACCGTATCGACACGATGTTGTCTCAGTTCGGCTATGGCAAACCGACGGGCATCGACCTTAATGAAGAGTATGACGGGCTGCTTCCCAGCCGCGCATGGAAACAGCGGGTCCATAAAAAAGCCTGGTATCAGGGCGATACCATCTCTGTCGGCATCGGCCAGGGCTACTGGATTGCCACCCCCATCCAGATGGTAAAAGCGATGGTGGCGCTCATCAACAACGGTAAGGTGATTGCCCCTCACCTGTTACTCAATGAAGAGAGCGGCAAAACGGTGGTTCCGTATCGCCCTTCAGGAACACCGGCACAGATAGCCGATCCGGCGTCGCCATACTGGGGACTGGTGCGTCAGGCGATGTACGGCATGGCGAATGCACCCAACGGAACGGGCTATAAGTTCTTTCACACCGCGCCCTACGGCATTGCGGCCAAAAGCGGCACGTCGCAGGTGTTTAGCCTGAAAGAAAATCAGACCTACAATGCGAAAATGATCCCCATTCGCCTGCGCGATCATGTGTTTTATACCGCTTTTGCACCGTATAAAAACCCTAAGGTCGCTATTGCCTTGATTCTGGAAAACGGCGGAAGCGACGGCGTTACCGCCGCGCCCATCATGCGAAAAATCCTTGACCACCTGTTTGATCCACAGGCTGATACCACACAGTCGGGTCAGGCGCCATAGTCAAATAAGCAAAGCGCCATCAGACAAGGATACGACCGGAATATCTGCATACATCAGAAATAGTTACGCAGATATTCCGTCAAACACAGCATTGCCATCGCCTGCCCGTAAGGCATAGAGGTCAACGGAATATGACGGTAAAAATCGAGATCGTGGCCCATGCCAGTGCCAAATGACGTTTGCAGCAGTTCGCCTTCCGGCGAGATATGTTTCACTATCCCCCGAATAGCTTTTTCCGCCACCTGCGCATAGTGCCGTTCGACATAGCGTTTGCGCACCGCTTTAAGAATACCGTAGGCAAAACCCGCCGTCGCCGACGCCTCAAGATAAGAGTGCGGATCGTCAAGCAGCGTATGCCACAAACCGCTTTTATCTTGACATTTCGCCAGCGCGGCGATCTGCGCATTCAGTACCTGGACCAGGTAACGGCGCACGGCATTATTTTCTGGCAAGTCCAGCAGTTCAAGAAAATCCGGGATCACAATGGTCAGCCAGCTGTTGCCGCGCGCCCAGCGAGCGTTAGCGAAGTTATGATGACCGTCATAGCTCCAGCCGTGGAACCACAGCCCCGTCTCTTTATCCATCAAATTCTGCACGTGCAGCAGGAACTGATAGGTTGCCTCTTCCACATATTCCGGCCGGTTCAACAGTTTACCGATTTTCGCCAGCGGCAGCACCGTCATCATTAGCGTGTCGTCCCACATCTGCTGATGATTTTCCTCCGCCAGCGTGATGTGCTGCATTCCGCCGTGATCGGTACGGGGCATTTCATTCATCGCCCATTCGGCCCACGTTTCCAGCCACGGTAAATACGCTGGATTACGCGTCTCTTCATAGCGATACGCCAGCGTTAAAAACGGCGCCATCGTATTAACGTTTTTCGTCGTCGCGCCTTCCGCAAAACGATCGGCAAACCAGTCATCAATGATCTTACGCATCGTCTGGTCGCCGGTCTGTTGGTAATAGTGATGCATTCCGTACAGGCCCACGCCGTGCGTCCACTCCCATCCGGCCCAGCCTTTAGTATCGATCACGCGTCCGTCGTCCAGTCGCAATAAAAATTCGCCTGTCTCATCTTTAATATTGACCAGGTTATGCGTCACCTTTTGCACCAGGGCTTTTAGTTCATCTCTGGCGATAAAATGCTCAGGCTGACGCAATAGCGGACTGTGTTTGACTGGATAAACCATCATTTGCTTAACCTCTGTGTAATGTCGAATTCAGTGCTGCGTGCAGTTTTACCGCCGACGCAGTCGATTCGCTACAGTAAAAGCTAAGCTGGGCGGAAACCTTTTTGTTTCTGCCATTGCCAGAGCGTAAATGGCAAAAACACAAAGAGTTCGGCAACCTACCTCACCATTTTATAAAACGGCGTTTCTATTTATTCAAAAAGAGAGTCAGGTCTGCTACCTGGCAAAGAAAGGGGCGGTTAGCGGTAGTTCACAATCACCTGATTGCTCCGCACTTTTAACGCCGGGATAAGTCGGCCGCCGCCGGGGACTTCCCAGACAAAGCGGAGCGGCTCGACTGCGGGAACATGAGCAAAACCGTGGGTCGTGCCACTCTGACCATCAAGTTCTACGCAACGGGACTGGGAACATAAACGTACCCGTAAGCTCGCGGGAGTCGGGCCATTCAGTTCATAACGCCAGGCGACCAGTGTCATCACACCGGAAACCGGCTGACGCGCCGACAATGGCGAAGACGATGCGGAAACGCCCCGGTAATTTAAGGTTACGCCCATACCGCTATCCTGCCACGCGCCTTCGCCTGCGGCCTGAACCGTTAGGGGAAAGAGCAACAATGCCAGCCATTTACGCATTATTTTCCTCCAATGGTCGCCGTCATGCGGATATGACGGTTATCGGAAAGCTCAAGGTTCGACAACACCACCAGCTGCGGTAAACTGCGCCGCAAAAAGCGGGACAATAATGGACGTAGCGCATGGTTAACCAGTAATACCGGCGGCGCGCCCAGCATCTCCTGGCGAGAAAGCGCCTCTTGCGTCTGCGCCAGCAGGCGATCCGCCAACCCAGGCTCAAGTCCACCGCCGCCCTGCAATGCCTGAAGCAGCAAACGCTCCAGCGCGGTATCCAGGCCAATCACCTGCACTTCTTCATTACCGGGGAACCACTGTTGCGTAATCGCTCGCCCTAATGCCACGCGTACCACGGCGGTTAATTCATGCGGATCGCTTTGTAACGGCGCATGTTCCGCCAGCGTTTCCAGAATGGTGCGCATATCGCGAATCGGGACTTTTTCCGCCAGTAAGTTTTGCAGGACTTTGTGTAAAGTCGTGAGGGTCACGACGCCGGGGACCAGATCTTCCGTGAGTTTAGGCATCTCCTGAGAGACACGATCCAACAGTTGCTGCGCTTCCTGACGGCCAAACAGTTCGGCGGAGAATTGGCCAATCAAGTGGTTAAGGTGCGTCGCCACAACGGTACTGGCTTCCACGACGGTAAAGCCCTGAATTTGCGCCTGCTCTTTCAGGGCGCTTTCAATCCAGATGGCATCAAGGCCAAAAGCTGGATCGACGGTTTTCTCGCCCGGTAGCGTTCCCGCCGCCGTGCCAGGGTTAATAGCCAGCCAACGTCCCGGATAGGCGTCCCCGCTGCCAATCTCTACCCCTTTCATCAAAATACGATAGCGCGCAGGCTGTAAATCCATATTGTCGCGAATATGGACAACCGGCGGCAGGAACCCCATATCCTGCGCGAATTTTTTACGAATGCTGCGAATACGTCCGAGCAATTCGCCATCCTGTTGAAAATCCACCATCGGGATCAGGCGGTAGCCCACTTCCATTCCCAGTGAATCCTCAAGCTGTACGTCATTCCAGGTGGCTTCGACCACCGAGTTATTTTCCGGCATTTTTACCGGCTGCGGCTCCTCCGGCGCTTTTTCTTCACGCCCGCGCAGCCACCATGCCAGGCCGAGCAAAGCGGCGGTAAAAAGTAAAAATACCAGGTTAGGCATTCCTGGCACCATGCCAAGCAGCCCCAGCACCGCCGCCGCCAGCAGCATCACCCTTGGATTACTGAACAGTTGGCCAACCATCTGCTCGCCTACATCCTGATCGGTACTGACGCGGGTCACAATGACGCCCGCCGCCGTGGAGATAACCAGCGCCGGGATCTGGGCGACCAGGCCGTCGCCAATGGTCAGCAGAGTGTAGCTTTCCGCCGCGCTGCCTATGCTCATTCCGTGCTGCAATACGCCGACCAGCAGCCCGCCGACCACGTTAATGACCATGATGAGAATACCGGCGATGGCGTCGCCGCGTACAAATTTACTTGCCCCGTCCATCGAGCCGTAGAAGTCGGCTTCCTGAGTGACTTCCGAACGCCGTTTTTTGGCCTCGTCTTCACCAATCAGACCGGCATTAAGATCGGCGTCAATCGCCATTTGCTTACCGGGCATACCGTCCAGCACAAAGCGCGCGCCGACTTCGGCAATACGTCCGGCGCCTTTGGTGATGACCATGAAGTTGATAATGACGAGGATGATAAAAACCACAATCCCGATCGCGAAGTTACCGCCGACCAGGAAATGACCGAACGCCTCCACTACCTTTCCCGCCGCCGCCGCGCCGGTATGCCCTTCCATCAAAATAATGCGCGTTGAGGCTACGTTAAGCGCCAGACGCAGTAGCGTGGTAAACAGCAGGATGGTCGGAAACGCGGCAAAATCCAGAGTACGCTGGGTAAACATCGCCACCAGCAGCACCATAATTGATAGCGCAATATTAAAGGTAAACAATAAGTCGAGGATAAAAGCAGGTAGCGGCAGCACCATCATCGACAAAATCAGCAGAATGAGGATCGGCCCGGCAAGAATTTGCCATTGCGTCGATTTCAGGTTGCTGGGCAGGCGCAGCATCGCGACCAGATTAGCCATCAGTATTCTTCTCGTTCATAAAATCCAGCGCTTCTGGCACCGGAAGGTTCTCAGGTTGTGGAGGACGTTGCCCGCCCGCAAGCCGCCAGCGTTTAAGCTGCCAGACCCAGGCCAACACTTCCGCAACGGCAGCATATAACTGCCCGGGAATTTGCTGACCGATTTCGGCGTGGCGATATAATGCCCGCGCCAGCGGCGGCGCTTCTAAAGTGGGAACCCGATGTTCAGCGCCGATCTCGCGAATGCGCAGCGCTATTAATCCAGCCCCCTTCGCGACCACTTTCGGCGCGCTCATTTTGTTTTCGTCATACTGCAGCGCCACGGAATAGTGCGTCGGGTTAGTGACAATGACGTCCGCTTTCGGCACATCTTCCATCATGCGGCGCTGCGCGGCGGCGCGTTGCATCTGGCGAATTTTGCCCTTAACATGCGGATCGCCTTCGCTCTCTTTAAATTCGTCGCGGATGTCCTGCCGCGACATGCGTAATTTTTTCAGGTGGCTAAAGATCTGGAAAAAAACGTCAAATCCCACCATCGGAATCACGCCCAGTACCACCAGTAACGCGCAGAGTCCAACCAGATCCAGCGCATTCCCCATTGCGACGATCGGCGACTCCGCCATCAGGCGCATCATTTGTGGCCAGTGATACCAGAGATAAAAGCCGGTAACGCAGCCGACCAGCGTGGATTTCAACACCGCTTTTAGCAGTTCCGCGCCGGTCTGCGCCGAAAACATGCGCTTAATTCCCGGCAGCGGGTTTAATTTAGAAAATTTTGGCTGTAGCGACTTACCGCTAAAAATCAGGCCGCCAAGCATAACCGGCGAGATAAGCGCCACCAGCACCACGCCCGCGATGAGCGGTAGCAACGCCATCATCGCCGCTTTAATCAGCAAAATTATCTGCCCCAGGATCAGGTTAGGATCGTTCACCATACGGTGATCGAAGTGCAGGCCTGCTGAGAGCATTCCCGCCAGTTGCCGCGCTAACGACTCGCCGCCGAACCAAATAATACAAACGCCCACCAGCAATATCAGCAGTGAGGTCAGTTCTCTGGAACGGGGGATCTGCCCTTCTTCCCGCGCTTTTTCAAGTCGGTGGGGTGTGGGGGCTTCTGTTTTGTCGTCGTCGCTCTCTTCTGCCACGCAGCAAACCCTGGATAGATTGATAAGCGAGAATGATGCCAGAACCGCTTTACGCCAATGGGCAGAGTAAGCGGTAAAAAAGGCGGGGTTTATGGCGTTAATAGAGATAGCCGGATACGATAAGAAAGTCTCGTATCCGGCCGGGTTGACGGATTCGAACCCGATAAGCGCAGCGCCATCAGGTCAAAAAAGCTTAAAACCCAAGACTGTCCAGCAGGTCGTCCACCTGATCCTGACTGGCGACGACGCCAGCTTTCGAGGTATCCACCTGCGGGCCGTTGAGTAAGCTTTCGTTCTCGCGTTTTGGTCGTGCGCTCTGTTCCGGGATGTTTTCCAGCAGTACCATTAATAACTGGCGCTCAATCTCCTGAATCACGTCCATCATGCGTTTGATCACCTGACCCGTCAGATCCTGGAAATCCTGCGCCATCATGATGTCCAGCAGTTGCGCGTTAGTAAAGCTGGTATGGCCCGGGACATCCCTGAGAAACTGGCGCGTATCCGTCACCAGTTCACGGGCGTCGGCAAGCTCGATCGGATTGTCAAACCACTCGTCCCAACGTTGGGTTAGCGCTTTCGCCTCTTTCTCCATCGCATCCTGATGCGGCTGCGAGGCTTCGACACTGTTTAGCGCGCGTTCCGCCGCCTGCGCCGTCATCTGGACGACGTAATCCAGACGGTCGCGCGCATCAGGGATCGCCTCCGCCGCTTCGGCAATCGCCTGGTCCAGCCCCAGCTCACGCAGGCTGTCGCGCAGCATTCGGGTCAGACTACCGATGCGCGCAATGATGTCTCCTGCTGAACCTTCATCAGCAGGCTTGATAGATGGTTGCATCATCATCGCATCCTCACATGCCCAGTTTCTCAAAGATTTTGTTGAGCTTCTCTTCCAGAGTCGCTGCGGTAAACGGTTTTACGACATAACCGCTGGCGCCAGCCTGTGCGGCGGCGATAATATTCTCTTTTTTGGCTTCCGCCGTGACCATCAACACGGGTAACGCCGACATGGCGCTATCGGCGCGAATGGTTTTCAGCAGCTCCAGGCCATCCATGTTCGGCATGTTCCAGTCGGAGATAATAAAACCAAAGCCGCCCGCCTGGAGCTTGTTCAGCGCATCGACGCCGTCTTCGGCCTCTTCCACATTGTTAAATCCAAGCTCTTTTAAGAGGTTGCGCACGATACGACGCATGGTCGAAAAGTCATCCACAACCAAAAATTTAAGCTCTTTATCCGCCATAAAATACTACTCCTGGTTCAAATACGTATCGCCTGTCCGGCACTGATTTTCGCCAGCATCTGCTGGCTTACCTGGCTAAGATCGACCACTTCGCTTACGCCACCCATATTGATGGCCTCGCGCGGCATGCCGAACACCACACAACTTGCTTCGTTTTGCGCAATGGTCCAGGCGCCAGCCTGGTACATCGCTAACATTCCAGCGGCGCCATCGTTGCCCATCCCCGTAAGAATGACGCCTACGGCGTTGCGCCCCGCGTGTTTCGCCACCGAATGAAACAGCACATCCACGGAAGGCCGATGCCGGTTTACCGGCGGGCCATCATGAATTTTGATTTGATAATTCGCCCCGCTACGCGCCAGCTCCATATGCTTGTCGCCGGGTGCAATGTAGGCATGACCTGGCAATACGCGTTCGCCATCCTCGGCCTCCTTAACGCTGATTTGACAGAGTTTATTCAGGCGCTCGGCAAACGAGCGGGTAAAGCCAGGCGGCATATGCTGCGTAATAATCACTGCCGGACTGGAAAGCGGCAGCGGTTGCAGCACATGTCGGATAGCTTCAGTACCGCCCGTTGAAGCGCCGATAGCAATCAGTTTTTCCGAACTGAGCAGCGGACCGGCTTTTAAGGTTGCCGGGGCCGCCATCGGTTTATGTGCGGCGATGCGGGCCCGCGCGGCGGTACGCACTTTTTCGGCGATCATCTCGCTATACGCCAGCATACCTTCACGAATGCCAAGCTGCGGTTTGGTGACAAAATCGATGGCCCCCAACTCCAGCGCCCGTAGCGTCACTTCAGAACCTTTCCCGGTCAGCGAAGAGACCATCACCACCGGCATCGGTCGCAGGCGCATCAGTTTTTCCAGAAAATCGAGGCCGTCCATACGCGGCATCTCAACGTCCAGGGTCAATACGTCCGGATTAAATTTTTTGATGAGATCCCTGGCGACCAACGGGTCCGGCGCAGTCGCCACCATCTCCATATCGCTATGGCTATTAATAATTTCAGTCATGATTTGGCGCATTAGCGCGGAATCATCAACTGACAATACCCTGATTTTACTCATGCTTTATCCTTACTTAGCGCATACACCGTCTGTCCGCGCAGGCTAAACTCGCGCACGAGGTTGCTAAAGTTTTCTGAGTGACCGGCAAACAACAGTCCGTCAGGTTTAAGGAGTGGAACAAAACGGCGCAGAATGTCCTCCTGAGTCGTTTTATCAAAATAGATCATGACGTTACGGCAAAAAATCGCGTCAAAGGGACCGGGTACGTTGTACTGCTTTTCCAACAAATTAACGGAGGAAAATTCAACATAATTGGCCAGTTCCTGACGCACGCGCACCAGTCCTTCATGCGGCCCCGTACCGCGCATGAAGTAACGTTGTAGCTGCTGCGGCGATAACGTTTTCAGTTCGCTGAGGCGATAAATACCGCTTCTCGCTTTTTCCAGCACTTCAGTATCAATATCGCTGGCGAATACTTTCCAGCGACCGGGGGCCATCCCCAACGCATCCGCCAGCGTAATGGCGATACTGTAAGGTTCTTCTCCTGTCGATGCCGCCGCACTCCAGACGCGGTACTCGCCGTGGCGGCGACGCGCATGTTCCGCAAGGATGGGAAAATGGTGCGCCTCGCGAAAAAAAGCGGTCAGGTTGGTAGTCAGAGCGTTGATAAAAGCCTGCCACTCAGCGCTGTTTTGATTAGCCTCCAGCATACTGAGATAACGGCCAAAATCATCCAGTCCCAGGGCACGCAGCCGACGGACCAGGCGGTTATAAACCATATCCCGCTTATGGTCGGCCAGCACGATCCCTGCGCGCTGGTAGATTAATTGACATATCCGACGAAAATGCGCGTCGGACAGCGCGAGGCGCTGTGTCATCTGTAACAATACTGACGTTTGCCCGGAGGGCAGAGATGATGTCATAGCGCCTTCTTAATCACATTCAAAGTACAACGGGCGCGCCCTGCGGCAGCGCCATGCTTCCCGTATTACACATTTTTTGCTTTTATCTATGCGAACCAGACGAAAGGGATCGGCGGGTTCGCAAATTAATCGATAACCGACAGCACACAGCGCACGTCGATCAGAAGGTTTCCCAGTTCGCATCATCCCCGGCGGCTAAGGGCCGCGGCGTATTGCCGGACTGAGCGTCCACTGACAAACGCATCTCAGGTTTATTTGCCACCAGCGGTCGCGATGCCAGGCGGAAAGCCGATACCGCCTGGGTCAGACGGCTGGCCTGCTCTTCCAGCGCGGCGGCGGCCGCTGCGGATTCCTGAACCAGCGAGGCGTTCTGTTGCGTTACGCGATCCATTTCGGAAACGGCCAAAGCGACCTGATCGATACCCCGGCTTTGCTCATCCGAGGCGGAGGCGATTTCGCCCATGATATCCGTGACGCGCGTAACGGCATTGACGATGTCAGTCATGGTTTCCCCGGCGCTTTCCACCAGCACAGAACCGGTATCGACACGCGAGACGGAATCTTCAATCAACGCTTTTATTTCTTTCGCCGCCTGGGCGCTGCGGCTGGCCAGATTACGCACCTCGCCTGCCACGACCGCAAAACCGCGCCCCTGCTCTCCCGCGCGCGCCGCTTCTACCGCCGCGTTCAGCGCCAGAATGTTAGTCTGGAAGGCAATACCGTCGATAACGCTGATAATGTCAGCGATTTTTTTCGAACTGTCGGCAATTTCGTGCATGGTGTTTACCACGCCGTCGACCACTTTGCCGCCATGACGCGCGGTCTCGGAGGCGCTTTGCGCCAGTTGCGAAGCCTGGCGGGCGTTATCGGCGTTTTGCTTCACGGTGGCCGTCAGTTGTTCCATGCTGGCCGCCGTCTCCTCCAGAGCGGAGGCTTGTTGTTCGGTACGGGAAGAGAGGTCGGTATTACCGGCGGCAATTTCACTGGTGCCGGAATAAATCGCATCCGAACCTTCACGAACCTGCGTCACGGTGTCAATCAGCGAGCGTTGCATATGTTCAACCGTTCCCGCCAGTTCGCCAATTTCATTACGTCCTGAGACGGTGAGCGTTTTCGTCAGATCGCCGCTGGCAATTTCACGGATATGAGTAATCACTCGCGCTAATGGGTTAAGCAGGGCATGACGAATGCCGAACCAAACCACCATCAAAATCAGCACCAGCACGACCGCAAGCCCCCCCAGTTGCCATTGCGCAAAACGGTAGTCATGAGCGCTTTGATCAAATGTCTGGCGGTACAGGTTTTCGCTCACCCGGGCGTAATTGCCCAGCGCCTCGCCCAACGCGTTTTGCATTCCCTGGGTTGGCTGGGCGAAGTAGGCATCCATATTGCCATTGTCCAGAAACTGAATAAGTTCGGCTAATGCGGCCTGATAGCGCTGATATTTTTCATCGACGTTCGCGCTGGCCTCCGCCATCGCTGGCAATGGCGTCATGTTTTTGAAATTGGCGTAGTGCGCCGCCGCCTGTGCGAGGGTCGTTTTTGCATTCTGGAGTAAATCCGTTTTGGCGCTGCTCTGCTGGTTAGAAGCGTCCATCATCATGCGTGCGGCGGAACGGCTCAGGTTAATGCGCGTTTGCAGCATTAAGTCCCATGTCGACGTGAGTTCGCTTTGTTGCTGGCGTAATTCGTTAGAAATAACAAAACCTTGCTGGTTATGCTGTAATGAAGAAAACAGCAAACCACCGGAAACAAGCTGTAGCAGTGCGAAAACCCCCAGCACCATCATCAGCATTGTGACAACGCGGATACGGTTAAACATAAGGCACCTTCCTGATAACGAGTTATCAACGTTATCGGCACCTGCGGTGATAACTTTACTTTTGCAAAAAGGAAATACGCTGTTCCGGAAGACGACATTGCCAATGACAGTGTCGCAGCGGCGATGCCGGCGCAAAATGCAGGGGCTGGGCGCGGGCGATGAACAGGCACTCTCACCGCTGGCGGAAGCATAACGGCTAGTATTGCCGGATGGCGCGACGCCATCCGGCAACGTTATTACGCGACGTGTGATGCTGCGATATCCAGCAGCGCCATCTCTTCGCTGTTAAGCAGTTTTTCGATATTCACCAGAATCAGCATACGCTCGCCGAGCGCGCCCAATCCCGTCAAATATTCTGTTGACAGGGTCACGGCAAATTCTGGCGCCGGACGGATCTGTTCCGCCGTTAACGACAGTACGTCAGACACGCCGTCTACCACTATCCCGACGACACGTTGCCCCAGATTCAGTACGATCACTACCGTATTGTCATCGTACTCAACGTCGCCTTCGCAGAATTTCACGCGCAGATCGACAATGGGGACAATCACGCCGCGCAGGTTAGTCACCCCTTTTATAAAGGCCGGTGTATTGGCGATGCGCGTCACCTGGTCATAGCCACGGATCTCCTGCACTTTCAGGATATCGATGCCGTACTCTTCATTTCCCAGTGTAAACACCAGGAATTCCTGACCTGACGGCTCGCCGGCCAGTTTGCTTACATTACTCATACCGGTCATATTATTCCCTTCTCACTCAATCAGGCGGCTGTGATCGCCATACGTTGTTCGCGGTTTAAACCCTGCAATGCGGAAACATCAACAATCAGCGCGACGCTGCCGTCGCCCAGGATCGTCGCGGCGGAAATCCCCGGTACCTTGCGATAATTGCTTTCCAGATTTTTGACCACCACCTGGTGCTGACCGATGAGCTGATCGACCAGCAGCGCGTAACGGCGTCCCGCACTTTGCAGGATCACAACAATGCCCTGCGTGGCTTCGGTTTTCGCCCCGTCCACGTCAAACACTTTCCACAATTCGACCAGCGGCAAATACTCGCCGCGAACTTCCAGAACCCGTTCGCCGCCCGCCAGCGGATGAAGATCCTCTTCACGCGGTTGCAGCGACTCCATCACCGCATTTAACGGCAGGATAAAAACTTCCCCCGCCACGCGAACCGACATCCCATCGAGGATGGCCAGCGTCAGCGGCAGCAGAATACGAATCGTGGTGCCGGAGCCTTGTTTTGACTGGATCTCAACGTGACCGCCCATCTCCTGAATGTTACGTTTCACCACATCCATGCCAACGCCGCGACCGGAGACATCCGTGACCTGTTCCGCAGTTGAGAATCCCGGCGCGAAGATCAACATGCCTACTTCATCGTCGGTCATGTTTTCATTCACCGCCATCCCCTGCGACATGGCCTTCGCCAGGATACGCTCACGGTTAAGCCCCGCGCCGTCATCGGTCACTTCAATACAAATATTCCCGCCCTGATGTTCTGCGGAAAGAATCAGATTGCCGACAACATTTTTCCCCGCCTCAAGGCGTTTTTCCGGCATTTCAATCCCGTGGTCGAGACTGTTGCGCACCAGGTGCGTCAGCGGGTCGATAATGCGTTCGATCAGGCTTTTATCAAGTTCAGTGGAGCTCCCCACCAGCGTCAGCTCTACCTGCTTGCCCAGTTTGCCCGCTAAATCGCGTACCAGACGCGGGAAACGGCTGAAGACATATTCCATAGGCATCATGCGAATCGACATCACCGACTCTTGTAAGTCGCGGGCGTTACGTTGTAACTGACCCATACTGGTAATGAGATCGCCGTGGTTTACCGGGTCCAGCTCGTTAGAACGCTGGGCCAACATTGACTGGGTAATCACTAACTCGCCGACCAGGTTTATGAGCTGATCCACTTTCTCTACCGCCACGCGAATGCTGGTGGACTCGCGTTCACGCGCAGGTTTTTCACGCCCCGCATGATGTTCATGGGCCGCGCTTTTGGCGGCTGGCGCAACGACTGCCGGAGGCGCTACCGGCGCTACCTCGGTTTTCTCTTGCGCTTTTTCAACCGGCGCGGCGACCACTTTTTCAAAAGCGATCTGATCGGCCTCAATGACAAAACAGAGCACCGCGACAATGTCATCTTCCGCGACGCTGCCATCCAGCGTTGCCGACAGTGAATCCGCCCCCTTAACGACATCCGTCAGAGTAGCCAGATTACTCAACTCTTCTTCAAGCAGATCGACCTCACTGGCTTTCAACCGTGAAAGTACAATGCGCAGTTTACTCTCGTCACGAGGCGATTCGGTTTCGGCTACGCTCTCTTCCTGGATCGCCGCGCTTAGTGCCGCGGTTTCTACGACCGCCGGCGTGGTTTCGCCTTTCGCCTCCAGCGCCAACTGGCGTAGCGCATTGCAGATATATTCGAAGCTTGCGGCATCCGGCTCTTCGGAGTTTTTATAGGCGTCGAGCTGTTCCTGCATAATATCTTTCGTTTCCAAAAACAGGTTGATAATGTCGGTATTGAGCTGCATTTCACCGCGTCGGGCTTCATCCAGCAGGTTTTCCATTAAATGTGTGGTTTCCTGCAGAATAGTGAAGCCGAATGTGCCCGCGCCGCCTTTAATGGAGTGCGCCGCGCGAAAAATGGCGTTCAGTTGTTCAGCGTCCGGGGACTCCGGCACCAAATCCAGCAGATGCTGCTCCATATCAGCCAACAGCTCGTCAGCTTCATCAAAAAATGTCTGATAAAAATCGCTAATATCCATGCTCACGCTATCACCTCGGTTCCGCTTTTGGCGATGTGGGTACGCTTGCCGGCGGGGCTGCCGCAGGCTGTTGTAATACACTTACCGGCTCATTCTGGCTTTCAGCGTTTTCATGCAAAATGGCCTGTTCCGCCTGTTTGTTTAACACCAGCAGGCTTATACGGCGGTTGATGGCGTCATCAGGACCGCGATCGCTCAGCCGCATCGTGGCGGCCATGCCAACCACCCGTAATACTTTTCCGTTATCCAGCCCCCCAGCGACCAGTTCGCGACGCGAAGCATTGGCGCGATCGGCGGATAATTCCCAGTTGCTGTAGCCTTTTTCGCCGTTCGCGTAGGGAAAGTCATCGGTATGGCCGGCCAGGCTAATGCGATTAGGTATACCGTTTAACACTGGCGCAATCGCACGCAGGATATCGCGCATATACGGCTCAACTTCGGCGCTGCCGGTTTTAAACATCGGGCGGTTCTGGCTGTCGATAATCTGGATGCGCAACCCCTCCTGAACCAAATCAATTTTCAGATGCGGACGTAACGCGCGCAGTTTGGGATCGGATTCGATCAGTTGATCCAGATCGCCGCGCAGTTTGTTTAAGCGACTCTGCTCCATCCGTTTTTTCAGCTCGTCGATATTCGGCTGCTTTTCCACTTCACCCTGTTGTTGGGTGTAATCATCGCCGCCGCCTGGTATCGGGCTCTCGCTATTGGCAATCCGATTCCCCCCCGTTACCGCGGTGGCCAACGGCGTACGAAAATATTCGGCAATCTGAATTAATTCTTTAGGGCTGGAGATGGAAATCAGCCACATCACCAGAAAAAAAGCCATCATCGCCGTCATAAAATCGGCGTAGGCAATTTTCCAGGAACCGTGCGCCCCGCCGCCGTGCGGTTTGTGCCTGCGGCGTTTTACGACGACAATGGGATGAGCCTGATTTTTCATGCTTCCTCAGTCGTCTGCTGCTGGTTTGGGTTTCTCACTGCGCGAACGTGTTCTTCCAACTCAATAAATGATGGACGCTCACTGGAATAAAGCGTTTTACGTCCAAATTCCACGGCAATCGGCGGCGCATAGCCGTTCAGATTAGACAGCAGTGTAATTTTTACGCACTGCATCATCTTGGTGGTTTCGGCGCTCTTCTGGCGCAAAACGGTCGCTAACGGTGAAATGAATCCATAAGCCAGTAAAATACCGAGGAACGTACCTACCATGGCATGGGCAATCAGCGCCCCCAACTCCGCTGCCGGACGATCGGCTGAAGCCAGAGCGTGAACCACCCCCATTACCGCCGCGACGATACCAAAGGCAGGCAGCGAATCCCCCACCATCGCCAGACTGTTGGCCGGGACTTCCGCCTCGCTTTCATGGGTTTCAATCTCTTCATCCATCAACGCTTCAATTTCGAACGTATTCATGTTGCCGCTGATGATCAGGCGCAGATAATCGACAATAAAATCAAGCATTACCGCATCGGCCAGAATACGCGGATAACTGGCGAAGATTTCACTCTCTTTCGGATTTTCAATATCGCGTTCAAGGGAGAACATCCCCTGCTGGCGTGATTTGGCCATCAGGCGATAGAGCAACGCCAGCAAATCCATGTACATAGATTTTGTGTATTTCGAACGACGAAATAACAACGGGATCGCTTTCATCGTGCCTTTGATGGCCTTCCCGTTGTTGCCGACAATGAACGCCCCTATCCCCGCGCCGCCAATGATGACCAGTTCAGCAGGTTGATAGAGTGCCCCAAGGTGTCCGCCGGTCATGACATAACCGCCGAAAACTGTACCGATAACCACCAGGTAACCTAATAAGATAAGCACGACATCATCCTTCCGCTGTTGACTATGACAGGATGCGCAGTCGGGCGATTAACGCGAAGGCAAGGCAAAAAAAAGCAGCGGTAATAACTTACCGCTGCTGGAGTGTTTGTCCACACCGTTTCGGTTAAACAGCCTGTTCGATCTGTTCATCCAGCAGTTGTGGAATAATATCGGCAGCATCTCGGGAAAGTTTACGTCTTTTTACTGCGCGGGATGGCGGCTGGCATAAACTACACGCAAAGCTGCCTACGGGCTGATGCGCATGGGTAATAAAGTTCCCACCGCAGCAGTTACAGCTCGACAATTCGAGCAACCCACTTTCAACAAAACGCACCAACGTCCATGCGCGAGTCAGCGCCAACAACGGCCCTTCAGGCGGTTGCGGACACTGCTCAAGATAAAGCCGATAAGCTTTAATCACCGCATCCACACCGCTGCATAAGCCGGTTTTCAGTAAAAATTGCCAGGCGTTGCAGAACATGGAGGCATGAATATTTTGCTCCCAGGTCATAAACCAGTCTGTCGAAAATGGCAGCATCCCTTTAGGCGGCGGGCTACCGCGTAATTCTTTGTACAGCCTGATGAGGCGACCACGGCTGAGCTGTGTTTCGCTTTCCAGCATTTGTAGACGAGCGCCAAGATTAATCAACTCCATCGCCAACTGGATATCGCGAGCTTCCTGAACAATGCTTTTTTCACTCATTATCATGCCCTTTTCTTACGCGCCGTATCGTCCACTTCATTGAGCAGACGCGTTGAAAGCATGATACCTGTGTGAATCTGCTGTAAATCATCGACGCGCGAATCCTGAGTCAAACGGGTGATCGTCTGATGATCGTCAAACCGGAAATGACAAACTAACTGGTTCGTCTCCGCCAGTTTGACCATCTGCGGCAGGGTCAACGCGCCCAGTGTGTTTGCCATCTCTTCGTTGATACCGAGGCGGAACATCGCAGATGCTTTGTCCTGGACGATCAAACGCTGTGCAAGGAGTAAATATGACAAATTGATGTCATAAATGTGTTTTAGCAACTCGGATGTATGCATTGTTCCCATCCAGAATAACCAACTTTATTTTTGTGCGACGTAGCCGCACCCCGTGATGTCGCCGGGAAGGCCCGGTAAAAGAAGCAAAAAGGTCAAATGCATAGCAGCGCTCAGACATTATGGACATTGTGACGTATAACGCAGCCTCCCACTGAGATTCGCCTTACACGTTTACATCAATTTTTACAAATGCCTAAGATTTTTCCTAATTCGACGCAACTCTACTCGTCAGCTTCGTGACATACAACGGAGCGGGACGGCGATTTTAGAAAATATGTGATGTAGATCACATAATTTAACGGAATACTTACGATAAAACCATCAGCATGGCTTTTACTTTGTTTAATTAATAACCTAATGTTCACTTTTTCTATTCCACACTGCTGAATAGGGGTACGTCAACACCAAATTCTTTTTTGTTTCTCTCTGTTAAAATAACGCCAGGATAATAGATAACAGGCTATTATTTCTATTTTAGAAACGCTTTTATTTTACCTTTAGTAAACAGTAGCTTAAATATTAAACGTTATTAATTAATCTCGTCACAGCATACGCCCTCCTCTGTTAAAAATAAGCTCATTTGATTTAACTTTTAGCTTTCCTTGTTCACCCGTTTAAATAAAGCATCCTGGTAGTGTGTAAAAAGTGTCTTATGCCACGATTCTTTACATAAGAATAATTAATGATTAATTATGATGTCCTTCACATTAATGTGGCATTAGCGCATTGCAGAAATGCGATAAACAGAGTAAAGCTAAAGCACAATCTCATATTCTTGCAATCAAGGAGCGAGTTATGAGCTACACCCATATTCTTGTCGCCGTTGCCGTCACCCCGGAAAGTCACCAGCTACTGGCTAAAGCGGTCTCTATCGCCCGCCCTGTCCAGGCGAAAGTAAGCCTGATTACTCTCGCTTCCGATCCTGAACTGTATAACCAGTTCGCCGCGCCCATGATGGAGGATTTACGCGCGGTTATGCATGAGGAAACCGAGAATTTTCTTAAGATGCTGGAGGAAAAGGCGGATTATCCGATTGAACAAACTTTCATCGCATCAGGTGAGTTAAGCCAGCATATTTTGGCTGTGTGCCGCAAACACCATGTTGATCTGGTCATTTGCGGCAACCATAACCATAGTTTCTTTTCGCGCGCATCCTGCTCGGCAAAAAGTGTCGTCAGCGCCAGCCAGGTAGATGTGTTGTTGGTACCGTTAGCGGGCGACTAGTCGCCGCTCGCGATATTTCAGGCCAGCTTAGGGAACGTCGCCACGTTGTTCTGCTGCTGACGCTCAGGGCTACGCGGCGTGACCTCCTTTAGGTCATGAATAAAACGCTCCTGCCAGCGGTTAATGTCATTTTTAACGATCACGTCCAGCATTTCCGCATGGCGCGAAATACGCTCGGCAAGGGGCATCGTTAACGCGCGATTGAGCGCCGCCGCCACGTCATCCCGATCGTAAGGATTGACGATTAACGCCGACGTCAGTTCATTCGCCGCGCCGGCAAACTGTGACAGTACCAGTACGCCAGGGTTAGCGGGATCCTGCGCGGCGACAAACTCTTTCGCCACCAGGTTCATCCCGTCACGCAACGGGGTGACGAGCCCGACGTCTGAATAACGGAATATCTTCATTAACAGTTTACGGTCGAAATGCTGATTCAGATAATAGAGCGGCGTCCAGCCCAATTGTCCATATTTCCCATTAATCCGGCCTGCTTCCGTCTCAAGCTGGTGGCGAATATCCTGATATGCCTGTACTTCGCCGCGTGACGTAGGCGCAATTTGGGTATAACGAATTTTTCCCCGATGCTGCGGGTAGTTTTCCAGTAGCGCTTCATACGCCAGAAAGCGTTCCGGCAACCCTTTCGAATAATCCAGCCGCTCAACGGAAAAAATATTCTTCACATTTTTCAGTTCCGCCTTGAGCTGCGCCAGTTTAGGCGGCAACGGCCCGGCAGCCTGCAGAGCAATCTCATCGGGCTCAATACCGATAGGATACACTTCTGTCTGGAAGTTTTTCCCCCACGCAATATGCTGCTTGCCGCTGCGAGTCGTGACTCGCGTTTGACTCGAAAGGCTATCCAGAAAAGCCAGGCGATCATTTTCGGTCTGGAACCCGAGCAGATCAAAGTCACACAACTGCTCCAGCAGTTCATCATGCGGCGGTAAAGCGTTAAAAATCTCCGGGGTCGGGAATGGAATATGCAGGAAAAAACCAATTCGGTTGTTCACGCCGCGTTTACGCAGCTCGCTGGCGAACGGTAACAGGTGGTAGTCATGCACCCAAATGATGTCGTTCTCTTTAATGAGGGGCAATAACTTATCCGCTAATAACGCATTCACCCGCATATAGCCTTCCCATGCAGGACGCTGAAACTGTACCAGGTCCAGACGATAGTGGAACGCAGGCCAGAGAACCGCATTGGAAAATTGACAGTAATAATCTTCGTAATCTTGTTCACTCAGGTTAAACGATGCCCAGGTAATATTACCTTTTGTCACCTTTTTTAATGGCTCATCCTCGTTACCTGTCTCGCCACTCCAGCCGAACCACAACCCGCCAGCCGCTTTTAGCGCGCCAAGCACGCCAACGGCGAGGCCGCCGGCGCCGCCTTTATTATCCGGGGGGGCAATTCGATTAGATACTACGACTAAACGACTCATAGCCATCTCTCCTGTTATTCATTACTTGTTGTTCTTGTTGTGGATAATTGATTTGTTCCAGCCAGCGCCAGACATCGGGTACGCTTTCCAGCCGCCATGCCGCCTGGGTTGCCCCGACGCCCACTTTTACGGAAATTCCGCCAGCGTGATTCACCACGCCAAAGCCAGCCTCATCGGTCAAATCGTCGCCCACAAAAACGGGAATCCGTCCTGCAAAGGGCGCCTCCTGCATAAAGGCGGCAATGGCTTCGCCTTTATTAGTTCCCTTAGGTTTGATTTCCACAACACATTTACCAGGCTGCAACGCCAGTTGCGGCCAGTGCTGCGTAACGTGTTGCGCAAGCGCCAACAGCGCCGCTTCATG
Source organism: Salmonella sp. 2020_1459 (assembly GCF_043847915.1). Taxonomy (NCBI): domain Bacteria; kingdom Pseudomonadati; phylum Pseudomonadota; class Gammaproteobacteria; order Enterobacterales; family Enterobacteriaceae; genus Salmonella; species Salmonella sp. 2020_1459. The sequence continues at coordinate 308,381 of NZ_JBCMFA010000007.1, read as the reverse complement.
TTCCGGAGCCTGACGGTAGTGCAGCGCAAATGCCATCCCCTTCGTCTCCAGCTCCGTTCCGGGCAGCGCTACAAGCGTCGAACGTAATAACGCCTCTACCTCACGGACTACCGCTTCAGGAAGGCGCACGATATGGGTTTTACCATTGATGTCACGACGCTCTGCCCCGTGAACGCCAGCGAGTGGAAAGCGAAAAGGCTTCGCCAAAGCATCCAGCTCAGTCATTGAACGCCCTGAAATCAATGCCAGTGCCCCTGCGTTGTGCGCCGCGAGACGGTCTAACAACTGAAGGATTTTATGCGGTACCACTACCTGATTGGGATGAGGCTTTATCTCTGCCAATGTGCCATCAAGGTCAAAAAAATACGCATAGTTCGCAGTGAGTTCGGGGGATACGGTTAACGGTTCTGCCACCCTGGTCTCCTCCTTATCATCATATTGAGACTCACAAACGGTCTCATTAGTCATGTAAGTATAGACAGTGTGACGCTGCTCGCCATTTAGAAAGACCATCGCCAGCCGGGGTAGCGGCTGGCGATGACGTGAAGCTATACTGTTTAGTTGAGTGTTAATTCATCAAATCGTACGCTTCGCTTTTTGCTTATAATGGTCGAAGATAACTGCTGCCAGAAGGATTCAGCCGCGAACCACGTACTGTGCAAAAGGTGAAATGTTGAGCAGGTTCATCGCGTTCTCCACCGTTCCTGATATCAGTACGCTCGCCACCACATATGAGATTTTTCCGAGGCCGCCTCTCAGGAAAACGCCCCCTAATACGCACGCAGAAATAACGATTAACTCATAACCCAGGGAAGTCATTGACCTGCTTTAGCGTTTTTTATGTAGGGTAAAATCAAACGATTTTTGTTAGAGAAGACGTAAAACGGTGCACTGTCTTTCATTCATTAGATAAATGCTGATGGCGGGAATAGTTTTAGCGGAAAATGACATAACCCAGAGCGAATTCATCAGCCAAAAGGCAGGAAAGCCAGCCCATTAATCCATAACATCAGCCAGCTAATCCTTATGGCCCTGGGTGAATAACGATTACCAGGGATAATAGATATGTTCAGCCTGTTCGCGAACCGGCGCATCGTCTCCCAGCAGTCTGGCGGAAAGGGTTAGCCCGAAATCAAAGACATGACCCAAGCCTTTGCCGCTAATTAAATTACCATCTTCAACAACGGGCGCATCCACATAGACACCTTCCGGAACCGCTTTCCACAGGTCGCCGGAACAGACATAACGACGCCCCTTCAGCAATCCGTGAGCACCCAGCACCCTTGCCGCCGCGGAACAGATAGGACAAATAAATTTGCCTGCCGCATCATGACGCGCAACGAAAGCGATCACCGCCGGATTAGCCGCCAGATTAGCGCTCCCCTGCGGACCGCCCGGCAGCACTACCGCATCAAAAAGCGCCTGCTGGCGTTCACTCAGCGTGCTGTCCGCAACCATAGGAATATCATGGTAACTCACCACCGCCCGTGATTCAGCACACGCCAGCGTTTCGACGTCGATATGCAAACGTCGCAGAATATCAAGAGTAACAATGGCCTCTGCTTCTTCAAATCCTGGCGCCAACAGCACCGCGACCTTTTTCATTGACTGCTCCTTGTTAACGAGTCACCCAGCAAAACTGCGCTTAACCGAATAACGTGCTCGTATGATTAATGACATTAAAAATGATCTACCGCAAAATCGGCTAGTTTATAAAAACAGGCATATTTGCTCTCAACCGTTTATGCGTGTGATATCCAGACTGACTAATGTTTATTTTATTGAAATTAACATACTTAAAAGGCTTAACCCATGATCTGAAACAATGTTTCATAAATTACAAATCTATATAATATCATTTAACTTTCAAATGGTTGCAACTGCTCCTCATCCAAAATCATTACACCTGAAAAAATCACACCGCTGAAAATGTAAAAAAAGATAAACAATTGCATTTAAGGATTTTCTTATTTTTATTGACGCGCTATTCTCATTACCGATCGATAAACAGGAAATGAGATCGCATAAGGGACTGGCGGAACGGAGTTCTTCTGCTAAGAGTATTTATTGTGCATAGAGGTAAGAATGTGACAACGGCCCGTTGCATTCTCGTCTGTCATGCACATCAACACTTTCTGGAAATAAGGATATTGTTATGGCAGCTGTAGGAATGGTTCAAAAGCTCAACACGCCAATGAACCTTGAGTTTTACGCATCAAATCTTTACCTCCATCTAAGCGAATGGTGTTCTGAACACAGTTTAACAGGCACCGCCACCTTTCTTCGTACCCAGGCGCAAGGCAACGTGACGCAAATGATGCGCATGTTTAATTTTATGAAAAACGCCGGCGCCACCCCTATCGTTAAAGCCATTGACGTTCCGGGTGAAGAGCTCTGCTCTCTGGAAGAGTTGTTCCAGAAAACCCTGGAGGATTATCAGCAACGCGCCAGCACGCTGTCGCGTCTGGCAGATGAAGCGAAAGCGCTGAATGATGCCTCAACGCTTGATTTTCTCCATACCCTGGAAAAAGAGCAGCAGCAGGATGGCGTACTTTTACAAACTATTCTCGAAGAAGTTCGCAGCGCTAAACGAGCAGGGCTATGCCTGGCGCAAACCGATCAGCATCTCCTTAACGTCGTGACCTATCAGCATCACTGATAGCGGCACCCCGAGCGACAATATTGAGACGTTATTAGCCGGATAGCAACGCGAAGCAGCTTATCCGGCCTACACCGTTTCTGATCTGTTTGCCAGAGGTGGTGCCTGTCGCTACTGGCGTATTATCGGCACATCATGCCAGCCGACAGGCGCGAAACGCCTCTGTCTTGTCCAGGCATTACCCCAGCATCTCACGTACAAACGCTTCTATTTCTTTATTCTGGCCGTTTTCAAACAAACATTGCTGGAAACGCGGCCCTGAAACCGCCGTTTTAACCAGTTCAGGATCGATAGCCCGTAGTGTATCCAGATAATTCTCTTTGACGACCGCGGCCTTAACCTGATTCAAAATGCCCGCATTGCGTACCTGCGGCGCTTTGCGCTCAGGCGGATACCCCTCGCCTTTACGCCCGGTAAACGCTTTTTCAAAGATGAAACGCACGTTCAGCTCAGCGCCCCAGCCAAAGCCTTTCGCAAATGGCAGGGACAACGCATTGCCGTTGTTGATCTGCGCAAACAGAAAAGCATCTGCCGGATCGATGCAATAGCCACAAATGACACCTGGATGAATATTTAACGACATCAGCGCGCCCTGACCGGTGCCACAGCCAGTAACCACAAAATCAACCGCGTTTGCATTAAGCAGAATACTCGCCATGATGCCTAAATGAATGTACGTCAGGTGATGGTCATTTTCGTCGCACATGCCAACGTTAAAAACGGGAAATCCCTTTTCATTGGCGACGGCGCTAAGTTCGTTATAAATGATGGCATTTTTGCTGGCCTGGCTATTTTCCATCATCAGTGCAATTTTCATCGTGTTCCTCCTGAATGCAGACGGTCGCGTCTGCGTAAATCATGACGTTTTGCCCACACTACACACTTAAGAACACGCATTCAAATTTAATGAAACCAAGTTTCATTAAATGAAGAGACGCTCACACATTTTCTGTTCCCGCTGTAAACCTCCTGCCGTTACCTTTAATCAAGGCGAATCCGTAAGTTATTCCAGCCATTGACGGTGCAAGACACGAGGTAGCATGGTCTGATACCGAATTGTCGGAGCGATTTTATGAAGCCTCTTATTTTTACTCTTTCACTGCTAGCCCTGACGGGATGCACCATTACTCGACAAGCGCAGGTCAGCGAAGCCAGCCCGATAAGCGGCATCGTGCGCCTGACGTATAACCAGCCGCTATTTTTTACTTCACGGACAGATGATTATGTATCTCACGGGACCGCAACACGCGAATGCCAGCAGATGGGCTATGCCGATGCCGTTTCGTTTGGTCAGCCGGTAGGAACCTGTAGCATTTATGCGGGCTCGTTGTGTCTGAACACCCGATTTACCCTCTCCTGGCAGTGCCGGGGCGTTGCCGTCCCGCAAATCATGCCGCTTTATTATTAAGGCGGCTGGCTTAATGCCGACACCATGTACAATGGAGGAGAGCGCAGGGTCGCTATTGCCAGCATGAAGGTGCTGGCTTTCCTTTATTTTTATACCCTATACACTGGCGTTAATGCGTTTTATTCCCATTCGTATTTTTAATAATTAAATTTAATATTTTACCTTTTGCAAATAATAAAATAACAAATTATAGTGGCGCCACATTACTGTATATCTTTTGCTATTTGTGGAGCGGAACCATGCTGAAAACAGAAATGATCGACAAACTGAATGAGCAAATGAATCTGGAGTTGTACTCCTCCCTGCTCTATCAACAAATGAGCGCGTGGTGCAGCTATCACAGTTTTGAAGGCGCGGCCGCATTTCTTCGTCGCCATGCGCAAGAAGAGATGACGCATATGCAGCGCCTGTTTGACTACCTTACCGATACCGGAAGCCTGCCGCGCATTAATACCGTTTCTTCGCCCTTCGCTGAGTACACCTCACTGGATGAGCTGTTCCGCGCGACCTATGAGCATGAGCAGCTTATTACGCAAAAAATTAATGAACTGGCTCATGCCGCAATGACCAGCCAGGATTATCCGACATTTAATTTCTTGCAGTGGTATGTGGCAGAACAGCATGAAGAAGAAAAATTGTTCAAATCTATTATTGATAAATTAACGCTGGCGGGAAAAAGCGGCGAAGGGCTTTATTTCATTGATAAAGAACTCTCCACCCTGGATACACAAAATTAATCCAGCACGTCCTTACACGGTGAGACGAGCTCTCACCGTGGCGTATTAATGGCGGCAGATTTTACTCTCATGCGTTGAAAAACCGTCCTCCACCGCAATAAACTTTCCTTTTGCCGCCAGAAACGCAACCAGTTCCGCCGCCGTCATATCTGACGCTGAACAGGTGTGAAATCGTGCCCGCTCGCCAAAGCGCGCTTTTATTGCCGCCTCCAGCGAGGTATGCGTGTACTGCTCGCCAGACTCAATCATCATGTTGAGTACTTCGTGACCGTGAATGGAATCCATAACCCCTCCTGAATAAAACTCGTAGCCTAATGTGTCCTTGTGCGAGCGACTTTGCGCTAGCGCAGGTTTGCGGCGGTTGTCCGCGTCTCCTCTCATATTCGCTTTTATGCCCGAAACTGTAAACTTTACAGCACACCAATTGTAACGACCATTTGACGAAAATAGCGTAATGCCTTACCCTGCGCCGCGGATATCACCGTTCTTTGTTACCGGGGTAGTAGAAAGCGTGAAAAACAGAACTCTGGGCAGTATTTTTATCGTGGCAGGCACCACTATCGGCGCCGGGATGCTGGCAATGCCGCTGGCAGCGGCTGGCGTTGGTTTCAGCGTCACGCTGGGATTGTTGATTGGCCTGTGGGCGCTGATGTGTTATACCGCGCTACTATTACTGGAGGTATATCAACACGTTCCGGCGGATACCGGACTGGGCTCGTTGGCAAAACGCTATCTTGGACGTTACGGACAGTGGCTTACGGGATTCAGTATGATGTTCTTAATGTATGCGCTCACCGCCGCCTACATTTCCGGAGCCGGAGAATTACTGGCATCCAGTATTAATAACTGGCTTGGCGCCACGCTCTCGCCCGCTGCCGGGGTGCTGCTGTTCACCTTTGTTGCCGGTGGGGTGGTGTGTGTGGGCACCTCGCTGGTCGACCTTTTTAACCGCTTCCTGTTTAGCGCAAAGATCATTTTTCTGGTCATCATGCTTGCGTTGCTCACGCCACATATTCATAAAGTAAATCTTCTTACGCTTCCTTTACAGCAGGGGCTGGCGTTATCCGCCATACCGGTCATTTTCACCTCGTTTGGTTTTCACGGAAGCGTACCGAGTATAGTGAGTTATATGAACGGCAACATTCGCCGGCTGCGTTGGGTCTTTATGACGGGTAGCGCCATTCCGCTAGTGGCCTATATTTTTTGGCAGCTCGCCACGCTGGGAAGTATCGACTCGCCGACATTCAGAGGGCTACTGGCCAGCCATGCCGGGTTAAATGGCCTGCTGCAGGCGCTCAGAGAAGTGGTCGCTTCGCCACATGTCGAACTGGCGGTCCACCTGTTCGCCGATCTGGCGCTGGCGACCTCTTTTCTGGGCGTAGCGCTAGGATTATTTGATTACCTGGCCGATCTATTCCAGCGCCGCAGTATGGTGTCCGGACGCCTGCAAACCGGGCTGATTACCTTTCTGCCGCCGCTGGCGTTTGCGCTTTTCTACCCACGCGGATTTGTGATGGCATTAGGCTATGCCGGCGTAGCGCTGGCAGTGCTGGCACTGCTCATCCCTGCTATGCTGGTCTGGCAATGCCGTAAACAGAGCCCTCAGGCGGGATATCGTGTGGCAGGCGGCACGCCAGCGCTGGCGCTGGTGTTTATCTGCGGCATTGTCGTGATTGGCGTCCAGTTTTCGATCGCACTGGGGTTCCTGCCCGATCCAGGTTAATGTCAGGCAAAGATTACCGGGCCCGGACGCCGTCCAGGCTCGATAATCGTCACGCTATGGCCGTTTACGAGCCATTAATGCAGGCAGCACTGCTTAAATTTTTTGCCGCTCCCGCATGGACAAGGATCGTTACGCCCCACTTTCACCTCTGCTTTTATCGGCATCTGTAGCGGCGTCGTGTGCGGATGCGCCATCCACCAGGCATGCAGCTCAAGCGCCGCGATACGGATAGCATCAACGCTTTTATCGAACGCTTCCGGGCTCATTTTATCCAACAGCGCAAAGTTTTCTTCAGTGCCGTGTAAGGCAATCGCTTCCAGCGCCGGTTTTAGCGTATCCGGCAAGTCAGACCAGTCGGACAGCGACACTCCGCGCATGTAACCAAAGCACCATTCTTCAACAATCGTTAATTCATGGCCATCAACTTCTCGCAGGCCAAACAGCGGCTCGAACTGTTCTGGATAGTCTTCAAGCCGGGCGGCTGTGTCCGCCATGTGCTGGAACACCAGCTCCATAAATCGCGTCATTTCTTTTTCAGATGTCCAGCGCGGTACGTACGCGGGTCCCCCCCATATCGCGACCAGCCACTGTTCCGGCTCGATGGGACGCGGAGAACTTAGTACCGCAGTAATCAGACCGTCCAGCTCCGCGACATCCAAAATGGCCTGATCGGTATTGTATTTCGTCAGCACATCATCCAGCCATTCCAGCTCGTTCTCGTTTAATGGTTCCATTTTCATAACGCTTTTCCTCAGTGATGACTTCCGCCTGTAGGCCTCTTACATTGCAGCGGATAAAAATAATTTTTTTGCAGGCAGTTTGGATGGCAACCATCAGGGGCCAGATTAACACGAAATGAGGAGGATTCCGGAAGTTAACGCACAAAAGGAGGATCAGGGCGCAGATTTTCCGCCAGGAAGCGCTCGCCCCACACAAAAGAGAGAGATGGGTTTCTCGCTATATTATACTCATGCTAACTTATACCACCGCCGCGGACAGATAAAACCGCCCTCTCAAATAGAGCTTATTTTCAGTAAAAAAGTGTTTAATGAGTTCGTCTACCGCTTCTCTGTCAGCAGAAAAGGTTATTTCCATAAACAGCGTATCGTACCCTATTTTGATATTTTTTTTCTTACAGTAAACACGGATATCATCCTGCACACTCAGCAACGGCAGGCTAAATGTGTATAGCGGTTGCGGTTCTTTTTTCGCCGCTTTCTCAAAAACTTTAGTGACCAGATCCCCAAGATCGCGCTCTGACCGGGCACCGTTATTAAAATGCAATAAATTACGTCTTTTTACCACCCAGCCTCCAGCCAGATACCGCCAACAATAACTCTCACTTCAATGTGTGAGGCACATAATCACATCCAGAATCAGCTCCAGATAGTATTTCAAATAAACAGCCCGCACTATAGCGCATACTTTTTTCAGACACAGTTTACAGGGATACTCTCTTTATATCCACGCGCACGGTTGCCTTAATCATGTCTTCCGCGATAACACAGTTTGTCAACCTATTCTATATAACCAAGCTTAAACAGAACCTTACCAGCCAGCGATATCAGCTCAGGATTTTCAGGATAAAAACGCAGTAACGGCAAAAAAACCGCCTCACCGATAATGCTCCGGCTATTAGCATGGTTTGGGCGCAATCCCCAGATATTCTGATAAGTCATCGGCACGACCTGCCCATTCATGGTTGTGTTACCGATATACAGCATAATATGCCCTGGAATATAGACCAGCGTAGTAAACGGTTTTCCGTATCTGGTGAGATAATCGATCCGCATTTGGGGACTTTTATGACTAAGATCGACCACCCGTCCAGCAGCCTCTACCTGCGCGGATGAATGTCTGGGCAGGAATATGCCAAACGGCATTAACAGGCTGCGGACTTCGGCTGAACAATCATTATAAAAGTTAAAATTTCCCCAACCGTAGGGGGCGCCGTGCATTGCTTTCATTAGCACGGCGATATTTTCCGGCGTCATTTTCCACGGCATAGCCGTAAACTCGTTACCGCTTAGCCAGACCCAATGGATAAACGCACGACCATTGCTGTCGCGAACTGGCGCCGCAATCAGGAACTGGCCCGCCCGTTGATGTCGGAACGGTAAAATAGTGCCCGGTCGCCCGGTGAAATAATAGACGCCTGCGGCATGGACAGAAACCGGCGCGTTGATAAATGCCCCCAGTTGCTTGTGAGCGAGCAAAACCCACTGTGTTATAAATTTCTGATCCGTACTGGCAATATCTTCACTATGAACCCAGCCAGTTACCGCTGGTGAAACGACATATTGCCAGCGTTGGTCTTTGCTCTTCGTCAGCGTATAGACCGGCGTACCGGGACGCAGCGAAGACATTTGTAAATTATCAAACGGATACCCCTCGCCCGCCTGACGGGGATCGTTAAAGAGCGGGTCGTCCGTTGGCAGCGCTCTGACTAAACTTTCTCTGACCATAATACCTCGCCGGGAGGCATGATAGATATTGTCAATCTGCGTATCCGTATTCCCTCTAACCTCCTCTTTCCAGCGAGAGGTATAAAGTCTGAAGTTTTCCCCCCAATAAGCACTGCCGTCGCTAAGAAACTGCTTAATACTGGCATCCCGGGCCTGTGCTGCGTTTTTTTTCAGCAATGTGGTAATATAAAAACCATTCCACGGCGAGTGAGCTTCACTGTCCATTCCGAAATAATGAGATTTTAGTGCGTTAAAGTAGCGTTGTTGGGTAGCACTATCAATAACCGGAATAGTGTAATCAGCTGAGTCCGGAGGTATCCATTTATCAACCGACTGTGAATAATCCGCTAACGGAAAGCGTGTTTTTGTCGGGTCAATATAGCTCTCTGCGACAATTTCATCTTTGGCTGTTGATCGGTAGGTCGTCTGGTGGCAAGCGGTGAGGCACAATGGTATCAATAAAACGGCCCAGGTTTTCTTTTGCATCATCATCTCCGTAAAGCGGGGAAAGCATAATATAGAGACTGACCAAAACCGCCATTCACGAAAACCTGAAATTATCTGTAGTTGACCTGTTATTAAGACAATATTGCAAAACGTGATTAAATTATGATGCGGATCACATTACCTTGTAATGAATATTAGTTCGCTATCTACCTTTAATTAAATTGTGCAGAAAATACCCCTGAACAGTTATATACTCGTTTAATTTGCATAAATACTCCACTGGCCTGCCCCTGTTTTTTTCAGACAATACATATTGTAGCGCGTCAGTTCTACTTTTTTTATATACTCTGCAAAGTCATTTGCATCGACGTAGCCAATAAAATTATGTGCATCACATGTCGAAGAGGAAAGCTCACCGGGAAGAGAGTAGGTTACGATTGCACTCTCAGGCTCATACAAAATAAAAAAAAGTAGCAAAGCACAACCTACAATCCCAATATTAATGAAGCTAATAAATAATTTTGCATTATCGGTATATTTCACTGGCAGACCTACTCTCTTTAATAAAGCAGGCATAAAACATATCAGCATTTTTATACAGATTAATGGATTTTATCGGCTGATTTACCCGACGTTTAGTATTTACCGGGCATAAGTTCTTGCGGGTCGGTAGCACATAACTGTTGTACTGGCAGAAATGCCGCTACCGGTGTTTTTTTACTGTGTATCGCGCTGGAAAGTTCACGCTCGCGGTCGGCATACAAATTGAAGGCACAAAAAAACCACCCGTAGGTGGTTTCACGACACTGCTTATTGCTTTGATTATTCTTGTCTTTCCCATGGTACCCGGAGCGGGACTTGAACCCGCACAGCGCGAACGCCGAGGGATTTTAAATCCCTTGTGTCTACCGATTCCACCATCCGGGCTCGGGAAAAATTGGAGGCGCGTTCCGGAGTCGAACCGGACTAGACGGATTTGCAATCCGCTACATAACCGCTTTGTTAACGCGCCAAATTTTTTTTTGCTTTTCAGCCAGCATCCGCTTTACGCCAATGCTTTTAAACTGGAGCGGGAAACGAGACTCGAACTCGCGACCCCGACCTTGGCAAGGTCGTGCTCTACCAACTGAGCTATTCCCGCAGTATCAAGCAACTTTGTTAATCACTTGATTTTGTTATCGTCTGGCAATCAGTGCTGCCGTTCGATGCGTTGCATTCTACTTACCTGACGCACTGAGTCAACGATATTTTTCGTCACTCACGATCGTTTGCTGAAATTTGCGGCGAAACGATCACTGATCAAGCAAATCTCCGCGTGCAGCGCTCAAATATTGCAACATGGACCACAATGTTAGCACCGCTGCGACAAAGAAAAGCGCGATCCCGGCATACTCTACCCAAATATTCGGACGCCACAAGAGCCACGCCAGCGCCACCATCTGCGCGGTAGTTTTGACTTTACCGATCCAGGAGACCGCTACACTACTGCGTTTGCCCAGCTCCGCCATCCATTCACGCAGAGCAGAGATAATAATTTCGCGGGCTATCATCGTCGCCGCAGGTAACGTCACCCACCAGCTATGATAATGCTCGGTGACCAGCACCATGGCGATCGCCACCAGCACCTTGTCGGCGACGGGGTCGAGGAAAGCGCCGAAACGCGTACTCTGGTTCCAGCGTCGCGCCAGAAAGCCGTCAAACCAGTCGGTAATAGCGGCAATACAGAAAATCAGCGCGCTGACCATCGGCGCCCAGGCGAACGGCAAATAAAACACCACGACAAAGAATGGAATCAGGATGACGCGAAACAGCGTGAGCAACGTAGGGATATTAAATTGCATAGTGACGGGTAACTATCTGTTGTCAGTGAAATTACCCCTATGTTGCTACAGTGGCCTCAATGTTTCAACGACCAGAAGATCTTTTCTGCCAGACCTTGCGAAATACCCGGCACTTTTGCAATTTCTTCTACGCTGGCGTTACGTAGTCCTTGCAAACCGCCCATATATTTCAGCAGCATCTGGCGACGTTTAGGCCCAACGCCTTCAATAGTTTCCAGCGTACTGGTATTTTTAACCTTCGCGCGTTTTTTACGGTGCCCGCCGATCGCGTGATCGTGCGACTCATCGCGAATATGCTGAATAACATGCAGCGCCGGCGAGTCCGGCGGCAGGCTAAACCCCTCGCCTTCCGGTTCAAAAAAGAGTGTTTCCAGACCGGCCTTTCTGTCCGTGCCTTTGGCGACGCCAAGCAGCAAAGGACGATGCTTATCCCAGGGGACATCCAGCTCAGCGAAAACGGCTTTCGCCTGGGCGAGCTGCCCTTTTCCGCCGTCGATCAGAATAACATCCGGAATCTTACTTTCTTCTATGGCCTTGCCATAACGCCGACGTAGCACCTGATTCATCGCCGCGTAGTCATCACCCGGCGTGATGCCCGCGATATTATAACGACGATACTCGGCGCGTAACGGCCCGTTAGCGTCAAATACCACACAGGATGCGACCGTTTGCTCCCCCATGGTATGGCTGATGTCAAAACACTCCATCCGCTTGATCGCAGGAAGTTTTAATACCGCCGCCAGCGCGGTCAAACGCTGCGTGATGGTGGACTGCTGCGAGAGTTTAGTGATTAAGGCCGTTGCCGCGTTGGTCCGCGCCAGCTTGAGATAACGGGCGCGATCGCCGCGCGGTTTTGTCTGGACATGAATACGCCGTCCGGCAAATTCCGACAACGAATCGGCCAGCAGCGTTTTATCACTCAGATTAAAATCGAGCAGTATCTCGCCCGGTAGCGTGCGCATCTGGCTACCCTGCAGGTAAAACTGCCCGACAAAGGTTTCCACCACTTCGCCCAGTTCCGTACCGCCAGGTACTTTTGGAAAATAGCTGCGGCTGCCCAGCACCTTACCCTGGCGAATAAACAGCACATGCACACAGGCCATACCCGCATCAAAAGCCACACCGATCACGTCGAGATCGTCGCCCGCATTGGAGACAAACTGTTTCTCCGTGACCCGGCGTACCGCCTGGATCTGATCGCGAATACGCGCCGCCTCTTCAAATGCCAAATCCTGGCTGGCCTTTTCCATCCGGGCAATCAGTTGTGTTAAGACCTGGTCGTCCTTGCCGGACAAAAACAACCGGACATACTCCACCTGTTGCGTGTACTCCTCCTCGCTGACCAGTCCTGCAACGCAGGGGCCTAAGCAGCGGCCAATCTGATATTGCAGGCAAGGACGCGAGCGGTTGCGATACACGCTGTTTTCGCACTGGCGGATAGGGAAAATTTTCTGTAACAGCGCCAGCGTTTCCCGCACGGCATAGCCATTAGGAAATGGACCGAAGTACTCGCCTTTCGCATGTTTGGCGCCACGGTGCATCGCCAGACGCGGATGGGTATCGCCGCTCAGAAAAATAAAAGGATAGGATTTATCATCACGCAACAACACGTTGTAACGCGGTTGATACAACTTGATGTAATTATGCTCAAGCAGCAGCGCTTCCGTTTCGGTATGCGTTACCGTGACATCAATGTGTTGAATTTGCGCAACTAGCGCTTCGGTTTTACGCGAAGCCAGGTTGCTGCGAAAGTAGCTGGAAAGACGCTTTTTCAGGTCTTTTGCTTTACCGACATAAATAACCGTACCGCCGGCGTCATACATACGATAGACACCGGGTTGGCTGGTAACGGTTTTCAAAAACGCCTTTGCGTCAAATATTTCACTCACTGGCTTGTTAACGTCTCCGCATTACACAGGCCATGGCGGATTGCCAGGTGAGTCAGCTCAACATCACCATGAATGTTTAATTTACTGAACATACGATAGCGATAGCTGTTCACCGTTTTAGGACTGAGATTCAGCTGTTCTGAAATCTCATTGACCTTCTGACCCTTGGTGATCATCAGCATAATCTGCAACTCGCGTTCAGACAAACTGGCGAACGGCGTTTCCGTTTTTGCAGGCTCGATCTGACTGAGCGCCATCTGCTGAGCGATATCGGAGGCGATATAACGTTGTCCGGAATACACCGAACGAATAGCGCTCACCACCTCCTGAGGCGCAGCGCCTTTGCTGAGATAGCCAGCTGCGCCAGCCTGCATCACTTTGGCGGGCAACGGGTTCTCCGTATGGACGGTCAGCATGATCACTTTGATATCCGCTGTCGATCGGGCAATTTTACGCGTCGCCTCAAGGCCGCCAATACCGGGCATGTTCATATCCATCAGCACGACGTCAACGGCGTTAGTACGGCACCATTTTACCGCATCCTCTCCGCAGCACGCTTCACCGACAACTTTAATGCCCTTTATATCTTCAAGAATGCGTCGTATCCCTGCGCGCACCAGTTCGTGGTCATCAACAAGAAGAACGTTGATCAAAGGAATATCTCCAGAATAGGGATAACGCTACTGATAGTTAATCGTCCTTATATTAGCTGGTTTTATCTCAACTTTGAAACGTAAAAAAACACCGGGTATTCGATTTTGCTCTCGTTTTTGGAAATTATGTTGTACGTCATGTGGCAACTGCCAACGTTGTAGCCCCTTCTGACGGCGCTGTTCCGGGCTGATATTTCATAATGGTGACAAAAATTTCACGTTCCGCTGTCTAAACACTAATTAGGGAATCAACTTTGTAACAATAATTAACGAGTAAAATACGCGTAATAAACAAAGAATGAAGAAAATATATGCATCACGCGGAAACGTTTATTTTGTGGGTAACCCCTCCGCTTTTTGATCAAAAAACAACCACTGCTATTTTTAGCGTAGCTTATGGTATACTCCGCCGCCTTAACATCTGCTATCGCACATTTTCACTGAAACATAACGAGGAAAATAAATGAGTACGCCTGATTTTTCCACCGCTGAGAATAATCAAGAACTGGCTACTGAAGTCAACTGCCTGAAAGCCATGTTAACGCTGATGCTGCAGGCGATGGGCCAGGCCGATGCAGGGCGCGTGATTCTTAAAATGGAAAAACAGATCGCGCAGATGGATGATGAAGCACAAGCGGCGGTATTTTCCAGTACGGTTAAGCAAATTAAACAGGCTTACCGCCAGTAGTAAAAAACCGGCTGTTAGCATCGCTTTCAGCCGGTTTCGCGTCTGGCGCGAAGCATCGTCAGCACGTCATATCAGACCTGTCGCCGCAGCGTAGCAGGCAATCTGTGTTTTATTTGGCGCATTGAATTTCTTCTGCATATTTTTCTGATGGAAGTTAACGGTATTTTCAGAAATCGACAGAATAATGGCGATCTCTGATGAGGTCTTCCCTTCCGCCGTCCACTTCAGAATCTCTTTCTCACGTTTACTGAAACGCATCTCAGGCGCCATCACCATGTCGTCTTCAAATCTTGTCAGCGCCGAAAGACTCTCCCGCGCCAGCAGTTGCAACCTCAGCTCCACTTCATCGTAGGTAAACGAGGAGCAGCGTAAACTGCTACGGGAGACAGATAAAAAGCCCAGCGCCCGGTTCGGCAACATCACACACTGGGTTACGCCTCTGCGTAATCCGAAACGCTGGGCGGCATCCCACATCGCCTGCGCTTCATGAAATAGCACGTCATCCCAATGTAAATGACCCTGCCTGAAATTTTCCGGCTTTAATACCGGATCGATCGCAAAATAGTTTTCGGACTGATAATGCGTTACCCACGCCGGAGGATAAGTGGTACGAAGCGATATTTTAGGCCGGGTAAAGGGAACGGGATGACGAACACACAGAGCATAATAATCAAATTCCAGCCGCTGTGTCTGATATTGCAATTCAGTATAAACATCCTCTGCTGCCGCCATCTCCTGAAAGCGTAACAACATTGCGCGTCGCCAGGTGAAGAAATCATTTTCCTGCATATTTTATGGTCACGCCTTTGATATTGATAATCATTATTATGAATAGCTTAAATTAACACATAAATAGTGTTTATATATAAGAAATATCGGACGAAACGTAGAATACTTGAGCGGCATTACAGTTTTTTGGCTTCCGCCTGAGAGCAAGGTTAATAATCTGGCAGAATGACTTCATAATTATTCATTGCGCTCGCCCAAGGCGCGGCTAATTCGGGCGAGCGTTGAAAAGGTATTATTTCACTAAAAATTTCTCAAGGAACTGGCGGGTACGCGGATGCTGAGGATCGGCGAACAAGGTTTTCGCCGGCCCCTGCTCGACGATTTGCCCCTGATCCATAAATATTGCCCGATCAGCCACGTCACGCGCAAAGCCCATTTCGTGAGTGACGATCACCATCGTGCGCTTTTCCTGCGCCAGCTGGCGAATCGTATTAAGCACCTCGCCGACTAATTCAGGATCAAGCGCCGACGTCGGCTCATCAAACAGAATCACTTCCGGGCGCATCGCCAGCGCGCGTGCAATCGCCACGCGCTGCTGTTGCCCGCCCGACAGGCGGCGCGGATAACGGGTCTCTTTACCGGCCAACCCGACTTTGGCTAACAGTTCCCGCGCCAGCGCCGTCGCCTCGACTTTCGGCTCTCCCTTTACAATCACCGGACCTTCAATGATATTTTCCAGCACGGTACGATGCGGGAACAGGTTAAAACTCTGAAAGACAAAGCCGACATGCTGACGTAGCTGGCGAATCAACCCTTTTTGCTGGCTGAATGGGCGGGCGGTATCGATGATAATATCACCCACTTTAATGGTGCCCGCTTCCGGTTGTTCCAGCAGGTTAATGCAGCGTAATAACGTTGTCTTCCCTGAGCCGCTCGGGCCGATAATGGCGACGACTTCTCCGGGCTTTACCTCAAGGTCGATACCGTGCAGCACCGTTTGACCATGAAATTTTTTGACCAGGTTGGTGACTTCGATCGCACTCATTTTGGCTCTCTCTCCTGGCGGTTAAGCTGGTTTTCAAAATAGTTTTGCAGTGCCGATAAGACGGTCGCCATTACCCAGTAGATTAACGACGCGGCCAGATACATGGTAAACACCTCCAGCGTTCGCGAGGTAATTAACTGCGCCTGGCGGAACAACTCCGGCACCTGAATCGTCGCGGCGAGCGACGTATCTTTCACCAGGCTGATAAAGCTGTTGCTCAACGGCGGAAGCGCAACGCGAGCCGCCTGCGGCAAAATAGCGCGACGTAGCGTTTGCCACGGCGTCATACCAATGCTCGCCGCCGCTTCCCATTGCCCCTTGTCGATAGCCGAGATCGCCGCGCGCAGCGTCTCGGACGTGTAAGCCGCGGTATTGAGCGATAAACCAATCATCGCCGCCGGGATAGGGTCCAGCTCAATCCCAAATTGCGGCAGGCCGTAATAGATCATAAATAACTGGGCGATAAGCGGCGTACCGCGAAAAATCGAGATATAAAAGCGCGCCAGCCAGAGAACCGGCCATAGCGGAGACATCCGCATCAGCGCCAGCACAAATCCCAGCAGCAGACCAAAAAACATACCGCCAATACTCAGTTGCAGGGTAAAGACGGCACCTTTAAGCAAATACGGCAGCGATTCAATAACCAGTTGGATACTTTCTTGCATTCGCGTTGATTACCTGGAGGTTATACATGAGGATGGTAGGCAAACAGCGCAGGCGCCCCACCGGTGTGAATAAAGAGAATCGGCCCGTCATCGTTAAAGCGTTTCTGGCTGATGCCGTCTATCAGACCCGCCATCGCTTTACCGGTATATACCGGATCCAGCAGCACCCCCTCCAGGCTCGCCAGCAGTTTCACCGCCTCCATCCCCGCGTCATTTGGCACGCCGTAACCCGGGGCAAAATAGTCATCCCATAAATGGATATCCGCCGTCGCCGTCAGCGCCAGCTGACCGGCAATAGCCTGCTGCAAGGCAATCACTTTGGGTTTCTGCTCGGCGACAGAACGTGAAACGGTCACGCCAATCAGTTCGACATCCGGCATCAGATGTTCCAGCCCGACAGCTAACCCGGCGTGCGTTCCGGCGCTGCCGGAGGCCACCACCACCGAAGAGAGCCCGACGACCTCTTCACACTGCTGGGCGATTTCCAGGGCGCTCTCTACGTATCCCATTGCCCCCAGCGCGCTGGAACCGCCGACCGGAATCACATAGGGCCTGAACCCTTGCGCTTCAATGCGCGTCGCCAGCGTTTGCAGCTGCGCATCCGGATCGGTTAGCGCATCGCACATCTCAATTTGCGTATTAAATAAATCCAGTAACAGGCGATTACCATTCGTCAGGTAATTTTCCGCGGTGGTACCGATTGGATTTTCCAGCAAGGCGACGCAATGCAGTCCCAATTTGGCCGCGACTGCCGCCGTCTGACGGACATGGTTCGACTGAATCGCCCCTGCGGTTATCAGCGTATCCGCCCCTTCTCGCAGCGCGTCGGCCACCAAAAACTCCAGCTTACGCAGTTTATTACCGCCCATTGCAATGGGCGTAACGTCATCGCGCTTAATGTAAATCTCACGGCCAAGATAATCAGACAATCGCGGCAGGTATTCGAGCGGGGTCGGCGCGCCAATAAGCTCCAGGCGAGGGAAGCGCGTTAAGTGATGTAGTGGCATTGAGCCTCCGGTAACGTTGTGGTGTGTTCTTTTTATTATGCACGTTGATCTAACGGAAATAAAAAAGGCGCCGATTCACGCGCCTCCGTTTGCTGACATAGTATGAGGTTGATATTGCCCGGCGGCGCACTGCCTGCCGGGCAACGTAGAGCATTATTGGGTCACGTCAGCGCCAAACCATTTTTCGGAGAGCGCTTTTAAGGTGCCATCTTTTTGCATTTCCGCAATGGCGTTATCTACCGCCTTCAGCAAGTCTTCGTTGCCTTTACGTAACGCAACGCCGGACTCCTGACGCGAAAACGCATCACCGGTGACGGCCAGCGTACCTTTGGTTTTTTTTACCAGATCCAGCGCCGCCAGACGATCGACTAAAATCGCGTCAATACGGCCTACGCGCAGATCCTGGTATTTTGTAGGATCATCGTCATAAGTACGGATATCCACGCCCTGAACATGTTGACGTAGCCATTCTTCATAGTTAGTCCCCAGCCCAACGCCAACTTTTTTGCCCTGCAGATCGGCCGCCGTTTTGATCGTGCCTTCATTGCCTTTTTTCACCAGCGCCTGAACGCCGGAGACAGTATAAGGCGTAGAGAAATCATATTTTTTCTTGCGGACGTCTGAAATCGTGACCTGGTTTATCACCACATCAATGCGTTTAGCGTCCAGCGACGCCAG
The DNA here is from genome assembly GCF_043847915.1 of Salmonella sp. 2020_1459. Classification (NCBI taxonomy): domain Bacteria; kingdom Pseudomonadati; phylum Pseudomonadota; class Gammaproteobacteria; order Enterobacterales; family Enterobacteriaceae; genus Salmonella; species Salmonella sp. 2020_1459. The sequence continues at coordinate 289,747 of NZ_JBCMFA010000007.1, read as the reverse complement.
TATTCCGTCCCATTTGGTCGGCTTCAACGACGCTTTAACGCCCAGATGTTTTGCCAACGCCTCGGCGAAATCGACTTCAAAACCGGTTAATTTGCCGTCTTCGCCCTGAAAACTAAACGGCGGATAGGTACCTTCCAGCCCTACCAGCAGCGTGCCACGTTCTTTAACTTTGTTCAGCAAACCCTCATCGGCAAAGCTCTTCGCGCTCATTCCCGCCACCAGCGCTACAGCCATTACTCCCATCAGTGCCTGACGTCCCAGCAGTGCTAATTTCATAGTAACCCCGAATATTGCCGTTAATGACCATAGACTGTGTCCCGCCATGGCGCATCGTCACGTCTCGCGAACCTTTGGGGGACTCAGCCTAATGTAGAAGGTTTGCCACGTTTCACCAACACGACTCTGCTACATCTTATGCTTTTTTAATATATATCAGAACTGGCGGTAAAGGGGGATTTCTGTCTGGGCGCAATCTGCTGATGCGCTTTATATTGCTGGTATTTACGTAGTGCGATACGGTAATTATTGGTGCTGGTTTCCGGCAACCATGGCGCCAGGCTTTCATCGAGAAAACCGTCCTGCAGCAGATCGTGGGAAATGTTTTGCTCGCTGAGGTAATTGCCAAGACGTCGTAAACGCACGACATATTCCCGCACCGTGCCATGACTCATCTCGGTTTGTTCAAACAAATACTGTTTGAAACCGATAATATCGAAAAAATCACTCTGCTTTTTGCAGTGCAAATCACCGCAAAAGCGACATAGCGCCACCCACTCCTTCTGCTCCCGCTGCCAGGCAGCGTCGTCAAGTAGCATATCCAGCTGTGAAATAGCGATTTTATTAACGATCTTGCCACGGCGAACCAGCGTAATGCGGTCGAGCAGTTTGTGACAATGCGCGCAATGCGTCTGGCTGTGTTTAAAGTCTTTAAGATAGCGGCTCAAGGGCCGCCTTTTAGGTTGCTGCACCGTCATGAGAACTCCTGGTAGTCTATACGTTGTGCGGCACTTTTCGGGTGCGACCATGCGCGACCTATAACTTACCCAGTTTGGTGCGTAATCGTTTGATGGCCTGACTATGCAACTGGCTGACCCGCGATTCGCCGACTTCCAGTACCGCGCCAATCTCTTTGAGGTTGAGCTCTTCCTGGTAATACAGCGTTAACACCAGTTGCTCGCGTTCCGGCAGCGATTCAATCGCGTCCATTACCCGCTGTCGCAGGTCGCCCTCCAGCAGTTGATGTAACGGGTTTTCCTGTTGATGTTCTTCAGTCACCAGTTCGATGCTATCGCCATGCTCCTCCCGCCACTCATCGTAAGAGAAAAGTTGGCTGTTGTTGGTATCGAGCAACATCTGACGATACTCCGCAACAGGAATGCCAAGACGTTCCGCCACTTCGGTTTCCGTCGCATTACGCCCCAGTTCCTGCTCCAGTTGTCCCATCGCCTGCGCCACTTCGCGGGCATTACGCCGGACGCTACGCGGCACCCAATCGCGGCTGCGTAATTCATCCAGCATCGCCCCACGAATACGCTGCACTGCGTAAGTGGTAAATGCCGTTCCTTGCAAAGCGTCATATCGGTCGACCGCATTTAATAACCCGATGCCGCCCGCTTGTAGCAGATCGTCCAGTTCCACGCTCGCCGGCAATCGCACCTGCAGGCGCAATGCTTCGTGACGCACCAGCGGTACATAACGCTGCCACAGCGAGTGTTTATCCATTACACCTTCAGCGGTATACAGTGAATTCACGATAAACAGCCCTGCGTTAAATGAGTTATCGGCATGATTATCCGTTTCTACAGAGGGTTCTATCGAAGGAATAAGGCTATAAAAGAAGGGTTATTTCACTTATGTAACCTGTAGCGCCTTTTTAGCGGCTCAAAGAGCAGAATAAAATCAGCCAGATAGGATAAACGGGATGCGCAAAAGCCCACCCCGAACAAAACTATGTCAGAAGATGAATCATCGACAGATCGTCGCCAGTACGCACCGTTTCTATATGGCGATGAAAATTCTTCGCCACCTCGCTGTTATGCTGGCTGCGGGAGTGAAAACTATACACAATATTAGTAACGTCATCCCACTCAAGCCGCCCGCGCTCATGCACGCAGGCTGCCGTTAATAGCTTAATAAAGGCATATTCCGCCACGATAATATACAGCGCGCGTAACGGGTCGACATTCGGCTGGTTGGGGAAATTATTTTCCCAAATTTTATAGAGAATTAAATTTCTGAAGGCCCAGTTCTTCTGCTGCTCATCCGCCTGTAGACAGCGCGCTAATGAGGACTCAATATCGCTCACCTTCTGCTCCATTGAAACGCCCTCTTCCGCCGTCAGCACCCGCAGAAGGCACTGGATGTAGTGATCGAGGATAACACTGCCACGATTAAGCGGGAGCGAGCGGAAATAGTCCTGCATCTGCAATACCAGCGAGGTTTTTACCTTGCTGTCCGGCGCGATATTCATCAATTCCTGCGCCAGCACGCCGGTCTGCAACTGCTCAAGTAACGCGGCATACACCTGTTCCAGTTCGCCCAGCGCGGCATCATCTATTTTGGCAAATTTCTGCGTATACATGACAAATTTAATCAACGCATAGAGCGCGGCTTCCGTACTGCTGTTGGCATGGTTGATCAGACTCAGGCAAAACAGATTGAGTAACTTTTGCTGCGCTGGGAATAACGGCGCAGTATTGAATGTCTGCTGAATGATTGTTTTTTCGCCGAGCGCCATCGCGTCAGGATCGTTTAAAATGCGGGACGTCACCTCCGGGCAGGCAAGACTCAGGGAGTTACGTACCTCATTTTTGTAGGTATGATGCGCCCGCGGGAAAGAGGAACAGGTATGACTTAATGCCTTTGCGCCTAACGTTTTTTGTACCCGGCACAGACGGTCCTCATCCAGATAAGGGCAATTCCCCAGCGCCGAAGGCAGCTTAATTTCGCCCCAGTGGCTGTTGTTCTTTTTCAGCAGGATAATATGGTCTTGCGCGATGGTACGAATCGTCGCGTCTTTACTGGCGAGATACTTTTTAACCGTCGTCTTATCCAGCGTGATTTTCCAGCCCTTACAACAGTGGTCGCGACAGGCCGAGCCAGAACAGGAAAAGCGGGTGACAAAGACAGGTTCAGTGACGGTGATTTCTTTCATTACACAGGCTCCGGAATTAAAAAAGGCAGCTTTCGCTGCCTTGATTGTGTACCACGTGTCGGTGAATCAATCGCCGGATTAACGCAGTAAAGAGAGGACGTTTTGCGGAACCTGGTTCGCCTGCGCCAGAACGGAGGTACCGGCCTGCTGCAGAATCTGCGCGCGAGACATGTTGGAAACTTCGGTCGCGTAGTCGGAATCTTCGATACGGCTACGGGCAGAAGTCAGGTTGTTTACGGTGTTGCCCAGGTTGGTAATAGCGGAGTTGAAACGGTTCTGTACCGCACCCAGGTCAGAACGTAACGTGTCAACCTGTGCCAAAGCAGCATCAATTTTCTGCAGCGGGTTTTCGGTGGTTGTAGCAGCCGCTTCCGCCAGATCAGGCTGTGCTTTAAAGTTGTGACCTTCGGCTTTACTTGCAGCGTAAGTTTTACCACCAATAGAAACAACTTCGGTTTTGCCGTCTGCGCCACCCAGTTTGTTTAGTGCAGTTTTGGATGTACCGTCATCTGCAGTGTATTTCGTAGTATTAATACTTATGGAACCATCTTTATTTTGAGTTGCAGAATAGTAATCATCGCCTACCTTAACTGCTAAACCACCATCAATAGTTTTACCGTTATTATCAGTATAAGACATCTTAACAACAGATGCTGTGCCAGCCGCTGCAACACCCGCTGCTGTCAATGCGGCTTTGGCCTCTGTCAAATCAGCGTTTTCTTGCTGAGTTTGTTTAACATCTTTTGTTGCAGTTGAAGGGAAGCCAGCAGTAATTGGTCCTGTTGGTGTGCCAGTTAAAGTGACTTTTCCATCGGCTGCAACTGTTACTTCATAAACACCATCTTTAGCCGTAGTACCTGAAACATCAGCGTAATATTTTCCAGTAGTATCATCAAACTTCAGATCACCAGTAATAGCAGGAGTACCACCTAAGGTAGTTGCTGATGCAGCAAACGTAGATTTGTCAATAGCAGTAGCAGAATCTGTATAGCCTGTAACAGTTGCAGCCGTATCGCTGACCTTATATTTTTGTTGCACATTCAGCGTATCCAGACCCAGGGTCTGAGAGTTGATCTGCTTCAGATCGATATCGATAGTTTCACCGTCGTTGGCACCAACCTGGATGGTCAGGGTGTTGTCCTGCGCCAGGACTTTCACGCCGTTGAACTGAGTCTGGCCGGATACACGGTCGATTTCGTTCAGACGCTGGGTAATTTCAGCCTGGATAGAGTCGAGGTCAGACTGGGAGTTAGTGCTGTTAGCAGACTGAACCGCCAGTTCACGCACACGCTGCAGGTTGTTGTTGATTTCGTTCAGCGCGCCTTCAGTGGTCTGCGCAATGGAGATACCGTCGTTAGCGTTACGGGAAGCCTGAGTCAGACCTTTGATGTTCGCGGTAAAACGGTTAGCAATCGCCTGACCTGCCGCATCGTCTTTCGCGCTGTTGATACGCAGACCGGAAGACAGACGCTCGATAGCGGTGCCCAGAGCGGACTGGGATTTGTTCAGGTTATTCTGGGTCAACAGCGACAGGCTGTTTGTATTAATGACTTGTGCCATGATCTTTTCCTTATCAATTACAACTTGATGTTATTGGGCTGTTGCCCACGGTTTCTCACCGTAACCCTTGTATCGGCACCTGAATTTCGAACTTTAGAAAATTTTTCACTTCCCCCGATCTTTTTCTTAGGCGGCGAAATAGCCGCTTTATGCATCATTATTCCGCGCATTATTTTTGCAAAATTATCATTAAACTTTGCCTCCAGATTGCCGATAACGCGCTTAACTACTGTTTGCAATCAAAAAGGAAGAAGGCATGGCTTCAATTTCATCATTAGGTGTGGGATCAAACTTACCGTTAGACCAGTTGTTGACAGACCTGACAAAGAACGAAAAAGGACGCTTAACGCCAATTACCAAACAGCAGAGCGCGAATTCGGCAAAGCTAACCGCCTATGGCACATTGAAAAGCGCATTAGAAAAATTCCAGACGGCAAATACCGCGTTAAATAAAGCGGATTTATTTAAGTCTACCGTGGCGTCCAGCACCACTGAAGATCTCAAAGTCAGTACTACCGCTGGCGCTGCCGCAGGGACTTATAAGATTAACGTAACCCAGCTTGCCGCCGCACAGTCGCTGGCGACAAAAACCACCTTCGCGACCACCAAAGAGCAGTTGGGCGATACGTCGGTCACGTCCCGGACAATTAAAATTGAACAGCCGGGACGTAAAGAGCCGCTGGAAATTAAGCTGGATAAAGGCGACACCTCCATGGAGGCGATCCGTGACGCCATCAATGACGCCGACAGCGGTATCGCCGCCAGTATCGTTAAGGTCAAAGAGAACGAATTCCAGTTGGTGCTTACCGCCAATAGCGGTACCGACAATACGATGAAGATCACGGTGGAAGGCGATACAAAACTTAACGATCTACTCGCTTATGACAGCACCACCAATACCGGCAATATGCAAGAGCTGGTGAAAGCAGAAAACGCGAAGCTGAACGTAAACGGCATCGACATTGAACGTCAGAGCAATACCGTAACCGACGCCCCTCAGGGAATTACGCTCACCCTGACGAAGAAAGTGACCGACGCGACCGTGACGGTAACGAAAGATGATACCAAGGCGAAAGAGGCGATTAAATCCTGGGTGGATGCCTATAACTCGCTGGTGGATACCTTTAGCTCGTTAACCAAATATACCGCCGTTGAGCCGGGCGAAGAAGCCAGCGATAAAAACGGCGCGCTGTTAGGCGATAGTGTGGTTCGTACTATCCAGACCGGGATTCGGGCACAATTTGCCAATAGCGGCAGTAATTCTGCGTTCAAAACAATGGCGGAAATTGGCATCACTCAGGATGGGACTTCCGGCAAACTGAAGATTGATGATGATAAGCTGACCAAAGTACTGAAAGATAACACAGCCGCAGCGCGTGAGCTGCTGGTGGGCGATGGTAAAGAAACGGGGATCACCACCAAAATTGCCACCGAAGTGAAAAGTTATCTGGCGGATGACGGCATTATTGATAATGCGCAGGACAACGTTAACGCCACGCTGAAAAGCCTGACGAAACAGTACCTGTCCGTTAGCAACAGCATCGATGAAACCGTTGCCCGTTACAAGGCCCAGTTTACCCAACTGGATACCATGATGAGTAAGCTGAATAACACCAGTAGTTATTTGACCCAGCAATTTACAGCTATGAACAAGTCCTGATAACAGAGGTCACCATGTACACCGCGAGCGGTATCAAAGCTTATGCGCAAGTCAGCGTGGAAAGCGCCGTGATGAGCGCCAGCCCGCATCAGTTGATTGAAATGTTGTTTGATGGCGCGAATAGCGCTCTGGTGCGCGCTCGCCTGTTTTTAGAACAAGGCGATGTTGTCGCGAAAGGTGAAGCGTTAAGCAAAGCCATCAATATTATCGATAACGGGCTGAAAGCCGGTCTCGATCAGGAAAAAGGCGGTGAGATTGCGACGAATCTTTCCGAGCTATACGACTATATGATTCGCCGTTTACTGCAGGCTAATTTGCGTAACGACGCTCAGGCCATCGAAGAAGTGGAAGGGTTACTCAGCAATATTGCAGAAGCCTGGAAACAGATTTCACCGAAAGCATCTTTCCAGGAGTCTCGTTAATGACCTCAACCGTGGAGTTTATCAACCGTTGGCAGCGTATTGCGCTGCTCAGTCAATCGCTGCTTGAACTTGCGCAGCGAGGTGAATGGGATCTCTTATTGCAACAAGAGGTCTCCTATCTGCAAAGTATTGAAACGGTGATGGAAAAGCAAACTCCACCGGGCATTACGCGAAGTATTCAGGATATGGTCGCCGGATACATCAAACAAACGCTGGATAATGAGCAGCTCCTGAAAGGGCTGCTGCAACAGCGACTGGATGAACTGAGTAGTTTGATCGGACAATCCACCCGCCAAAAATCACTCAACAACGCGTATGGCCGTCTCTCCGGTATGTTACTCGTGCCAGACGCGCCTGGCGCCTCATAATATTTTCCCGTCTCGTATGAAAATTCTTCCATACTCCAGAGGTCGGCTAAACGACTTCTGGAGCACGGAAGATGAAAAACCCCACGTTATTGCAGTACTTCCACTGGTATTATCCCGACGGCGGTAAACTCTGGTCTGAGCTGGCGGAACGTGCTGATGGGCTGAATGATATCGGTATCAATATGGTCTGGCTACCGCCCGCCTGTAAAGGCGCCTCCGGCGGCTATTCCGTAGGCTATGATACCTACGACCTGTTTGACCTCGGCGAATTTGACCAAAAAGGAACTATCGCGACAAAGTACGGCGATAAACGCCAGTTACTGACGGCGATAGACGCGCTCAAAAAAAATAATATTGCGGTGCTGCTCGACGTCGTCGTGAACCACAAAATGGGCGCAGACGAAAAAGAACGTATTCGCGTTCAGCGCGTGAATCAGGATGACCGCACGCAAATCGATGACAACATCATTGAATGCGAAGGCTGGACGCGCTACACCTTCCCTGCCCGCGCGGGCCAGTATTCCAACTTTATTTGGGACTATCACTGTTTCAGCGGCATTGATCACATCGAGAATCCCGACGAAGACGGCATTTTTAAGATCGTCAATGACTATACCGGCGATGGCTGGAACGATCAGGTTGATGATGAGATGGGTAATTTCGACTATCTGATGGGGGAAAATATCGATTTTCGCAATCACGCGGTTACGGAGGAGATTAAATATTGGGCTCGCTGGGTCATGGAACAAACCCATTGTGACGGCTTTCGCCTGGACGCGGTAAAACATATACCCGCCTGGTTTTATAAAGAATGGATTGAGCATGTACAGGCGGTTGCACCAAAACCGCTGTTTATTGTCGCAGAATACTGGTCGCATGAAGTAGATAAACTGCAAACGTACATCGATCAGGTCGACGGGAAAACCATGCTGTTCGACGCGCCGTTGCAGATGAAATTTCACGAGGCCTCGCGCCAGGGCGCGGAGTATGACATGCGCCACATATTCACCGGCACGCTGGTAGAAGCCGACCCTTTTCATGCGGTGACGCTGGTCGCTAACCACGATACACAACCGTTACAGGCGCTGGAAGCGCCGGTAGAACCCTGGTTCAAACCATTAGCCTATGCGCTGATCCTGCTTCGTGAAAACGGCGTACCGTCAGTGTTTTATCCCGATTTATACGGCGCCAGCTATGAGGATAGCGGCGAAAATGGCGAGACCTGTCGGGTCGACATGCCGGTGATTAACCAACTGGATCAGCTGATCCTCGCTCGTCAGCGTTTTGCGCACGGTATACAAACACTCTTTTTCGATCATCCTAACTGTATCGCCTTTAGTCGCAGCGGTACTGAAGAGAATCCAGGCTGTGTGGTTGTACTTTCCAATGGCGACGACGGTGAAAAAACCCTCCTGCTCGGCGACAATTACGCTAACAAGACCTGGCGTGATTTTCTGGGAAACCGCAGTGAGCATGTTGTAACTAATGATCAAGGCGAAGCGACGTTCTTCTGCAACGCAGGCAGCGTCAGCGTGTGGATCATTGAGGACGTGTGATGAGCGTTCCCGGCGGCAGAGCGCTGCCGGGAAGCGAAATTACGGCAGCGGCGTCGGCAGCGGCGTTTTTTCTAACGCGGCGGCGCACTCCGGCGTCGGACGAGCGACCCGTTGCAGCGTCATGCCATCATATTCCAGGGTATTCCCGTCGCGCTCAATCTCATAGAGCTCACGCTTAACCGTAACATTGGTTAAGTCATCGGAGAGCATGGTCAGCTTGCCCGGCAGAGCAATAACGCGCTGCCACTGGCGGCAGTCCAGCGTATCGCCTTCTTTAGTCACTACCAGGCTGGCGATAGCTTCAGGGCTCACCAGCTTACGTTGCGGGCCTTTTGACTGCCAGTACCCTTCCAGACCGGCCGGCGCGGGCGTTTTCACCACATCATTATAGTTTTCCACCTCGGCGCATCCGGCCAGAACCAGCAATGCGCCAACGATCGCTACTTTTTTCATCATTCATCCTGCATCAGAAGAAAGAGGAATTGTGGCATTAAAGCCCTGACGCCGCCAGCCTTTCCAGGCGCTGGCCGCAATTTGATCCAGTCGGTATTACCGCTTATTAGGTGTAGGCAAATTCTGTGATCGGTGTAGTATGCGCACTTCTTGTTTCACACCTTCTGAGTTCAGAGGCTAAACACATGTCATGGCAACACTTCAAGCAAACCTGGTTAATTAAATTCTGGGCGCCGGCCCCTGCGGTGATCGCAGCCGGTATTCTCTCTACCTACTATTTTGGCATCACCGGCACGTTCTGGGCCGTGACGGGCGAATTTACCCGCTGGGGCGGGCAAATTTTGCAGCTTTTTGGCGTTCATGCCGAACAGTGGGGCTACTACAAGCTGATTCATCTGGAAGGTACGCCGCTGACGCGTATCGACGGCATGATGATCCTCGGCATGTTCGGCGGCTGTTTCGCTGCGGCGCTGTGGGCCAACAACGTAAAACTGCGTATGCCGCGCAGCCGAATCCGTATCGTACAGGCGGTGGCCGGAGGCATGATCGCTGGCTTCGGCGCGCGTCTGGCGATGGGGTGTAACCTGGCCGCCTTTTTTACCGGGATCCCGCAGTTCTCCCTACACGCGTGGTTCTTTGCGCTGGCGACCGCTATCGGTTCCTGGTTCGGCGCCCGCTTTACGTTGCTGCCGATATTTCGCATACCGGTGAAAATGCAAAAGGTCTCCGCGGCTTCGCCACTGACGCAGAAACCGGATCAGGCAAGACGGCGTTTCAGGCTCGGTATGCTGGTCTTTATCGGCATGATTGGCTGGGCGTTATTAACGGCAATGCATCAGCCGAAACTGGGGCTGGCGATGCTGTTCGGCGTCGGGTTTGGGCTGCTGATCGAGCGCGCGCAAATCTGCTTTACTTCGGCCTTTCGCGACCTGTGGATCTCCGGACGCGCCCATATGGCGAAAGCGATTATTTTTGGCATGGCGGTCAGCGCCATTGGTATTTTCAGCTACGTGCAGTTGGGCGTTGCACCTAAAATTATGTGGGCTGGCCCGAATGCGGTCATTGGCGGACTGCTGTTCGGTTTTGGCATCGTGCTGGCGGGCGGCTGCGAAACCGGCTGGATGTACCGCGCCGTAGAAGGCCAGGTGCATTACTGGTGGGTGGGCCTCGGCAATGTCATCGGTTCGACCATCCTGGCTTACTACTGGGATGATTTCGCGCCCGCTCTGGCGACCAGTTGGGATAAAGTTAACCTGCTGAATACCTTTGGTCCGCTGGGCGGTCTGCTGGTCACCTACCTGTTGTTATTTACCGCGCTGATGTTAATTATCGGCTGGGAAAAACGTTTTTTCCGCCGTGCGGGGCTGACGCCTGCTAAGGAATCTGTATGAAAAATATCGTCCCTGATTACCGTCTGGATATGGTTGGCGAACCTTGCCCGTACCCGGCGGTCGCCACTCTGGAAGCGATGCCGCAGCTAAAAAAAGGTGAGATCCTGGAAGTGGTGAGCGACTGTCCGCAGTCCATTAATAATATTCCACTGGATGCGCGCAATCATGGCTATACGGTGCTGGATATCCAACAGGATGGCCCGACAATTCGTTATCTGATTCAAAAATAAGCGCATACTCCCGCTGTACGTTACGGCGGGAGACCTTTTTACGGCATAACCGGCAAAAATCTAAAACGCATAAAAGAAATCAGACAAGGTCGTCTTGTGCGCCGTGGCATAAATCTATTATATAACGTATACCGTTTTAATTTTGTTTGAGCCGATGAAAAACCCATGACTATTTTAAGCAAAACATAAAATAATTATTATTTTCCCTCTACGTCATAAAAGACTATCAGGTATTTATATTTTTACTCACTGACATTATCAGGTGATGATTTATTTATGCACAGCAGAAGCCAAAAAAATGATAAAAATTATTTTCATCTCCATTATTGGAGTCGTCTGTCTTGCCGCTGCCCGTTACTCACCCGTCACAGTGGTCAATGCACATCCGAGCGCCATTGCCCGCTGTCTCGCTGATAATCTGTCCCCGTATGGGTATATACTGGATCTCCATGAAACAGATATTCCAGGCATTAATAAAGAATTTACCGTGTATTATCGCAACGGCGCATATATTGCAGGAACATTCTGGATTGCAAACTCAATGACAATAGCATCAGAACGAATAGTAGGAATGAATGGCGTTAGTAAACAGGCGTACCCTATTTTTAATAAGTCCCTGCAACAATGTGCAACCCGCTTATCAATAAAATGAGCGCGCCTCGCAAAAATAAGCCCACATAATCACGCACTGGTTGCATGGGCGTCGCGTCCCCCGCCGCTGACGTAGGTAAGCGCCCGGGAGTTCGCTGCGGATGTGTTGTCAGCCCTGGCTTAAACCTGCATGGACATGACTTCCTGATACGCGGCGACCAGCTTGTTGCGCACCTGAATCCCCATTTGCATGGAGACGGACGCTTTTTGCATATCGGCCATCACGTCATTAAGCGCAATGCCCGGCTCACCCAGAGTGAATTTTTCCGCCTGAACGCGCGCCGCCGCTTGTCTGTCGCTAATACGATCCAGCGCAGCATGTAGCTGGCCGGCAAAACTCACCGTCGACTGCGAGTGCGTGTCTTGCCCGCGCGCGGCCATCGCCGTCGCCTGTAACTGGCTAATAACCCCTTCAATCCCCTGTATTGCTGCCATGCTATTCCCCTGGATGATTTTTTACGCAGCAGAGATTACCAGTTTGTCAATAAGATAAAGGCGTTAAATAACGATAAAAAACCTCGGTTTTTAGCGCATAGAAAAATTCGAAACCACAAATAATGAGACCGTCAATTTTTCGAGTTTGCTGACCCGGGAGTGAGTCTTGTTCCACTTTGCAAAAAACGCCGTCCACGATCAGTCACGAGGTGCGAGATGAGTGCGACTGCATCGACTGCAACCCAACCTAAACCTCTCGAGTGGCTTAATCGCCTACGCGCGAATCCCCGAATTCCGTTAATTGTGGCGGGTTCCGCTGCCGTGGCGATCGTCGTTGCGATGGTGCTGTGGGCCAAAACGCCCGATTACCGCACGCTATTTAGCAACCTTTCCGATCAGGACGGCGGCGCGATCGTCGCGCAGTTGACCCAGATGAATATCCCCTATCGCTTTGCCAATGGCAGCGGCGCGATTGAAGTGCCCGCCGACAAAGTGCATGAACTGCGTCTGCGTCTGGCGCAGCAGGGGCTGCCTAAAGGCGGCGCGGTAGGCTTTGAACTGCTTGATCAGGAAAAATTCGGTATCAGCCAGTTCAGCGAGCAGGTGAATTATCAGCGCGCGCTGGAAGGTGAACTGGCCCGGACGATCGAGACGCTGGGGCCGGTAAAAAGCGCCCGCGTTCACCTTGCGATGCCAAAGCCGTCGCTATTTGTGCGGGAACAAAAATCCCCTTCCGCCTCCGTCACCGTCACACTGGAACCGGGACGGGCGCTGGATGAAGGACAAATTAGCGCCGTGGTACATCTGGTTTCCAGCGCTGTCGCCGGTTTGCCGCCAGGAAACGTCACTCTGGTCGATCAATCCGGTCATCTGCTCACGCAATCCAATACCAGCGGTCGCGACCTTAATGACGCGCAATTAAAATTTGCTAATGATGTGGAAAGCCGCATCCAACGCCGTATCGAAGCCATTCTGTCGCCTATCGTCGGGAACGGTAATGTTCACGCTCAGGTAACCGCCCAGTTGGATTTTGCCAATAAAGAGCAGACGGAAGAGCACTACAGCCCGAACGGCGATGCGTCGAAGGCCACCCTGCGTTCACGTCAGTTGAATATTAGCGAACAGGTAGGCGCGGGCTATCCCGGCGGCGTGCCTGGCGCGCTGTCGAACCAACCAGCGCCGCCTAACGAGGCGCCGATCGCTACGCCGCCGACCAATCAACAAAACGCGCAGAATACGCCACAAACCAGCACCAGTACCAACAGTAACAGTGCTGGCCCGCGCAGTACACAGCGTAATGAAACCAGTAACTACGAAGTGGACCGCACCATTCGTCACACCAAAATGAACGTGGGCGATATTGAGCGTCTCTCCGTGGCCGTCGTGGTGAATTACAAAACGCTGGCGGATGGCAAACCGCTGCCATTGACCGCCGATCAGATGAAACAGATCGAGGATCTAACCCGTGAGGCGATGGGTTTTTCTGATAAACGCGGCGATACGCTAAACGTGGTGAATTCACCGTTTAGCGCAGTGGATGACACCGGCGGCGAACTGCCCTTCTGGCAACAGCAGTCCTTTATCGATCAGTTGCTCGCGGCAGGTCGCTGGTTACTGGTGCTGGTGGTGGCCTGGATTCTGTGGCGCAAAGCGGTACGTCCGCAGTTGACGCGCCGCGTTGAAGAAGCGAAAGCGGCGCAGGAACAGGCGCAGGTTCGCCAGGAAACCGAAGAAGCCGTGGAAGTACGCCTTAGCAAAGACGAGCAGCTCCAGCAACGCCGGGCTAACCAGCGTCTGGGCGCTGAGGTGATGAGCCAGCGTATTCGCGAAATGTCAGACAACGATCCGCGCGTGGTGGCGCTGGTCATTCGCCAGTGGATGAGTAACGATCATGAGTAATCTTAGCGGTACCGATAAAAGTGTCATTTTGTTGATGACCATTGGCGAAGACCGGGCGGCAGAGGTGTTTAAACACCTCTCCACCCGCGAAGTACAGGCGTTAAGTACGGCGATGGCTAACGTGCGTCAGATCTCCAACAAACAACTGACGGACGTACTATCAGAGTTTGAGCAAGAAGCGGAGCAGTTCGCCGCGCTGAATATTAACGCCAACGAATACCTGCGCTCCGTACTGGTTAAAGCGCTGGGCGAAGAACGCGCCTCCAGCCTGCTGGAAGATATTCTGGAAACGCGCGATACCACCAGCGGTATCGAAACGCTCAACTTTATGGAACCGCAGAGCGCCGCCGACCTGATTCGCGACGAGCACCCGCAGATTATCGCCACCATTCTGGTCCACCTCAAACGCAGTCAGGCCGCCGATATTCTGGCGCTGTTTGACGAACGACTGCGTCATGATGTGATGCTGCGTATCGCGACATTTGGCGGCGTACAGCCGGCGGCGCTGGCGGAGTTGACCGAAGTGCTGAATGGCCTGCTCGATGGTCAGAACCTGAAACGCAGCAAAATGGGCGGCGTAAGAACCGCGGCGGAAATTATCAACCTGATGAAAACGCAGCAGGAAGAAGCGGTTATTACCGCTGTGCGCGAATTCGACGGCGAACTGGCGCAGAAAATCATCGACGAGATGTTCCTGTTCGAAAATCTGGTGGATGTGGACGATCGCAGTATCCAGCGTCTGTTGCAGGAAGTGGATTCCGAATCGCTGCTGATCGCTCTGAAAGGCGCCGAACCGCCATTACGCGAGAAGTTCCTGCGCAATATGTCCCAGCGCGCCGCCGATATCCTGCGCGACGACCTTGCCAACCGTGGCCCGGTTCGTCTGTCTCAGGTGGAAAACGAGCAGAAAGCGATTCTGCTTATTGTGCGTCGTCTGGCGGAAACCGGCGAAATGGTGATTGGCAGCGGCGAGGATACCTATGTCTAATGAATTGCCGTGGCAAGTCTGGACCCCCGACGATCTCGCCCCGCCGCCGGAGACGTTTGTGCCGGTTGAGGCTGATAACGTGACCTTGACAGACGATACGCCGGAGCCCGAACTCACTGCCGAACAGCAGCTGGAGCAGGAGCTGGCGCAGCTAAAAATACAGGCCCATGAACAAGGTTATAACGCCGGGCTGGCGGAGGGACGGCAAAAAGGACACGCGCAGGGATACCAGGAAGGGTTAGCGCAGGGGCTGGAGCGAGGACAAGCCCAGGCGCAGACGCAGCAGGCGCCGATTCATGCCCGTATGCAGCAGTTAGTGAGCGAGTTTCAGAACACGCTTGACGCGCTCGATAGCGTTATCGCCTCACGGCTGATGCAAATGGCCCTGGAGGCCGCGCGTCAGGTCATCGGCCAAACGCCGGCGGTGGACAACTCGGCGCTGATTAAACAGATTCAACAACTGTTGCAGCAAGAGCCGCTCTTTAGCGGCAAGCCGCAGTTGCGCGTGCATCCGGACGACTTACAGCGGGTGGAAGAGATGCTGGGCGCCACGCTCAGTCTTCACGGATGGCGGTTACGCGGCGATCCAACGTTGCATCACGGCGGGTGTAAAGTCTCTGCCGATGAGGGCGATCTGGACGCCAGCGTCGCCACTCGCTGGCAAGAGTTGTGTCGCCTGGCGGCGCCGGGAGTGCTCTGATGACCACGCGTCTGACCCGCTGGCTTACCGCGCTCGACAACTTTGAAGCCAAAATGGCGTTATTACCGGCGGTGCGTCGTTATGGACGTTTAACCCGCGCCACGGGCCTGGTACTGGAGGCCACCGGTCTCCAGCTTCCGCTGGGCGCCACCTGCATTATTGAGCGCCAGGACGGCCCTGAAACCAAAGAGGTGGAATCGGAAGTCGTCGGTTTTAACGGCCAGCGTCTGTTTTTAATGCCGCTGGAAGAGGTCGAAGGCATTCTGCCCGGTGCCCGCGTTTACGCCCGTAACGGACATGGCGACGGTCTGCAAAGCGGCAAACAGCTACCGCTCGGCCCGGCCCTGCTTGGTCGGGTGCTGGATGGCGGCGGTAAACCGCTCGACGGACTGCCTGCGCCGGATACGCTGGAAACCGGCGCGTTAATCACGCCGCCGTTTAACCCGCTACAGCGAACGCCAATCGAACATGTGCTGGATACCGGCGTACGCGCTATCAACGCGTTGTTAACCGTAGGGCGCGGTCAGCGTATGGGACTCTTTGCTGGTTCCGGCGTCGGTAAGTCGGTTCTGCTTGGCATGATGGCGCGCTACACGCGGGCGGACGTGATTGTCGTGGGACTTATCGGCGAACGTGGCCGCGAAGTTAAAGATTTTATCGAAAATATTCTCGGCCCCGACGGTCGCGCGCGTTCGGTGGTGATTGCCGCCCCGGCGGATGTTTCGCCGCTGCTGCGAATGCAGGGCGCCGCCTATGCCACCCGCATCGCCGAAGACTTTCGCGATCGCGGACAGCATGTGTTGCTGATTATGGATTCGCTGACGCGCTATGCGATGGCACAGCGTGAAATTGCGCTGGCAATCGGCGAACCGCCAGCCACCAAAGGTTATCCGCCCTCGGTGTTCGCAAAGCTGCCGGCGCTGGTCGAGCGTGCCGGTAATGGCATCCACGGCGGTGGCTCTATCACCGCGTTTTATACCGTGTTGACCGAGGGGGACGACCAACAAGATCCCATTGCCGACTCGGCACGCGCAATCCTCGACGGGCACATTGTCTTGTCCCGCCGTCTGGCGGAGGCCGGGCACTATCCGGCCATTGATATAGAGGCGTCAATCAGCCGGGCGATGACCGCGCTCATTACCGAGCAGCACTATGCGCGGGTACGGCTATTTAAACAGTTGCTTTCCAGTTTCCAGCGTAACCGCGATCTGGTCAGCGTCGGCGCTTATGCCAAAGGTAGCGATCCGATGCTCGATAAAGCCATTACCTTATGGCCGCAACTGGAAGCGTTTTTACAGCAAGGCATTTTTGAACGGGCCGACTGGGAGGACTCTCTGCAGGCGCTCGATTTAATTTTCCCGACGGTGTGATAAAGCAGGAGGGCGACGATCATGGCACAACATGGCGCTCTGGAAACACTCAAAGATCTGGCCGAAAAAGAGGTAGATGACGCGGCGCGTTTACTGGGCGAAATGCGTCGCGGCTGCCAACAGGCGGAAGAACAGCTCAAAATGCTGATCGATTATCAGAATGAGTATCGCAGTAATTTGAACACCGATATGGGCAACGGCATCGCCAGTAATCGCTGGATCAACTATCAGCAGTTTATTCAGACACTGGAAAAGGCGATAGAGCAGCATCGCCTCCAGCTTACGCAGTGGACGCAAAAAGTCGACCTGGCGCTGAAGAGCTGGCGTGAGAAAAAGCAGCGACTTCAGGCCTGGCAAACCTTACAGGACCGACAAACCGCGGCAGCGCTGTTAGCTGAAAACCGCATGGATCAGAAAAAGATGGATGAATTTGCTCAGCGTGCAGCAATGAGGAAACCCGAATGATCACCCTGCCCCAACTGATCACCACCGATACCGACATGACCGCGGGTCTGACGTCAGGAAAAACCACCGGTTCAGCCGAGGACTTTCTGGCGCTCCTGGCGGGCGCGTTAGGCGCAGACGGCGCACAGGGCAAAGACGCCCGCATCACGCTGGCCGATTTACAGGCGGCAGGCGGCAAGTTATCGAAAGAGCTACTGACCCAACATGGCGAGCCGGGCCAGGCGGTGAAGCTTGCCGACCTGCTGGCGCAAAAAGCGAATGCGACGGATGAAACGCTTACCGATCTGACACAAGCGCAGCATCTACTGTCTACGCTAACGCCATCGTTGAAAACCAGCGCTCTGGCCGCACTGAGTAAGACGGCGCAGCATGATGAGAAAACGCCCGCGCTGAGCGATGAGGATCTTGCCAGTCTGAGCGCCTTATTCGCCATGCTGCCCGGACAACCTGTCGCGACGCCTGTCGCCGGAGAGACGCCGGCTGAAAATCACATCGCCTTGCCGTCACTGTTGCGCGGCGACATGCCATCGGCGCCGCAGGAAGAGACACATACGCTCTCTTTTAGCGAGCATGAAAAAGGGAAAACCGAGGCGTCGCTTGCGCGCGCCAGCGACGATCGCGCCACGGGGCCATCACTGACGCCGCTGGTGGTCGCTGCCGCCGCGACCAGCGCGAAAGTGGAGGTGGATAGCCCGCCCGCGCCAGTAACGCATGGCGCGGCAATGCCGACGCTCAGCAGCGCCACGGCGCAACCGCAACCGCTACCTGTCGCCTCAGCCCCGGTACTCAGCGCGCCGTTAGGCAGCCATGAATGGCAGCAAACGTTCAGTCAGCAGGTCATGTTATTTACGCGTCAGGGACAGCAAAGCGCGCAGCTTCGATTGCATCCGGAAGAGTTAGGTCAGGTGCATATTTCGCTCAAGCTGGATGACAATCAGGCGCAGCTCCAGATGGTATCGCCGCACAGCCATGTCCGCGCCGCGCTGGAAGCCGCCCTGCCCATGTTGCGCACTCAGTTGGCGGAAAGCGGCATTCAGTTGGGACAAAGCAGCATCAGTAGCGAAAGCTTTGCCGGACAGCAGCAGTCTTCATCGCAACAACAGTCTTCCCGCGCCCAACACACGGACGCGTTTGGCGCTGAAGATGACATAGCGTTAGCGGCGCCGGCCTCGCTTCAGGCCGCCGCGCGCGGCAATGGCGCAGTGGATATCTTCGCCTAACGCCAGAGGTAGCATGATTATCCGCGTCTTTTCCACGCTTTGTCGTGGACAGGACACGGGATAATCAGCCAATAAGCAGTACCGAAACAGGAAGCCCGTATCAGATGACTGACTCCGCGATTAACAAAAAGAGCAAACGCTCGATTTGGATACCTTTGCTGGTGTTGATTACCCTCGCCGCCTGCGCGACCGCCGGTTATAGCTACTGGCGTATGCAGCAGCAACCGACCACGAACGCTAAAGCGGAACCGGCTCCGCCGCCCGCGCCGGTATTTTTTGCGCTGGATACGTTTACCGTCAATCTGGGCGATGCGGATCGCGTGTTGTATATCGGCGTGACCCTGCGCCTGAAAGACGAAGCGACACGCGCGCGATTAAATGAATATCTGCCGGAAGTACGCAGCCGTCTGCTGTTGTTGTTTTCCCGCCAGAATGCCGCCGAGCTCTCAACAGAAGCTGGCAAACAAAAACTGATTGCCGCCATTAAAGAGACGCTGGCCGCGCCGATCGTTGCCGGACAACCAAAACAGGTCGTCACTGACGTGCTTTATACAGCTTTTATTCTGCGGTAACGATATGGGCGATAGTATTCTTTCTCAGGCTGAAATCGACGCGCTGTTGAACGGCGACAGCGACACCAAAGACGAACCCACTCCCGGTATCGCAAGCGATAGCGATATTCGCCCTTACGATCCCAATACTCAGCGTCGCGTCGTGCGTGAACGCTTGCAGGCGCTGGAGATTATTAACGAGCGTTTCGCACGCCAGTTCCGGATGGGATTATTTAACCTGCTGCGCCGCAGCCCGGATATTACCGTGGGTGCCATACGTATTCAGCCGTATCACGAATTTGCGCGTAACCTGCCGGTACCGACCAACCTGAACCTGATCCACCTGAAGCCGCTACGCGGCACCGGGCTGGTGGTGTTCTCGCCGAGTCTGGTGTTTATTGCCGTCGATAACTTGTTCGGCGGCGACGGTCGTTTTCCGACCAAAGTCGAGGGCCGCGAGTTTACCCATACGGAACAGCGTGTCATCAACCGTATGCTGAAACTGGCGCTGGAAGGCTATAGCGACGCATGGAAAGCCATTAATCCGCTGGAAGTGGAGTATGTGCGTTCCGAAATGCAGGTGAAATTTACCAATATCACCACCTCGCCGAACGATATCGTCGTCAATACGCCGTTTCATGTGGAGATCGGCAATCTGACCGGTGAATTTAACATCTGTCTGCCATTTAGCATGATCGAGCCGCTGCGTGAGCTGCTGGTGAATCCGCCGCTGGAAAACTCGCGCCATGAAGATCAGAACTGGCGTGATAACCTGGTACGCCAGGTTCAGCACTCTGAACTGGAGCTGGTGGCCAATTTTGCCGATATTCCGTTACGTCTTTCCCAGATTTTGAAGCTGAAACCCGGCGATGTACTGCCGATTGAAAAACCCGACCGCATTATTGCTCATGTGGACGGCGTTCCGGTACTCACCAGCCAATATGGCACCGTAAACGGACAGTATGCGCTACGCGTAGAACATTTGATCAACCCAATTTTGAATTCGCTGAATGAGGAACAGCCCAAATGAGTGACATGAATAATCCGTCCGATGAGAATACTGGCGCATTGGATGATCTGTGGGCTGACGCGTTAAACGAGCAAAAAGCGACCACCAATAAAAGCGCCGCCGACGCGGTTTTCCAACAGCTTGGCGGCGGCGATGTCAGCGGTGCTATGCAGGATATCGATCTGATTATGGATATCCCGGTCAAACTGACCGTAGAGCTGGGCCGCACGCGAATGACCATTAAAGAACTGCTGCGTCTGACGCAGGGGTCGGTCGTCGCGCTGGACGGGCTGGCCGGCGAGCCGCTGGATATCCTGATTAATGGCTACCTGATTGCCCAGGGTGAAGTGGTCGTCGTGGCGGATAAATACGGCGTACGTATCACCGATATTATTACGCCGTCCGAGCGTATGCGTCGTTTGAGTCGTTAATGATGAAGACAGAGGCCACGGTTTCTCAGCCCACCGCGCCAGCCGGATCGCCGCTCATGCAGGTGAGCGGCGCATTAATTGGCATTATTGCGCTCATTCTGGCGGCGGCCTGGGTGATTAAGCGTATGGGATTCGCGCCCAAAGGAAATAGCGTCCGGGGACTCAAGGTGTCAGCCAGCGCCTCGCTTGGCCCGCGCGAACGCGTGGTGATTGTCGAGGTCGAAAATGCGCGTCTGGTACTGGGCGTGACCGCCTCGCAGATCAACCTGCTGCACACCCTCCCGCCCGCGGAGAATGACACGGAAGCACCCGTTGCCCCACCGGCGGATTTCCAGAACATGATGAAGAGCTTACTCAAGCGTTCCGGGAGATCCTGATGCGCCGTTTGTTATTCCTTTCTCTGGCGGGTCTGTGGCTTTTTAGTCCCGCCGCCGCTGCGCAACTGCCGGGGCTTATCAGCCAACCATTAGCGGGCGGAGGCCAAAGCTGGTCATTATCCGTCCAGACGCTGGTTTTCATCACCTCGCTGACGTTTCTGCCGGCGATTTTACTGATGATGACGAGCTTCACGCGTATCATCATTGTTTTTGGCCTGTTGCGTAACGCGCTGGGCACGCCCTCGGCACCGCCAAATCAGGTGTTACTCGGGCTGGCGTTGTTTTTGACCTTTTTTATTATGTCGCCCGTCATTGACAAGATTTACGTGGATGCTTACCAGCCGTTTAGCGAGCAGAAAATTTCTATGCAGGAAGCGCTGGACAAAGGCGCGCAACCGTTACGCGCGTTCATGCTGCGCCAAACCCGCGAAGCCGATCTGGCGCTGTTTGCCCGTCTGGCCAATAGCGGTCCGTTACAGGGACCGGAAGCAGTACCGATGCGTATCCTCCTGCCCGCTTATGTCACCAGCGAATTAAAGACGGCGTTTCAGATCGGTTTTACGATTTTTATCCCTTTTTTGATTATCGACCTGGTGATCGCCAGCGTATTGATGGCGTTAGGGATGATGATGGTGCCGCCAGCGACAATCGCCCTGCCGTTTAAGCTGATGCTGTTTGTGCTGGTCGATGGTTGGCAATTGCTTGTAGGGTCGCTGGCCCAAAGCTTTTACAGTTAGAGGCGCAAAATGACTCCTGAATCCGTCATGATGATGGGCACCGAGGCGATGAAAGTCGCTCTCGCCCTGGCTGCGCCGCTGTTACTCGTCGCGCTGATTACCGGCCTCATTATCAGCATCTTGCAGGCCGCGACTCAGATTAATGAAATGACGCTGTCGTTTATCCCTAAAATCGTCGCGGTATTCATCGCAATTATCGTTGCCGGCCCGTGGATGCTCAACCTGCTGCTGGACTACGTACGCACTCTGTTCAGCAATTTACCTTATATCATCGGATAAACAGAACGATGATACAGGTTACAAGCGAGCAATGGCTATACTGGCTGCATCTCTATTTCTGGCCTTTGCTGCGCATACTGGCGCTGATTTCAACGGCGCCCATTCTCAGTGAGCGCGCTATTCCCAAGCGGGTAAAACTGGGGTTGGGAATAATGATTACCCTCGTTATCGCGCCGTCGCTACCGGCAAACGATACGCCGCTTTTTTCTATTGCCGCCTTATGGCTGGCGATGCAACAAATTCTGATCGGTATTGCGCTGGGATTTACCATGCAATTCGCCTTTGCGGCGGTGCGTACCGCAGGTGAGTTTATCGGTCTGCAAATGGGGCTTTCCTTTGCCACCTTCGTCGACCCGGGCAGCCACCTGAATATGCCGGTTCTGGCGCGTATTATGGATATGCTCGCCATGCTACTGTTTCTCACCTTTAATGGCCATTTGTGGCTTATTTCGCTGCTGGTCGATACCTTCCACACTCTGCCCATCGGTAGTAACCCGGTGAACAGTAATGCATTTATGGCGCTCGCCAGGGCCGGAGGGCTCATTTTCTTAAACGGACTGATGCTGGCATTGCCGGTCATTACCCTCCTGCTTACGCTTAACCTGGCGCTGGGGCTATTAAACCGCATGGCGCCGCAGCTCTCGATATTTGTTATCGGTTTCCCGCTTACCCTCACCGTCGGCATTATGCTGATGGCCGCGCTAATGCCATTAATTGCGCCGTTTTGCGAACATTTATTCAGCGAAATTTTCAATTTGCTTGCTGATATTGTTAGCGAGATGCCGATAAATAATAACCCATAATTTTTATCCTGTTTTACTAAGGTTTATCCGAAAATAAATTTTAAAAAACATTCACCAGGATATATCCGCTGCCCCTTATTTGTTTTTACTTCACTCACATAACGCAACATTCACTTTACTTTAAGATGATTCCTGGCAAATTATATGTAACTTTACGGGATAGTAAGTTCGCCTGAAAAACCGCGTAAGCGTTGTCTAAGGTGACTATTCGTGTTCCGTCTGATTATGGTGAGTTATTCAGGTAAGGGGAATTATCGTTACGCATTGAGTGAGGGTATGCCATGTCAACGATTATTATGGATTTATGCAGTTACACCCGGCTAGGGTTAAGCGGGTATCTGGTCAGCAGAGGGGTGAAAAAAAGGGAAATCAACGACATCGAAACCGTTGACGAACTCGCTATCGCTTGTGGCGCGCATCAGCCTTCGGTGGTGTTTATTAATGAGGACTGTTTCATTCATACGCCTTCAGACAGTCAACAAATAAAGCAAATCATTAATCAACATCCTGACACGTTATTTATTGTTTTTATGGCAATTGCTAATGTGCATTTTGATGAATATTTATTAGTAAGAAAAAACTTATTGATTAGCTCGAAATCGATTAAACCTGACTCGCTGGATACCATTCTTGGCGATATTCTGAAAAAAGAGTCGGGTATTTCAGGAACCATAAATTTACCAACATTATCGTTAAGTCGAACTGAATCCAGCATGTTGCGAATGTGGATGGAAGGTCAGGGAACCATTCAGATTTCTGACAGAATGAATATTAAAGCAAAAACAGTATCCTCCCATAAGGGGAATATAAAAAGAAAGATAAAAACGCATAATAAACAAGTGATCTATCACGTAGTGCGGCTGACAGATAACGTCACTAACGGCATTTTTGTTAACATGCGCTGAGACATCCGGACTGGCAATGTACCTCCAGTCCGGCTCAATTAGTCCTGCTCCGCCTTCTCGACAAAAATACCATCCTGGTGACCTGACTCATTGAAGAACCAGATGCCGAGCGGGTAATCCTCCAGCGAAACCAGGTACATTGTGCCTTCACTAAATTCTTCCACTGCCAGTACCACGCCTGGTCGGCGGGGACCGCCGTCCGTTTTAACGGTTACCCGATCATTCACCTTCATCATTTTCCTCCTGTCGCTTTGTGCCAGTGTAGAACAATTTTCTGCGTCTGACAGCGCCTTGCCGGCGTGTTTGCTGGTTTTCTCAACGGTCTATACTTAGGCTGTCAGGAACCCGTGAGGTAGTGAAGATGAAAACGGCAAAAGAGTACAGTGATACGGCCAAGCGCGAAGTGAGCGTCGATGTAGATGCGCTACTGGCGGCCATCAATGAAATCAGCGAAAGCGAGGTTCACCGTAGCCAGGAAGATCCTGAGCGGGTGAGCGTAGACGGACGGGAATATCATACATGGCATGAATTAGCTGAAGCATTCGAGCTGGATATTCATGATTTTAGTGTAACAGAAGTAAACCGTTAAAAATGGCCGAAAAAAATCCCGGCCCTACGGGTCGGGATCAAACTTGCTTATGCAAGAAGCACTTGAAAATTCGTTACACCAGGAAATCTGATGTGAGATTTACCTTATCTGCAATTTTTTTGCATGACAAGTAAATATTTTTTACATGAATAATTAAGCGCGCTAATAGTTCGGTAGCAAAAGTGTGACAACGCATGTGCTGCCTGGAAGCGACGGGATCGGTTCCAGTTAGCGTTCGACTTCTTTCGGATGTGCTTTAGGATTTTTCCTGGAAATAAGCCCGCCGTTGCAACGGAAAATGAGGAAAAAATGCTCTCAATCCATGACCCCTTGCTGATTTTTACCGATCTGGACGGCACATTGCTGAACAGCCACACTTTTGAGTGGCAGCCCGCGGCCCCCTGGCTTACACGCCTGCATGAAAGCGGCGTGCCTGTGATCCTCTGTAGCAGTAAAACCGCGGCTGAAATGCTCCAGCTCCAGACGACGTTAAATCTACAGGGACTGCCGCTGATTGCGGAAAACGGCGCGGTGATCCAACTGGACGTTCACTGGGAAGACCATCCCAACTATCCCCGCCTGATAGCCGGTATTTCTCACAACGAAATCCGCCTCGTCCTGCATAAGTTGCGTGAAAAGGAACAGTTTAAGTTCACCACGTTTGATGACGTTGACGATCAGGTGATAAGCGAATGGACGGGCCTAAACCGGGCACAGTCTGCCCTAACCCGTCTGCATGAAGCGTCGGTGTCGCTGATCTGGCGCGATAGCGATGAACGCATGGCGCAGTTTGTCGCCCGTTTAAATGACCTGGGACTGCAATTTGTCCATGGCGCCCGTTTCTGGCATGTGCTGGACGCCTCCGCCGGAAAAGATCAGGCTGCCAACTGGCTGATTGAAGCATATCGTCGGCAGTGGCGCGCGCGTCCTCTGACGTTGGGGCTAGGAGACGGCCCCAATGATGCGCCCTTACTGGATGTGATGGATTATGCGGTTGTCGTTAAAGGGCTAAACCGGGAGGGCGTACATTTGCGTAACGACGATCCTCAGCGCGTCTACCGTAGCCAGAACGAAGGGCCGGATGGCTGGCGCGAAGGCATGGACTATTTCTTTTCCCGCTCCTGAGTCGCGTCGCTGGCGCAAATACGGTTACGTCCGGACTGTTTGGCGTAATAAAGCCGTTTGTCGGCCAGCGACTGCAACTGCTCAAAATCATAGTCGCCGTATTCCTCCGCGCTACTGATCCCCATTGACGCGCTGATACGAAGCGTCGTGCTTTTCGTCACCAGAATCTCTTTGTCATTAATGCGCTGGCGTATGCGTTCGGCAATCTGCAGCGCCTGCGCTTTCGTCGCGCCGGGCAGAACGATACAAAACTCTTCGCCCCCTACCCGTCCGGCGATGTCGTGCGCTCGAATGGTGCTGCCAATGAGCCCAGCGGCATGGGACAACACGCGATCGCCTGCCTGATGACCAAAGCGATCGTTAACGCTTTTAAAATAATCTAAATCCAGCTGTATCACAGAAAATGGCTGGCGGGCTTCCCGGTAGCGCTTTGCCAGCCTGGACGCTTTTTCAAACAGCGCGCCACGGTTATATAGCCGGGTCAGAGGATCGTGCCATGCCTGCCATTGCAGCGAATTTTGCAGAACAAACATGTTTTTGACCATATGTCGAATAACGCCCCAGGAGATCAACAGCATCGCCGTAAAAAGCACCCATAACAGCGTCAGCGCGATACTAATACTGCCAAAATTCCCTTGTATGCCTTCACGTAATGTATGCACGCGCAGCAGGACGCCATCAAAATGATCCAGCCGCTCCCAGCTTACATAATGCGTTCCTAAACGCAGCCCGCCCAGGGTATCTTTTTCTATTTCACGCGCCAGTAAGGCGCGCTCACGGTCATTTAACGTATTCGCGGTTTGTTGTTCCGGCGCGGAGTCCGTCAACAAACGGAGATGGTTATCGTATAGCTGATATTCCCCTTCAATATCCTTTTCGGCCGCATCGCGCAGGAACCGCTGTAATGACGCGACGGGAATATCCATTGCCAGTACGCCATACCAGTAATTATCGTGATCCAGCGGTAGACTGGCTGTCACTTTTTTCTGCTCGTCAGCAACATAGGGCTGTGCGGAGGTAAACCACCGCACGCCGCGCTGTGGGTTACGCCGTTGGCTTTGCTCGATAAACCAGGGCTGAGTCACGTACTGATAGTAACGGGAGACAATATCGCTACCGTACGCCGTAGGGAGAGTTGAGAGGTAAAACCCTGAGCGAGAAACATACATCGTCTCCAGCGTCAGCATGGCGGATGAGCGCGCCAGACGCGCCAGATACCCTAACTCCAGCGTGGCGGTTAATTCATTTGCCAGGTCACGACTCTCCCGCGAAAGAAGCGTCGTCCGGGCGACAAATTGATCGGAAACGCCATATAACGGCAATGTCCGCCGCTTATCCAGCTCCAGTTGCCAGAAATGTCTGACGCGTCGTTGCTCAAACTGCGTCACCGCGCTTTGCAATGCGGAAAAAGCCAGCGGCGCCACCAGCGCTTCATGCATACCGTTGCGTAAAAAGATCAACCTGTCCATGTTGAATTGCAGTTGGCGGTCAAGGACATTCGCGACGCTCCCCAGATGATTGCGCTGACTGGCGACATACGCGTCTTTCAATATCATCACTTCCCGCCAGGTAAGTAGCGTCGAGAACAGCATCACGATCAGAAAACAGGTGTTGACGACATGACCGGGACCAAAACGCCGCGCCAGCTTTTTAAACCAGCCTTGATTATCTAACAGTGTTTCGTGCGGCACCCTGGTAACTCCTGGTTATTGATACAACGCCCCCTGATGGCTTACGGTAGCCAGACCTCATCAAGGGATACCACTCAATCCTGGCATAACCAGGTAGCTGCATGTCGCAGCGCGACGACTCTTTTTCTCCACAGCAAAACGCCCGGCATTAACCGGGCGTTTTGTCATCGGGCTTCGTCCCGCACGCGCCTTTCCTTGCCTGGCACGAGCTCATTCTCATGGAATGCCTCCCGCTTTACGCCAAAACCATCATACCAGCGACACTCTACCATTCCGCTGGAATAACCGGTGACGATCATCCGGGGCCCACCCTCTTTCACGGTAACTTCCTCACTGACAGAAAAGACCATACCTGCCTCCTGTATCAGATGAAACGTTTTCACCTTAGACGAGGATGGGCAATTTTGCATAATTCATTCTAGAAAATCAGTGCGAAACACCGCGAATTTTCGCCACACCTTTCACCAGCGCCACCACAATGGCGCCGATAATAAAGCCGAGCACCAGATTCAGCCCCGCAGGGATCGTATGCGCCATGAAAGCCCCCTGCTGCTGCGCAAAATGTTCAATGGCATGGTGTAGCGGCGCAATACCGTGTACGACAATCCCGCCGCCGACCAGAAACATCGCCAGCGTACCGACAATGGATAATGCTTTCATTAACCAGGGCGCGATAATCAGTAATCCTTTACCGACGCCCTGCGCCAGCACGCTACGCTTTTCCGCCAACCAGTACCCCATATCATCCAGTTTGACAATAATACCCACCAGGCCATACACGCCAATGGTCACAACCAACGCAATCCCCGCCAGCACCAACACCTGATTAAGCAGCGGCGCCTGCGCGACAATCCCCAGGGTAATGGCCACAATTTCAGCGGACAGAATGAAATCGGTACGTACCGCCCCTTTTACTTTATCTTTTTCAAAGGCCAAAGGATCTTGCGCAGCCAGCGCCTCAAGACGTTTTTGCCGCTCCGCCGGGTCTTCTTTGTGTTTTCGCGCCTCAAAGGTATGCAGGACTTTTTCTACCCCTTCAAAGCAGAGAAACGCGCCGCCTAACATTAATAAAGGCGTAATGGCCCACGGGATAAATGCGCTTATCAACAGCGCCAACGGCACCAGAATAACCTTGTTGATTAATGATCCTTTCGCCACGCTCCATACCACTGGCAGCTCGCGATTAGCGCGAACGCCGGTCACCTGCTGCGCATTGAGCGACAGGTCATCCCCCAGTACGCCCGCGGTTTTTTTCGCGGCCAATTTGCCCATTACCGAAATATCGTCCAGCAGCGTGGCGATATCGTCGAGTAATGTCAGTAAGCTACTTCCTGCCAAAATGATTTCCTCGGTCTTTTCTTCTAAGACGTTAAGTATGTAGCAAAATGCGTAATGCCGAAACCGGCGGCGCGGGTCAACGCCTTTTTATTCCAAAAGGACAATTATAATGCTCGCCAGCATAATAATTTTGACGTTTACTATATTCACCCTTTTTATTTCACCGTGAGTGATTATGCGTTTCCGGCAGTTATTACCTCTTTTTGGCGCGCTTTTTGCCTTGTACATCATTTGGGGGTCTACCTATTTTGTTATCCGCATAGGCGTTGAAAGCTGGCCGCCGCTGATGATGGCAGGCGTACGTTTTCTCTCGGCGGGGATGTTGCTCATGGCGTTTTTGCTGTTGCGCGGCGAAAAACTTCCGCCGCTGCGCCAGACCATCAACGCCGCGCTGATTGGTCTACTGCTGCTGGCGGTGGGTAACGGCCTGGTGACGGTGGCGGAGCATCAAAACGTGCCATCGGGCATTGCTGCCGTCGTGGTCGCCACTGTCCCGCTATTTACGCTGTGCTTTAGCTACTTTTTTGGTATTAAAACGCGCAAATTAGAATGGGTGGGGATTGCCATTGGACTTGCCGGGATTATTCTGCTGAACAGCGGCGGCAACTTAAGCGGCAATCCGTGGGGCGCGATTTTGATCCTGATAGGTTCGATGAGCTGGGCATTTGGTTCCGTTTACGGCTCGCGCATCGCCCTCCCTGTGGGCATGATGGCGGGCGCGATTGAAATGCTGGCGGCGGGCGTGGTATTGCTTTGCGCGGCGTTTCTTTCCGGCGAAAAGCTCGCCACGCTGCCTGGTTTATCGGGGTTTATGGCCGTCGGTTACCTGGCGTTGTTCGGTTCTATTATCGCCATTAATGCCTATATGTACCTGATTCGCAACGTCAGTCCGGCGCTGGCGACCAGCTACGCCTATGTGAATCCGGTTGTCGCCGTGTTGCTTGGCACTGGCCTGGGCGGCGAGAGGTTATCGCCCGTTGAATGGGCCGCGCTGGGTGTGATTGTGTTTGCCGTAGTGCTGGTGACTCTGGGTAAGTACCTGTTTCCCGCCAGGGCGGTGGTCACGCCGTGTAAAACGGAAGATTCACGCCAGTAGATGAATCCCCTGGGTGTCGATCTGCGCGCTGGCGCCGCCGCCGCAGATCCACTCTTCCAGGCGCTCCGCCAACGCCGCGTCGCTCAATTTCGCTCGCCCGCGCAAGGCGCACTCCCAGACGATCAGTACCCGCCAGCCAAGCGCCTGTAAACGCTGAATATCGCGCTCATCGCGCTCAACGTTCTTACCGATTTTTTCCAGCCAGAAAGCCGTTCGCGTGGCCGGTACTTTGAACAGATAACAGTGGTGATGATGCCAAAAGCAGCCGTGAGTAAAAATCACACAATCATAGTCATTCACCACAAAGTCCGGCTTGCCCGGTAATGTCGTGTCCTGAGTATGAAACGTAATCCCCTGCGCGCTTAACAGGCCAGCAAGACGTTTTTCAATCGCCGTATCGCGGGTCGCTATCGCGCGCATATTTTTACTGCGCGTGGCTTTATCGTGAACGTCCGCCATCTGCCGTCTCTCTCTGACGCAGCGTCACCGCCTGGTGAATTTTGGGTTCCAGCAGCTTTGCTACCGCAGCAAATACCGGCACCACCACGGAGTTGCCAAACTGGCGATAGGCCTGCGTATCCGAGACAGGTATCCTGAACTGGTACGTTTGCGGCGCCTCAAATCCCATTAAACGCGCGCACTCTCTCGGCGTGAGTCGGCGGGGACGATGTTGTTGGTTGCCAGCATCGTCGAAATTCACTTCGCCTTTCGCCATATCCCAACCACGATCGATCAGAATTTCGGCACCATCTTTGTAGTAGCGAGCAGATAACGTGCGCGCCACACTTTCCGGATTGTCAGGATAAACCATGCCATAGCCAAAACCGTTTCCCCGCGCCTGGTGCTTTTTCGCGTAGCGATATAAATATTTCCACAGCACCGGCGTCAGGATATATTTGGCTTCGACGACGGGCTCCAGCAGTTCTGCCAGCGTCGGACGGCGCGGTGGATAACAACGGGCGATATTGCGTAACGTAAAATCGGTTTTCAGGTTTAAATCGCGACGGAATCCCACCAACACAATACGTTCCCGATGCTGAGGAAGAAAGTGCTGCCCGTCGATAATTTTCGGATCGTCCGGGCCATTGTCAGCGGCATCCGCCACGTCATATCCCAGTTCATCGAGCGTTTGCATAATAATGCGGAAGGTGTTGCCCTGGTCGTGACTTTTAAGGTTTTTCACGTTTTCCAGCACAAACAGCGCGGGGCGGCGGGCGTCGATAATTCTTACGACATCAAAAAATAATGTCCCCTGAGTCTCGCAGGCAAAGCCGTGGGCGCGGCCCAGCGCATTTTTCTTGGAAACGCCCGCCAGAGAAAATGGCTGACAGGGAAAGCCCGCCAGCAGGACATCATGTTGCGGAATATGCTGGCGAATGTGTTCCGCCGCCTCATCATCGCTGACCCCTTCCCGGTGGCTCAACGTGATATCGCGGATATCTTCATTAAAGCGATGTTGCAGCGGATCGCAAAAATAGTTCGCTTTATATGTCCGTACCGCGTGCTTATTCCATTCGCTGGTAAACACGCACTGTCCGCCTATCGCTTCAAATCCGCGGCGAATGCCGCCGATGCCCGCGAAGAGATCGATAAAACGAAAGGCGTAATGTGGATGATGCGCTGGCGGCGTCGGCAACTCTGTTTTAAGACAGGTGAGTTCATTGTCGCTCAAACGATGCCATGCCGCGTTCATCATTACGCGCTTTAAGATGGCCGGGCTCCAGTGCTGTTCGCCCAGGCCGTTAAGGTGCGCCACCAGCGTTTTAACATCGTAGATTTCCAGCAATTGACTCAGCATCGCCTGGATCTCGCTTCCGGCGTCGTCGGCGATGAGGTTCCGGGCGTGTGTTACTGAAATATTTTCCTGCATACATTTAACCGGCCAAAAATAATTGCCGACAGACTAACATAAAATGACGCGGTTTACGTTTCAGCGGCAGGGGTTACTGATGCGTAGCAAACATCTGGATGACCGCCTCATCCCGTGTTTCATAGTCGCCTTTCAGCTCAGCGCTCAGTTTCGCCATGTACGACACCAGAAAATCCGTATTACGCTGCGCCAGGCACTTGCCCCGTTCAGTCTGCATCGTCAGCGGCAGTTTCAGCAGTTTGGTTTGAAAATGGTCGAGCGCGAATTGCTTATCGTTAAGAGGCCGTCTGTCGGCAAAGGGATCGTCGGCATCAAACAACGCGACGCCCAGCGCGCCGGAGACCGCGAAGACCCGCGCCAGACCAATGGCGCCCAACGCCTCCAGCCTGTCTGCATCCTGCACGATTTTTGCCTCTGGCGTGGTAGGCGCAATTTTTGCGCTGAAGCTATGCGCTTCGATAGCATGACAAATGCCCGCCAGTTTTTCTGCCGGAAAGTCAGGAAAATCCCGCAGAAAAATACGCCGGGTTTCTGCCGCCGCCAGAATGGAAGAACGATGCCGCTGCGGATGATTTTTCGCCAGGCTGACGATGTCATGGAAATAACATGCCGATAGCACCACCAGCCAGTCGACAGGACTGTTTTCCCCGAGCGTTTGCGCGGTTGCCCAAACACGACGAAAATGGAAGATGTCATGGGCGGCATCCTGTTCCTGGTGGTGGTGACGTAGCCAGTCTTCAAACTGCGATTGCCAGTATCCTGAGTCCATACGCCCTCTCTTTATAGCAGACCATTTTTATTACATGCCTGAGCACAGGGTTCGCTATCCTGACATATCCGCCACCACTTTACATCCTTGCGTGCTTGCGCGTTTCTGGCTGAGTGTCGGCGGGATACCCCCTGTTTTTGCGAGGCCGGGTGTACCAGGCAATACTCCCCAGAATAAGCCAGACGACGCCCAGCGAAAGCGCGTTAAGCCATTTTTCCGTTGCGCTGCCAGGAGTGCTGATTGGGCCGAGAACCGGCTCGGTTTGTATGGCGGACATCAGCCACACGCAACGCGCCATCGCCCAGATGAAGTAGCCGCAAAAGGTATAAAAAACCCATAACGCTAATTTACCGCCCATGCTACGGGTGGCGTTGTCCTCCCTGGTACTCAAACTTTACTCCGCTTTTGTGATGTAAGTCATATGACATTAATTACATTATAATGTGATATTAATCACATTTCGACCATGGAATACCTCATCCACCTGTTCTGGCTATTCATTCCACAAATAGTTTATTCTCAGTTAATGTTACGTCTGGCGCTGAACCTGCTGTTAAATAAGGGAATGGTGATTGAATCGCACTCTGATGCAGAATAACCTATAACCAGAACAACTTATTTTTACGCACCGCGATAGCGTTTTATTTTATTAGCATTAAATGTCAGAATGATTCGGTTATTAGCCTTTTATCATTTATTTTATCATTACCCACATTACCGGCATTTATGCCGGTTTTTTTTATGCTTTTTCATAATCAAAGCATCAAATACATATAAAAAACAAATTATATTCACGCCAACAGCCATCAAACAAAAACACATAACCCATTGATAAAAAATGATAATTATAGAATATATATTCTTAATTACTTATATACTCTGTATTATAAAAAACCAAACAGAAACAAATTGAAATATTTTAAATACCTTTGTTACATGTTATTTTTTAAATTCCATGAACTTCATAGAATAGTATCAATTTGTAGTTTTGTTGAAGTGGCTACATATTCATATAAATTATTATCATAAGGGAATACATAATGAACAGAAAAGTTCTGGCACTGCTTGTCCCGGCGTTATTAGTGGCAGGCGCAGCAAATGCGGCTGAAATTTATAATAAAAATGGCAACAAACTCGACCTGTACGGCAAAGTTGATGGTCTGCGTTACTTCTCTGACAATGCAGGCGACGATGGCGACCAGTCCTACGCCCGTATTGGCTTTAAAGGCGAAACGCAGATCAACGATATGCTGACCGGCTATGGTCAGTGGGAATACAACATTAAGGTGAACACCACCGAAGGCGAAGGTGCAAACTCCTGGACTCGTCTGGGCTTTGCCGGTCTGAAATTCGGCGAGTACGGCTCTTTCGATTATGGCCGTAACTATGGTGTTATCTACGACATTGAAGCCTGGACCGATGCGCTGCCGGAATTCGGCGGTGATACTTATACCCAGACCGATGTCTATATGCTGGGCAGAACCAACGGCGTTGCTACCTACCGTAATACCGACTTCTTCGGTCTGGTGGAAGGCCTGAACTTCGCGTTGCAGTACCAGGGTAATAATGAAAATGGCGGTGCTGGTGAAGGTACAGGTAACGGCGGCAGCCGCAAACTGGCCCGTGAAAACGGCGACGGTTTCGGTATGTCTGCCTCCTACGACTTTGACTTCGGGTTAAGCCTGGGTGCGGCCTACTCTTCCTCTGACCGTACGGACAATCAGGTTGCTCGTGGTTATGGCGACGGCATGAATGAGCGCAACAACTATGCTGGTGGTGAAACCGCTGAAGCCTGGACCGTAGGTGCCAAATATGACGCCTACAATGTTTACCTGGCGGCGATGTACGCTGAAACCCGCAACATGACCTATTATGGCGGCGGCAATGGCGAAGATAATGGCGGTATTGCTAACAAAACCCAGAACTTTGAAGTGGTTGCGCAGTATCAGTTCGATTTCGGTCTGCGTCCGTCCATCGCCTACTTGCAGTCTAAGGGCAAAGATTTAGGCGGTCAGGAAGTCCATCGTGGCAACTGGCGTTACACCAACAAAGATCTGGTTAAATATGTTGACGTCGGTATGACTTACTACTTCAACAAAAATATGTCCACCTATGTTGATTATAAAATCAACCTGCTGGACGAAGATGATGACTTCTACGCAAGCAACGGTATTGCAACCGATGATATCGTAGGTGTTGGTCTGGTCTACCAGTTCTAAGACGCTTTATGTTATTCAAGCCCGTGCTTAGCGCGGGCTTGTTATTATAGGGCAAGAATTAAATAACGGATAACGGCGCAAAGACAGGTGACCTGGCTTCATCGGATAGATGAGGACAACGTCGCTTTTTTCAGGCGCTGTCTGCAAGAGAAATAACACCTTTGGGGAAAGGTAAATGCCACTATAGATGATGGATGTCAGCGTCTATAGATGATAATCATCCGGGCATAAAAAAAGCTCCGGTACGGAGCTAATATGAATTATTTTCTAAAATCTGGCGGAACCTGTCCTGAGCGAATGTATAATCCAACATTATCAAAAGTGATCATGGTTAACTTACAAAAAATACATTTCGCGCCAAATGGGTTTTGCTCAGTAACATCGAATGTCGATGTTCTGTATTGTGAACCATGGCAACATGGACACCGGAAGTGAATTTTATTAGTAATATCAGATACCTTAAAGCGCCACAACGTTGACCGCTGATGGACCTTTTGGTCCCTGTTCTACTGAAAACTCCACTTCCTGATTTTCATTCAGAGTGCGGAATTCATTACTTTGAATGGCGGAAAAATGCACAAACACATCTTTGCTGCCATCTTTAGGCGTAATGAAACCAAAGCCCTTTTCAGGGTTAAACCATTTTACTAAACCAGTGATTTTCGTCGTCATAATATTGTTACCTTTTGAATGAGCCCTTGGGCGAAATGGCCTGAAGAAAATTATCAGAGAGAAAAAAACCTAAAGGAGATCTCAAGAGGAACAAATGATGAGAAATATTACAATCACTACTTCAGATAAGTTTGTATCAAACCGCACAACCATTAACGCATGGTTAACTGAACATAGCAAGCTTTAGTTTTGTTAAAAAAATATTAATTGTTTTTTAGCATTATCACGCTGATTGCCATACTCTTTTTATCCATGCCTGTCGCTACGGCTGAAACCTGGCGTAAATAAGTGACGTCTCACAACGCCTGCCGGGCAATAAACGCGCCACATTTTCTGATGTCGTAAACCAGGATACATGCGCCTCATCGTGAGAGGTTCCTGTGATCTTGTGCGACCAAAACCGGTTAGAGAACGGGGATGATTTGGCAACCATCTCAGGCATTGATCGCACAAGTTACTTAACACGCAGTAGATCAGAGTATCTTGTGGTGTACCGAGGCGAAAGCATTTCTCGCTTCATAGCCCACTGTTGCGACATCCCCTGCCCGGCGAAGTACAGCGTCCCCTTCCCGTCTTTTGCGTTAAGATGGTCCAGTACTTCCATCAACTTCGCACTACCGGCGCGCGGCGCGTTATCGTCGAAAAGGTTGAGTTGCGCTACGCCCTGGCTGAAGAAGTCACCCAGCATCACCCCCGCTTTCTGGTAGCGATGGCCGTCGCGCCAGATTTTATCCAGACATTTCACAGCCGCATTGATAATGTCACGTGAATCCTGCGTGGGGGTGAGAAGCGTCACCGCGGCGCTGTTACCGTAGTAGGGCTCGTTCAGGGCAAAGGGTGATGTTTTGACGAATGTTGAAATGAAACGGCAGTACTGGTGCTCGCCGCGGAGTTTTTCTGCCGCGCGCGCAGCGTAGCTGTAAACAGCCTGGCGCATTTCCTCATAGTCTGTGACCCGCTCGCCGAAAGAGCGGCTACAAACGATTTCCTGCTTTGCCGGCGCAAACTCTTCAAGCTCCAGACATG
Source organism: Salmonella sp. 2020_1459 (assembly GCF_043847915.1). Taxonomy (NCBI): domain Bacteria; kingdom Pseudomonadati; phylum Pseudomonadota; class Gammaproteobacteria; order Enterobacterales; family Enterobacteriaceae; genus Salmonella; species Salmonella sp. 2020_1459. Next base: position 253,738 of record NZ_JBCMFA010000007.1, on the reverse strand, counting down.
GCTCTCCGCGAAGCTCTCTCACGGTACGCTCCAGCACGACATTGAAGTGTTTCCTGATGATCCAGGTACTTTGTTCAGAGAGATCGAGAGCAGTCTTGATGCCCAGGGAATTTAGCTTCTTACTGATGCGTCTGCCGACACCCCAGACATCCTCTACGGGTATCAGGGCCAGCAGCCGACGCTGGCGATCGATGTTCGACAGGTCAACCACCCCGTCGGTCTGGCGCTGCCACTTTTTCGCAGCATGGTTAGCCAGCTTGGCAAGGGTTTTCGTCTGGGCAATGCCTACACCGACAGTCAGGTGCGTGCGCTTCAGGACCGTCGCTCTTATCTCGCGCCCGAAATCTGTCAGATCCCGGCAGTTTCGTACCCCCGTCAGATCACAAAAAGCCTCATCAATGCTGTAAATTTCTACCCGCGGCACCATCTCCTCGAGTGTGGTCATTACCCGGTTCGACATATCAGCGTAAAGCTCGTAATTACTGCTGAAGCAAACAACACCGGATCGCCGGAAGCGTTCTTTCTGTTTGAAGTATGGCTCACCTGGTGCGATACCGAGCTGTTTCGCCTCGGCGCTACACGCGATAACGCAGCCATCATTGTTTGATAACACCACCACCGGTCGGCCACATAAATCAGGACGAAAGACCGTTTCGCAGGAGGCGTAAAAGCTATTAACATCGCAGAGCGCGAACATAATCAACTGACCGCTTTAATGATAAAGGTCACCACCCCGAATATGTCGAGCGTGTCTTCACTGCCGACAGGTATAGGTCGATAGGCGCCGTTCATGGGGATTAACTGCACTGTCGGGCGCAACTGCAACCGTTTTACGGTGAACTCTCCTTCAATTGCCGCAATTACAATGTCACCGTGGTCAGCGTTCCGTGAGCTATCCACCACCAGCAGGTCGCCGTCGCTGATGCCTGCTTCAATCATTGAATCACCCGTGGCTTTGACAAAATATGTTGAGCTGGGATGAGAAACGAGCAACTCATTAAGATCGATACGCTGCTCAATGTAGTCCGCCGCGGGGCTGGGGAATCCACACGGCACTAAGTAACTGAAAAATGGGAGAGGAATAATTTCGCGCAACTCTGTAGGTCTGAAAAATTCCATAATCCATACCTCGAATACTGTTTTTATATACAGTAGTATTATTTGAACATGCGCGCAAGATACCGGAGTCGCTGCGGCTGTTGAAATCTTCGTCGCTTCGTTTGTAAGTTTCTCTCTCAGTTCAAATTATGGGTTTTGTAAATTTTCCGGTTGTATTGTCATGTGTGCATATTTAAGCCAGCCTGGAGGCCAGATTTTCTGTACAGCGTCGACAGTCCCGCAGCGTAAGTTATCGCCACGCGCCAGCGCGTTTCCCTGACAGTAATTAATCTTTCGCCCTGCGCCCATGTCTACAGGGGAACATGTCGAGCAACAGGCCGGGTGCGACGATTACCGAGGACGACGGCGTTAAATCGCCGCTAGTGACATCAATATTAATCCAGATGGGAGACGGCGAAAGAGCGGGGCAGAAAACCAGGAGTTGACTTATGATCGAAAAGTAAAAATAACACTATCCCTGGCCCCCTCTTCTGGCAGAAAAAGCATAAGATGGCGATACGTTTTTCACGTAATATTCTAACAGAATATTCTAAGTATATTCTAAGTGTGAGACTGATCGCTGAAAGAAGATGAGCTAAGTGTTTGAATTGTGGCGGAGAGAGGGGGATTTGAACCCCCGGTAGAGTTGCCCCTACTCCGGTTTTCGAGACCGGTCCGTTCAGCCGCTCCGGCATCTCTCCGTATATTGCAATGATGCCAGGTAATTTGGCATTTTAACAGACCCTATTCGGGTAATTTTGTTCAAGTGACGAGTTTACGAGCAAAACGATGATTAAGTGGCCCTGGAAAGCACAAGAAATAACCCAGAACGAAGACTGGCCGTGGGATGATGCGCTGGCTATACCTCTTCTGGTAAACCTCACCGCGCAAGAACAGGCTCGGCTTATTGCGCTAGCCGAACGTTTTTTGCAGCAGAAAAGACTGGTAGCGCTACAGGGATTTGAGCTCGACTCGTTAAAAAGTGCACGTATTGCGTTAATTTTTTGCTTACCGATCCTGGAGCTCGGTATTGAGTGGCTTGATGGTTTTCATGAAGTGCTCATTTATCCCGCGCCCTTTGTGGTAGATGATGAATGGGAAGATGACATAGGTCTGGTGCACAGCCAGCGTGTCGTACAGTCGGGGCAAAGCTGGCAACAAGGGCCCATTATTCTGAACTGGCTGGATATCCAGGACTCGTTCGATGCTTCGGGTTTCAATCTCATTATTCATGAAGTCGCGCACAAACTGGATATGCGTAATGGCGATCGCGCCAGCGGCATCCCTTTCATCCCGTTGCGCGATGTGGCTGGCTGGGAACACGATCTCCACGCGGCAATGAATAATATTCAGGATGAAATCGATCTTGTTGGCGAAAGCGCTGCCAGTATAGATGCCTATGCCGCCACCGACCCTGCTGAATGTTTTGCCGTGTTGTCAGAGTATTTTTTCAGCGCGCCAGAACTGTTTGCTCCACGTTTCCCGGCACTATGGCAGCGTTTTTGCCAGTTCTATCGCCAGGATCCTTCTCAGCGCTTACGGGTAAGCGCTGCCGAAGGCGACTACGGCGAGGAATCCGAACATTAATTCCTCACTTTGTGGGTTAATTAACCAATTGAATTGGCGCGTTAATTTTACTGTTGACACGTTATAGCCGGCCCAGTATTATGCGCCTCGTTGAAACAATTCCTCTGTAGTTCAGTCGGTAGAACGGCGGACTGTTAATCCGTATGTCACTGGTTCGAGTCCAGTCAGAGGAGCCAAATTTAGGGAAGCAGACGTTCACTGACGTCTGCTTTCTGCATTTATATCAACTGATTAACCCCTTCTTCAGGTTCACTCTCGTTTACTAAAAACCACTCGAAGCTATACCCTTTTGCTGGTAAAGCTGGTTCGATTTGCGTTTTACCAGCACGCGGAGGGAACCGTCATGTCACTGACTGATACTAAAGTAAAAAATGCCAGACCAGCGGAAAAGGCCGTCAAGATCGCTGACGGGTTTGGCCTCTATCGATTCAAAATACTGGCAGTCAGGCTATCGCTTTAATGGCAAACAGAAGGTGTTTTCTATTGGGGTTTACCCTGCGGTTTCTCTTGCTGATGCCAGACAACGCCGTGACGAGGTCAAAAGGCTGCTGGATCAGGGGATTGACCCGAACGCAAAAAACAGGCTGATGAAAAAATCCTTCAGGAAAAGCGCGATAAAACCCGCTCGTTCCGTGTCGTCGCCAAAAGCTGATGCACCATAATTCTGCCTATGATATTGACGGAAATCTTTTCGCCTGCACCAGAAATTTATCTGCCATTTCCGCTACCGGCGTCAGACTGCCTGTATCAACCATTTTCACAAAATATTTCACGTCTAAAGTTCATTCTACTCCCTGCCCTTAATCTCTACGGCGTTATGTCTCAGAATTATTTGCCAAGTGCCTGCCAGTTTTTCACGTTTCATCAGACGCTGGTACATAGCCATTGCGGTAAGGTCACAGCATTTGACTTGTGCAATTACAGACAAAGTTGCGCCATGCCGGAGCAAAGTAGGAATTAGATCAAAACTTCAACGCTTTGTTGTTTTTGTCAGCAAACAAACGCGCAACCTTATTTCCCCCTTTGACAAGCCGATCGCACATCGTTACTATGCGCCCCGTTCACACGATTCCTCTGTAGTTCAGTCGGTAGAACGGCGGACTGTTAATCCGTATGTCACTGGTTCGAGTCCAGTCAGAGGAGCCAGATTTTAGTTTCGGGACATCCTGGCGAGTCCGGAGACGTTTAAAAAACAAGAAATTATCTTTACCCGGTTGATCTGATAAGGTTTGCCGGGTTTTTTGACATCCATAGTTTTTGGGGCTTAATCGGGCCTCACGGTTCGTTGAGTAAATGGAGCCCCCTCCTATGGCATTAACCGATACCGCTGGCGGCACGCAGACCGATCCGGGTACAGGAAAACCGTCAGAAAATCCACCCGCCGCTCCCAATAAGCCCACTCCACCGAAAGAAGAAACGCCGCCCGGCGCGCCGGAGAAATACGCGTTCACCGCCCCTGAAGGTCAGGAACTCGATACCAGCGCGCTGGCGCAGTTCGAACCAGTGGCGCGTGAACTGAACCTGACGCAGGAGCAGGCGCAGAAGCTGGTGGACGTCTATCCGAAAGTGCTGGCGGGAGTGCAACAACAGCAAGCGGAGTCATGGCAGAAGCAAACAGAAGACTGGGCTGCGGCAGTTAAAGCCGATAAAGACATTGGCGGTGACAAGCTGGCGTCTAATCTTGGCGCAGCTCAGCGGGCTATCGACACGTTCGGTACCAAAGAACTGAAAGAGTATCTCGATGGTACCTGCGCCAGATCTCTGGTCAATGCTGCACCGTGACGGAAGCGATTCCACCCGGCACCTGTTACCACATCAGCGCCTTTTACTTTACGGGCTGCGGCCTGCAAAGACGTCCGGCTTTGCTGCCGCGTGACCGTCAATCTGCGCCAGAATCCGCGATCTTTCGCGCCCGGCACTCAACCGGTGCGTCACTTTCGTCGCGCAAAGCGACAAAGTGACGCACAACCACTACACCGCGCCATGCCCCTGTTTTCGGGGTTCCGGCGTTCATTCCCGAATCTGACACGCCTTTTTGGGGCCGCTGTCAGCAAGAAAGAAGAGAAAAAGATCGATACCGAGGGGGGGGGGGCTGATGCCCCGGAGAATTTCTGCTCACGCAGGCAGCCTGTACCGCGTACAGTCTGAAACTCCCTATACCTCAACAAACTGCCACTCCGGCGTAAAGGTATCGTTCTGGCGCAGCCAAAGAGCATACGCCGGAGACTGTTTGTGTTCTCAAAATCACAGGAGAAGTGTATGGGCAAGTTAGGTGGTGAAATGAAGGCACTGGCAAAGCACTGTGGCGGTAGCCATAAAACGGTGAACGATTGCATTCATATCGTGCAGCGTTTCGATCACCACTTACGGGCTTTGAACGTCCATATCCAGCGGGTTGCGCAGATTAAGGTGCGCCACATTGAAAGCTATATTCATGAAAGGTTGGCGCAGGGGATCGGCAAACGCACGCTGCAAAATGAAATGGCCTCGCTGCGCGCTGTTCTGCAACAGGCCGGGCGTAAACAGGTGGCAGAGCATGAGTGGCTGACTAATAAATCGCTGGGTCTGGCTGGTGCATCGCGCAGCGGGACGCGACAGGCGATCACGCCGGAACATTATCATCATGTGCTGGAGACGGCCCGCATGAAAGATCCGGGACTGGCGGCGGCGCTGGAACTGGCGAGGCTGATGGGCTTACGTTCACAGGAAGCGGTGCAGAGCGTGCAATGGATCTGGGGCATGGGGACGGGCGTGGGCGGTATGTGGCGCAGGTGTATGGGCAAATTTGACAGCTGGCTAAGAGCGAGCAGCGGATGGAGCAGGTTACCACCGTTCACAGTTAGTGAAAGACTGGGCGGAGGTGGTAAATATCAGGCTGCATTACCTTCCCCCTTACAGTCCAAACCTGAATCCGATAGAACGAATGTGGAAATTAATGAACGAACATGCCCGGAATAATCGCTACTTCAGCAGTACGCGAGAGTTCAGGGACGCAATATCTGTCTTTTTTAACCAGAGGCTGCCGGATATAGCGGACTCACTGACATCCCGAATTAAAGATCACTTTCAGGTGCTCACTCCCGCATCTTGAGGTTTATTGGGTATATAATCGTTAATAATCATCAGCGCGTTATTATCAAATTAAAAACAACGCGCTCGTAATACTTAAATTATTCTTACTGGTAACTGAAGAAAACTCTCTCCTGCCAGAATATGCTCCTCGCATCCTTTACATTAACTCTTTGTTTCTATAGCATGAAATAAGTTTCAGGGAGTTATTATTCATACAAGGAGAACATCTTGAAGAAAATATTCATAACAATTATAGTTTCATTATATTGCGCGAATATATGTGCAAAACAATCCCCCAGTACAGAATCCAAACCCGTTAATTTCATCGCCCAAATTGAAAATATCGATTTTAATAAAACCGCCATTAGCAGTGACCTGAAACTTTTACTCGCCGACCGTTATTATTTTAAAGATAAAACACCCTGTAATACTAATACCCTTTCTGCGCGCGCAGAATCAATGGGACTGACGACAGAAGAATATATTAATAAAATACGCAGTTTAAGACCGGCTATTCTCGATGACCGTTATTTTTACCTGACGGTCGATCAGTGCGATGCTGGCGGCACGCCCATGCTGACTGGAATCGAGCTATGTACCGAAGCGCTGTGCGGTGCCGAATACATGAAAAGATCGTCTGACTTGTGGCTGGATGATGAACTGCAACCGACGGTTAAACGTCAGGCAACAACAGTAGTCCATATGCCCCTCCCCTATGACAAAGAGAAAAAATTATGGAAAGTCACCGGCTGGTATCTGGAATCCTCAGAAGAAACAGGGGAGGTGATGCAGAGTAAACAGATAGCCTTTGAAGGCTATACCAACGAAGAAAACTTCGCTAACCGACAACGTGTTTCTGTATTTAAATCTTTCTATGAAAGCGGCAATCTCAAAAATATTTATCATTATAATGCGCAAAATAAGCGTGACGGAAAAGCTGAAACTTACTTTGATGAAAAAGACAAAATAGCGGAAACGCTGACGTTTAAAGATGGTCAACCCGAAGGGGAATACATCGTATACCATGAAAACGGAGCCGTTGAAAGTAAACGTTACTTTGCCCAAGGTAAAATTAAAGATGGCGAATGCCCACATTTTTATGATAACGGCGTTTTAAAACAAAAACACAGCTATTTAAATCAGAAACTGGAAGGCCCGGCATTTGAATATTTCCCTGATGGGAAAATAAAGGGGAAATATTCATACAGAAAAGGCACCATTGTCGGTACCAGTACGGAATATTATTCTACCGGTAAAATTCGTGGTGTTTACCACAGAAATAACCAAGGTGAAAACGACGGAACGTTCGAACAATACAGTGAAGAGGGCAAACTCCTTTCTAAAGCGACTTATAAAAATGGCAAACAGCTTTCTGCTCAGAGCTGGTATGGAAATGGGCATCCCAAAGAAGAATCCTCTTTTGATAGTGAAGGCCGTAAACATGGTGCGGTCAAAGAATGGTTCAGCAACGGAAAGCCTGCCTCATCCAAAATGTATAAACATGATGTGTTAGACGGGGATTCCGAAAAGTGGTACGAAAATGGTCACCGCGAATCAGTCTATCCCTATAAAAACGGTATGCTAAATGGGGATGCTAAGCACTGGAATGAACAGGGCAAACTCACCTATACCACCGAATATAAAGACGATAAAAAGCAGGGAGCCGATCGCCGCTGGAGCGAACGTACCGGTAAACTTGTTGAAGAGGTTATGTTTGCTAATGATGAAAGAAACGGCCTGAAAAGAGAGTTTAACGATCGTACGGGTAAGGTCTTAAGTGCGCTGCCCTATGTCGATGGCGACAAGGAAGGTACAGAAGAAGCCTATGATGAAGACGGCATAAAATACATCCGTTGTTACCACAACGATGAAGAGCTTTCAGAGCTATATGCGCCGACTGACGTCACCAATAAGGCAAAGCAGGGTGACAGCACTGCGCAATATCATTTAGGTAAGTATGAGTTTGAATGCACAAACTACGATGCGGCGATGAAATGGTTAACTCAGTCCGCAGAGCAAAATCATCCCGGCGCGCTTCTCTTTTTGGCCTATGCGTACAACGACGGTGATGGCGTAACGCAAGACAGCAAAAAATATCTCTCCTATTTATTCAAAGCGGCAGAGCTTGGCGAAAGTGATGCGCAGTTAGAAGTGGGATATTTAAATCTTATCGGCGAAGGAATGCCGAAAAACCTGCCGGAAGCCTATAAGTGGATTAAAAAATCCGCTGACCAGGGAAATGCTCAGGCGCACTATAACCTTGGACTCATGTACAGGAATGGTGATGGCGTTGAGAAAGACCTCAACAAAGCCAAACTTCATCTTACAGCGGCGGTAAAAGGCGGCGTCAAACCTGCACTGGCAGCCTTAAAGGAATTAACGCCTCAAACTAAGTAAATATGACTTTGCTGTAAAGAGGCTATTCAAACGGAACTGAAAGGATACACGTTGCTATGAAATTTAAATTCGCCACATTACTCACAGCCGCCACGGTTTTTTACTCTTATCAGAGCGTTGCACAAAGTCAGCAATCGCCTGATGTCTGGTCAGTTGTCGAACAGAAACTGCAAAATGCCGTCCCTTTAAATGAAAACACCACTTTTAAATCGCAGGCAGCCTGGTTTGAATTACACAGGGAACTGTTTATGTACGGCCCGATGAGCCGTGCGGATGCATTACTGAAAAAGCTGGACACACAATCGAATGATGCGAAGTTTTCGCTAAACCATGAGGCCTCGTGGATCGCTGAAAATAATAGCCCGGATGCCGCGATGATTTTCCTGTCCAAAATTGGTCTCGATAAACCGTCGAGCATTACCGCCTACGAGAGCTACGTTGATGGCTGGGTTAATCGCAAACAGCCTGAAAAAGCCTTAGCCCTTCTTAGCAAAAATGCCGACGCGAGGAATTTTTATTTAGCCACGGTTTTAAAATCCTGGCACTCAGATCCTGATAAAACCGTCGCTATTTATAATGAAAATTACGCTGATAAAATTGTTGTTCCTTATACTCAGCTAAAAATGCTGCTTATTATTGCGAAGCAGTACCATGCCAAGGGCGACACCGCAAAGGCGTTGGTTTACGCAGATAGCGCGCTGAAAATGTTTGATACGGCTATTGTTCAACAACCGAGTGCTGAAGCCTACCGTTATCAGGAGTATCTCGACCTGATGGAGATCTATTACGCCACGGGTAATAAAGAGAAGGCGATGGCGTTGTCTGCGAGATTGCGCAAAGCAACCGGCAATAAAGGAAGCTATTTCCAGTATTCATTACCGGGATTGCTCTCTTTTTATAAGAAAAACGAGCTGACACAGAATTATCAGGAGACGCTTTCAACCTATGTGACGCAGGTCGATAAAATATTCAATTTTGCCCCTTCGCCGCGCATTGAAATGGAGCTGATTGATTTATTAAGCAAGCTTGATGATGTTGCGCTGATGAATAAGCGTATCGATTTGCTGATGAGCGCGCCGGAATATACCTGCTACGACGACAGGTATTGCTACGAGTACAAAATCAAAGCGCTGAAGAATCTCTTTCAGCATAAGCAGAATGCTGTGGCGGAAAAGCATATCGCAACCCTCTCCGCCGAGGCGCAAACCCTGACGTTCGCCGAATGGGAAGATGCAACAAATGAAATGGGTGAAGTACTCAAAGAAATTGGTCATCCTGAGGCAGCGCAAAAATTAGCCGTCAGCGCCGAGGCGATTTACCTCAGCCAAGCAAAAGCCTGGCCTGATGAAGATATGTCGCGTTCCTTTCAAAGACTTGCGGAGCTTTACGGCTATGGCAACGACACGGTGAATGCCAAACGGGTGTTACACCAGCACGTTCCCTCTCTCGAAGAGGAGGCGATGATCGACCACCACATGAATGCAAAACAGTGGAGTCAGGCAAGGGAATTGATGATTAACGCAGATAGGGTCGATAATAAAAACCTGATGCTGTTACGCCAGATTTGTTCTGAAAACACGCCCGAGTGTCAGGAACATATTACCTTTACGCTGAAAAAATTAACCACGCAGGCGTCGATTACCCGCCAGGACGACACCGGTAATCAGCAGCTTTATCAGATTGGGAATATTTTTCACAGATTGGGTATCATACCGGGAGCGGAACAGCAGGCGCTGATTCAGGCGTTGTATAACAAGGCCGCAGAGACTAAAAAAGCCACGCCTTAATCGATTTACCCGCCCGGCCACCTTTCTCACATGCGGGAAGGCGGCGGGCGGGAAAAATCAATCGCGGAAGTTTTTGAACTGGAACGGCTGGCCCAAATTGCCGCCGCGCACCAGCGCCATCGCTGCCTGCAGATAGTCGCGGGATTTACCGGTCACACGCACTAACGTAAATTCGAATCCAAACCCACAGAGATTACCGCAAGATATTAATGTTGACCCAACACCGCCTGCCGGAAGACCCGCGCTGGAACGCTCTGCACGAGGAGTTCAGCTTTGACGACGACGACAACCTGCTGGGCATGAACATGCCGCCCGAAGGTGGCGAGCATCAGGCGAAAGTCAAAGGCGACCGCCTGTTGCTACAGGGCAGACCACCACTATGAGTACGACGAGTTCGGCAATCCCATCGCTGACCGCTGGGGCAAGGCGCAGTGCCGGGAGCACCGATTTGAATGGAACGGCGAGCACCGGCTGGTGCGCTTTACCGACGTGCGCCACTATGATGATGAAGGCTTTCCGCGCCACTCGTGGCGCTATGAGTTCGATAATGGCGTGACCACCCTATATCCCTGTCCGACGCGAAAATCCTCAGTATCAAGCCTTCTGATAACCCCTTTAAGCTGATCGATTCTCACGGTCGGTATCTGCTTGTTAATCCGGGCTTGTGGGTCCAGGCGCTCAAGGAGCGTGAAGTGTGGCGCAATGTTTTCGCCTTCCGGCGCGTTTCCTGGCATAGACGCGGTTATCGGCGACAGGTATCCGGCGATGGTGATGAAGCTCGCGGCACAATAAGGCCTTAGCGGGATGCAGAATCGCCTCCCGCTAAGGCCTTATTGTGCCGCTTTTCATATCACATAAATACGCCTCTTCCACTCCTGTCCAACAGCAGGCGACAGCTCATTTCGTTAGCGAAACGGTGGCTCATTAAACGTGCGTAATTTACGTGAGTGCAAACGATCACCTTCTGCGCGTAGTAAATCAATAGCACGAATACCAATTTGCAAATGTTCTGAAATAGCCCCCTCATAAAACCGGTTTGCCTGCCCGGGCAGTTTAATTTCACCGTGTAAAGGTTTGTCAGAAACACAAAGCAGCGTGCCGTAAGGCACGCGGAAGCGATAGCCCTGGGCTGCAATCGTCGCGCTCTCCATATCAATCGCGACCGCGCGGCTAAGGTTGAATCGCAGCGCCGATGCGGAATAACGAAGCTCCCAGTTACGATCATCCGTGGTGACGACTGTTCCCGTGCGCAGTCGCTGTTTCACCTCTTCGCCGGGCATTCCGCTAACCGCTTTGGTAGCGTCGTACAGCGCACGCTGTACTTCCGCAATGCTTGGAATAGGAATATCAGGCGGCAGAACAGCATCCAGCACATGATCATCGCGTAAGTAGGCATGGGCCAGCACATAATCACCAATCGCCTGACTTTCTCGTAACCCTCCACAGTGCCCAATCATAAGCCAGACGTCAGGCCGCAACACGGCCAAATGGTCGCAAATCGTTTTAGCATTTGAAGGGCCGACACCGATATTTACCAGCGTAATCCCCTGCCCATCTGCCGTTACCAGGTGCCAGGCGGGCATCTGATGCTTCTTCCAGGCCAGATCGGAAATAGCCTCTTCCGGCGCTTCCGTTTCTGCCGTGATCCAAATTCCGCCGGCACAGGAAAGCGCGATATAGGGACTGTCAGGATCAAGAATTTGGCTGCATCCCCAGCGCACAAACTCATCGACATAGCGGGTGTAGTTGGTAAACAAAACGAAGGGCTGAAAATGTTCAACCGGCGTACCGGTATAGTGCCGTAACCGGGCCAACGAGAAGTCAACACGACGCGCGTCGAAGTGCGATAGCGGATAGAATTCGCCGGGGTGGAACAGACCGTCTGCCGTCTCATCGCCAATCTGCGCCAGTTCTGTGGTAGGAAAATGGCGCGTTAGCCCGGCGCTCATAGAACGATCCAGCGTCAGAGCCGAGCCATCGATCACATAAGGATACGGGATCTCATGGTGCGAGGCCTCTACCGCAATATGCGCGCCATAATCATGGTAAACGAGGTTAAGCTGTTCCAGAAGATAAGCGCGAAATAGCGCAGGCCGCGTAACGGTAGTGGTATAACAGCCAGGATGAGTAAAGCGTCCAAAAGCGCGTGTTTTAGGCGGGTTCGGTGTCGCGCCATCCCAGCTTACAGACAGCGAAGGATAAACAAACAGTCCATTAAGCCTGGCGTGGGGATCGGGCAGCGTACCGTTATCAACATAGTCAGCGATGGCTTCACGGAGCGCGTTAACCGACTGCTCGTATAGCTCCTCCAGGCGATCCAGCGCCTGCTCGGGCGTCAGGTTTGTGCCTTTATTTTCCATATTATTCTCCTTAGCGTTCACAGGTGAGGCACGTCATTCGATAGTATGACAGCAAAGGAGGAAACTAAAGGGGTTAGCGTAGGGGTGGCGACAGTAAACATGAACCCTTTAAAAAGAAAAGAGAACTATCTTAGCGCCACCATCATCGCTCAAAAAGAAGGGTACTGGTACAGCCATTTGTTAAGTTCATTACAATTAGTCATATAACCATTTCCCGGCTTTTGCTGACTCGATCAGCATGCTGATAGTGAAATCTGGGACGGGTACAGGTTCCGTTTTCTTGAACGGATGCCATGAAAAAGGGTGATTAGGAAAATAGGTTTCTATTCTGAAGTTACCTCGCTCGACATTGAGTTTCTCGAAGAATTTATTCATGAGATCTTCGGCTTCAAGTTCATCAATGCTCAGATCAGTATCAAGGTCAATCTCTGGTGTTAATTCCACTTGCTTAATGTTGAACAGATATGTGCCAGCATAAGGCCGTACAAGCTCGTAAACTTGCTGTTCAATATTGTCTACCATAACTTATCATTGCCCCGAGCAATGGTATTGTAGTCGCGTATAGTGAGATATGTTATTTGTGACACATCTGCGGCAAGGATAATTTCCCCGATCAAAGGAATGAAACGTCCAACAAACGGCGCAATGTTACGAACCATAACACGTCTGGCTGTCCACGGGGTGTAACCGCCTAACCATGTCGGAAGGAATATTCCAAAGGGAAATTTTGACTTTTTAAACACTGCACGTGCAGTCCTGGACGCGTATGATGTGCCTTTAGTCGCTCCAGCGGGTTTCGCCCTTGTCCAAAGATTATTACGACCTGATGCCAAAGCAACAACAGCCCCGAAATCTGCAACACCAATCCCAAACTGGCTTGCGGTATTCTCACAAAAAATCATAACAGAAGTTCGGCAGCAGTCAGATTGGATTTTCCTGCATAGAAGTATGTTCCATTTAGTTCTTCTACTGTATCCATTAGAAACTCTATAGTTACTATTTTGGTTTACTTATTGTACATCCTTGTTTCGAATGAAAGAAATCAATCTTTTGGGAAAGAACGGATCAAGATCACTGGAAATATCTGAAATCAGATGAAAGAGACAGTCGCGATTCCCACCAGGGGCATCACCTGGCAAGCTTGTGTGATCGCTCCGTTTGAACCGAACACATCTATATGTCAGCATACTGATACGGGTTTGATCTTGCGGATAGCGGTATCGGTTAATGCCATACGTGGGGGCTCCATTTTCTCAGCGAACCGCGAGGCCCCGATTAAGCCCCTAAAAACTATGGATGTCAAAAAACCCGGTAAACCTTCTCAGGTCAACCGGGTAAAGATAATTTATTGTTTTTTAAACGTCTCCGGACTCACCAGGATATCCCGAAACTAAAATCTGGCTCCTCTGACTGGACTCGAACCAGTGACATACGGATTAACAGTCCGCCGTTCTACCGACTGAACTACAGAGGAATCGTGTGAACGGGGCGAATATTAACGAGGTGCCCCTGGCTTGTCAAAGCCTGTTTTCACAAAAAAAGTTCGTTTGCTGCTTTATTCCACACTTCGGTTAAAATTCACCGTTTCCTGATGATTTTCACAGCAAAAAGCGCTTACTCCCTCTTTACGCGCGGGTATCTCCACAGCCAGCGCCCGCTTATCAGACGCCAGTAAAACAGTGCGCCACGCACGGCCCAGTCAAGAAACATCCCCAGCCAAACCCCTACAACCCCCATACCCAGCACAATACCAAGCGTATACCCTGCCACAACGCGACAGCCCCACATCCCCAGCATCGATACCCACATCGCAAATCGCACATCGCGCGCGCCTTTAAAACCCGACGGCAACACCCACGCGGCCGCCCAAATTGGCATAAAGGCAGCATTAAGCCAGAGCAGAACTTTCACTACCTCTTTTACGTCCTGCTCCTGGGTATAAAATGAGGCAAACAGACCCGCAAACGGCGCCGTCCCCCAGGCAATTGCCGTAAGTACGATAGTCGACATCCAGAATACATGGCGCAGTTGACGCTCTGCCTGACCAATTTGCCCGGTACCAAGACGCTTACCGGTGATAATAGTCGACGCCGAACCAAGGGCGTTACCCGGCAGGTTGATAAGCGCCGCCACGGAAAAGGCAATAAAGTTACCCGCAATAACGTTAGTGCCCATTCCGGCGACAAACATTTGCGTCAGTAGCTTGCCACCGTTGAACAGCACTGATTCAATGCTCGCCGGAATACCGATACCCATCACTTCCCAGATAATGCCGAAATTCAGCGGCTTCAGATAGCTTTTCAGCGGAATGCGCAGCGCCGGATTAAAACCAATCATCAGCACCCAAATAATCGCTACCGCGCCGATGTAGCGCGAAATGGTTAATCCCAGCCCCGCGCCGGCAAAACCCAGCCCTTGCCAGGAGAAAGCCCCGTAAATCAGGATGCTGCTGATAATAATATTGAGAATGTTCATCCCGCCGTTAATCATCAACGGGATTTTCGTATTCCCTGCCCCACGCAGCGCGCCGCTACCGATTAGCGCAATTGCCGCAGCCGGATAACTCAGCACCGTCAGTTCAAGGTACGTTAACGCCAGCCCCTTTACTTCTGGCGTCGCCTCGCCTGCGACAATATTAATAATTTCACTGCCGAAATAATGAATGACCACTGCCAGCACAACGGCAAATAGCGTCATAATCACCAGCGACTGGCGCGCCGCCGCCCTTGCGCGTCGCCTGTCGCGCTTGCCGAGGCTAAAGGCGACCACCACCGTAGTACCAAGATCGATAGCCGCAAAAAAAGCCATAATTACCATATTAAAACTGTCGGCAAGCCCCACGCCCGCCATTGCTTCCTTGCCCAGCCAACTGACGAGAAAAGTACTGAGCACGCCCATTAGCAAAACACAGGTATTTTCCAGAAAAATAGGGATAGCAAGTGGGGTGATTTCACGCCAGAACAACACTTTGTAGCTCTTGCGTTTGGCATACCAGGGCGTACGGACGACAGCCTGGCGTAAGGCAGTGGAGACGTTCAAAATGGACCTTAAAGAAGAGAGTTGAAACCACATTTCAATAATGAGCGAGAAATCGTAAGGCTGCAAAGCTTTTTGCAGAAAAAATGTCTGCAAATGCAACAAAGTGATGAGATAACCCGCAATCGAATCTGTAAGAGGTTAAATGGGGTTTGACAAAAATTTTTCCGCCGCTAATATACGACCCCACACGATTCCTCTGTAGTTCAGTCGGTAGAACGGCGGACTGTTAATCCGTATGTCACTGGTTCGAGTCCAGTCAGAGGAGCCAGATTTTAGTTTCGGGACATCCTGGTGAGTCCGGAAACGTTCAAAAAATAAGAACTTATCTTTACCCGGTTAACCTGATAAGGTTTGCCGGGTTTTTTGACACCCATAGTTTTTGAGGGCTTAATCGGGGGCCTCACGGTTCGTTGAGAAAATGAAGCCCCTGCCATGACACTCACTACTAATACAGATACTCCAGCCCATGAAAACCAGCAATGTGGCAGGATATTTAAAGGCCAGACCTGCCCGCGCTAATGTTGACCGGCATTCCGGAACGGCGCTCCAGCACCTCATTAACCCGCGAAGTATCAACGTCATCCCCTTTGATAAACGTGCGCAGCACTGGCGTAACGGGCAATGGAACTTTTTTGTCTGACTCAAATTCAGCACGGTTACGAGAAAGCGGTTCGTGTACCTCCAGCCAACGACTGCCATCCGGCTCTACCGAAAATTTAACGGGCCTGTCGATAATCTGAACGCGGGTTCCTACAGGAACATGGTCGAATAAATATTTAATATCGTCATTGCGTAAACGGATACAGCCCTGACTGACGCGAAGGCCAATGCCAAAGTTAGCATTAGTGCCATGGATGGCATATAACCTGCCGATATATATTGCGTATAGCCCCATAGGGTTATCCGGCCCCGCAGGCACCATCGCGGGCAGCGTTTTTCCCTCTTTAGCATATTCCCGACGCGTATTAGCCGTTGGCACCCAAACCGGGCCATCTTGTTTGCGTTCAACCGCAGTTACCCAGTTGCGCGGCGTTTCACGGCCAGCCTGACCAATACCAATGGGTAGCACCTCAACCGTATTCGTGCCTGCGGGATAATAATAAAGGCGCATCTCGGCGACGTTTACCACAATACCTTCACGAACGGTGTCAGGCAGAATCAACTGCTGCGGCACTACCAGTGTGGAACCAGACTGAGGTAAAAACACATCCACGCCGGGATTCGCTTCAAGCATATTACTCAGCCCCTGACCATAGCGGGCGGCAAATGACTCTAAGGGCTGAGTATTGTTCTGCGGTACGGCGATTGTGACAGGCTGTCCTACCAGACGACTGCCTTCGGGCGGCAACGGATAGCTTATAGCCAGCGAGAAATGGCTTACCAACAAGACGAAAAACGGAAAAAAAGGTGTGATACGACGCATTATATCCCTTCCTTTGTCGCGGCAGGTGTGCGTTAAGTATAGCTTTTTTCTCACATGGCTGATGTTGTGCGCCCGGGTTATGTTGCGTTTGCGTTCCCCTCCGGCAGGACAATATTACTGGCCGCCAACTCCCCCATGTTGTGGAACATGGCGCACGCGGCTTCCACGATCGGCATCGCCAGCGCCGCGCCGCTTCCTTCACCTAACCGCATCGCCATATGCAAATAGGGTTCCATAGACAAATGCGCGAGCGCGATGCGGGCGCCCTTTTCCGCCGAAAAGTGCGACGGGATCAGATAAGGTCTCACCGCAGGCGCAATCTGACAGGCCGCCAGCGCTGCCGAGTAGGAAAGAAAGCCATCCAGCAATACGGGTAAGCCACACCTTGCCGCGCCAAGCATCACGCCGGTCATCCCGACCAGATCAAAACCACCCACCTTCGACAACACATCAATGCCGTCGCGCGGATTGGGCTGATTAATCGCAATCGCCCGCCGCACGACGTCCACTTTATTATCGATGCGGGAAGGCGGAAGATTCGCGCCAATCCCCACCACCTCTTTTGCATCACTTCCTGTAAAAACGCTGACCATCGCGGCGGCTGGCGTAGTGTTCGCCATTCCCAGCTCCCCTACGCCAAATAAGGTCACGCCGCGTTGCGCCAGGTCGCAGGTGTAGCGGGAAACCTCCAGCAAAAGCGCCTCAGCCTGCAAGCGACTCATCGCCGGGCCAACGGCAATATTTCCGCAGCCGCGCGCGACGCGCATATTAACTACGCCAGGAATAGGTTCGGCATCAATACCGACATCAATGACATGCACCTTCGCACCGGCCTGAGCGGCAAGCACGCATACGCCGGTTGTTCCCCGCGTCATATTCGCCGCCTGAATCGCCGTCACGATTTTGGGCGAAACCGCTACGCCTTCATCCCAGACGCCATGGTCGGCGCACATCACCAGCACCGCCTTTTCACCTACCTGCGGCGTACCGTTAAGACCCGGCATACCCGCGAGCTGAACGGCTAAGGTTTCCAGTCTGCCCAGGCTGCCCGGCGGTTTGAGCAGGCCGTCAATATGTTGCTGCGCACGCGCCATCGCCTCGGCGTCCGGCGCAGGAATGTCACGGAGTAAAGCGTGTAGTGTCTGCATAAGATGTCTCGTCCGTAATAATCGGCTCATAACAGAGCCAGCAGAAAGATCAATTCACCAAGTTCGATCGCCGCGCCCAGCGTATCGCCGGTTTGACCGCCAAGCGTACGTTTAAGCAACTGGCCAAGGATGAAAATCGCCGCGCATGTGACCACCATTGCGGCCAACCCTTGCATACCAGGCAGTAATACCGTGGCGATGATTATCGCCAATCCCAGAGTAATGCAGGTTTGCCGTCCGCTGACTTTACCGATAAATACATTGCCAAGCCCCTCTTCACGGGCGTAGCGATGACGGTACATCAATAAAACGGCGCTGCCGCGCCCAGCCGCACAGGCCGCTGCCAGCGCCGCCAACATTGGCGTTCCACGTAACGCCAGTTCGCTGACCACCAGAATTTTTGCCAGTAGCACAAAAATAAGCGCCAGCCCGCCATGGGTTCCCAGACGACTATCGCGCATAATCTCCAGCATTCGCTCACGGCGGCGCGCGGAAAAAATACCATCGCAGGTATCGGCCAGCCCATCCAGGTGAAAACCACCGGTCAGCAGCGCCAGCGCCAGAATACAGAACAACGCCGCTAGCGGAATACCGCACCAGGATTGCAGGAGGATGAAAATCAGGCCGCTTACGCCCCCCAGAATCAACCCGATAAAGGGAAACATCACGATCCCACGCGAATATTGCTCGAAATCCAGTCCCTGCGACCAGCGTGACGGCACGGGCAAGCGGCTAATAAAAGCGAGCATGGCCCAAAACAGCTTACTCATTTAATTTTGACTCCAATACCTGAGACCACCAGCCAGACCTCATCCGCCGCTGCCGCCAGTCGTTGGTTGACCCGACCGGCAATATCACGAAAATGGCGCGCCAGACGGTTTTCCGGGACGATCCCCATTCCCACCTCATTTGTCACCAGTACCACTTTCGCCGGGCAGCGCTGGCAGGCTGCAATTAAAATCTGAATTTCATCGTCAATGGCGCGCTCCATCGCCGCATAATCCCACTGTTCGGGATCGTTTGCGCCTCCCAGCGCAAACAGCAGATTCGTCACCATGGTGGTAATACATTCCAGTAAAATCGCGTCGTCAGGGGCAAGATCCGCGGTAATCAACGTATCAAGATGCCGCCAGCATTCTGCGGTCCGCCAGTGTGCCGGCCTGCCATCTTTATGATGCTGAATTCTCGCCGCCATCTCGTCATCAAGAATCTGCGAGGTGGCGATATACAGTACCTGCGGCGCATCGCCAATTAAGGTTTCAGCATGACGGCTTTTACCACTACGCGCCCCGCCCGTCACCAGAATCATCATACCGGCTCCTGATGTTGTTGCATGATGCTATAAATTTTATCAATATCAATATGTTGCCGCATCGCTTCCGCCAGCAGATCAAATTGCCGCGCTTTATGATCCGCATAACAAAAAGTCGTTTCCCACGGCGCAAACCCTTTTCGCGCCCGTAACCCATTGACCACCGCACGGGTAAACGCATCGCTGTCAAACAGGCCATGAAGGTAAGTGCCAAACGCCAGTCCGTCGGCGGTGACCGCGCCATCCGCCATAGAGCATCCATTTTTCTGTAACGTCATGGCCGTACAGCATCCTTCCTGCAGCACCGTTTCCCCCATGTGAATTTCATAACCGCGTACCGGTAGCCCCGCCGCGGCAGC
The DNA here is from genome assembly GCF_043847915.1 of Salmonella sp. 2020_1459. NCBI lineage: Bacteria > Pseudomonadati > Pseudomonadota > Gammaproteobacteria > Enterobacterales > Enterobacteriaceae > Salmonella > Salmonella sp. 2020_1459. The sequence continues at coordinate 234,156 of NZ_JBCMFA010000007.1, read as the reverse complement.
CAGCCAGCCGGGCAGCTCGCCTGACATTGTCGCGTTAACCTGCGTCGTGGTTTTATCCTGTGCAAAGCGAGTGATTGTATTAAGCAGCCCCAGGCCCGGCTGCGTACCCAGCCCCGACTCCACCTCATCCACAATGGTGTCGCCCAGCATCTGGTAGCCGCCGCAAATCCCCATCACCGGCACGCCCTGCCGATGTGTCTGCAATACCGCATCCGCCATCCCGCTTTCGCGCAGCCAGGCGAGGTCGCTCAGCGTATTCTTACTGCCCGGCAGGATCACCAGATCAACGTCTGCCAACGCTTCCGGGCGGCGAATATAGCGTATGCGCACATCCGGCTGCGCCGCCAGAGCGTTAAAATCCGTAAAGTTAGAAATATGTGGCAGTTGCACAATGGCAATAGTGATATCACGGGGGGCGTTACCGCGATATTTATCGTTTTGCAGCGCGACGCCATCTTCATCTTCCAGATCCACATCCAGCCACGGCATCACTCCCAGGATCGGGACGCCGGTAAGCGATTCGATTTGTTCGATACCGGAATAGAGTAGCGCCACGTCGCCGCGGAATTTGTTGATAATGACGCCCTTTACTCTGTCACGCTCCTGTTTATGCAGCAGCGCCAGCGTGCCATAAATAGCGGCGAATACGCCGCCCCGGTCGATATCCGCCACCAGAATAACCGGACACTGGGCCATTTCCGCCATTCCCATATTGACGATATCGCGATCGCGCAGATTGATTTCCGCCGGGCTTCCGGCGCCTTCCAGCACAATAACGTCATATTCCTGCGCCAGACTGTTATAGACCGCAAGGATTTGCTCACGCAAACGCGGTTTATAGTCATGGTAACTCACCGCATCCATATTGGTCGCCACTTTCCCCATCAGCACGACCTGCGCCTGACGATCGCTGGTCGGTTTGAGCAGCACCGGATTCATACGCACATCTGGCGTGATCCCCGCGGCTTCCGCCTGAAAAATCTGCGCCCGCCCCATCTCTTTACCATCCGGCGTAATACCAGAATTAAGCGCCATATTTTGCGATTTAAACGGCGCGGTACGCAGACCATCCTGATAAAAAATGCGGCATAAACCCGCCGCCAGCACACTTTTGCCGACGTCGGATGCCGTCCCCTGCAACATAACTGCCTGCGTCATGACGCCTCCCTGAATGCGCACTTTTGCATTCGATGAAAAAACTCCGTTTCTGTTTTACACAGCGGCAGTCCCAGTTGAGTATGAAGTTTGACCAGCCAGGGCTGGGTTAGCCCCGCGTGTTCCATCGCTTCCGTACACGCGAAAACCTCGCCAGGCGCGCCATGCATCAGGATCTGGCCCTGGCGTAATACGTATACGGCATCGCTAATTTCATAAATAAGATCGATATCATGGCTGGAGATAATGACATGATTTCCCTGCGCCACAATCCGCCTGATGATAGCAAGCATCTGAGTGCGCCCAGCGGGATCGAGACCAGCAGTGGGTTCATCCAGCAATAGATAGCGCGCCTGTAGCACCAGCGCTCCGGCGATAGCCACACGTTTTTTTTGCCCATGACTCAAACACTGAATGGGCTGATGGCGAAAATGTTGGGCGTCAACCAGCGTTAGCGCCTCGTCGACGCGGCGCGTGATTTCCGCCTCCGGCACCCCCAAATTACGTAAACTAAACGCAATGTCGCTATCGATATCAGTATAAAAAATCTGCTGTTCAGGGTCCTGAAAAACCGTCGCAACTTGCTGGCGCAGCGCCAGTAGTCCGCGCTTGCTGTAATCCAGCGGTTTTCCCTGCCACAACACGGCCCCTTTTTGCGGACGCAACAGGCCGCTCAGGTTCATAAAAAGCGTAGACTTCCCACAGCCGTTCGCGCCCACCAAACCGGTAACAGGCGAAAGCGAAAAATCCAGATTTAACCCTTTAAGTACCGGCTCATCCTGATAACGAAACCACAGGTCTGAAGTGGCAAGCATAATAGTCCTTACAGGTGAAAATCACCCTGATACAGTTTGATATCCAGCGTGGTAGTCATTTGCTGATAACGCATTAACACCCGCGTAAACAGGAGTCCAGTTAGCATTGCCAGAGATCGATAGCCGTTCGGCAGGCTGCAATAACCAAAACGCAGCGTTTGCGAGCGACGAATTGCCGCCGCCTCATCCAGAAGAATAAAGAGAAAGCGCCACGTTAACAGGATTTGCTCGGTAAGCAGGCGTGGAATATGCGCGCGCTTAAGCAAGCTAATTAACTGCGGAAACGGTAGGTTCATCACCAGCCACAACGTCGCGGACAGCGCCGTCAGGCTACGCCAGAACGTTTCATTCGCCGTAACCACGCCCGCACGGGTAATCCCGATCCAGTACGGCCCGACAGATATGCCAGCCAACAGCATTTGCGGCTCGCGGCTGATGCTGAAGATAATCGTTATCACGCCGACCAACAAAAATCCAAAAGGTATCGCCATCCATCGACACCAGCGCCAGAGGGATATGCGCAATAGCCAACAGCTCAATCCGGCAATGATCAGCAGCTCAATGCCCTGCCCTACAGGCGGCAGAGCAAACGCCAGTATCATCATCGCCAGCCACAGCAAAAACTTGCGCTGCGGCGCAACGTGTGCCCAGCGGCTTTGATAGCTGAGTCGATCAAGCCCGGTCATCACGGCGTTGTTTACCTTTGCAATACCCCAGGATATAAAAAATCACCGCCGCGCCAAGAGAGCCCTGAAGGGTAAACAGCAGGCTTTCAATTTCACCGCTGGCAGGTTCATATAACGGCTGAAACCAGGGTTTATACTGCGGCGCAATAGCCTGAATCTGGCTTTCCGCTTCGCCGTCTGAACCGCCATATTCACCGCCATGGTTAATAAAAAACGGCAGAATCACCAGCGCCACCACCATCGCTAACAACATCAACGTTTTTTTCATTTTAATGTCCTTGTACGGTAATCACTTGCCGTTTGGTTAACTGGTCATAAATCATGACGGTTAATAAACCTTCGGCAATGGCGACAGGAATCTGTGTGAGGCAGAAAATCCCCATAAACTTCACAACAGACCCTGTCGCTCCGGCATGGGGATCGGGAAACGCAACGCCAAGCTGGACTGAAGTCACAAAATAGGTCGCCAAATCCGCCAGCATCGCGCACAGAAAAACGGCGACATCGCGGCGCAGTCCGGCACGGCAGGCCATTTTCCACACCAGATAACCGACAACCGGGCCAATCACCGCCATCGACATTCCGTTTGCGCCAAGCGTCGTCAGGCCGCCGTGCGCCAGCAACAGCGCCTGAAACAACAGCACAACCGCGCCGAGAATCGCCACCACCCCGGGCCCGAACAAGATAACCGCCAGACCAACGCCGGTCGGATGTGAACAACTCCCCGTTACCGACGGAATTTTGAGCGCGGACAGGACAAAAATAAACGCGCCGCACAGCGCCAGCAGTACCTTCTGATGATTATCCTCCTGCACAATACGCCGTAAGCGCACCAGTCCATACCACAAGCAGGGTAAAAACAGTAACCACCAGGCCAGCGCCCACACTGGCGGTAAAAAGCCCTCCATGATATGCATCGCAAACGCCTGTTGCGGGACAACCATCAGCAATAGCGCTGCAGCCAGTCCACTGAAAGACAACTGTCGAAGCTGCTGTTCAAGTTTCATTCTGCATACTCCCACTGTTTATTGACCAGAATGGTCGAAAAATAGGGCAACGGTCGATCATCGTTGACCTCGTGGAGATGGCGCCAGCACTGCTCGCCGGGCAGCGTGGCCTCGGACATCATTAAGGCGCATTCCTGCAGGCCAGCCTGCGCCAGCAACGCTTTAATACGAGCGAACCGGCCATACACTTTCATCAGCACCAGGCTATCATGCTGTTGTAGCGCCTGGGCTATTTCCGCTTCCGGCGCGGTACAAGAAATAACCGCCAGCGATTGCTGTTCTATGGCGAGCGGCATTTTCGCGCGGGCGGCTATCGCGGCGAAGGACGTGACGCCGGGGACAATCTCCAGCCACTCCGGGCAGCCGATACGCTGGAGTAAAAAAATCCAGGTACTGAATAGCATCGCATCGCCCAGGGTAATAAAACCGACCTGTTTACCCGCTTTCACCTCTGCGGTAAGCGCGGCGGCAACCTCGTTCCAGACCGCTTCTTTCTCGGCGCCGTCAGCGCTCATAGGGAAATGGCAACAACGTACTTCCGTCTGCTCGCCGAGATAGTCGCGCACAATCGACAGCGCCAGACTATCGCCCCCCTTACGACCGGCGGGCGCATACAGAATGTCCAGCGAGCCAAGAATCCGCGCTGCGCGGACGGTTATCAGGTCGGGCGCGCCTGGCCCGGTGCTTAATGCGTATAATTTACCGTTCATGCCGCCTCCTCTACCGCCATGTTCAGCGCCTGGTGCAAATGCGCGACAAACATCGCCCGGATAGCCGGGTTTTCTCCCAGCCCGCTCAGCCACGGCGTCGCCGGAATGCCCGCCGCGTTAAAGCGCATTTTCCATGAGTCGCCGTCGTCTGAAGCCATATCATTAATGGCGTGATCGCCCGCCACCAGCATTAATGGCATCAAATGTACGCCGGTGACGCCTTCGTCACGCAGGCTGTCGATCAGGATGTCGACCTCCGGGTAGCTTTCTACGGCGCCGACGCGCGCCGGAAAGCGCTGCGCGGTCATCATATGATCGAGACAGGCATAAGCTGCGAATGCGTGATGGCTGGCGCCGTGGCCCATAAAAACGACTTTCTCCGTTTGTCTGAGCGATGGCATCTGTTGTCGCAACGCCTGCATTAGCTGCACATAATCGTTATGGCTGCTCAGCAGCGGCACGCCCAGCGTCAGGCGAGTGAATAACGGACGCAAGATTTGTACTTCACGGACAATTTTTTCATATTCGTCGCCGTTAATAATGTGCAACGACTGAATCGCCACGTCCTGATATCCCTGTGCGGCAAGCTTTTGCAAAGCCTGTAATGGCGTATCGATGTCGATACCGTCACGCTGGCGAAGCTTGCGAATGATCATTCCGGAAGTGAAGGCGCGAAACAGGTCGCGATCGGGACAGGACGCCGCCAGATCACGTTCGCACGCCACAATGTTTTTTTCACAGGTGTCGTGATAGCTGGTGCCAAAACTGACTACCAGAAGCGCTTTTTTCATTTTTACTCCTTAGCTGCGGCCAGCCAGCGCGATAAACGCTGCGCAAAGGCGGCCTGGCTTTCCAGTAACTCATCACCCGTCACAAGCGGCGTCGGGCGCGCAATAACGATGCAGGGAATGCCCGCATCCAGACAGGGCTGAACTTTTTCCTGATATCCCCCCTCCGCGCCGGACGCTTTGGTAATGACTACGTCGGCCCGGCACTGGTGGTAAAACGCGGCGTTAAAATCAGCGCTGAACGGCCCACACAGTGCGAAAATTTCTCCAACGCCGAACCCCAGTTCGCTGCAGCGTTGAATCACCTCCGCCACGGGCAGTACGCGCGCCAGCAACGTTTTTTCCGCCAGCCCGGCACGCCAGACGGCCAGATCTTTACTGCCGGTCGTCAGTAACACGCGCGGACCAAAACGCCTCGCTATCTCGCAGGCATCGGCAATACTGCGCGCCGTATAGAGAAGCGGATGCGTCAGATTGCTAAGCTGCTCCGGACGCTGATAACGACTTAACAACACGCCCGCCGTTTCACAGGCGCGAAGGAGGTTATGGCTGACCATTTCTGCATAAGGATGTGATGCATCTATTACCCAGCGAGTACGGTTTTCTTTTAGCCAGGCGACCATCTGCCCGTACTCCAGACGACCACAGCGCACCTGTCCTTTAATGTCGCCAGCCAGCGCTTTTCCGGCTGGCGTCGCCACGGATAAGGTGTACGCGACGTTCGCCGCATCCAGTTGTCGGCATAACGCGCGCGCATCGCTGGTGCCGCCCACCACCAGCACTTCCCCCTCATTCACAGCGTGTAACCTCGCGGCGTTACCATCAGCCCATCCTGAACATAGGTCGTTTTATTACCGACGATGACCAGACTGGTCATATCTACCGGTTCAAAATTCATATCGCCGAGCGTAGTCAGCCATTTTTCCTCTTTTTTACGTCCAGCGGATTTCACCACGCCAACCGGCGTCTGCGCGCTTTTACTGGCGGCAAGCAGGTCAAACGCGCGCGCCAGATGCCCTTCGCGCCCGCGGCTGCGCGGGTTGTAAAAACAGATAACAAAGTCTGCCTCTCCGGCGGCAACGATGCGTTTTTCAATAACCGGCCACGGGGTCAGCAGGTCGCTGAGGCTGATATGGCAGAAGTCATGCATCAGCGGCGCGCCCAATAAAGAGGCGGCGGCGATGCTGGCGGTCATGCCAGGAATGAGCCGCACCTCGACGTCCAGTTTTTGCTTGCCGACCAGTTCCAGCACCAGACCCGCCATGCCGTAAATTCCCGCATCCCCGCTGCTGATGAGCGCTACGTTATGCCCGGCCTGCGCCAGTTCAATAGCCGCCTGGCAGCGTTCAATTTCCTTACACATGCCGGTCTTGATCACCTGTTTGTCGCCAGTGAATGCTTTAACCAGATGGGTATAGGTTTTGTAACCCACGACGATTTCCGCCGCCTGAAGCGCCTCAATCGCCTCCATCGTCATCATTGCCTGCGAACCGGGGCCAATACCAATTACGCTCAACATCAGTGTGCAACTCCTAAAGTAATAGTGACGCCCTGTTCTCGCAGGGTCTCGCCTAACAATTGTCCCTGGCTTAATAACCACGCAGCCGGGCCGGATACGCTGCCAACACCCACCGTTTTTCTGACGAAGCCAGAACCGGGAAAATGGTGTTCGAATTCGCGCAACGCTTCGGCGGTAAAGGTTTTAAAAGGCACGCGGCAGCAGGAGGCGAGCTGAATAAGCCCCGGCTCCCCTTTTTTGAGCGTGACGCTGCCAATCGCTTTTAACGCCAGCGGATCGAGTTTCTGCGCTTCAAGCTGGCGCGCCAGTAATGTCGCTAACAGGGGAAATGGCGTATCGCGGCGACAGCCAATTCCCGCCACCACACGCTGGGGCACCAGTTTCCAGTGCAGTACGGGAAGCTCAGGGAGGTCATTACGCAAAGAGACGCAGATAAGCGCATCCAGTTCAGGCAATCGCTGCAAATCATCAACAGGGATAAAACCACGAATATCGCACTGGCCGATCTCTTCCGTTAGTTCGGCATCCCACCATAACCCCACCCGTTGATGACTGACCAACATCTGGTTAACGGTTTTTACCGCCGTGCGAAGATCGGACATGCGGGCGTTAAGCTGGAAAGCTAAGGTGTCCAACGCGGACATCTCATTGACATCCGTTGCCGTGGTAATCACCGGATCGGCGCCTAACATTCCTGCCAGGTAGCGCGTCAAGGCATTGGCCCCGCCCGCATGACCGGAAAGCAGGCTAATGACATGCTGACCACGTTCATCAATGACGACCACCGCCGGATCGCTGAACTTGTCGTTCACTAACGGCGCCAGGACACGAACGGCAATGCCGGTCGCGCCGATAAAAATAAGCGCGGTATAAGTGGTAAAAGCCTGCCGGGCGGTATTAGCGAATCCGCCATCGAAGGGAATAAATCCCTCTTCCCGCAGTTTTTCACTGGTAAAGCAGGTTAACGGCAGCATCGCGGAGAGTCTCTTTGCCAGCGCCACGCCGCCGGGCGTCAGGCAAAACAACGCAATGGATTCAGGCTTTACGGTATTCATGGCTAAAGTCCGCTGCATAAAGTCTTGAGTAGTGATACTCCTTACCCAGAAAATTCCCGACAAGAATCAGCGCCGTCTTACGGATGCAAGCATCACGTACTTTGTCGCTAATATCCGCTAACGTGCCGCGAACGGTCTGGCTTTCCGGCCAGGTAGCCTTATAGATGACCGCGACAGGCGTAGCTGCCGGATAACCGCCGGCAATGAGACGTTCCGCCACTCGGTGAATACGCTGAACGGAGAGATAAATCGCCATCGACGTCTGGTGACTGGCGAACGCCTCCAGTTGTTCGCGCGCCGGTACTGGCGTACGCCCTTCCAGACGGGTAATAATGAGACTCTGCGATACCTCCGGTACGGTATATTCCACACCCAGCTCCGCCGCAGCGCCGAGAAACGCGCTGACGCCAGGCACTACCTGCCAGTCGATACCACGGCGAGTTAACTCCTCGCCTTGCTCACGTACGGAGCCGTACAGCGAGACATCGCCCGTTTGCAAACGCACCACCGTTTTTCCCGCCTTCACGCCCGCCGCCATCAGCTCGATAATCTGCTCAAGATGCAGTTCGGCGCTGTCGTAGCGTTCTGCCTGCGCGGGGCAGTAATCCAGCAGTTCGGTATTGATCAGCGAACCGGCATAGATAACTACCTGCGCCTGTTGCAGCAGGCGGTAGCCTTTAAGCGTGATCAGCTCGCGATCGCCCGGCCCGGCGCCGACGAACCATACACAGCGTGGATCAAATGTCTCTGACATGGTTTTCTTCCTTCTGACAGGCGATAACAAAAACAGGATTGTTCGGTTTGAAATAGTGTCCCGCCCCCAGCGGCGTTAACGATGAAAGCTGAAGCTGTACACAGTCCATTCGACATGCGCCGATGTGGGCAAGATGCGCCAGCGCGCTATGAAGGTTTTCCTGCAAGATAAAGGTCATCACCAGACGGCCACCGGGATGCAGATGGCCCATCGCCCAGTCAATCAGCGCCGTCAGATGCCCGCCGCTGCCGCCCATAAACACCGCATCGGCTTTCCCGGTTATGGTCATTGGCGCTTCGCCGGGGAGAATATCGATATTGCCGCAGGCAAAGCGCTGACGATTCTCATCAAGCAGCCGTAGCGCGGCAGGATTACGCTCGATAGCCGTCACCTGCAACGAAGGAAATTGCAGCGCCGCTTCAATTGAGACGCTTCCCGTTCCCGCCCCGACGTCAATCAGATGACTGGCGCGGTGGAGCTCAAGTTTCGACAGCGCCAGCGCCCGTACCGCCTCTTTGGTCATTGGCACGTTCTCGCCGCGCAGAAAAAGCTCATCTTTCATCCAGGATCACCACTGCATTCATTTCATAGTCGGCGTTGACCGCACTGACGGGTAGCCAGTGGATCCGCTCATTTTCCATCGCCAGATTTTCACCAATCACCATTAAGCGATGCCCTTTGCCCCGCGCGACCAGTTCCCGCGCGATTTCTCGCGGCCCGCAGCGGGCATCCGTGACCATCGCCACTTTGCGATGGCTCGCTAACTGCTCGAAGCTGACGCAACGACCGTGGCTACTGGTCAACCACATGTCATTCATATCAATTCCAGCCTGTGCGCACAGATACTGTACGGCGCTGATGCCAGGGATAATGCGAACCTGTTCGATACCAAAATGCGCCACCAGGCGTGTACCGATGCCATAAAACAGCGGATCGCCGGAGGCCAGCACCACGATCCCTTTATCCCGACGGGCGGCAATCCATGACAACAACGCGCCAATATCCGCGCCCAGCGTAAATCGTTCGCCGCCAAACGCCGGAAACTGCGCCAAATGCCGTTTACCGCCTGCCAGCGCATCGGCGTGGTCTATCGCTTCCAGCGCCGCAGGCGTCATCAAATGCCGTCCAGCGGGCCCCATTCCCACGACCGTTAGCATTGCAGCTCCTTAGCAATCTCGTCGACGGGACGATTACTGCCGAGAATATGGTTATCAAAAGAAAACAGGATGGCGTCGCAGACAGGCTGCGTTTTGGTAAAACGCAGCATCTGCATGACTCGCAAACAAATACGCCTGGCAAGATGGTTATAGATATGCCCGAAGCCATATGCTTCAATGTGCTCCATTGCCGCTTCGGTGGTATCGCAATCGCTGACCAGGGTGAGTAACTCCAGCGGCGCGCCCAGTAAAGCTAAATGCGCGACCAGCGTTTCCATGCGCGCATCGGCAATATGGCTATGGGTATGAAAGATCCCGGCGGCGATTTTGATCAGTTTTCCAGGATGCCCCACCAGCACTATCTGGCAAAATCCCAGCCGTACCGCCTCTTCAATCATGTAGCCGACAAAATTGCTCATGGTGACGACTGCCTGTGTGTCGACGCCCATTTGTTCGCGAACAAACCGTTCGCCGTGGTTGCCCGGCACGAGTATCACCCGCGTTAATCCTGACGCCCGTTTGATCTCCAGTTCCAGCGATAGTGAGCGTTTCCAGCTTTCTTCCGACATCGGCGTCACAATGCCGGTAGTGCCAATAATGGAAATGCCGCCAAGGATGCCAAGCCGCGAGTTATACGTTTTTTGCGCCCGCACTTCGCCTTCCGGGGCAAAAATCTCCACATCGGCCCCACGCGCCGGGCCTATCGCTTCGCGCACCGCTGACTCAATGGTATGGCGCGGCGTACGATTGATGGCGGCGCTCCCGAGCGGCAGTCCAATCCCTTTACGCGTTACCGTACCAATACCTTCGCCGCCAGTGAGCGTAATCTCACCGCTGTCGTTGAGCGTAACGCGGGCAAAAATCAGCATTCCGTGCGTGGCATCCACATCATCGCCGCCATCTTTACGAATTGCGGCTATCGCCTGCTGGCCTTCAATGTGCGGCGACTCCACGTTCAGGCATAGCGTGACGCCCGACGGCGTGACGATGGAGACCTGATGAATCAGATGTTGACGCAATACCATCAGCGCGGCGACTTTTGCCGCCGCCGTCGCGCAGGAACCGGTGGTATATCCTTTACGTAACGCTTTACCGTGGTGCCAGACCGGCGCGTCAAAAGAAAGCTCGCTCATCAGGCCTCCCGGAGATGATAGAGCAGCGCATTGACGATAGCGGCAGCCACGTTACTGCCGCCTTTACGCCCTAACGCGGCAACCGCGGGGAAATGGCTATGGGTGAGCGCCTCTTTGGACTCCGCCGCGCCGACAAAGCCTACCGGTACGCCCACCACGCCGCTCACCGTCACGTTATGTTCAAGCAAACGGAACAGGGCCGTCGGCGCATTACCGAAAACAAAGAGCTTGTTTTTCTCCTCCTCGGCGATAGCGATATCGACGGCGGCCATTGAACGGGTAATCCCCTGCGTTTTTGCGGCGCGCACCACGCGCGGATCGCTGATATAACAGCGACACTCGCCGCCAAACGTCGCCAGTAATCTTTTATTAATGCCGGACAGCGCCATCGTGGTATCGGTATAAATAATGCACGGATGGCGTAACGCATCACAAAGCTGTTCCAGCGCATCGGCAGAGAACCACAAAATGTCCAGCCAGTCGAAATCGGCGGTGGTATGAATAACCCGCTTGATAATGGCCTCATGGAGCGGACTGGCGAAACGGTAATCAGGACGCGTTTCGCGAATAATGTCGCTAATAATGGTGAAACTGTTGGCCTCAATGGTTTGGGGCTGCTGGATATAATGCATACTGTCGTCCTCAGGCCACGCCAGATAACCCGCACCGCGCCGCAATAAACAGCGCCAGCGCCAGGGTTGAAGCGACCCACATCAATCGAATCGTTCGGGAAATATCGTCCACGGAAATATCGCGCTGCGCGTCGCCGATCCAGGGCTTGTCCACACGCTCGCCAAAGTAGTTATTTGGGCCGCCGAGCTGGATTCCTAAGGCGCCGGCCACACACGCTTCCGACCAGGCGCAATTTGGGCTACTGTGGTTATAACGGTCACGCCAGCCAATACGCAGCGCCCGCCAACCACTCAGGCGACACAGTCCTGCCGCAATGCCCAGCAACAGCCAGCTCAGTCGGGCAGGAAGATAGTTCGCTACGTCGTCCATACGGGCGCTGACCATACCAATCGCCCGGTATTTTTCATGTTTGTAGCCCACCATTGAATCCAGGGTATTGACGGCTTTGTAGGCCATCGCCAGCGGCGCGCCGCCGAGAAAGAGGAAAAAGAGCGGCGCGATAATGCCGTCAACGGTGTTTTCTGCAACCGTTTCCACCACGGCGCGATTGATCTGCGCTGGCTGAAGTTGCGACGTATCGCGCCCGACGATCCAGGAGAGTTTTATTCGGCTTTCCGCAAGGTCGTTCTCCCGCAACGGTCGTTCAACCTCCTGCGCGGCGCGGGCCAGAGAGCGTCCGGCCAGCGTGGTAAAGATCATCCAGACTTCGACGCTCCAGCCAAACCAGGGGTGAATCCGCTGCGCCAGCGCCAGTACGCCCCATGCCGCGCCCCAGGTCGCCCCGACAACCACAACCCACATTACGCCGCCGCCAATCCGCAGCGCTTTATCGCCGGGACAATAGCGACGCACAATACGCTGCACAAACGTGATTAAACGACCTATCCAGCGTACCGGATGGGGCCAGTGTTGAGGGTCGCCGATGATAAAATCCAGCACCCAGGCGATACACCAGGCAAGGATCGTCATAATACGCGCCTCGCCGCCGCCAGCCAGTGCTGCAACATTTCCGGACGCTGGGCGAAATGGACGTGCAGATAGCTGGCAAACGTGTTGCCTGTCTGCCAGCCGCCAGTCCATTCCTGTAACACGCGGCCATCGCGAACCTTACGACAGGTCATAACGGCGGGTGTTTCGGGAATAAAATCTGAGTAGTGAAATTCATGGCCGCGCACTATCTCGCCAGGCGCCGCCAATAGCGTTGGCTGCATAGCCTGCGCCTCACAGTAACCAAAGCGGGTAAGTCGCTTACCCATTTTGCTGTGACCGGGGATAATATTCGCCATCTGATGAATTTCCCCGCCGCTATCTTCCAGAGTGCTCCCCAGATACATCAGACCGCCACACTCCGCGTAAATCGCCACGCCGCGCTGATGCGCCGCCCGCAAATGTTTTAACATCGCCGTATTTGCCGCCAGATCCGCGGCGTATAATTCAGGATATCCACCGCCCAGCCAGATCATCTGGCAATCAGGCAATGCGCGGTCATGCAGTGGGCTAAAACGCACAATGTTAACGCCGGCACGCTCCAGCAAATCGATGTTATCGGGATAATAAAAGTTAAAGGCCTCATCATCCGCCAGAGCAAGCGTCAGCCCTGCCCCCGCTGTGTTATCGGGGCGCTCAGGCCACATTCCCGTCGGAAGCGCTGATAACACGCTCAGCGAGAGTAGCGCATCCACATCCACTGTTTGTTCCAGCGAGGCGGCAAAATCATGCCATGATTGCTGATTGACGAGGGATTCTCTGGCGGTAATCAACCCCAGGTGGCGTTCAGGTAATGCGACGCCGTCGCAAGGAGGGACATACCCCAGTACCGGCAGTGAGCAATAATGTTCAATGGCATTTTTGAGGAGCTGATAGTGGGCGTCGCTAGTGACGCGATTCACAATCACGCCCGCGAGGTTGAGGGTCGGGTCGAAGTGCTGAAATCCCATAACGGTAGCCGCAAGCGACGTTGAAACAGCCTTGCCGTCCACCAGTAGGATGACCGGGCAACCAAGCTGTTTGGCCATCGCGGCTGTGCTGCAGTAATTGGGGTCGACGCCATAGCCGTCATACAGCCCCATGACCCCTTCAATGACAGCGATATCCGCCTGCCGCATTTGTTCGCAAAATAAGGCGTTGAGAACAGGAGGAGGAAGCATGAAACTGTCAAGATTACGGGACGCCACGCCACAGATAGCGGTATGCCAGCCGGTATCAAGGTAATCTGGCCCAACTTTAAACGGCTGTACGCGCAGCGCGCGTTTTTGCAGCAGCCTCAACAAACCAAGCGTCACCGTGGTTTTGCCGCAACCGCTTCCTGTGCCTGCAAGAATAAATGCGTGATGCCTTGCCGCCATTACCCTGATCCTGTTCAGGGTGGTAGGGGTATACAGGTACGCGCATGTTCAGTCTTTCGACTGTACGCGTCTTCGCAACCCACTTCCCACCGAAGTTGTTGGTTATCACCGACAGGCAGGTCTTCTGGCTTAGCGTCCTCCTCGCCCGTCCTTCCCAATCTTGCGATCAGTGGTCTTTACGGGGTCGTCAGCATCACAGCAGCGGGGGCTGCGGGGGATTTTCACCCCCTTCCCTACCACAAATGTGGCAAACCTGTTGGTTTACGTTATGGCTGTACGGCACACCCATAACGGCAATTAATAATGTGCTACGTTTTACATTTCTGTGAGCAATAGCCTGAGCGGTTGCTCATCTGACGTTAATCTACTCATCCTTATCGGTATATTGACGATAAAACGTATCGACAAAGCGTAATAAAACTTATCTTTCCTGACACTGTACTTCATCACAAAAATAAAAACTGGTGCAGTTTATGCCCTAAATTTTATTATTTTGTTGCGCTATGACAATTTATTGTGACACCAGATAAATTTTCTTTCTGAAATGATTAAGATACAAAAGACTATCAAAAATCGGCAATAGCAAAATATTGCTATTCATAACGATGGAGGATGAGAATTCTCATTTATCTGCTGGCGATAAGCCTGCGGCGTAACCTGATAGGTCTGGCGGAAGACTTTGCAAAAATAGCTGGTTTGCGAAAAGCCTAAATTACGCGCAATACTGGCAATACTCCAGTCACTATGGCAAAGCAATTCTCTGGCGCTAACCATTCTCTGGCGGTTTACCCACGCATTAAATCCGATTCCCTGATATTTCTTGAATAGTTTACTGAAGTAATAGGGGCTGAGATAGACATGTGAGGCGACATCCTCAAGACGAAGATCGTCGGACAAATGCGCATCAATATAGCGAAGCGCTTTTTTCATTTTACTGTCATGCGGAGTGGGACCACGAGTGGTTTTATTTGCCTCCGATTGCTGCGGATTGTCTTTGATAACCACGAAATTGAGCTGTTTTTTCAGGCAATTCTCAACAATCAGTTTAAGAAGATCGGCGGAAGCGATAACGCGTGAATAGTCCATCTCTGGCACATTCCGAAATTCATTCAAGAGCTCAGGGTCAGCCTGCCAGCGATCGTCGACATTAAGAATGTTTACCAGCTCCACGTCATTACTTAAACGAACCTGCCCGCATAAAACAAAGCCAACTAAATACCCTGCGATTACCAGCGGAATAGAAAAATCCGTTAGACCGGCATGACAACGATAAATACAGGGTTGATCGGACTTCGATGCCTCCAGTCCCCCGCAGCGATCGCTCATACGACAACGTGTACTATGCTGGGGATGCTGCCGCATCAACTGACAAAACGGCGTGAAATTGAATAGCTCAGATATTTCATCACCATGAATATTGACAACCACAACCGCCAGACCGGTGGCTTGTGCAAAATCCTGTGCGATTTTATTAATGAGTTCTGAGTTCAGAGCGCTCGCAGAAATCATGATAAAACCCCTCAGTTAATTTATTGTTATAAACAAAACACATTATTTACATTCACTTTTTATTAGCATTATCCTGGCCCTGATAAAAAGTACAATGACAATATCAAAAGTCTCCCATTGCTGGGAGACGTTTTGATCAGTTCGTGAAAGCAGATCACGAAATTATCTCACCTGTTTTTACGATACATCATTGCTGTGAATCTGGTTCGCATTTTCTTACAGTTCACAGCGGTTACAAGGTAAATTCTTACCAATAAAATAGCGATATATGGCTGCTCCGGCACAGGCGCCGATAACAGGCGCGACAATCGGCACGATAAAATAAGGGATCTCTCGCCCACCGCTCATCGCCATGTTCCCCCACCCCGCTAACCATGTGAACAGTTTGGGACCGAAATCACGCGCCGGGTTCATTGCAAAACCGGTAAGGGGTCCAGTAGACGCGCCGATAACGGCAACCAATATCCCAATAAGCAAAGGCGCAAGCGGCCCTTTAGGAATGCCATTGCCATCATCCGTCAATGCCATGATCATGCCCATCAGAATCGACGTAATGACCACTTCCACCAACGCAGCCTGCCATACATTTAGCGCTGCGGCCGGATAGGTACTGAAAATGCTGGCTAATTGCAAACTTTCGACGCTACCGCGCACCATATGATGCGCAGTCTCAAATTCAGTAAAAAGGCTACTATAAAGCACATACGCCAGCAGAGCGCCGCCAAAAGCGCCAGCAAACTGGGCAATAATATAAGGCAATACTTTCTGTTTGGGAAAGCAGGCAAAGAGCCACAGCGCAATCGTCACCGCAGGGTTAAGATGTCCGCCGGAGATGCCGGCCGTAAGGTAAACGGCCAGTGAAATCCCAAGCCCCCAAATAATGCAAATCTCCCATAATCCGAGGCTGGCGCCTGCGACTTTGAGCGCGCTCAAACAACCGATACCAAAAAACAAAAAGAGTCCGGTGCCTAAAAATTCCGCACCACATTGCGCCTTTAGAGAATCATTCATGTGACACCTTCTGAGCAAAGTTCGTGTCCTGGCCAGCGCAAGTTTCGGCTGGCGGTAGTGTACAGCTAACCTCACTATAAAAAGTGCCGCCTGTAAATTGTTGGCAACCTGCGGGCCTGCCTTCCGGAAAAATCGTGTTGCGATAGCAAAATTTTGCTTTTCCGATATTTTTATCAGCCCATCACACGGGAAATTTGAGCTATAAAATACGCCTGTGGAAATAATAAAATATTGCACAAGCCAACTTATCAATTTCGAATAAGAATCACATTTTGCGTCTTTCGCCATATCAAATAAAAATACTCTCGTCACTAACAAAAATGTAAAAATGAAATAATAAAAACAAAATAATCATATAGACAATAATAAATTAAATGTAATTTATCAATAAGTTAAAAAAGCAAAAGACAATTTAGTCATATTGCTTTCCCATTATTTTCTGATGCTCAATAGCAAGTCAGCCATTCTTTTTCCTCGCATCTTCTTATAGTCCCAACTATCGGAACACTCCATGCGAGGTCTTTATGCAACAAGAAGCACTAGGAATGGTAGAAACCAAAGGCTTAACCGCAGCCATAGAGGCCGCTGATGCAATGGTTAAGTCAGCCAATGTGATGTTAGTGGGCTATGAAAAGATTGGCTCCGGGCTGGTAACCGTCATCGTGCGCGGCGATGTTGGCGCGGTCAAAGCGGCCACCGATGCAGGTGCCGCAGCCGCACGCAACGTGGGTGAAGTGAAAGCCGTACACGTCATCCCACGCCCTCACACCGATGTAGAAAAAATCTTACCGAAGGGAATTAGCCAATGAGCAGCAATGAGCTGGTGGAACAGATCATGGCGCAGGTGATTGCCCGTGTGTCAACGCCGGAACAACAGGCCATCCCTGGTCAACCCCAACCTATACGAGAGACGGCTATGGCAGAAAAAAGCTGCAGTTTAACGGAATTTGTCGGGACCGCCATTGGCGATACCCTGGGCCTGGTTATCGCCAACGTCGATACCGCCCTGCTGGACGCGATGAAGCTTGAAAAGCGCTATCGTTCCATCGGCATTCTCGGCGCCCGCACCGGCGCAGGCCCGCACATTATGGCGGCGGACGAAGCGGTGAAAGCCACCAACACCGAAGTGGTCAGCATTGAGCTGCCGCGCGATACCAAAGGCGGAGCGGGCCACGGTTCGCTGATTATTTTAGGCGGTAACGATGTATCCGACGTCAAGCGCGGTATCGAAGTCGCGCTGAAAGAGCTGGACCGCACCTTCGGTGATGTTTACGGCAACGAAGCCGGGCATATCGAGCTGCAGTACACCGCTCGCGCCAGCTACGCGCTGGAAAAAGCGTTCGGCGCGCCGATTGGCCGTGCCTGCGGCGTCATCGTCGGCGCTCCGGCTTCCGTCGGCGTACTGATGGCCGATACCGCCCTGAAGTCAGCCAACGTTGAAGTCGTGGCGTACAGCTCTCCGGCGCACGGCACCAGCTTTAGTAACGAAGCTATTCTGGTGATTTCCGGCGACTCCGGCGCGGTCCGTCAGGCGGTGACCTCCGCCCGCGAAATCGGCAAAACCGTCCTTGCGACCCTCGGTTCTGAACCGAAAAACGATCGCCCGTCCTACATCTGATACCCACGAGGCTGATTCATGAGATCGAAAAGATTTGAAGCACTGGCGAAACGCCCTGTGAATCAGGACGGCTTTGTTAAGGAGTGGATCGAAGAAGGCTTTATCGCGATGGAAAGCCCGAACGACCCAAAACCGTCGATAAAAATCGTTAACGGCGCGGTAACCGAGCTGGACGGAAAACCGGTTAGCGAATTCGACCTGATCGACCACTTTATCGCCCGCTACGGCATCAACCTGAACCGCGCCGAAGAAGTGATGGCGATGGATTCGGTCAAGCTGGCTAACATGCTGTGCGATCCGAACGTCAAGCGCAGCGAAATCGTTCCGCTAACCACCGCGATGACCCCAGCGAAAATTGTCGAAGTGGTTTCGCATATGAACGTGGTTGAGATGATGATGGCGATGCAGAAAATGCGCGCCCGCCGTACTCCATCTCAACAGGCGCACGTCACCAACGTTAAAGACAACCCGGTGCAAATTGCCGCCGATGCCGCCGAAGGCGCATGGCGCGGGTTTGACGAACAAGAGACGACGGTTGCGGTAGCGCGCTATGCGCCGTTCAACGCCATCGCGCTGCTGGTTGGTTCTCAGGTAGGTCGTCCGGGGGTACTGACTCAATGCTCGCTGGAAGAAGCCACCGAGCTGAAGCTCGGCATGCTGGGCCACACCTGCTACGCCGAAACCATCTCCGTTTACGGCACCGAGCCGGTCTTCACCGACGGTGACGATACCCCATGGTCGAAGGGCTTCTTAGCCTCTTCCTACGCCTCTCGCGGCCTGAAAATGCGCTTCACCTCCGGCTCCGGCTCCGAAGTGCAGATGGGCTACGCCGAAGGCAAATCCATGCTGTATCTGGAAGCGCGCTGCATCTATATCACCAAAGCCGCGGGCGTTCAGGGGCTGCAAAACGGCTCCGTAAGCTGCATCGGCGTACCGTCTGCCGTGCCGTCAGGCATTCGTGCCGTGCTGGCGGAAAACCTGATCTGCTCTTCGCTGGATCTGGAATGCGCCTCCAGTAACGACCAGACCTTCACCCACTCCGATATGCGTCGTACCGCGCGCCTGCTGATGCAGTTCCTGCCGGGTACCGACTTTATCTCCTCTGGTTATTCCGCGGTGCCGAACTACGACAACATGTTCGCCGGTTCCAACGAAGATGCGGAAGACTTTGACGACTACAACGTTATCCAGCGTGACCTGAAAGTGGACGGTGGTCTGCGCCCGGTTCGCGAAGAGGACGTTATCGCCATCCGTAACAAAGCCGCCCGCGCGCTGCAGGCCGTGTTTGCCGGAATGGGACTGCCGCCGATTACCGATGAAGAAGTTGAAGCTGCGACCTATGCCCACGGTTCGAAAGATATGCCGGAGCGTAACATCGTCGAAGACATCAAGTTCGCCCAGGAAATCATCAATAAAAACCGCAACGGTCTGGAAGTCGTTAAAGCGCTGGCGCAGGGCGGGTTTACCGACGTGGCCCAGGACATGCTCAACATCCAGAAAGCCAAGCTAACCGGCGACTATTTGCACACCTCCGCCATTATCGTCGGCGACGGACAAGTGCTCTCTGCGGTTAATGACGTCAATGACTATGCCGGTCCGGCAACAGGTTATCGCCTGCAGGGAGAACGCTGGGAAGAGATTAAAAACATCCCTGGCGCTCTTGATCCCAACGAGATTGATTAAGGGGTGAGAAATGGAAATTAATGAAAAATTGCTGCGCCAGATAATTGAAGACGTGCTTCGCGATATGAAGGGCAGCGATAAACCCGTCTCGTTTAATGCGCCTGCGGTATCCACAGCACCACAGACCGCTGCGCCTGCGGGCGACGGCTTTCTGACCGAAGTGGGCGAAGCGCGCCAGGGCACTCAGCAGGACGAAGTCATTATCGCCGTCGGCCCGGCATTTGGCCTGGCGCAAACCGTCAATATCGTCGGCTTACCGCATAAGAGCATTTTGCGCGAAGTCATTGCCGGTATTGAAGAAGAAGGTATCAGGGCGCGCGTGATTCGCTGCTTTAAATCTTCCGACGTGGCGTTCGTCGCCGTGGAAGGTAACCGCCTGAGCGGCTCCGGCATCTCCATCGGCATCCAGTCGAAAGGCACTACGGTTATCCACCAGCAGGGGCTACCGCCGCTCTCCAACCTGGAGCTGTTCCCACAGGCGCCGCTGCTGACGCTGGAAACCTACCGTCAGATTGGTAAAAACGCCGCCCGCTATGCGAAACGCGAATCACCGCAGCCGGTCCCTACGCTGAATGACCAGATGGCACGCCCGAAGTACCAGGCAAAGTCGGCCATTTTGCACATTAAAGAGACCAAGTACGTCGTGACGGGCAAAAACCCGCAGGAACTGCGCGTGGCGCTTTGATAAAGGATAACTCCATGAATACCGACGCAATTGAATCGATGGTCCGGGACGTATTGAGCCGTATGAACAGCCTGCAGGGCGATGCGCCAGCAGCGGCTCCTGCGGCAGGCGGCACGTCCCGCAGCGCAAAGGTCAGCGACTACCCGCTGGCGAACAAACACCCGGAATGGGTGAAAACCGCCACCAATAAAACGCTGGACGACTTTACGCTGGAAAACGTGCTGAGCAATAAAGTCACCGCTCAGGATATGCGTATTACCCCGGAAACCCTGCGCTTACAGGCGTCTATCGCCAAAGATGCGGGCCGCGACCGGCTGGCGATGAACTTTGAACGCGCCGCCGAACTGACCGCGGTACCGGACGATCGCATTCTTGAAATCTACAACGCCCTTCGCCCCTATCGCTCGACGAAAGAAGAGCTGATGGCTATCGCCGACGATCTCGAAAACCGCTATCAGGCGAAGATCTGCGCAGCTTTCGTTCGCGAAGCGGCAACGCTGTATGTCGAGCGTAAAAAACTCAAAGGCGACGATTAACTTTAGGGGTAGACAATGCGATATATAGCTGGCATTGACATCGGTAACTCATCAACGGAAGTCGCACTGGCGCGGCAAGATGAGACTGGCGCACTGACGATTACGCACAGCGCGCTGGCGGAAACCACCGGGATCAAAGGCACGTTGCGTAACGTGTTCGGCATTCAGGAAGCGCTCGCCCTCGTCGCAAAGCGCGCGGGGATCAATGTCAGCGATATTTCGCTCATCCGCATTAACGAAGCCACGCCGGTGATTGGCGATGTGGCGATGGAAACCATTACCGAAACCATCATCACCGAATCGACAATGATCGGCCATAACCCAAAAACGCCGGGCGGAGTAGGCCTTGGTGTGGGTATCACGATTACGCCGGAGGAGCTGTTAACCCGCCCGGCGGACTCGTCCTATATTCTGGTGGTGTCATCGGCATTCGATTTTGCCGACATCGCCAATGTTATCAACGCCTCAATGCGTGCCGGATACCAGATTACCGGCGTCATTTTGCAGCGCGACGATGGCGTACTAGTCAGCAACCGGCTGGAAAAATCGCTGCCGATCGTTGACGAGGTTCTGTACATCGACCGCATTCCTCTGGGGATGCTGGCGGCGATTGAAGTCGCCGTGCCGGGGAAGGTTATCGAGACCCTCTCCAACCCTTACGGCATCGCCACCGTATTCAACCTCAACGCCGATGAGACGAAAAACATCGTCCCGATGGCGCGCGCGCTGATTGGCAACCGTTCCGCCGTAGTGGTTAAAACGCCATCCGGCGACGTCAAAGCGCGCGCAATACCCGCCGGTAACCTGGAGCTGCAGGCGCAGGGTCGTACCGTGCGCGTGGATGTTGCCGCCGGTGCCGAAGCTATCATGAAAGCGGTGGACGGCTGCGGCAAGCTCGACAACGTCACCGGCGAGGCCGGGACCAATATCGGCGGCATGCTGGAGCACGTACGCCAGACCATGGCCGAGCTAACCAATAAGCCCAGCAGCGAGATTTTCATTCAGGATCTTCTGGCCGTTGACACCTCGGTTCCGGTGAGCGTCACCGGCGGTCTGGCCGGGGAGTTCTCGCTGGAGCAGGCCGTCGGCATCGCCTCGATGGTGAAATCAGACCGTCTGCAGATGGCGATGATTGCCCGTGAAATTGAGCAGAAGCTTAATATCGACGTGCAGATCGGCGGCGCTGAGGCTGAAGCCGCCATTCTGGGCGCGCTGACCACGCCGGGTACCACCCGACCGCTGGCGATCCTCGACCTCGGCGCGGGCTCCACCGATGCCTCCATCATCAACCCTAAAGGTGAAATCATCGCCACCCATCTCGCCGGGGCAGGCGACATGGTCACGATGATTATTGCCCGCGAACTGGGACTGGAAGACCGCTATCTGGCGGAAGAGATCAAAAAATACCCGCTGGCTAAGGTCGAAAGTCTGTTCCACTTACGCCACGAGGACGGCAGCGTCCAGTTCTTCCCGACGCCGCTGCCTCCCGCCGTGTTCGCCCGCGTCTGCGTGGTGAAACCGGACGAACTGGTGCCGCTTCCCGGCGACTTAGCGCTGGAAAAAGTGCGTGCTATTCGCCGCAGCGCTAAAGAACGCGTCTTTGTCACCAACGCCCTGCGCGCGCTGCGCCAGGTCAGTCCAACCGGCAACATTCGCGATATTCCGTTCGTGGTGCTGGTCGGCGGTTCGTCGCTGGATTTCGAAGTTCCGCAGCTGGTCACCGATGCGCTGGCGCACTACCGTCTGGTCGCCGGGCGAGGAAATATTCGCGGCAGCGAAGGCCCAAGAAACGCGGTGGCCACCGGCCTGATTCTCTCCTGGCACAAGGAATTTGCATATGGACAGTAATCACAGCGCCCCGGCCATCGTCATTACCGTTATCAACGACTGCGCCAGCCTCTGGCACGAAGTGCTGCTGGGTATCGAAGAGGAAGGCATCCCTTTCCTGCTTCAGCATCACCCGGCTGGAGATGTCGTTGACAGCGCCTGGCAGGCGGCGCGCAGCTCGCCGCTGCTGGTCGGCATTGCCTGCGATCGACACTCGCTGGTCGTGCATTACAAGAATTTACCCGCATCGGCGCCGCTTTTTACGCTGATGCATCATCAGGACAGTCAGGCCCATCGCAATACCGGTAATAACGCGGCACGGCTGGTCAAAGGGATCCCTTTCCGGGATCTGAATAGCTAAGCAACAGGAGAACTGCAGTATGAATAACGCACTGGGACTGGTTGAAACAAAAGGGCTGGTCGGCGCCATTGAAGCCGCCGATGCAATGGTTAAATCCGCCAACGTACAGCTGGTGGGCTACGAAAAAATTGGTTCTGGCCTGGTTACCGTCATGGTTCGCGGCGATGTCGGCGCGGTTAAAGCAGCCGTAGATGCAGGCAGCGCGGCGGCAAGCGTCGTGGGTGAAGTGAAATCCTGCCACGTTATCCCGCGTCCGCACAGTGATGTTGAGGCCATTTTACCGAAATCAGCCTAATCGATGGCGAATAAGGAGCACCGCGTGAAGCAATCACTGGGATTACTTGAAGTTTGTGGTCTGGCACTGGCTATCAGCTGCGCCGATATCATGGCGAAATCCGCTTCTATCACGCTGCTCGCCCTCGAAAAGACCAATGGTTCAGGCTGGATGGTGATTAAAATTACCGGTGATGTGGCCTCCGTGCAGGCGGCTATCACCACCGGTGCGCATTTCGCCGAACAGCGGAATGGCCTGGTGGCCCACAAGGTTATCGCCAGGCCCGGAGAAGGGATCCTGCTCGCAGAGGCTCCCTCCCCCTCCGTCATAGAACCTGAGCCTGAAGCGTCAGAGATGGCCGATGTCGTTTCTGAAGCGCCAGCCGAAGATGCCCCGCAGGAATCAGAACTGGTCAGCTGCAATCTGTGTCTGGATCCAAAATGTCCGCGCCAGAAGGGCGAACCTCGTACGCTTTGCATTCATTCCGGCAAGCGAGGTGAAGCGTAATGGATAAAGAGCTTCTGCAATCAACGGTCAGTAAAGTTCTCGACGAGATGCGCCAGCGGCCTATTCCGCTGGGCGTCTCAAACCGTCATATCCACCTGTCCGCACAGGATTATGAGCGGCTGTTTCCCGGCCATCCCATCAGCGAGAAAAAAGCGCTGCTGCAGCCGGGACAATACGCCGCGGAGCAAACCGTCACTCTGGTGGGACCGAAAGGGCAGCTCAAAAATGTGCGCCTGCTCGGCCCGCTGCGCTCGGTAAGCCAGGTGGAAATTTCGCGTACCGATGCGAGAACGCTGGGGATTGCCGCGCCGCTGAGAATGTCCGGCAACCTGAAGGGGACGCCGGGCATCCGCCTGGTCAGCCCCTTTGCCGAACTGGAGCTGCCTTCCGGGGTTATCGTCGCGCAGCGGCATATCCATATGTCGCCGCTTGATGCGCTGATCCTGCGGGTTTCCCACGGCGATATGGTCTCCGTGGCGATTGAAGGCGACGATCGCGGGCTGATTTTCAACAACGTGGCGATTCGCGTTTCACCGGACATGCGCCTCGAAATGCACATTGATACCGATGAAGCCAACGCCGCTGGTGCCGATAACCCGCATGCCTTTGCCCGGCTGGTAGGCCCGCGATGAACGGCGAAATTCTGCAGCGCATTGTCGAGGAGATTGTCTCCCGACTGCATCGCCGTGCCCAGAGCACGGCGACGCTGAGCGTTACGCAACTTCGCGATGCCGACTGTCCAGCATTGTTCTGTCAGCACGCGTCGCTGCGCATCCTGCTCGTCGACCTGCCGCTGCTGGGTCAGCTTGCGGATGCAGAAACCGACGATGCCGCCGCCCGGAAAATTCACGACGCGCTGGCGTTTGGCATCTGCGTACAGCTCAGCCTGCACAGCCAGCTGCTGCCGGTTATCCCGGTAAAAAAACTGGCTCGTCTGCCGCTGGTATTCACCGACGAGCACGGACTGCCGCTGGTTCTGCATGCGGGTTCGGTGCTGAGCTATCGCGATGTCGCGCTGCTAAGCCGGGGACGTGTGGTTGTCCACCGCAAATGCATCGTGACCGCCATGGCGCGTGACGCGGCCAATGCGCGGAATATTCAATTAATTAAGCAGGAGTAAATCATGCATCTGGCACGAGTCACGGGCGCGGTTGTCTCCACGCAAAAATCACCTTCTTTGATTGGGAAAAAGCTGCTGCTGGTGCGTCGGGTCAGCGCCGATGGCGAACTCCCCGCCTCGCCTACCTCCGGCGATGAAGTGGCCGTGGACTCCGTCGGCGCAGGCGTCGGCGAACTGGTTTTGCTCAGCGGCGGCTCCAGCGCCAGGCACGTTTTTTCCGGGCCAAATGAGGCCATCGACCTCGCCGTTGTCGGCATTGTAGATACGCTTTCACGTTAAGGGGCGGTTATGGCGATTTATACCCGAACAGGTGACGCTGGCACCACATCACTGTTTACCGGCCAGCGGGTGAGCAAAACCCACCCGCGGGTTGAAGCCTACGGCACGCTGGATGAGCTGAATGCCGCGCTGAGCCTGTGCGCCTGCGCCGCTGCGGATGAAAACCACCGCGCCTTACTCGAGGCCATCCAGCAGCAACTTTTTTGGTTTAGCGCAGAGCTGGCCAGCGACAGCGAGCAGCCGTCGCCCAAACAGCGCTACATCAGCAGCGAAGAGATTTCGGCCCTGGAAGCCGCTATCGATCGGGCAATGGCCCGCGTCGAACCGCTGCACAGCTTTATTTTACCCGGACGCTGCGAAGCCGCGAGCCGCTTACATTTTGCCCGCACACTGGCGCGCCGCGCCGAACGCCGTCTGGTTGAACTGGCAACTGAAGTCAACGTACGCCAGGTGCTGATGCGCTACATCAACCGCTTATCGGACTGCCTGTACGCCCTGGCCCGCGCGGAAGATAGCGATGCGCACCAGGCCAACATCATCCGTGAAGTTAGCAAGCGCTATCTGGCTGCCTGCCAGCCGCCCCGCAGCAAGGAGACAACGTCCGTGGCCCTCTCATTCCACGATCTGCACCAGCTCACCCGCGCCGCCGTTGAACGCGCGCAGCAACTGCAGGTTCCGGTAGTCGTCAGCATCGTTGACGCGCACGGCACGGAAACTGTGACCTGGCGGATGCCGGACGCCCTGCTGGTCAGCAGCGAACTGGCGCCGAAAAAGGCATGGACCGCAGTGGCAATGAAAACGGCGACCCATGAGCTGAGCGATGTTGTTCAGCCAGGCGCGGCGCTTTATGGCCTGGAAAGTCATTTACAGGGAAAAGTGGTCACCTTTGGCGGCGGTTACGCCCTGTGGCGCGACGGCATATTAATTGGGGGTCTTGGCATCAGCGGCGGCAGCGTTGAGCAGGACATGGACATAGCACAGACCGCCATCGCGGCTATTAACGTGGGAACTCATCAATGAATAATTCTGAACTCGAAACCCTGATTCGCACCATTCTTAGCGAGCAATTAACCACGCCGGCGCAAACGCCGGCCCAGCCTCAGGGCAAAGGGATTTTCCAGTCCGTGAGCGAGGCCATCGACGCCGCGCACCAGGCGTTCTTACGTTATCAGCAGTGCCCGCTAAAAACCCGCAGCGCCATTATCAGCGCGATGCGTCAGGAGCTGACGCCGCTACTGGCACCCCTGGCGGAAGAGAGCGCCAATGAAACGGGGATGGGCAACAAAGAAGATAAATTCCTCAAGAACAAGGCTGCGCTGGACAACACGCCGGGCGTAGAAGACCTCACCACCACCGCGCTGACCGGTGACGGCGGCATGGTGCTCTTTGAATACTCGCCGTTTGGCGTCATCGGTTCGGTCGCCCCAAGCACCAACCCGACGGAAACCATCATCAATAACAGCATCAGCATGTTGGCGGCGGGCAATAGTATTTACTTTAGCCCGCATCCGGGCGCGAAAAAGGTCTCTCTGAAGCTGATTAGCCTGATTGAAGAGATTGCCTTCCGCTGCTGCGGCATCCGCAATCTGGTGGTGACCGTGGCTGAACCGACTTTCGAAGCGACCCAGCAGATGATGGCCCACCCGCGCATCGCAGTACTGGCGATTACCGGTGGTCCCGGCATTGTGGCAATGGGCATGAAGAGCGGTAAGAAGGTGATTGGCGCTGGCGCGGGCAACCCGCCCTGCATCGTCGATGAAACAGCGGACCTGGTGAAAGCGGCGGAAGATATCATCAGCGGCGCGTCATTCGATTACAACCTGCCCTGCATTGCCGAGAAGAGCCTGATCGTAGTGGAGAGCGTCGCCGAGCGTCTGGTGCAGCAAATGCAAACCTTCGGCGCGCTGCTGCTAAGCCCTGCCGATACCGACAAACTCCGCGCCGTCTGCCTGCCTGAAGGCCAGGCGAATAAAAAACTGGTCGGCAAGAGCCCATCGGCCATGCTGGAAGCCGCCGGGATCGCTGTCCCTGCAAAAGCGCCGCGTCTGCTGATTGCCGTTGTCAACGCCGACGATCCGTGGGTCACCAGCGAACAGCTGATGCCGATGCTGCCGGTGGTAAAAGTCAGCGATTTCGATAGCGCGCTGGCGCTGGCCCTGAAGGTTGAAGAGGGGCTGCATCATACCGCCATTATGCACTCGCAGAACGTGTCGCGCCTGAACCTCGCGGCCCGCACGCTGCAAACCTCGATATTCGTCAAAAACGGCCCCTCTTATGCCGGGATCGGCGTCGGCGGCGAAGGCTTTACCACCTTTACTATTGCCACACCAACCGGTGAAGGGACCACGTCAGCGCGTACTTTTGCCCGCTCCCGGCGCTGCGTACTGACCAACGGCTTTTCTATTCGCTAACCGAGGTCGCGATGAATACCTTCTCACTACAAACGCGGTTGTACAGCGGTCAGGGCAGCCTGGCGGTGCTCAAGCGCTTTACCAATAAGCACATCTGGATAATCTGCGATGGCTTTCTGGCTCGCTCTCCGCTGCTGGATACCCTGCGTAACGCGCTGCCCGCAGATAACCGCATCAGCGTCTTTAGCGAGATAACGCCGGACCCCACCATCCACACCGTGGTTCAGGGCATTGCGCAAATGCAGGCTCTGCAACCGCAGGTGGTGATCGGTTTTGGCGGCGGCTCGGCAATGGACGCGGCGAAAGCGATTGTCTGGTTTAGCCAGCAGAGCGGGATCAACATCGAAACCTGCGTGGCGATCCCGACCACCAGCGGCACCGGTTCGGAAGTCACCAGCGCCTGCGTAATTAGCGACCCGGATAAAGGCATCAAGTATCCGCTGTTCAACAATGCGCTGTATCCGGATATGGCGATCCTCGACCCGGAGCTGGTGGTCAGCGTACCGCCGCAGATTACCGCCAACACCGGCATGGACGTGCTGACCCACGCCCTGGAAGCGTGGGTTTCACCGCACGCCAGCGACTTTACCGACGCGCTGGCGGAAAAGGCCGCCAAACTGGTGTTCCAGTATCTGCCCACGGCGGTGGAAAAAGGCGACTGCGTAGCGACGCGCGGGAAAATGCACAATGCTTCAACGCTGGCGGGGATGGCATTCAGCCAGGCGGGACTGGGTCTTAACCACGCGATAGCCCACCAGCTCGGCGGACAGTTCCATCTGCCGCACGGGCTGGCCAATGCGCTGCTGCTCACGACGGTGATCCGCTTTAACGCGGGTGACCCGCGCGCCGCCAAACGCTACGCGCGGATGGCCAAAGCCTGCGGCTTTTGCCCGGCAGAAGCCAATGACGTTGCGGCGATCAATGCGCTGATTCAGCAAATCGAACTGCTTAAGCAACGCTGTGCCCTTCCCTCACTGGCCGTTGCGCTTAAAGAAGGAAGATCCGACTTTTCCGCACGCATTCCGGCGATGGTGCAGGCTGCGCTGGCGGACGTCACGTTGCGCACCAACCCGCGCCCGGCCAGCGCCGAGGAAATTCGCGAGCTGCTGGAGGAACTGCTATGAGCGCCGCCATCAATAGCGTTGAAATATCCCATAGCGCCGATGAAATTCGCGAGCGCGTTCGCGCAGCGGGCGTTGTGGGTGCGGGCGGCGCAGGTTTTCCCGCTCACGTCAAACTACAGGCGCAGGTAGAGATTTTTCTGGTGAACGCCGCCGAGTGTGAACCGATGCTCAAAGTTGACCAGCAACTGATGTGGCAGCAGGCCGCGCGTCTTGTTCGCGGCGTGCAGTACGCGATGACGGCAACCGGCGCGCGCGAAGGGGTGATAGCCCTGAAAGAAAAATACCGCCGGGCCATCGACGCCCTCACTCCACTGCTGCCAGACGGTATCCGCCTGCATATCCTGCCGGATGTATATCCCGCGGGCGATGAGGTGCTGACTATCTGGATGGCAACCGGCCGCCGGGTCGCCCCGGCTGCGCTACCGGCCAGCGTCGGCGTGGTCGTCAATAACGTGCAAACGGTGCTCAATATTGCCCGGGCGGTCGAGCAGCAGTTTCCGGTCACTCGTCGCACGTTGACCGTGAACGGCGCGGTCGCCAGACCGTTGACCGTTACCGTTCCTATCGGCATGTCACTGCATGAAGTGCTGGCGCTGGCGGGCGGCGCAACGGTCGACGACCCTGGTTTTATTAACGGCGGCCCGATGATGGGTGGCCTGATTACCTCTCTTGATAACCCGGTGACGAAAACTACCGGCGGCCTGCTGGTGCTCCCCAAAAGCCATCTGCTTATCCAGCGCAGAATGCAGGACGAGCGCACGGTGCTTTCCGTCGCGCGTACCGTCTGCGAACAGTGCCGACTGTGTACCGATCTCTGCCCACGGCATCTGATCGGCCACGAACTCTCCCCGCACCTGCTGGTGCGGGCAGTGAACTTTCACCAGGCCGCCACGCCGCAGCTGCTGCTGAGCGCCCTTACCTGCTCGGAATGCAACGTTTGCGAAAGCGTGGCCTGCCCGGTGGGGATCTCGCCGATGCGCATCAACCGCATGTTAAAACGCGAGCTGCGGGCGCAAAACCAGCGCTACGTAGGGCCGCTGAACCCAGCCGACGAAATGGCGAAATATCGCCTGGTGCCGGTGAAGCGGCTGATCGCCAAACTGGGACTAAGCCCCTGGTACCAGGAAGCGCCGCTGGTTGAAGAAGAGCCGTCAGTAGAAAAAGTCACTTTGCAGCTGCGCCAGCATATTGGTGCCAGCGCAGTACCGACTGTTGCCGTCGGCGAGCGCGTGACGCGCGGGCAATGCGTTGCCGATGTCCCGGCAGGTGCATTAGGCGCGCCGATTCACGCCAGCATCGACGGCGTTGTATCGGCCATCAGCGAACAGGCCATCACGGTTGTAAGAGGTTAACCATGTCTCAGGCTATAGGAATTTTAGAACTCACCAGCATCGCCAAAGGCATGGAGCTTGGTGATGCCATGCTGAAAAGCGCCAACGTTAATCTGCTGGTCAGTAAGACCATCTGCCCAGGTAAGTTTTTACTGATGCTGGGCGGCGATATCGGCGCTATCCAGCAGGCCATTGAAACCGGTACGTCGCAGGCCGGCGAGATGCTCGTCGACAGCCTGGTGCTGGCCAATATTCATCCCAGCGTACTTCCGGCCATCAGCGGCCTGAACAGCGTCGATAAGCGCCAGGCGGTAGGTATCGTCGAAACCTGGAGCGTGGCGGCCTGCATTAGCGCCGCAGACCGGGCGGTGAAAGGCTCAAACGTCACCCTGGTGCGGGTGCATATGGCCTTCGGCATCGGCGGTAAATGCTACATGGTGGTGGCGGGCGACGTTTCTGACGTCAATAACGCCGTGACGGTTGCCAGCGAAAGCGCGGGCGAGAAAGGGTTGCTGGTTTACCGCTCGGTGATCCCGCGCCCGCATGAAGCCATGTGGCGACAGATGGTGGAGGGATAATGGAAAGACAACCGACAACGGATCGCATGATTCAGGAATACGTGCCGGGGAAACAGGTCACTCTCGCGCACCTGATTGCTAATCCAGGGAAAGATCTCTTTAAGAAGCTGGGCCTGCCGGATGCAGTGTCCGCCATTGGCATCCTTACCATCACGCCGAGCGAAGCATCGATTATCGCCTGCGATATCGCCACTAAATCCGGCGCGGTGGAAATTGGTTTTCTCGATCGCTTTACCGGTGCCGTGGTGCTGACCGGCGACGTTTCCGCCGTCGAGTATGCCCTCAAGCAGGTAACGCACACGCTGGGCGAAATGATGCAGTTCACCACCTGTTCGATCACCCGGACGTAACGTCATGAAGCGTTTGATGTTTATCGGCCCCAGCCAGTGCGGAAAAACCTCGCTGACCCAAAGCCTGCGCGGCGAAGCGCTCCATTATAAGAAAACCCAGGCCATTGAATGGTCGCCGATGGCCATCGACACGCCGGGCGAATACCTGGAGAACCGCTGCCTGTACAGCGCCCTGCTAACCAGCGCCTGCGAGGCCGACGTTATCGCCCTGGTGTTAAATGCCGACGCCCAGTGGTCGCCCTTTTCTCCGGGGTTTACCGCCCCGATGAACCGCCCGACGATTGGCCTGGTCACCAAGGCCGATCTCGCCGAGCCGCAGCGTATTTCGCTGGTTGCGGAATGGCTTACGCAGGCTGGCGCACAGCAGATTTTTATTACCAGCGCGCTGAATAACTCGGGTCTCGACGCCGTGCTGGATTTTCTGAATTCGAAGGAACCTTTATGTCTTACAAAATAATGGCCATTAACGCCGGTAGCTCATCGTTAAAATTTCAGCTGCTGGAGATGCCGCAGGGCGACATGCTCTGTCAGGGGCTGATTGAGCGTATCGGTATGACGGATGCGCAGGTGACAATTAAGACGCACAGCCAAAAATGGCAGGAAACCGTCCCCGTTGCCGATCATCGCGATGCGGTAACGCTGCTTCTGGAAAAGCTGCTGGGTTATCAAATCATTAACAGTCTGCGGGACATTGACGGGGTGGGCCATCGTGTGGCGCACGGCGGTGAGTTTTTTAAAGACTCGACGCTGGTCACGGATGAAACGTTAGCGCAAATCGAACGTCTTGCTGAACTGGCCCCGCTTCACAACCCGGTAAACGCGTTGGGTATTCACGTTTTTCGTCAACTGTTGCCTGATGCCCCTTCCGTAGCCGTGTTTGATACGGCATTTCACCAGACGCTGGATGAACCCGCCTATATTTACCCGCTTCCCTGGCATTATTACGCGGAACTGGGGATTCGCCGTTATGGCTTTCATGGCACCAGCCATAAGTATGTCAGCGGCGTTCTGGCGGAAAAGCTGGGCGTACCACTCAGCGCATTACGGGTGATTTGTTGTCATCTTGGAAACGGTAGCAGCATCTGCGCCATCAAGAACGGGCGTTCGGTCAATACGTCGATGGGCTTTACGCCGCAGTCAGGCGTGATGATGGGCACCCGTAGCGGAGATATTGATCCCTCTATTCTGCCGTGGATAGCCCAGCGCGAAAGCAAAACGCCGCAACAGTTGAATCAGTTATTAAATAATGAGTCAGGCTTGCTGGGCGTTTCTGGCGTGTCGTCTGATTACCGCGATGTCGAACAGGCAGCCAATACCGGTAACCGGCAGGCTAAACTCGCTCTCACTCTGTTTGCCGAACGCATTCGCGCCACCATTGGCAGCTATATTATGCAAATGGGAGGACTGGATGCGCTGGTATTCACTGGGGGAATTGGCGAGAACTCAGCGCGCGCCAGATCGGCGGTGTGCCATAATTTGCAATTTTTGGGCTTAGCCGTTGATGAAGAGAAAAATCAACGTAATGCGACATTTATCCAGACGGAGAACGCCCTGGTGAAAGTCGCCGTCATCAACACCAACGAAGAGTTAATGATCGCACAAGACGTTATGCGCATTGCGCTACCGGCCACGGAAGGGCTTTGTGTACCAGCCTGAGAGGGTTATACGACGCATTGCGGCAAGTCATGGTAATAACGCTTTTACCATGACACTATGCGCGCACACTATTCGTACCTGAAAGGTGATAACGTGGCTGTTGCGCAATGCCCCGCCTCATGCGGAGAACTTATCCAGGGATGGATTCTGGGCAGTGAGAAACTGGTCTCCTGCCCCGTTGACTGGTACAGCACCGTAGCAGTCACGGCTGCGCCGCCGTTGGTAAACGAGCGCCCATTGTCGCGGGCGATGGTGGAGCGCGTTCTGGCGCACTGGCAGTATCCTGCGCACTGGAGTAACGAGATTCGCGTCGATGTGCGTTCGTCAATTCCCGTTGCCAAAGGCATGGCCAGCAGCACCGCAGATATTGCCGCTACGGCGGTGGCAACGGCGCATCATCTTGGCCATTCGCTGGATGAAACCACCCTTGCACAGCTTTGCGTCTCAATCGAACCCACTGATAGCACCGTTTTTCATCAGTTAACGCTGTTTGATCATAATAATGCGGTCACGCAAATCGCCTGCGAGCCACCGCCGCCAATCGATTTGCTGGTACTGGAAAGTCCGGTCACACTGCGCACGCAAGATTACCACTGTCTCCCTCGCCAGCAGAAATTAATAGCAAGTTCAGCAACCTTGCAGCAGGCCTGGAATCTGGTGCAGGAAGCCTGTATAACGCAAAATCCGCTCCGACTGGGTGAGGCGGCTACGCTTAGCGCTATCGCCAGCCAGACGCTGTTACCTAAGCCAGGATTTACCGCCCTGTTGTCGCTGGTCGAAGAGTGTGATTTATACGGATTGAACGTGGCACATAGCGGTAGCGTGGTGGGTCTGATGCTGGACCGGAAACGTCATGATATTGCGCGCCTGAAAGGTAAGCTGGCAGAGAAAAAACTTACCCGACACTGGCCAAAACAACATTTACTCAAGATGGTCACTGGCGGGGTCAAACTGCAGTGAGAGCCTGATATACGCTCCCACTGCCGTAGCACATTATTCGGCTTTTACATCGGCGTGTTTCATTTCGCCCATCGCTTTCAGCTTTTTGGAAATGTCGCGACGCTCTTTGGAGATTTCGGCATTTTTAATGATGTAGTCATCAACGCGATCTTCATAGTCGCTTTTCATACTGGCGATGATACCCTGAATCGCCTCAACGCTCATACCTGGCTTGATGTAGTCGCTCAGGTTGTCCAGCAGCAGCACACGCTTCTGGTTGTCACGGATCTTCTTCTCAATGTCCTGAATTTCACGCTGCAGTTTATTTTTGCGACGGAACAGACGAACAAACTCCAGCACGTTCTGGAAAGAAGGCTTGGTTGTTTCCATTTTTACACCCCTGATAATGTGAGATTCGGATTCGTTAAGCAACTGCTAGTGGATAAACATTACGTTTATCCCCGTCATACTTCAAGCCGCCAGAGGAAACACCGTTACGTCGCCGTCTGGGGAAACCTGAAGGTTCGGGGATAAAATCGTTGCCAGTAGCACTCATTTTATCCTTATATTAGTATCATACTCTTAATCTTTGCTGAATCGAAGCAGCAACAAATTCATTCGCCCCATCTGCTTTTTATTTGCGCAAAGCCCGGCAGATCAAATGTGAAAGCAGTTCCAACTGTCGGGCCGTTTCCATACTTAGCCAAACATAGCCGTGGATGGGGGTTTCAGCCACCGCGTCGCCCTGCTGCTCGTTCATTAGCTGCCGCAACTCGGCAGCAATATCATTCAGTTTACCGGTGTTTGCCAGTACCGGCTGCGGGTTGCCTTCAAACAACGCGTGGGCGATCGTTAGCAAGGTTTGCTGCGTCATCTGCTGGGTTTCACGCAATGTGTGCGCGTTAAGCATCACAAAATGGCTGGCGCGCGTCGCCCAGTGGGCATTGATTTGTAATTCAAGCATACAAACCAGATTGCGGTTGATGGTCTGAATGGCCTCGAAAATAGATTTTTGTATCCGGGTTTCTTTACTGGCGGGCGTTATCAGCCCGCGCATTTTGACGACATCGTTCAGCAACCGTTGCAAATGTTTATCCAACCGGGGGCGCTCCAGCAAATTCGGCGACAGCGCTGCCTGATACACCCGATTATACGCCGTGACGCAATGCGCCAGTTGGATGCGCCAGTGCAAAAAGGCGCGCTGGGGCCAGATGCCGGTAAACAACATCGCCAGTAGCGACCCCAAAATCACATCCCCGCCACGCCATAATGCCGTATTCATATCACCAGCGGGAGCGCCGACAACAACGGCGAGCGTTATGCCTATCAGTAGCGCCTGATACGGTTTTTTCCCTAAGGCCAGCCAGCCGCACAAAAACATCGCTATCGCACACCACACCAGCATCAGCGGTAAGGAAAAGAGCTCCAGGCGTAGCGCCACCAGCCCTAACGCCGCGCCCAGGATCGTACCGCCTATGCGCTCAAAAGCACGAGGCACTACATTTCCCCAGAATGAGATGGGCCCCATAATCACCACTAACGTGATTAGCGGCCATGTGCCCTCGGGAATAGAAAACAGACGAACCAGCAGAAAGGTAAGAATGAACGCCAGGGCGATACGTATGCCATGCACGATGCGATAATGACGGTACAACCGTATTTCAAAAGGGCTTAATGACTTATCGGCACGCACGCTTGCGCTCCTTACGGGAATGGCAAAAAATGCATTGTACCTGCTTTATAGCAAAAATAGCGCACTGGCGGACGGAACACATTATCCGTCCGCTCTTTTCAGCCAGGAAACCAGTCGATCACTGCCGCTGTACCGGAATATACATTTCAATATCCCAGTATCCATCTTCCATGCCGTTATTCAGATAGGTTTCAAAACAGGGTGCAGAGGCTATCTGATAAGCGCTATCCTGCTCGAGGACGTCAAAAAACCGTTCCCACGGCTTCGCAAAGTCACGGTCTTCCACTCGCGCGACAGCAGTGGCATATTCGCCGCCTTCAATGGCGGTCACGATTACGCCTTCGCTATTGTCCGGCAGGATGAAATTCTCTGCCACGGACACCACGGTATCGCAGCGGAGTTTTTCCGCAGGTACGACATCTGGATTGTCGTAATAGACGGCAATCCATTCAACTGGCACGATCCGCTGTCGATCCACCCATGTCATCAGTTGTTCAAAACCCTGCTTCACGGTGTGTTCCCATGGACCGACCATGTGGAAACCGGCTATCTTGCGTTTTTGTTCCTGCCTGATTTCGTAATCCATGCTGCCTCCGTCACTTTACTACACTGTATGAATGTACAGTATAATTACAGCCTTTTACGGTCACAAGGACAGCGTGATCATTTTGTGAGCAACCTCGCAATCCCGCCCTTTTGACACCTCAGATGACGGTGAACGGTGTGTGACAACGGCTTACGCTTTATGCTGAAAATAGTCGCTCAGACGAGAGAACATACTGCCTTTACCCACCGATTCCAGAGTGACCAGCGGCCACTGAGCGATCAGTTTATCCCGATCGTAGAGCTCTATTTCACCTACCTGTTGATGAGCGGCGATTGGCGCCTCCAGCTCTTTTCTATCCAGCACATATTTTGCTTTGATATGCGGAATTTCCGCTTTGGGCAGCGCCATCCAGAAATCCTGTTCCGTACCCAGCGCAATCTTTTCTTTGTCTCCATACCAGATTCGCTCGCTGCCCACTTTTTTACCGCTGTGCAAAATCTGCACCGTCGCAAAGTTTTGCTGGCCCCACTGCAACAGTTTTCGCGCCTGTTCCTCACGACCTTTCGAACTTTTCGCTCCCATCACGACGGCGATAAGTCGGCGCTGCCCGTCCACCGCCGATGCGATAAGATTAAATCCCGCCCCCGATGTGTGTCCGGTTTTAAGCCCATCGATATGCATGGTCTTATCCCATAACAAGCCGTTGCGGTTCTGCTGCGTGATGCCGTTCCAGGTCAGGCTTTTCTCGCTGTACATGTGATAAAATTCAGGTTCGCCGTGAATAATCGCCCGGGAGAGTACAGCCAGATCATACGCGGAGCTATGTTGTCCCGGCGCATCCAGACCGTGGACGGTTTCAAAATGGGTATCCTGCAAATTGAGTTTTTTCACATAGCTGTTCATCATCGCCACAAACTGCGGCTGCCCGCCCGCGATATAATCCGCCAGCGCCACACAGGCATCGTTACCGGAATCCACGATTAAGCCACGGCTTAAATCACGCACCGACACGCGATCTCCTTCTTTTAAAAACATCAACGAGGAGCCGACAAACACCGGATTATCCTTCGCCCAGGCATCTCGCCCAACGGTGACGATATCGTCAGGGCTGATACGATGACTATCGATGGCGCGATCGACGACGTAGCCCGTCATTAGCTTGGTGAGACTGGCGGGATTACGTTGCTGGTGTTCATTACCGGCGGTAAGAACCTGTCCCGTAGTGTAATCCATCAACACCCAGGCGCCTGCATCAATGGCTGGCGGTTGGGGAGCAAAACTTACGGCATCGGCCGCAAGCGCAGGAGAAAGGTGCATCGCGAATAAAGAAGCGGCAATAAACAAACGGCGTTTCAACAGCATGTCCTCAGGATGGTCTCTATTTGCCGTTCTTTTTACGGAAGTTCAGTTAAACAAACATGGATAAATTGCAAGAAAATGTGACACAAGGCACATTTTCTTGCTGACTTTATTTTATGGATACGCTCAGACGGCGGACTTATCCCCGCGCGGCGCGGTACGATGACGATGATAGCCGTCAACCATGCTACGGAAAATTTGTCCCGGCGTGTCGCCAAGAGTACACAGATAGAGATGCGCGCAAATAAACAGTAAGCCGATGATAGCAAGCGCCATATGCAGCACCAGCATCACAGGGCCCAGACCCGCAACCTGCGGATAGAGACACAGCAAACCGGTGATGATTAACAGCGGTACCAGCGCGTACATAATCGCCAGATATGCCAGTTGTTGCAGTGGATTGAACTTATTCTGCTCTGTTGCCGCGAACGGATGCGCTTCCCCTTTCATAATGCCAAAAAGGTAAAAACGCGTCTGGCGTATGCAGCGCGTTACCAGTCCGGAAAAATTTACCCGATAGTGACGCCCGTTACCTGTGGTGAGGTTGATCAGCACAAACCCGACCCAGAAAGCCAGTAAGGCAAAACCACACCAGGTATGCACTTGTACCATTAGCGCTACAGGGCCGAGAGAAAAATGGCCAAATAAACCGCTTAACAGTAATAAAACAAACAGTAACGCATTTCCCCAATGCCAACGGCGAATCGCCAGCGAGTAGAGATAGTCACGATGCTCTTCGCCGCCTGCCGTTTTTGGCGCCAGCATCCGGCGCAATAACGCATGGATAACCAGCCCAACAAGCATGAGCAGCACCACGACGCCTGCGTAAATTAACCACAGCGGCCAATAATCTGGCGCATAATGTAGTTCCGCTCCCCAGATAGTATTCATGCTTTACCCTCCTGATGGACTTCTTTACGACGGTACAGACTGACCGCGCCGCTACGCGCCTCCTGCTGGAGATAGACCTCTTTCTGACCGACCCAGCGCTGGATCTCGCTCTCATCCAGTCTGCCGAATTTCAGCGCGTCCGTTGGGCAAACGGATACGCACGCCGGAGACTGGCCAGCCGCCAACCGCGTGTCGGCGCAGAAGTTACACTTGTCGGCGACACCGGTTTGCGGATTCAAATAGCGCACATGGAAAGGACATGCGGCAACACAATAATCGCAGCCAATACAGCGCGATTTATCCACCTGCACGATCCCGTTTTCATCACGATATGACGCTCCGGTAGGACAAACGCTGACACATGGCGCATTTTCACAGTGCTGACAGGAGACGCGGACAAATTGAAAATGGGTTAGTGCGTTGGATGCCTGTTCAGGGGCGCGAATTTGTACCTGTACGCGGCTAAATCCCTCCGGTACGTCATTAAGCACTTTGCAGGCAACGGTACACGCCTGGCAGCCGATACAACGTTTTTCATCATGCAGCATGACGTACTGATTCGTTAAATGATTCATGGTTCCCTCCTCCCTCATGCCCGGCTCAGCGTCACGCCTGCGGTATGCACTACCGTACCGGATACCGGACTCGTCACGTGCGGCAGTAAATTGCCACAGTGGATACCGTGTGTCGTCGCCGCCGTTTTGGCCCCAGCTTTAGCGCCAAATCCCATATAGACAAAAAGCGTGTCCGGACGGATACCGGGCGTCACCAGCGCCTTACCTTTCTCTTTACCCGTAGCATTTTCCAGCCAGATCTCATCTCCGGTCTTAATACCTTTTTCTTGCGCCGTTTGCGGATGGACCCAGACCGCGTTATCCCACATTAGCTCGCTGAGTAAAGGTACGTACTGTGTCGCGCCATTGGTATGCACGGCCACCTTGCCCTGAATGAAGTAAAGCTCATTCTCTTTTTTAAGCGCAAAATCACGAACGCGCGGAACGCCGTAGCCTGGGAGCAATTCCTCCAGAGTTGCGGAATAAAGTTCGATTTTGCCGGAGGGCGATTTGAAGCGAAGCTGTTCGCCATAGGTGTTGTCGCTGTCCGTCGCGATAGCGCCGGGGTAACGCGCCGTAAACTGGCGAACGGATTCTGGTTCGCGTAATAGCAGCGGAACGCCCCATTCGAGATACCCTTTCTGTCGCAGTTCCTTCGCTAAGGCATGGTCGCCGTTCAACTGATAGAGTTGGCGCGTCTGCATATCCTGCCACGGATAGTACTGCCCTAATCCCAACTGCTCGCCCAGCTCTTTCCAGATTTGCCAACTTGGACGCGCCTCGCCAATCGGCTCTACGACCTGTTGGCGCAGAGCGTAAGCCGGGTGCAGTCCCGACATATCCGATACCTCTTCTTCCCGTTCGAGATAGGTGCATTCCGGCAGCAGATAGTCGGCATACGCCGCGCTCTCGCTCAAATAGACATCGCAGCTGACCACCAGATCCAGTTGCTCAACGGTTTTTACCAGATCCGAACGACAGGTGACGGTCTGGAAAGGATTATGCCGCGACATAATCCACGCCTTTATCGGGTAAGGCTTCTGGGTTAACACCGCGTCAATAATGCTTTGCACCACGCCGCCGCCAGCGGCGATATATTTAAACTGCGGTGCGACCAAATCGATGCGTTGCGCCGTCGGTTTCGGCATATTTTTAATGTTGAGTTTCGCCAGCGTTGGCGCGACCTTTTCTCCGGCCAGTTTATTGTAAACAGACGCGTTTTTTTTCTGATATAGCCCGCCTTCGCGCTCAATATTACCGAGCAGCACATTAAGCGTAAAAATCATACGCCGCATATCGATCTCTTCCTGCGAGAACGTCGCGCGATGACCAGGACTGACAATAGCGTGAGGCGCGCAGGCGGCCAGTTCGCGTGTCACCCGGACCATAACGTCGGCTGGGACATCGGCCTGCGCGGCGGCCCATTCCGGCGTCGTCTCTTTTACCGCCTGTGCTAACTGTTCAAATCCGCTGGTATAACGCTCAACAAAAGACGCATCGTAGAGTTGTTCATCAATCATGACGTGGCACATCGCCAGCAGAACCGCTAAATCCCCCCCGGGACGAATAGCGTGCCACTCATCCGCCTTGCTGGAAAATATCGACAGACGCGGATCGAAGCTCACCATTTTGGCCCCCTTCTCCTGCGCGGTCATTAGCTCATGGGTATCGGCAACTTCAATCCCTTCATACAAATTGTGGCCAAACGAAACCAGATAGCGCGTGTTAGCGATATCCATCGCCAGATCGCCGCCCATCATCACTTTTGCCGCAATGGCTTTCCCGGCAGGGCATGTTGAGGCGTGAGTAAAGGTATTAGGCGAACCAAAGGCCGTAGCCAGATGGAAAAGATGGCTGGAGAGCGAGCCCGATTTGGAAGAGAAAGCCACGCTCTCGGGGCCATGCTGCGCTTTGATGGCATTCATTTTCGCCGCGATTTCCTGGTAAGCCTGTTGCCAGCTAATCACCTGCCATTCACCGTCGCCGCGTGGCCCGGTGCGTTTCATAGGTTTTACAATCCGTTGCGGGTCATTGACCAGGCTGACGCCGCTCCCGCCTCTGGCGCATATGCGCGTCCCCTGCTGCGGCGCAGAAGGATTGCCCTGGATGAAAACGGTCTTGTTATTGACTACCTGCGCCTGAATAGGGCAACGAAAGGAACACATTTCGCACAAGCTTGGTGTTAGCGTGGTTTTACCGCTAATGCCGGCAATCGGGTTGCGCGCCAGCGCCCCGGGCGGAAAAGCGCCCAGCGCGCAGGCAGAGCAGCCGATGCCCACCCCCTGCAAAAAAGAACGACGACTAATGCTCATATAACCTCCTGTTATTAGATATAGCTGAAGATTATATTTAATTTGTATTATGAAATGTCGGCTTCAATCACAATTTGAAATAGTTGTTAAAATGAACACGCCAACACGATAAGACCTTTTATTTTATAAATATTTTACATTTCCTGAACACGCACATGGACTGTCATTGAATAATCAGCAGAATTACCAAACAACCCGCTGTTAATTATAAAAATGATACAATTCCAATAACACGTAATAATATTTAAAAGAAAACGATTATTTCCTGAAAAGCGATTTCACGCGCTTTACGCAGTTCTTTCTCATACGCGCCGGAACGTCCGCCGACGATATCCCGAATGCCGGCGAAAAACGCTGGTTGCGCATCGAAGCGGGTTTACTTTTGCGTGCACACGGGCTTCGTTACCCGACCCGCTCCCTTATGCCTTGATTTTTCCGCAGATACGTCAGCGTCCCACAATACGGTGACATGATGACAGGATGGACACTTTCTGAAAGAAACCTGCCAGATAACATGGTGAATTGTGATCTCCATCGCCATACCGACATATGAAGCTTACTTTTAAGGCGTTAAAAATCCAGACCGTTTTTCCATAATGATGTTGATAAGGAATTCTAATGAAGATATCATCAGGCGCAATTAATTTTTCTACTATTCCTAACCAGGTTAAAAAATTAATTACCTCTATTCGTGAACATACGAAAAACGGGCTCACCTCAAAAATAACCAGTGTTAAAAACACGCATACATCTTTAAATGAAAAATTTAAAACAGGAAAGGACTCACCGATTGAGTTCGCGTTACCACAAAAAATAAAAGACTTCTTTCAGCCGAAAGATAAAAACACCTTAAACAAAACATTGATTACTGTTAAAAATATTAAAGATACAAATAATGCAGGCAAGAAAAAATATTTCAGCAGAAGATGTCTCAAAAATGAATGCAGCATTCATGCGTAAGCATATTGCAAATCAAACATGTGATTATAATTACAGAATGACAGGTGCGGCCCCGCTCCCCGGTGGAGTCTCTGTATCAGCCAATAACAGGCCCACGGTTTCTGAAGGTAGAACACCACCAGTATCCCCCTCCCTCTCACTTCAGGCTACGTCTTCCCCGTCATCACCTGCCGACTGGGCTAAGAAACTCACGGATGCAGTTTTACGACAGAAAGCCGGAGAAACCCTTACGGCCGCAGATCGCGATTTTTCAAACGCAGATTTCCGTAATATTACATTCAGCAAAATATTGCCCCCCAGCTTCATGGAGCGAGACGGCGATATTATTAAGGGGTTCAACTTTTCAAATTCAAAATTTACTTATTCTGATATATCTCATTTACATTTTGACGAATGCCGATTCACTTACTCGACACTGAGTGATGTAGTCTGCAGTAATACGAAATTTAGTAATTCAGACATGAATGAAGTGGTTTTACAGTATTCAATTACTACACAACAACAGCCCTCTTTTATTGATACAACATTAAAAAATACGCTTATACGTCACAAAGCCAACCTCTCTGGCGTTATTTTAAATGAACCGGATAATTCATCACCTCCGTCAGTGTCAGGGGGCGGAAATTTTATTCGTCTAGGTGATATCTGGCTGCAAATGCCACTCCTTTGGACTGAGAACGCTGTGGATGGATTTTTAAATCATGAGCACAATAATGGTAAAAGTATTCTGATGACCATTGACAGCCTGCCCGATAAATACAGTCAGGAAAAAGTCCAGGCAATGGAAAACCTGGTTAAGTCATTGCGGGGTGGCCGCTTAACAGAGGCATGTATCCGGCCAGTTGAAAGTTCGCTGGTAAGCGTACTGGCCCACCCCCCCTATACGCAAAGTGCGCTTATCAGCGAGTGGCTCGGGCCTGTTCAGGAACGTTTTTTTGCCCACCAGTGCCAGACCTATAATGACGTTCCCCTGCCGGCTCCTGACACATATTATCAGCAGCGCATACTGCCTGTGTTGCTGGATTCGTTTGACAGGAACAGCGCCGCCATGACCACTCACAGCGGACTCTTTAATCAGGTGATTTTACACTGTATGACAGGCGTGGACTGCACTGATGGCACCCGCCAGAAAGCTGCAGCGCTTTATGAACAGTATCTTGCTCACCCGGCGGTGTCTCCCCACATCCATAATGGGCTCTTCGGCAATTATGACGGCAGCCCGGACTGGACAACCCGCGCTGCAGATAATTTCCTGCTGCTTTCCTCCCAAGATTCAGACACGGCGATGATGCTCTCCACTGACACGCTGTTAACAATGCTAAACCCTACTCCTGACACCACATGGGACAACTTTTACCTGCTGCGAGCCGGAGAGAACGTTTCCACTGCGCAAATCTCTCCGGTAGAGTTATTCCGTCATGACTTTCCGGTGTTTCTCGCCGCATTTAATCAGCAGGCCGTGCAGCGACGCTTTGGGGAACTGATTGATATCATCCTCAGCACTGAAGAGCACGGGGAACTGAACCAGCAGTTTATTGCCGCCACGAACCAGAAACATTCCACCGTAAAGTTGATTGATGATGCCTCAGTGTCGCGTCTGACCAGCATTTTTGACCCCTTGCTTCCTGAAGGCAAACTCAGCCCGGCACACTACCAGCACATCCTCAGTGCTTATCACCTGACTGACGCCACCCCACAGAAGCAGGCGGAAACCCTGTTCTGTCTCAGTACCGCATTCGCACGCTATTCCTCCAGCGCCATTTTCGGCACTGAGCATGACTCTCCGCCGGCCCTGAGAGGCTATGCGGAGGCGCTGATGCAGAAAGCCTGGGAGCTGTCTCCGGCGATCTTCCCGTCCAGCGAACAGTTTACCGACTGGTCCGACCGTTTTCACGGCCTCCATGGCGCCTTTACCTGTACCAGCGTTGTGGCGGATAGTATGCAACGTCATGCCAGAAAATATTTCCCGAGTGTTCTGTCATCCATCCTGCCACTGGCCTGGGCCTAGTCCAGCCTCAACCCGCATGAAATTAAGGGACACAGCGTTGTGTCCCTCTGTACATAGACCCGTTTTAGTCCATGCATTTTTTGAGATCCCGGCCAGATTGCCCCTGGCCTAAATTCCATACAGTACTAAATCAGAATCAGTAATTTCAGATGGACCGGAATATGGTTTACCATAGAGGGAGCGTAGTTTAGTGTCGCTGATGGTCATTTTAGTATTTTGTACTCAATGATTTTAATGTTTATGTACTCACCATCGCATGTACGAACATTAGCAACAATATCAATTGGTGTACAAATACAATCAATCAACGACAAAATAAAAGAATAAAATATTTCATATACAGATAACATCAGGCGTGTACATCAAGTGACAGTTAAAAACGACAGCATACAGAGCACATTCCTCTTCCACGATTACGAAACCTTCGGTACGCATCCGGCCCTCGACAGACCTGCGCAATTCGCCGCGCTCCGTACGGATAACGACTTCAACGTTATTGGCGAGCCGGAGGTGTTTTATTGCAAACCCGCCGATGATTATCTACCGCAGCCCGGCGCGGTGCTGATTACCGGCATCACGCCGCAGGAAGCGCGTGAGAAAGGAGAAAACGAAGCCGCTTTCGCCAGACGCATTCATGCGCTGTTTACCGTTCCTAAAACCTGCGTTGTGGGCTACAACAATGTGCGCTTTGATGATGAAGTCACGCGCAATATTTTTTATCGCAACTTTTACGATCCCTATGCCTGGAGCTGGCAGCATGATAATTCACGTTGGGATCTATTGGATGTCATGCGCGCCTGTTATGCGCTGCGCCCGGAGGGAATTAACTGGCCGGAAAACGACGACGGCCTGCCCAGCTTTCGTCTGGAACATTTAACCCAGGCGAACGGGATCGAACACAGCAACGCGCATGATGCGATGGCGGATGTCTACGCCACTATTGCGATGGCGCAACTGGTGAAAACACGCCAGCCGCGACTGTTTGATTATCTTTATAGCCACCGCAGTAAACATAAACTGGCGGCGCTGATTGACGTTCCGCAGATGAAGCCGCTGGTGCATGTCTCCGGCATGTTTGGCGCGTGGCGCGGTAAT
Organism: Salmonella sp. 2020_1459; assembly: GCF_043847915.1. Lineage (NCBI taxonomy): Bacteria > Pseudomonadati > Pseudomonadota > Gammaproteobacteria > Enterobacterales > Enterobacteriaceae > Salmonella > Salmonella sp. 2020_1459. Next base: position 189,181 of record NZ_JBCMFA010000007.1, on the reverse strand, counting down.
ACAAGCTGGGTCGCGCCGCTGGCGTGGCATCCTGAAAACCGTAACGCGGTGATCATGGTCGATTTAGCAGGCGATATTTCTCCTCTTCTTGAGCTGGACAGCGACACCCTTCGCGAGCGGCTTTATACGGCCAAAGCCGATCTTGGCGATCACGTCGCAGTGCCGGTAAAGCTGGTGCATATCAATAAATGTCCGGTACTGGCGCAGGCGAATACCTTGCGCCCGGAGGATGCCGACCGGCTGGGAATTAACCGCCAGCACTGCCTGGATAACCTGAAAGTGTTGCGTGAAAACCCGCAGGTCCGCGACAAAGTGGTGGCGATTTTTGCCGAAGCCGAACCTTTTGCCGCCTCGGATAACGTTGATGCCCAGCTCTATGATGGTTTTTTCAGCGATGCCGATCGCGCAGCCATGAAAATCGTACTCGAAACCGAGCCGCGTAACCTGCCCGCGCTGGACATTACCTTTGTCGATAAGCGCATTGAGAAGCTGCTGTTTAATTACCGCGCACGCAATTTTCCCGGTACGCTGGATGACACAGAGCAGCAGCGCTGGCTAGAGCATCGCCGTCAGGTGCTGACGCCGGAGTTTTTACAACAGTATGCCAATGAATTGCAGATGCTTTCTCAGCAGTATGCGGAAGATAAAACGAAGCTGGGGTTGCTGAAATCACTGTGGCAGTACGCAACTGAGATTGTGTAATTGACCAATGCCTGACGAGCATTGTTAATCCAGAGCGGATAAAGAGTGACGCCGCCATCAGGTAAACATGCTGGATGACAAACAAAAAACCGGAGGCAGTGCCTCCGGTTTTACTATTGCCGATAATACGTGCGATTACGCGACGTCTTCGTACTGTGGAACCGGGTTGCGGAAGCTTTTAGTTACGCACGCCAGATAAATCAGCCCGATACCCGCCCAGATCAGGCCCAGTACCATTGAGCTCTCTTCCAGGTTAACCCACAACGCACCAACCGTGAGCGCGCCGCACATCGGCAGGAACAGATACTGGAAGTGATCTTTCAACGTTTTATTACGCTTCTCACGGATCCAGAACTGCGAAATCACCGACAGGTTAACAAAGGTAAACGCGACCAGAGCGCCAAAGTTAATCAGCGCCGTCGCCATCACCAGGTCAAAATTAATCGCCAGCAGCGCGATCGCCCCGACCAGGATGATGTTCATCGCTGGCGTACGCCATTTCGGATGAACGTAACCGAAGAAGCTTTTCGGGAATACGCCGTCGCGCCCCATTACGTACATCAGGCGCGCTACGCCTGCATGCGCAGCCATACCGGAAGCCAGTACGGTGATAGTAGAGAAGATCAGCGCGCCCACCTGGAAGGTTTTACCCGCCACGTACAGCATGATTTCCGGCTGAGACGCATCCGGATCTTTAAAGCGAGAGATATCCGGGAAGTACAATTGCAGGAAATAGGTTGCAAAGATGAAGATCAGGCCGCCAATCAGCGCGGTCAGGAAAATCGCACGCGGGATCACGCGCTCAGCATCTTTGGTCTCTTCCGACAGGTTACTGATGCCGTCAAAGCCGGTAAAGGAGAAGCACAGGATCGTCGCTCCCGTAATCATCGGGATAACGTGCGCATCGCCGGACCAGAACGGACGGGTGCTCGCCAGCGTACCGGCGCCTTCGCCTTCAAATACGCCATAAACCACCATGCCCAGAATGACCGCAATCAGCACCACCTGTAGCACTACAATCACGGTGTTGAAGTTAGCGACCGATTTGAGGCTGCGCAGGTTAAAGGCCGTCATAAAGGCCACCAGCGCCACGACAAACACCCATGACGGAATGGAGGGCACCAGCGCTTCAAAATAAATTTTCGCCAACAGAATGTTGATCATCGGCGCGAACAGATAATCGAGCAGAGAAGACCAACCCACCATAAAGCCAACGGTCGGGCTGATGGATTTCTGGGCATAGGTGTACGCCGAACCCGCGGAAGGGTAGCGACGCACCAGTTTCCCGTAGCTCAACGCCGTAAACAGAATCGCGATTAACGCGAATGCATACGCCGTCGGTACGTGACCGTCAGTGAGGCCTGAAACGATACCAAATGTATCGAACAGCGTCATCGGCTGCATATAGGCAAGACCCATCATTACAACCGGAACTAACGTAAGCGTTTTACGTAATTCCACGCGAGAGGTGTTTGGAGTAACGTTATGCGACATGGTCATTCTCCTTTACGGCGAATGCCGTCGCGTAAGCAAAAAATTGCCCCATTTTCTGGATTCCTCAGCGACAACAACTGTCGATTTTTAAGTAAGTATCTATCCGGTACGAAGCCCGGCCTCTTGGTATTGAATGATGTGTTTGAAGCAAAAAAATAACCGACGCGTATTAAAACGTCGGTTAGTGTCATTTTTTGCAAGCGGCGTATTCTGCCCTAAATTGAAGTGAAATGACAAGAGAATGCGAGCGCGTTCAAAAAATTATTTTTCATAAGCGATTGATTTTTAAACCGGCGATTTTGCATACACCCCAGCAATAGCATTATTTGCTAAAATTTCATCCCGCCACCAGCCGCTGGCCAGCCCGGCGGTCTGTTCATTCCAGCCAACCCACACCGGTTCATAGACGATTTGCGCCACCACTTTCTTCTCTATAAGCGCGCCGCTTTCCAAAAATCGCTGCGCCAGATAACGCGGTAAATAGCCGCATCCCAGGCCGCTAATTTGCAGCTCCATCTTGGTTTTAAAATCAAACACGGTAATCGCTTCCTGAGCGTCGAGTAGTTCAGACCCTATTGATCGCGAGGAATGGACGCTATCGCCAACCACAATCGCGCGAAAACGTTTGATCGTCTGGCGGCTAAGCGGTTCCTCTTCATGAACCAGCGGATGATGCGGAGCGACAGCAAACACCAGTTCAAGATCGCCTAGTCTTGCAAAGCCAAAGCCGGTGTCAGGCGGCGGCGCGCGCATGGCGCCAACAATGATATCCGCCCTTCCCTGCGTCAGCGTCTCCCATGAACCGCCGAGAACGCCATTGACAAATTTAAGGCGCGTCACGCTGTGGCGTTGATAAAAAGCGTCGATAAGCGGGGCCAGAAGAGAAAAGGGAAAGGTATCATCCACACCGATGACCAGTTCGTTCTCCCAGCCTTCATGCAGTTTAATCGCCTGCTTTTCCAGCTCGCGAACGGTGTGCAGCACTTCACGGCCTTTTTCCAGTAGCATTTTACCGGTTCGCGTAAATCGCGCGCGATGCCCGCTACGGTCGAGCAGTTGGATATTAAGATCGTTTTCCAGCTTATGAACGGTATAACTGAGGGCGGACGGCGTTTTAAATAATTTTGCCGACGCCGCCGCGAAGCTGCCTTCTTTTTCTAACGCATCAAGAATAATCAGAACGTCCAGCAGTGGTTTCATACTCGTCCCCTTGCGCTATATGGCGACCACCTGCTGGACAGCGACTCACTCCATCGGCATCACCAGCGGATCGGGATATTGATATTCAAATCCCAGCTCATTACAAATCCGGCTACCGTCGATAATCTTCCCTTTGCCGTTGTCCGGTGCGTCACGAAAATGCGGCGGCGCCATTCCCAGCAAGCGCGTCATTTGCGGATAAAACACGTTGCGGGCTGGATGCGCCGGCGCACATATATTATAGATGTGCCCTCCTTTCGGCGCCTGTAGCAAGAGGGTAATTGCGCCAACCACGTCTTCAAGATGCACCAGATTGACCCCGTGTTGACCATCCGGCGCGGTTTTTCCGGCAAAGAAACGACCGGGATGGCGTCCAGGCCCGACCAACCCCGCCAGCCGCAGAATATCCACTGACGTGCCCGGCAGATTATGCAACCAATCTTCCAGTTCCTTCAGGGTACGCCCGCTGGCCGTGACCGGATTACGCGGCGTATTCTCTTTCACCACGCCTTGCGCCTCGCCGTAAACAGACGTCGAACTGGTAAAAATAATACGCGGGATACGATAAGCCAGCGCGCTGTCGACCAGCTCCTGCATCGCCTGCAGATAAAAATCCTCTCCCGGACCGCTACGGCGCGCGGGCAGTGTTATCACCAGCGCATCGACATCCAGCAGAGCGTCAAGATCGTCCGCCTCACAGACCAGCTCCGGCTCCAGACGCAGCGGATAGCTTTCAATTCCACTCATACGGGCCGCTTCCACCCCGTCAAGGGTGGTTTTGCTGCCGGTAACCTGCCAGCCTCTCGCTGCCAGCGACATTGCCAGCGGCATGCCTAACCAACCTAAACCGACAATTGCGACCTTTTTCATCCATTTTCTCCTGACTTTAACGCCTTATACATAAGGCTACGCCAGCCCGCCGTGACTGACAATTCATACTATAAATGCGAAATGAAAAAAGCGCTTGCTTTAAGGCGTAAAAGTGGTTTAGGTTAAAAGGTATCAAATGAATAAGCATTCATCGGAATTTTTATGACACGCGTTCAATTTAAACACCACCATCATCACCATCATCCTGACTAGTCTTTCAGGCGATGTGTGCTGGAAGACATTCAGATCTTCCAGTGGTGCATGAACGCATGAGAAAGCCCCCGGAAGATCATCTTCCGGGGGCTTTTTTTTTGGCGCGCGATACAGACCGGTTCAGACAGGATAAAGAGGAACGCAGAATGTTAGACAACACCCGCTTACGCATAGCTATTCAGAAATCAGGCCGTTTAAGCGATGATTCACGAGAATTGCTGGCCCGCTGCGGCATAAAAATTAATTTACACACTCAGCGCCTGATTGCGATGGCGGAAAACATGCCGATTGATATCCTGCGCGTGCGTGATGATGACATTCCGGGTCTGGTGATGGATGGCGTGGTCGATCTCGGCATTATCGGCGAGAACGTGCTGGAAGAAGAACTACTCAACCGCCGCGCGCAGGGCGAAGATCCGCGCTATTTTACCCTGCGCCGTCTTGACTTCGGCGGCTGCCGTTTATCGCTGGCAACGCCGGTTGACGAAGCCTGGGACGGCCCGGCGGCGCTGGACGGTAAACGTATCGCTACCTCTTATCCGCACCTCCTCAAACGCTACCTCGACCAGAAAGGCGTCTCTTTTAAATCGTGTCTGTTAAATGGTTCTGTCGAAGTCGCGCCGCGCGCGGGGCTGGCCGACGCTATCTGCGATTTGGTCTCTACCGGCGCGACGCTTGAAGCTAACGGCCTGCGTGAAGTCGAAGTTATCTACCGCTCTAAAGCCTGTCTGATTCAGCGCGACGGTGAGATGGCACAGAGCAAGCAACAGCTGATCGATAAATTGCTGACCCGTATTCAGGGTGTGATTCAGGCGCGCGAATCGAAATACATCATGATGCACGCGCCAAGTGAACGCCTGGAAGAGGTTATCGCCCTGCTGCCAGGCGCCGAAAGGCCGACAATTCTGCCGCTGGCGGGCGAGCAACAGCGCGTGGCGATGCACATGGTCAGCAGCGAAACGCTGTTCTGGGAAACCATGGAGAAACTGAAAGCGCTTGGCGCCAGCTCGATTCTGGTACTGCCGATCGAGAAGATGATGGAGTGATCTGACGCCTGATGGCGCTGCGCTTATCAGGCCTACGTAATGCGTTGATATTTTGGGTTCAGTAGGCCGGATAAGGCGGAACCCTGTGATGGAGTAAAGACCATGAGCTTCAATACCCTGATTGACTGGAACAGCTGTAGCCCTGAACAGCAGCGTGCGCTGCTGACGCGTCCGGCGATTTCCGCCTCTGACAGTATTACCCGGACGGTCAGCGATATTCTGGATAATGTAAAAACGCGCGGTGACGATGCCCTGCGTGAATACAGCGCTAAATTTGATAAAACAGAAGTGACAGCGCTACGCGTCACCCCTGAAGAGATCGCCGCCGCCGGCGCGCGTCTGAGCGACGAATTAAAACAGGCGATGGCCGCTGCCGTCAAAAATATTGAAACGTTCCATTCCGCGCAGACGCTACCGCCTGTAGATGTGGAAACCCAGCCAGGCGTGCGTTGCCAGCAGGTTACGCGTCCCGTCGCGTCTGTCGGTCTGTATATTCCCGGCGGCTCGGCTCCGCTCTTCTCAACGGTGCTGATGCTGGCGACGCCGGCGCGCATTGCGGGATGCCAGAACGTGGTTCTGTGCTCGCCGCCGCCCATCGCTGATGAAATCCTCTATGCGGCGCAACTGTGTGGCGTGCAGGAAATCTTTAACGTCGGCGGCGCGCAGGCGATTGCCGCTCTGGCCTTCGGCAGCGAGTCCGTACCGAAAGTGGATAAAATTTTTGGCCCCGGCAACGCCTTTGTAACCGAAGCCAAGCGTCAGGTCAGCCAGCGCCTCGACGGCGCGGCTATCGATATGCCAGCCGGGCCGTCTGAAGTACTGGTGATCGCCGACAGCGGCGCAACACCGGATTTCGTCGCTTCTGACCTGCTCTCCCAGGCTGAGCACGGTCCGGATTCGCAGGTGATCCTGCTGACGCCTGATGCTGACATTGCCCGCAAGGTGGCGGAGGCGGTAGAACGTCAACTGGCGGAGCTGCCGCGCGCGGACACCGCCCGGCAGGCCCTGAGCGCCAGTCGTCTGATTGTGACCAAAGATTTAGCGCAGTGCGTCGCCATCTCTAATCAGTATGGGCCGGAACACTTAATTATCCAGACGCGCAATGCGCGCGATTTGGTGGATGCGATTACCAGCGCAGGCTCGGTATTTCTCGGCGACTGGTCGCCGGAATCCGCCGGTGATTACGCTTCCGGAACCAACCATGTCTTACCGACCTATGGCTATACTGCTACCTGTTCCAGCCTTGGGTTAGCGGATTTCCAGAAACGGATGACCGTTCAGGAACTGTCGAAAGCGGGCTTTTCCGCTCTGGCATCAACCATTGAAACATTGGCGGCGGCAGAACGTCTGACCGCCCATAAAAATGCCGTTACCCTGCGCGTAAACGCCCTCAAGGAGCAAGCATGAGCACTGAAAACACTCTCAGCGTCGCTGACTTAGCCCGTGAAAATGTCCGCAACCTGGTACCGTATCAGTCCGCCCGCCGTCTGGGCGGTAACGGCGATGTCTGGCTGAACGCGAATGAATTCCCGACAGCGGTGGAGTTTCAGCTCACCCAACAAACGCTTAACCGCTACCCGGAATGCCAGCCAAAGGCCGTGATTGAAAACTACGCGCAATATGCTGGCGTAAAGCCGGAGCAGGTGCTGGTCAGCCGCGGCGCGGATGAAGGGATCGAACTGGTGATCCGCGCCTTCTGCGAACCGGGGAAAGACGCCATTCTCTACTGTCCGCCCACTTATGGTATGTACAGCGTCAGCGCCGAAACCATTGGCGTAGAGCGCCGGACGGTTCCCGCGCTTGAAAACTGGCAGCTGGATCTACAGGGGATTTCCGACAACCTTGACGGCACAAAAGTGGTGTTCGTTTGTAGCCCCAATAATCCTACCGGACAACTTATCAACCCGCAGGATCTGCGCACGCTGCTGGAGTTGACACGCGGTAAAGCGATAGTCGTCGCCGACGAAGCTTATATTGAGTTTTGCCCACAGGCCACGCTGACAGGCTGGCTGGTTGAATATCCTCATCTGGTTATCCTGCGCACATTGTCGAAAGCTTTTGCGCTGGCGGGTCTGCGCTGCGGCTTTACGCTGGCTAATGAAGAGGTGATCAACCTGCTATTAAAAGTGATCGCCCCTTATCCGCTTTCTACGCCAGTGGCGGATATCGCCGCCCAGGCGCTGAGCCCGCAGGGAATAAACGCAATGCGCGATCGCGTGGCGCAGACAGTGCAGGAACGTCAGTATCTGGTGAATGCCCTGCAACAGACCGCCTGCGTAGAACACGTCTTTGACTCTGAAACCAACTATATTCTGGCGCGGTTTACCGCCTCCAGCAGCGTGTTTAAATCCTTATGGGATCAGGGCATTATCTTACGCGATCAGAATAAACAACCTTCTTTAAGCGGCTGCCTGCGGATTACGGTCGGCACCCGCCAGGAAAACCAGCGCGTCATTGACGCCTTACGTGCGGAGCCAGTATGAGTCAGAAGTATCTTTTCATCGACCGGGACGGAACCTTAATTTCCGAACCGCCGAGCGATTTTCAGGTAGACCGCTTTGATAAACTGGCCTTTGAGCCAGAGGTGATTCCCGTATTGCTGAAGCTGCAAAAAGCCGGTTTTAAGCTGGTGATGATCACTAACCAGGATGGACTTGGCACGCAAAGCTTCCCGCAGGCGGACTTCGACGGACCGCACAACCTGATGATGCAGATTTTCACCTCTCAGGGCGTATGCTTTGATGAGGTGCTGATCTGCCCTCACCTGCCCGCAGACGACTGCGACTGCCGCAAGCCCAAAGTGAAGCTGGTGGAGCGTTATCTTGCGGAACAAGCGATGGATAGCGCTAACAGCTATGTGATTGGCGATCGTGCGACCGATATCCAGCTCGCTGATAATATGGGCATTACTGGTTTACGCTATCACCGTGAAACGCTGAACTGGACGATGATTGGCGAACAGCTAACGAAACGCGATCGTTATGCGCATGTGGTCCGCAACACCAAAGAAACACAGATTGATGTCAGCGTCTGGCTGGATCGCGAAGGCAACAGCAAGATTAATACCGGCGTCGGCTTCTTTGACCATATGCTCGATCAAATCGCCACCCACGGCGGCTTTCGCATGGAGATTACCGTTAAGGGTGATCTCTATATCGACGATCACCACACGGTAGAAGATACCGGACTGGCGCTCGGTGAGGCATTAAAACTGGCACTCGGCGACAAGCGCGGTATCTGCCGTTTTGGCTTTGTACTACCGATGGATGAATGTCTGGCGCGCTGCGCGCTGGATATTTCCGGTCGTCCGCATCTGGAATATAAAGCTGAATTTACCTACCAGCGTGTGGGCGATTTGAGCACAGAGATGATTGAACACTTTTTCCGCTCACTCTCTTACACGATGGGCGTCACTCTGCATCTCAAGACTAAAGGTAAAAACGATCACCACCGTGTCGAAAGTTTGTTTAAAGCCTTTGGTCGGACGCTACGCCAGGCTATTCGCGTGGAGGGCGATACATTACCGTCCTCGAAAGGAGTGCTGTGATGAACGTCGTCATCCTTGACACCGGCTGCGCCAATTTAAGCTCGGTAAAATCCGCCGTGGCGCGCCACGGTTACACCCCGGTGGTCAGCCGCGAAGCGGAAATCGTATTACGCGCTGACAAACTCTTTCTGCCCGGCGTCGGCACGGCGCAGGCCGCTATGGATCAACTGCGCGAACGTGAACTGATAGACTTAATTAAAGCGTGTACTCAGCCGGTACTGGGTATCTGCTTAGGGATGCAACTGCTGGGTCGTCGCAGCGAAGAGACGCGCGGCGTGGATCTGCTGAACATTATCGAACAAGACGTGCCGAAAATGACCGACTTTGGTCTGCCGCTGCCGCACATGGGCTGGAATCGCGTGTATCCGCAGGCGGGCAACCGGCTGTTTCAGGGCATTGAAGATGGCGCCTATTTTTACTTTGTTCACAGCTACGCGATGCCGGTCAACCCGTGGACTATCGCCCAGTGCAATTACGGCGAGCCGTTTACCGCGGCGGTACAGAAAGATAATTTCTTCGGCGTACAGTTCCATCCGGAACGTTCGGGCGCGGCGGGCGCACAGTTGCTGAAAAACTTCCTGGAGATGTAATGATTATTCCGGCATTAGATTTAATTGACGGCACCGTGGTGCGTCTCCACCAGGGCGACTACGCCCGGCAGCGGGATTACGGTAACGATCCCCTGCCCCGTTTGCAGGATTACGCCGCCCAGGGCGCCGGGGTGCTGCATCTGGTAGATCTGACCGGCGCTAAAGATCCGGCTAAGCGACAGATACCGCTGATTAAAACCCTGGTCGCGGGCGTGAACGTGCCTGTTCAGGTCGGCGGCGGCGTGCGTACCGAAGAAGACGTTGCGGCATTACTGAAAGCTGGCGTTGCCCGTGTGGTCATCGGTTCAACGGCGGTGAAATCCCCTGACGTGGTGAAAGGCTGGTTTGAACGTTTTGGCGCGCAGGCGCTGGTGCTGGCGCTGGACGTTCGCATAGACGAACACGGCAACAAGCAGGTGGCGGTTAGCGGCTGGCAGGAAAATTCCGGCGTCTCGCTGGAACAACTGGTGGAGACCTATCTCCCCGTCGGCCTGAAACATGTACTGTGTACCGATATTTCTCGCGACGGCACGCTGGCGGGCTCTAACGTTTCGCTGTACGAAGAGGTATGCGCCAGATATCCGCAGATCGCCTTTCAATCCTCCGGCGGTATTGGCGATATCGATGATATTGCCGCCCTGCGCGGCACCGGCGTGCGCGGCGTGATTGTCGGACGCGCTCTGTTAGAAGGGAAATTTACCGTTAAGGAGGCCATCCAATGCTGGCAAAACGTATAATTCCGTGTCTGGATGTTCGTGATGGTCAGGTGGTGAAAGGCGTACAGTTTCGCAACCATGAGATCATTGGCGATATCGTTCCGCTGGCCAAACGCTATGCCGACGAAGGCGCGGACGAACTGGTGTTCTATGACATTACCGCCTCCAGCGATGGTCGCGTAGTCGATAAAAGCTGGGTGGCGCGCGTTGCCGAGGTGATCGACATTCCGTTTTGTGTAGCGGGCGGCATCCGGTCAATTGACGACGCCGCCAAAATTCTTTCTTTCGGGGCGGATAAGATCTCTATCAACTCCCCGGCGCTGGCTGACCCAACGCTGATTACCCGTCTGGCTGACCGTTTTGGCGTACAGTGCATTGTCGTCGGGATTGATACCTGGTTTGACGACGCCACGGGGAAATATCATGTTAACCAGTATACCGGCGATGAAAACCGTACCCGCGTGACGCAGTGGGAGACGCTGGACTGGGTGCAAGAGGTACAACAGCGCGGCGCGGGGGAAATCGTCCTGAATATGATGAACCAGGACGGCGTGCGTAACGGTTACGATCTGACGCAGTTGAAAAAAGTCCGTGACGTTTGCCGCGTGCCGCTGATCGCCTCCGGCGGCGCGGGCACGATGGAACACTTTCTTGAGGCATTCCGTGATGCCGATGTCGACGGCGCGCTTGCCGCCTCCGTTTTTCACAAGCAAATCATCAATATTGGCGAATTAAAAGCGTACCTGGCAGGCCAGGGCGTGGAGATCAGGATATGTTAACAGAGCAACAACGCCGCGAGCTGGACTGGGAAAAAACCGATGGCCTGATGCCAGCCATCGTGCAACATGCGGTATCCGGCGAAGTATTGATGCTGGGCTATATGAACCCACAAGCGCTGGACAAAACCATTGAATCCGGCCATGTTACGTTCTTCTCACGCACGAAACAGCGTTTATGGACCAAAGGCGAAACCTCAGGCCATGTGCTGAATGTCGTCAGCATTGCGCCGGATTGCGACAACGATACACTGCTGGTGCTGGCAAACCCTGTCGGGCCGACCTGCCACAAAGGTACCAGCAGCTGCTTTGGCGACGCCAGCCATCAGTGGTTATTCCTGTATCAACTGGAGCAGCTACTGGCAGAGCGCAAAACCGCCGATCCGGCCAGCTCTTACACGGCGAAACTGTACGCCAGCGGTACTAAACGTATTGCGCAAAAAGTTGGCGAAGAAGGTGTGGAAACCGCGCTGGCGGCCACCGTTAACGATCGTGTTGAGCTGACCAATGAAGCGTCTGATTTGATGTACCACCTGCTGGTGCTGTTGCAGGATCAGGATCTCAACCTCACCACCGTGATCGACAATCTTCGTAAGCGTCATCAATAAGCGTAAAAAAACCGGGCAATGCCCGGTTTTTTAATGAGAAATTTTACCTGTCGTAGCCGGATAAGGCACTTGTGCCGCCATCCGGCAAAGAAGCTTACAAGGCTTTTGGCTTATAGCTACGTAGCGCATTGCGTCCCAGCACAATCCCGGCACCGATCATCCCACCCAGCAATACAGCCAGCACAAGGGTAATGGCTTTTTTCGGGCTATCGCGACGGACCGGCAGCGTCGGCTTCATCACATAACGATAGACGTGCACCGTATCGGCAGTCACTTTCAGATTTTTAATGTCCAGCAGTGTCTGCTTCGTCTGGAAATAGGCCGGAGAAAAGACCAGTGGACGCGTCGCTTCGTTCTGTATCATCGATTTTAGCGCATCGCTCCCCAACAGGAACATCGTGTCCTGGGTAACATCCTGGGTTTGCTGAATCTGCGGCTGCGTGATTTTTGCCTCATCCGCATAGCGCAACGCTTCTTCGATTTGCTTAATACGCAGATCTTTTTGCTCCTGCGCCACAACTTCCTGCGTCTCAAGGGACTCCTGCAACGTTTTAGTTTGCAGCGTGATGTTATCTTTCAGGTCAACTTCCAGTTCCTTAGCGACCTCTTCATCCACCTGTTGGATATATTCCGCCAGCCGACGCTGCGCGCCTTCAGCGGTAGTACTCACATAAGAAACCGAGAGCGGCAGCGCCTGCCCCTTTACCGACTGTTCAATGGTGAGCTTTTCCGGCTCTTTCTGATTATCCAGCGCTTCCGATAATGCGGAAAACGCAGAGCTAAAGCGGCTTATAAAATTCGCCTGCACTTCAGAGATTTTGGGGGCATTCCCGCCATACAAGACGTTGAGCGCATTGGTATAGGTGGCAACCTGCGCGGCATCAGGTTGGGTAATAATCGCCGTGGATGTCCATTTTTCTTTGGCTATCATCAGGTAGCCTACGGCCAGCAAAATGGCGATAATAACGGCTACAATAATGGTCATCTTCCCACGCCATAACTGTAGCAATAACTCAATCAAATCAATCTGTTCCGGATCGTTCCCACGCCCGGAAGACGTATTACTATCCACTGTCATAGATACCCTAACTAAAAAAAGGATGAAGCTGGAGACAGTGTAGTCATAAAGCAAATATATGCCATAGGATTAATGATAAAAATCAGACATTATTTCCATTTGGTCAATAAATCATCGGGACTCATCAGCCCCGATTGCCTTATTAATCACTACCGAAAAGATCGCGGGTATACACTTTTTCAGCGACATCCAAAAGCTCTGCCGCCATCCTGTTGGAAATAATGACATCCGCCTGCTGTTTAAAGCAGTGCAAATCACGTTCAAGACGTGAGTTAAAGAAAGTATCTTCTTCCATTACCGGCTCATAGATGATGACCTCTACGCCTTTCGCTTTAATGCGCTTCATAATCCCCTGAATCGATGAGGCGCGGAAGTTATCGGAGCCACTCTTCATAATCAGGCGATAAATGCCCACCACTTTAGGCTTTCTGGCGAGGATAGCGTCGGCAATAAAATCTTTACGCGTACGGTTTGCTTCAACGATAGCGGAGATAATATTATTAGGCACCGACTGATAATTGGCCAGCAACTGTTTGGTATCTTTTGGCAAACAATATCCGCCATAACCAAAAGAGGGATTATTATAATGATTGCCAATACGCGGGTCGAGGCACACCCCTTCAATAATTTGTCGGGTATTTAATCCTAACGTTTCAGCATAGCTGTCTAATTCATTAAAATAAGCGACTCGCATAGCGAGATAAGTATTGGCGAAAAGTTTAATAGCTTCCGCCTCAGTGGAGTCCGTAAACAGCGTTGGAATCTCCTGTTTAATAGCGCCTTCCTGGAGTAATGCGGCAAATTCTCTGGCGCGCTCAGACTGTTCCCCAATCACGATACGGGAGGGATAAAGGTTATCGTAAAGGGCTTTACCTTCACGTAAAAACTCCGGAGAGAAAATGATATTTTCTGTCGCAAACTTCTGACGCATTGCCGCCGTGAAGCCAACCGGCACCGTAGACTTAATAATCATCACGGCTGCGGGGTTGATGCTGATCACATCCTGAATGACCGATTCCACACTGGACGTATTAAAATAGTTGGTTTTGGGATCGTAATCCGTAGGCGTAGCAATAATGACGTAATCTGCATTCTGGTACGCATCAAACTTATCCAGCGTTGCCCTGAATCTGATGTTATCTTCCTTTAAAAATTGCTGAATTTCTTTATCAACAATCGGAGATATCCGATCATTTAACAGTTCAACACGGGAAGGAACAATGTCTAACGCCACCACATCATGATGTTGTGCAATAAGCAAACCATTAGACAAGCCAACATAACCCGTCCCGGATATCGTGATTTTCATTATTCGCTCTCAGAATTAACTTAATTATGAATCATGATGTATTTCGCATCCTGATAAGATATTAAAGTTTTAACGCCTGAGTATATAAAGTGCAACGCAGACGAAAACAATTCAGATTATCTTCATTACGATAAACACAGATTATTAAGTTAATATTAAGCAAAAGCGATAAATCAATAAGAATAGAGATAAAAAAAAGCCCGGTATTAAACCGGGCTTAAACATTTTGCAGAAATTATTCCAACCATTCGGTATGGAAAACACCTTCTTTATCAGTACGTTTATAGGTGTGCGCACCAAAGTAGTCACGCTGCGCCTGAATTAAGTTAGCTGGCAGTACTGCGGCGCGATAGCTGTCATAGTAGGCCACTGCCGCAGAGAATGTCGGCACCGGAATGCCGTTCTGCACCGCGTAAGCCACGACATCTCGCAGCGCCTGCTGGTACTCATCAGCAATTTTCTTGAAGTAAGGCGCTAACAGCAAGTTAGCGATATCGGCGTTTTCTGCGTAAGCATCGGTGATCTTCTGCAGGAACTGAGCGCGAATGATACAGCCCGCCCGGAAAATCTTAGCAATCTCGCCGTAGTTGAGATCCCAGTGATATTCATCAGACGCGGCGCGTAGCTGTGAGAAGCCCTGCGCATAGGAGACGATCTTGCCAAGATACAGCGCGCGACGCACTTTCTCGATAAATTCCGCTTTGTCGCCTGCCGGTTGCGCTTTCGGCCCGGAGAGCACTTTAGATGCGGCAACACGTTGCGCTTTCAACGAAGAGATGTAACGCGCAAAGACAGATTCGGTAATCAGCGACAGCGGTTCGCCCAGATCCAGCGCGCTCTGGCTGGTCCATTTACCGGTCCCTTTGTTGGCGGCTTCATCAAGAATGACATCCACCAGGTAGTTTCCGTCTTCATCTTTTTTAGTGAAGATGTCTTTAGTGATGTCGATCAGATAACTGCTCAGCTCGCCGTTATTCCACTCGGTAAAAGTGTTCGCCAACTCTTCATTGCTGAGGTTCAGGCCGCCTTTCAGCAGGGAGTAAGCTTCAGCGATAAGCTGCATATCGCCATATTCAATACCATTGTGGACCATCTTGACGTAGTGACCAGCACCATCGGCGCCGATATAGGTCACGCACGGTTCGCCATCTTCCGCCACAGCAGCAATCTTCGTCAGGATCGGCGCCACCAGTTCATAGGCATCTTTCTGACCGCCAGGCATGATAGATGGCCCTTTCAGCGCGCCCTCTTCACCACCGGAAACACCGGTACCGATAAAGTTAAAACCTTCCGCAGACAGCTCGCGATTGCGACGGATTGTGTCCTGGAAGAAGGTGTTACCGCCATCAATAATGATATCGCCTTTTTCCAGATACGGTTTCAGCGAATCGATAGCTGCATCAGTACCTGCGCCCGCTTTCACCATTAACAGGATACGACGAGGCGTTTCGAGGGATTCAACAAACTCTTTCACCGTGTAATAAGGCACCAGCTTTTTGCCGGGATTCTCGGCAATCACTTCTTCGGTCTTTTCACGGGAGCGGTTGAAAACGGAGACGGTATAACCACGGCTTTCGATGTTGAGCGCGAGGTTGCGCCCCATCACTGCCATACCGACGACGCCGATCTGTTGCTTGGACATTACATACTCCTGTCAGGTGTGGAAGTTACATATATTTCACCATTATGTGCTACAAATTTTACAGCGTAAAGCATATTAAATACTTGTCCATTAATAGCACATTGTGGTTCGGCGGATATTTTCCCGCTTGGTTAACTTAAAATACCACGCGTAAAATTCTTTTAACAAAAGACCTAAAGTTAGCATCTGCATAAAAAACCGCAAAAACTATAATCATACTTACCAGCGATACAATAGTAAGCTTACTTATAAAGTCAAACCAGTTGGAAACTTTAAAGAAAATTATTTGTTCTCTTGTAAAATAAAAAACAGCAAAAATAACAAATGAGAATATTAAAGGTTTCAGTACAAATGACAAGTACTTTTTTAATGCATTAAATCTACCAAACATTTTACCATATAGATATAATGGCTTTGCAATTAATGTAATTAATACATTAGATATAATCGTGCCAATAATAATACCGGGAAGACCAATATAAAAAGCCAGGAGCGCGGAAAAAAATAAATTAACCACTCCCTCAAGCAAAGGATAATATACATCCCCAAAAAAACCAGTTGCGTTTTTAAAAATATCACAAGGAATTCTAATGACACTTATAAATACATTAACAAGCATTAATATAACAATACCATTACCTAGTATGAATTTTTCGCCTATCCAGCTGGTAATAAAGTCATTAACCAAAAAATACATATTCAAAGAAATGAAGGTAGCCAATGCTATAAATACTGTGTTAAATTGCTTTGCAATACTGGTAACTTCATCATCATTTTGATTGATTAAAAAATTACCCACACTAGCTGTAATAGCATTAACAAAACTGGACATAAGCACAGTCACAACCTGGAAGACCATCATATAACTTCCATAAATCGTGACGTAGCTTAAATTAAGAAATTTTGAAACTAGCAAATAATCAGTATTTAAAACTAACACACCACCAATCTTATGAAAAAACATGTTTTTTATTTTTATTTTTAATTCATTTTTTAATGTTGTTTTTTCATCATCGCTAATAGATTGTGGAACTACCTTAAAATGGATGTCGTTATTAATAATATTTTTAAATATAAAATACTGTACTATCACGCCAATAGTTTCAACGAGCAAATAGAGTAAGAAATTATGTGTGGTGACTAATAACAATATTTGCAGCGCAATAATTAATATTTTCCCGCCACCCTGTATTTTACGGACTACTGAATATTGCTGATTTGCAGTTAATAGAGTTGAATGCTTTGCATAAGAATAAGTTAAAGATGTATTTATTACAAAAAATGCCCAATAAATAAAAACGTGACTTACTGCATTAACAGAATCGATGAAAAAGTAAATACCAAAGCCAATTACTATACCTATCAATAAAACTAAAAACGAGATATATCTATAGATTGTAGACAGCAATAAAGTTAAGTATTTTATTTTTGCATAATCCCCCTCACTCAGCGGCTTGTATAAAAGGCTTGCCGCAGCTACCCCTATGCCAAGCTCGGCGAGATTTAAATAAGCAGTCAGTTGTGTAAATAACAACATCACACCTGTTAAATCAGCGCCCATCTTAGAGACAAATATAGTTCGAAGATAAAATCCTAGCGCAATAAGAAAAAAAGTAATAAATAAATCAACTTTAAAGTTGTTAATCGCTTTTATAGTTCGCATTTTTACTTTCCGGATGTAAACTTAAAGTAAATAAATATTCGTGGGAAGTTACAGGATTACATCAATTATTATTAGCCCCATAATAATTAATATTACCAGGAAGGTAAAATAAATAATTATATCAATGATTATTTATACTGTCCGAAAAGAACATAGCGAAAGCCTTATATCTATTAGAAATGGAAACCAACAACAATCAAACACACTTAATATTTATTGGCTTTATACTACGAATTGGTTAGAGAATATCCGAAAAGTTAGCCCTCCATAAAGAAGGGCTGCTTTTTATGAATTGAGTAGCTGAAGAATTTCTTTCGTTCGCGCTTCCATCAGCGGAATATCGCCGCGTGATTCCACATTCAGGCGCACCACCGGTTCGGTGTTCGACGAGCGCAGGTTGAAACGCCAGTCCGGGAATGACATGCTGAGACCGTCCGTGCGATCCACCGCCTGCGCCTCTTCCGCAAAGTGCGCTTCCACCCGCGCAATGGCTGCCGCCGGCTCCGCCAGCCTGCTGTTGATTTCCCCGCTCGCCGGGAACGCCGCCATCCGGTCGCAGACCAGTTCACCCAGCGACTGCCCCTTCAGGCACACCAGCTCCGCCACCAGCAGCCACGGGATCATCCCGCTGTCGCAGTAGGCAAAATCACGAAAATAGTGATGCGCGCTCATTTCCCCGCCATAAATGGCATCCTCCGTACGCATCC
>NZ_JBCMFA010000007.1:0-170920 GCF_043847915.1 Salmonella sp. 2020_1459 | reverse complement strand
CAATAACGGCCTTGCGGGTGTCGTCGCGACACTCCGGCAGCAACGGGTTGGGAATGCCGTTCGGGAAGGTGCCGTCCGGGGTGTTGTGGATTTTGATGAACTCCACCGGCGCGCCCAGCGCCTTCAGACGCGCTTCGATGGCGTCAATGACCGGCCCCGCCGCGCCGTTGCCGGAATTCACCACCAGCTTCAGCGGGGTGAGATTGTTAACACTGATATAGCCGAGCAGGTGGTCGATGTAGGCGTCGCGCAGGCTGATTTGTCTGTAGCTGCCGCGCGCGGCCTCGTTCACCGGCGGGAAATTGCCCGCTTCTGCCAGACGCTGAACGTCGCGCAGACCGGTGTCGCCGCTTATCGGGCGGGCGCCCTCGCGCACCAGCTTCATACCGTTGTAGTCCATCGGGTTATGGCTGGCGGTCACCTCAATACCGCCGTCCACGCCGAGGTGGAAGGTGGCGAAGTAAATCTCTTCGGTGCCGGACATGCCGATATCCAGCACGTCGACGCCCGCGTCCTGTAACCCTTTTGCCAGCGCCATCTTCAGCGCCTCGCTGGTCAGGCGCACGTCGCCGCCCAGCACGATGGTTTTCGGTTTTAAATATTCGCCGTAGGCGCGGCCAATCCGCCACGCGATATCTTCATTGAGCTCTTCGCCCAGCCTGCCGCGAATGTCGTAGGCCTTAAAACAAGTTAAATTATTCATTATTACGTTATTCCTTAATTACGACCATACTTATCTGAAAAACGAACAATATCATCCTCCCCTAAATATGCGCCGGATCTTACTTCAATAAGTTCAAGTGCAATTTTCCCTGGGTTTTCAAGGCAGTGCTTAACACCGACAGGAATATATACGGATTCATTTTCAGTTAAAATTTTCACTTCACCTTTTATGGTTATTTTTGCGGTACCTGCAACGATAATCCAGTGTTCCGCGCGATGATAATGTTGCTGCTCTGAAATTCCTTCTCCGGGTTTTACAGTGATTCTCTTTACCTGATAACGCTCACCGAAATCGATTGAATCGTATTTACCCCATGGTCTATAAACTTCCCGATGAGTTATATGCTCATGACGATTTTCTAATTTAATTTTCTCAACAATTTTCTTAACATCTTGAACACAGTTTGTGTTTGCAACTAAAACGGCATCTTTCGTTTGCACGACTATAAGATCTTTGACACCAACAGCGGTTACCAAACCCGTTTCTGCATGGAGATAGCAATTATCTGCATTGTGGCTTAATACATCGCCTTTAGTCACATTACCATTACTATCTTTATCACTTATCTCCCAAAGAGAAGACCACGAACCGACATCACTCCAACCCGCATTTAAAGGTACGACAACCGCGTCATTCGTCTTTTCCATCACTGCATAATCAATTGATTCATCCGGGCAAGCGCAAAATGAATCTTCATCCACTCGAATGAAATCGAGATCCGTAACAGCAGATTCCATCGCTAATGAGCAAGCTTTATAAATATCAGGGCGAAATTTTTTTAACTCTTCAATATATCGATCTGCCCTAAATAAAAACATACCGCTGTTCCAGTAATACTCACCAGAATCAAGATAACTCTGAGCCGTTTCTAGATTGGGTTTTTCGACAAATTCAGCCACCCTAAACGCCAAAGAACAATCATTTTCTGCAGAGAAAAGAGCTTGCCCACGCCGTATATAACCATAACCTGTCTCTGGCATGGTAGGTACAATACCAAACGTAACTAATTTTCCTGCTTCGGCATATTTTCTAGCGTCTTGTATAGTCTTACAAAACGTTTCTTCGTCCTTAATTATATGGTCAGCAGCCAATACTAACAGTAAAGCGTTTTTCTTAAGGCATTTTAAAGCTGCCAAGGCTACTGCAGGGGCCGTGTTACGTCCAACAGGTTCTAAAATTATATCGCCAGATGATTTAGATAATTCTTTAAGCTGTTCTGCAACAATAAACCTGTGCTGCTCATTACAAATAACAATAGGATCTGAAGCATTCAAATTATTAATTCGCGTAATTGTGGTCTGAAGCATACTTTGAGAGCCATCTAAACATAAAAACTGTTTAGGATATAACGTTCGAGAAAGTGGCCATAACCGACTTCCATTTCCCCCAGCCATAATTATTGGTGTAATCATTTTCCTGTTAACCTCTCAATATTTTTCACCAAAACTGATAAACGCGTTGACCAATTAAATTTCTCCGCAACAAAATTTCGCGCATTCTTAGCAATCATTTGATATACAGAATTTTCACTCAAAGTTTCTAACGACTTCAAGTACTCATCACTATTATCAGCAATTAATATCTCTTCACCAATATTTGCTTCTATACCCTCATAACCCATTCGGGATGTGATAGTTGGAAGTCCAAGAGCCATATATTCTAATATTTTATTTTGTACACCTGCACCAAACCGAACTGGGCAAATTCCGATATGTCCTATTTTAGCCGCATCAGCCATATTTGTAACGCTGCCACTCACCACAACATTTTCAAAACCTTGTAAATATAGTTTATCACTTTTGTTTATTTTACCTAAAATGTGGAAAATATATTTCTTACCGTTATTATTTTTATTTATTGATGGTAGAATATTTTTTACGAACCATTTCACTCCGTCAAAATTTTGGAATGAACACAAGTTCCCAATAAAAATAAGATTAATTATATTGGTATTTTCAATGACTCTCTTTGTAAAAGGATAATCCTCAAGATCAACTCCATTATTACAAACCAAAATGTTATCATTCCTATTCCCAAAAAGGAATTTTTTGTCAACCTCTGATATTAACGATATGAGTGAATAGCGGCCATAAACTTCTTTTTCATATTTTAATAATCGCTCTTGTTCGATAGAGTAAATGATGCTTTTTAAAGAATTTTTCGGAGCTTCTTTTTTTATACGCGAATAATTTAAGGAAATTGCATCAGTCATTTCAAGAATATGCAAGCCAGGCTTATTTAAAGTGTAATCACCAACACGAATGAGATGAGAAAGAGTCAAATCATAATTCCCAATTATCTCATTAAGTTTATTTTCAAATTCAGTATTTTTATAATAAGCTATCTGAAGTGGTTTTCTACCAGGTAATGCTTTTAATACATTAAAATAACTTTTTATTTTAGGATGATAGATCCGGAAAATTTTATCAAAGACGTGATCATTTTTTACTATAAAATTTAAGTCTTCGATACTATCGCATAGACTTAGCAAATCTAATGTGTAGTATTTAGACAATTCCTTACAAATGCGATATATCCTTAACCTATCCCCTCCTACCACTGGATACGGAAATCGTGGGGTGAGGATGAGTATTTTACTTTTTTCCATATAAAAACTCGAGTTGGGATTTAAAAATTTCATGTTCTATCAATTGTCCATGGATATCTTTATACTTGCTAGCTAACACAGCTTTATATTGGATGTGAAAGTCATTTTGATTAGTATAAAGATATACATTTTCATCTTTTTGTTCCATAAAGGCTGATATTTGTGTACATAAAATCTTTTTATGGGACAACTTAGCCTCTGCTACAGCTCTTCCATAACCCTCATATTTCGAATGTGCCCAAATAAAGGTAGAGTTACAATAAAGACTTACAACATCATCAAGATCCAGGAAAGGAATAACTTCAATTTCACTTTGGACTCTATGGTCATCAATTATTTTTTTTACCCTCTCTATGGCATTTCCACAGCCTAATATTTTAAGCGGCAATCGTTCATCCTTGCTAATAGATGAATATAATTTCAAAGCACCATCGAGATCTTTATTATCACCCACCCCTGTTACCAATAATATATATCCAAGATCAAGAATCGTATTTTTTTTCGCAATTTCCTCGAAACGAAAAAATGTGTTTGGGAAATAATAGCCTTTACAATTTTTAAAGAGTTCAATGCTATCTATAACACGCTTAGTTGTTTTTGATATATATATATAATCGGCTTTTAATTGTGATGCTTTGAGCATACAATATGACACATATTTCGCGGATAAAGAATGGTTCTTTTTTCTTAAGCTTATTAGATCATGAATAATAACCACTGATTTACCCAAGTACGCGTCTATAATTGATGTACTATTATATGGATAGATATTAAATTTTGACTTTAATATAAGTCCAATAAGCGGAGTAAGTATTTGTTCATAGAATATGAATAAAAAATTATGTATAAAAGCAGGTAAAGGGTATAGGACTTTTGGACAAGTTAATTCACAGACTTGCATAGAGTCCTTTTTCATTTGAAGAACTAACTCTTCAGTATAAATCGGTATTCCTCTTTTTAAAACACCACTAAAATAATTATTTATTACTATCATTGTTTATTAGTCCTATATACAGTTGAGCGATCGACTGCCAATTTCTTTTTTCAGAGTACTCATAGGCACTATCATTAATTTTGGCAAAGCTATCTGTATTATTTATATAATATAAAACCTTACTCAAAAGATCATTTTTATCGTTCCCTAATACGGCAATATTTTCAAATTCAGACGAAAACTGCCCCCTTAGGGAAAATACTAATACTCGATTAATCATCGCAGCAAGGGCAGTACCTCTCCGTTCTGAGATGCCATCGGGATATGGTAATATAGCCATGTCAGTTTCAGCTAGCAGATTTGATATTTCGGCTGCTGATTTATTTAAAAGTAACTCGCACTTTTGTTCTGTACACTGTTCTATAATTAAATTGGCATAACTATTGTCAGCACCAGGAACATAACCAATCAAGGCAGAGCGGAATTTAATATTTTTCTTATTAAGTTCTTTAATAATCCAGATAAATTCTTCTATTCCCTTTCCTTTGGAAATTATACCAAAATGAACAAGATCAAATTTTTTTTCTTTCTTTTGGCAAGAAGGTATGTTAGATGCGATAGGAATTAGTCTTGTTTTTGCAGAATTAAATAATGTTTTTTCACCTATATTCTTCTCATACTGAGTTGTAAAGATTATATAATCAGCAAGCTTAAAAATTTTTAGGAAATATTGAGCTCTCTTTGATAAACTACTAAATTCGTGTAGCGTTATCGATGTTTTTAAGCCAACTAACTTAGCTAAGATAAATGCAACATGAGGTTTAAAAGCCGCAATTTTGTTTGTCGAAAATCCAATCGATGGATATTGAATATTAATAAGTTTGATAATTTTTCTATTAGAAACTATTTTATAGATTAATTCGAATAAGGATAGTTTGACAACGTTAACTGTATAATTCTTTTTAATTTCTTGGTTTAGATTATAAACATAATCACCTACTCCACATTTATCATCTGGATACGAACCCGTATATATTAATAACATTAGTAAATACCTTGACGCTGAATTTCTGAAAATACCGATATGTAAGGATAGAAAAGTTCAGGATAAGACCCTAGTATAGAGTAAACTTGATAGCCAAAATAAAAAATCACTATAAAAATCAGAGCAGGAATCCGTGTAAAAATTCCTACACGCACTAATACTGCAGGAATCAACAATATTTCGACTATAGTAAAATATATACTAATTACTGAGAACATGGCTGAGATCGGAGATAAAAATAAATATATGATAGTTCCAAATAAATATGTTTTTACCAAAAATAAATTTGCCTTATTATTTTTTATATCAAAAGATAATGTGTAAATAAAAATAGCAGAAATTACCACCCTTTTTAAAATTCCAGATATACTTATGGAACCATATTCTTGTGCATTTTGAGTATAAACAGTGAGTTTATAGCGAACAATTTCGACAGGAATTAGACTAATAACGGAAGAAATTATATCTGATAAATAATGTGACAAAGGCAATGATAGAATGGCACCAAGCACAAGTAATATTTTATATAAGTTTAAAGATAACTTATTGATTAAAAAAACAGATAAGGTAACTAAAGACGAGATATGAAATGTCGACGCACATAGAATAAGAATAAGCGATTGCACCTTTTTATTACTTTTATATTGGATTAAAGCGAAAAAAGATAACCCAATTGCAATAATTCTTCTTTCGGCCCCAAAAAAAGACCCCAGATAATAATAACTATAAAAAACACAAACAGAAAGAATAGTTAATGATATATTTTTTTGTGTTTTCAGGCATCCCCAGAATATTAACGCGATAGGAATAATTGATGTAGTGAATAGAAACAATGTATAATTATCTGTCAAATATCTTATTAATTTGACGTATAATACATACCCGATTTCAAAGTCATGTCGATTCCCTGGACTCATGAAATCATCGTAATAGGGGAGCCAATCAGTACCAGTCTGCCAACGTAAAGAACAAAACGAGACAAGAAATAAAAAACTTAGCATCAAGGCGTAAATTTTTATATTTTTATTCTTAACAAATGAAAAGAACGGAAAAATTACAATAAAAATATAATATATCATGCTAAGTCTCTCAAATAAAAAATTATTCTTATTGTTTTCTAAAAATAATCTTTATAAATACTATATTATAATTATTCAGGACACGCTACCGCCCCTGGCTCATCAGCTACCAGTGCACTGCGTACATATCGACTTGTTACAGACCTCGCCCGGCAGGGCAAAGCTCACTAAAACTTAAACGCTAATTGTCTTATTAATTGCATCCGGAAACAAGGATTAATCTTATAAAATCAGCATTAAAATGCTCCAGATAACCCCTTGTTACTTAAGCCCTTTATACAAAACTAAAACGGCAGTCAACACTCGTTTCAGCCAACTTGCCGCTTCGAATGTTCACTGCCGTTATTATGTTTATCACCAACCATTTATCACGGTTGTTAATACTTATTCATGCAAAAGCTGCTCTATGCTCTTACGGAACTTCGCTCCTTCTTTCAGGTTGCGCAGCCCGTACTTCACAAATGCCTGCATGTAGCCCATTTTTTTACCGCAGTCATAGCTGTCACCCGTCATTAGCATCGCGTCAACCGACTGTTTTTTCGCCAGTTCTGCAATGGCATCGGTGAGCTGGATACGGCCCCAGGCGCCCGGTTCGGTTCTTTCCAGTTCCGCCCAGATGTCGGCTGAAAGCACATAACGGCCTACCGCCATCAAATCGGAATCCAGCGTCTGCGGCTGATCCGGTTTTTCGATAAACTCCACAATCCGGCTGACTTTGCCTTCATTATCCAGAGGTTCTTTCGTCTGGATAACGGAATACTCCGATAAATCACCTTTCATGCGCTTCGCCAGCACCTGGCTGCGACCCGTTTCATTGAAACGCGCCACCATCGCCGCAAGGTTATAGCGCAGCGGATCGGCGGTAGCATCATCAATAATAATATCCGGGAGTACCACAATGAAAGGGTTATCGCCCACGACCGGACGCGCGCACAGAATAGAATGCCCCAGTCCTAACGGCTGCGCCTGGCGAACGTTCATAATCGTCACGCCCGGTGGGCAGATAGATTGCACTTCCGCCAAAAGCTGACGCTTAACGCGCTGTTCAAGAAGTGATTCAAGTTCATAAGAGGTGTCGAAGTGGTTCTCAACGGCGTTTTTAGACGCGTGAGTCACCAGTACGATTTCTTTGATCCCTGCAGCCACAATCTCATCGACAATGTACTGAATCATTGGCTTGTCGACGATCGGTAGCATCTCTTTTGGGATTGCCTTGGTGGCAGGCAACATATGCATACCCAAACCCGCTACCGGTATAACTGCTTTCAAATTCATCATTGTTTCTTCCACCTGTAAAATGGTTGCTGAATTATAGCTCTTTAGCTTGTTTTCGCCAGCATGAATTACTCTGCTGCCAGGGATAATGATGGCACGCTTTACATTACGTCTTAGTCGGCACCATAACATTAAGTATGAACAACTTTTTCCCAGGAATTTTCGTAAAAATAGCGGTACTTACCCTCCCCGCTTCGGCAGCGAAAAATTCACTGCTTCGACATTCACGGTTTGGTGATTAATCCTGTCGATATCCACGGAACTCTGCCCGTTTTCATTGATGGCATGAACATTAGCGAGGGAAAGCAGCGTGTCCTGGCGGGCCATAAATTGACCACGGACATCTTTACGCAAATCGAAATGCATTTTTAACGCCGGGCCAATCGCTGAAGTTTGCATCACGTTGATATTACGCAGGAAGAGGTGCTGCGGTTGATTATGCAGTTCCAGCGTAGCACGCGTCATCCGTACATTGGTGATGGCGACAAAAGAGGGGGTGTTGCCGGAGGAAATTTGAATGCCGCGTAATTTATAAGCAACCTGGCGATTATCCAACCGAATAGCGTTTAATTTAAAGTTTTGCGGAATTGACAGGTATTTTCCTTTAACGACGCCATAGCCGATGAGCATCCCGGCACTATTCGTCATATCAATATTATCAATGACGAAATTATCACAGCCATAAATTGCGATCGTTGCGTTATCAATACCCGCATTTTTACTGAAATCGGGCGTGATGTTTTTGGCTTTGACATTGCGAATGACGAAATGTTTGCCATTTTCTACGTGCACAAGCTGTCGGCAATCAGATCCGGTAATATTGACCACCACAAAGTTTTTTACTGCCTGGTCTTCAGGATAACTGTTGTCATAGGTGCTACCCGCCAGCCCGATGCCGATCCCCCAGTTGATTTTGCCATTGGTACAATCAATGCGTTCGATGACATGATCGGAAATCAGGATATCGCGGTCGTGAATCGCGACATTCCACTCAATGGCGTCCCCCTGTAAATCGCTAAAGCGGCTATGCGTAATCCTCGCGCCGTCCATTTGGTTATGAAATCCCTGGCGGAGAATGGCGTAGTTGGCGTGGGTAACGGTGATGTCATCGATAATGAGATTACGCATCACCTGCGGTTCCTTACCACCGATGAAAATTTGCGCGACGGGGCCAAAGCCGCTCATCGCCACGCCTTTAATCACACAGTCCGACCCGCGAACATCCAGCGTCACATTGTGCAGACTGCCGCCCTGCTCCCCCACCACCTGACACCCGTCCTGCAAAATAAACCGTCCCCGGCCATTCCCACGCACCGCGCCCTGTACCCGCAGCGTTTTTCCCGCCGGAATCGTTATCGCCGCATTGATATTTTCACACACCCATCCTGGCGGTACGACCACGGTCTGTCCGTCGGCGAAGGCCTGTTTGAACGAGGCGATACCGTCATCCGCCGGATAATCCTTAATATCGACGGTCTCGCGAGGTTCACGCGCCTGTACCGGCAAGGCGCGCAGGAAAGGAAGAACAGCAAGCGCAGAACCTGCCGTCAGGAGGGTACGTCGGGAGAATTTAGTCGCGGGCATACCACCTCGTTTATATCGTTTGTAGCAGGCTGGCTAGCTGGCGATTAATCGCCTGCTGATTAAAATCTTGCGCCACTTTTTCACGGGCGCGCGTGATCACCGACTCCAGCGTGTCGTGGTCAATCCGGCTGAACTCAGCGAGTCGGGCCGCCAGCGCCTGCGCATCGTTTTCCGGCACCAGCCAGCCGGATTTGCCGGCCTCCACCAGTTCCGGAATACCGCTATGCACGGTAGATACCACGGGAATCCCTACCGCCATTGCCTCCATCAGCGCCACCGGAATACCTTCCATATCGCCATCCGTACCGGTAATCGACGGCAGCAAAAAAACATCGGCGTCATCCAGCATCGCCTTCACTTCATGGCTCGGTTTAAACCCCGACATCTCAATGACATCCTCTAGCTGATACTGCTCGATGAGCGTGCGCAGCCGACGTTCCCACGGGCCAATCCCCAGAATGCGGTAGCGAAACGCCACGCCCTGTGCTTTCAGTTGCCGACAGGCTTCAATCGCCACATGCAGGCCTTTTTTTTCTGTCAGGCGCGCGACGGAAATCATCTCCAGCGGCATCCCTGGCGCTTTCACCGGACGATGGGAAAAACGCGTCATGTCGACGCCCATGCGCGAAACGGCAATCTTTTCCGGCGGACAGCCCATACTTTTCAGGCGACCGGCCCACAGATCGCTGATAGGCAGCATCAGATCGCCACGACGAAACAGCTGCTGATACTCCGGCGTGTAATGACTGAGTACCTCGCGACTGGAAATATCAATCCCGTGGAAAATAGTCGCGATTTTGCCGCGAAGCACGCCCAGTTCGCGTAGTTTGGCCGCCGTCACGCCCGCCGGACCAAAGTGTGCGATGAACACATCCGCCACAAAAGGCTGGCTCACCTGCGCGCAAATCGCGGAAAGGATCAAATTGCGTGATTCATCGCCATAGCGGGTAAAATTGAGCGCTTTCCAGGTCGCCGCCCGATGCAGCCCCGGCAGCGTTTTACATGCCCGGTAGCGCAGTTTCGCCAGCCGTCCCTGGGGCTCATCCTGTAACCAGCGGGTTTTCGCCGCCAGGCCATACTTCTCCCAGGCGGCGTGAGTATGTTGGGTATCGCCTTTTTGTAACGCGACAATCTCGACCTCATGGCCCATATCAATAAACGCAGTAATCTGATTCAGCACAAAGGTTTCCGATGAGAGTGGAAATTTCAGCAGAAAAAAGCTGACTTTCATTGTTCCTCCCGAATTCTGTCGAGAACGGATTTGATCATCGTGAACCCTTTCGCCCGCTCCTCGGTGACGGCGTTAGCCACTTTTGCCTTTAGCGCAGGCAATTGATTGAGCGTATCGGCCACCACGCTTTGTAATGAACCGTTCAGCAAGTGACGGATATCGATGGCCAATTCCGCCAGGCCTAGCTGCTGCATAATCCCGGCGGATTTATGTTCATAATTAATGGCGATAGCGGGCGTGCCAAAATTCATGGAGATAATGGCGGAATGCAGGCGCGTCCCGATGGTCAGTACGCAGGATGCGAGGATCTTTCCGATTTCCACGTCATTGAGTTCGTCCATCGCGATATGGAAATGCTCTGAGTCGTTTACATACTTCGCCATCCGTAACGCAACCATCCGGTCATCGCGGTTATAGCGATCGATACTGGTGCAGGTTGACAGCGCCAGTACCTGATAACCGTCCGCAATCAGGCGATTCACGACCTGGGCAAATGCCTGCTCATAGACCTGCTGAGTGGTGCCCAGGCGTTTATCAAACGGCTCCAGATCGCGCAACGTAATCGCGACGGTTTTGCGGCGCGCGGTGACGTCCAGCCAGTGCTGCACAGCATAACTGGCGACAAACTCGTCGTGACGGCGTTCGACTAACCAGGCGGTATCCACCCCCTGCTCCACTTTCCGGGTATCGATCTGCGCGGCGGTCATCAGATCGCGGCTGACGGTTTCACGCAGGATCAGCGCACTGGTGCGCCCAAAAACATAATTGGCGAGCTGGTTAAAGTCAGGGTTCTGGAAAGGGCCGACGCTATGTCCCACCATATAAATTGGTTTGTTCGCCATAAACGCGCACAGCGGATATTCAAAGTGAGTCAAACCGTATAAGTCGACATAGTTTGAACCGCCCACCTGAATGACGGCGTCATACTGCGCAATAAATTGCGCGAATTCGGCAAATTCCGGCGCGATAGCAAAATTACGCAGCGATCCTTCCTGGGCGACTTTAGACAATAAAATT
Source organism: Salmonella sp. 2020_1459 (assembly GCF_043847915.1). Classification (NCBI taxonomy): domain Bacteria; kingdom Pseudomonadati; phylum Pseudomonadota; class Gammaproteobacteria; order Enterobacterales; family Enterobacteriaceae; genus Salmonella; species Salmonella sp. 2020_1459. The sequence continues at coordinate 159,423 of NZ_JBCMFA010000007.1, read as the reverse complement.
TTATGCTGAAAACGACGGCGTAATACTTTTTTCACCCGACCGTTAAGCCCTGCCGCCGCCTGCTGTTTCTGGCTTAACTGATACAGCGGGTCGGCAATAATCGGGCGCCCCTGCAACCAGGCGGAACTCACCGGGAAACGGCTCATCACATCCATCTCCGCCTCTGGCGCCTGTTGACGGATGGCATCAAGCAAACCGCGCATAATGGCGCTATCACCACGGTTGCCGCATGTGTGGTTGCCTAAAATTAATAATTTCATAAATAGCCTCTTATATCCCCGTCATCCGACACGTAATAACTTTTTCAGTTTTGCACTGCCAACAAGCTGATTTTTTATTTCCATCACCAGCGCATTGCGTGAAAAAATAATCATTAAAATAAAACTCAAAATACCGACCATAACCTGTAGTGCGAATACCCCCGACAACGGTAGATAACCGTCGACCAGCTTTCCTGCGCCGTAGCTGGTAATAAATGTTGGCAATGAGAGATAAAACGGTAGCCACAGGCTGAGAATATACTGACGATAGCTGGAGCCGAGTACCGGCTTAATCATCACGAAATAGCTCAGAATGGTGTTGATGATTTGCACCACCAGGAACCCCAGCGTCACGCCAATCGCCCCCGCCAGATGGCCGCCAATGAGAATTGCCGGGATAAACAGAAACGTTTTAAAGACGTTGAACTTAAAGCTGATATCCACGCGCGCTTTCGCCATCAGCAGCGAACCAATCGGGTTGCCGACCGAGCGCAACAGCCCCACCACGCACAGCAATTGCAGGATCGGGATAATGCTGTTCCACTTCTCGCCAAACACTAACGGCACAAAATTGTTCGCCACTACCATCAGGCCCAACAGCGCGGGAAAATTGATAATTCCCACCACGGAAAGCAACTTATAGAAGTTGACGCGCAGCTTCTCGGTATCGTCCTGGATTTTGGCGAATGCCGGAAATAGCACGCGAGTAATGATGGGGTTAAGCTTCGCCGGCGGCACAACAGCCACGTTGTACGCGAGGTTATATCCCCCGGCGACGCTTGCGCCGAGAATTCTCGCCAGTACCAGCGTCGATAAATTCGTGTTGATGTAATTGACGATACTGTCCGCCGTCAGCCACGCGCCAAAACGCAGGTTCGTGGACACCGATGCCAGCGAAAAATGCAGCCCCGGACGGTAAATCTTGCGGCCAAAGTAACCAAACAGCAGCGTTCGCACCGCGCTGTTCACCAGATAGCCGAGAATCGCGGTTAACGCCAGCGGCCAGTAATGGGCGCTAATCACCGTAAAGGTGAACCCCGCCAGCACGGAGGTCGTTTCGATCATGCCGATCTTATTGAACTCCAGCTCTTTTTGCATCAGCGCGCGGAACTGCTGCCCGTGAGGGATCACGATGAACGCCAGCGACAACGTTTTGATTAACGGCGCGAGATCCGGGTTATGCAAAACATGGGCAATCGCATCGCTCAGCCAAAAGACCACCGCAAATACCACAATCCCAAGCCCAACGTTTAGCCAGTAAAGCGTGGTCAGCTCCAGATGCCCAATCGTTTTACGCTGGATAATCGAGTTCGCGATGCCAAAGTCCGAGATCGTGTCGGCCAGCGCGATAATCACCAGCGAGACGGTCAACAGGCCAAACTGGTGGTTGTCGATGATCCGCGCCAGCACCGTCATCTGAATTAACCCCAGACCGATAATCACTATCGTGGCGATAGCCGACCATTTAGCGCCGCTGATCGTTTTTTGTCGTAAACTCATTCTTTTCTCCAGAACCTGTTCACAAGGCGTCATTGGCGCAGCCAGATTGAACACGGACAGCGCGGAAAAACCGGAGCGTACACGCTGCCCTGGTTCGATATGGCAAGTAAATAGCCTTGTGGATCAGGTTCTTAATACGCCGCTTTATTAACAAACCCTTTAAAAATCGTCAGAAAAACGATTTTGATATCGAACCAAATACTCCATTCGCGGATGTATTCCAGGTCGAATTCCACGCGTTTTTCCATTTTCTCCAGCGTATCGGTCTCACCGCGCCAGCCATTAATTTGCGCCCAGCCGGTGATGCCCGGCTTCATCTTGTGGCGTAGCATGTAACCTTCAATCAACTGACGATACTGTTCGTTATGCGCCACCGCGTGCGGGCGAGGACCGACGATAGACATCCCACCGGTTAATACGTTGATAAACTGCGGTAATTCATCCAGCGAGGTACGACGCAAAAAGTTGCCTACCCGGGTAACGCGCGGATCGTTTTGCGTCGCCTGGGTAACGACCTTATCGTTCTCCATCACCTTCATTGAGCGGAACTTCCAGACTTTGATCGGCTTGCCGTCCATCCCGTAGCGCGTCTGACGGAAAATCACCGGCCCGGGCGAGCTCAATTTGACCGCCAGCGCAATACAGCACAGTACCGGTGAGATGAGCAGCAGAATCAGCGACGCCAGCACGATATCCTCTGCCCGTTTAAGCAGACGGTTAATCCCTGATAGCGGCGTGTCATATAGCGGAACGACCGGAACGCCGCTCATCTCCTCCACGCGCGAGTGGAGAATATTAAAGGTGAACACATCGGGAATAAGGATCACCGAGCAGGTGGTGTCGGCCAGCTCGCGCACCAGTTTTTTCACCATGGAGCCGTCGCTCATTGACATGGCGATATAAACATTGTGAATTCGCGAGGCTTTCGCATCGTCAATTAACTGCTCAAAGTTCCCGGCCCAGTCAGCAGAGACGCCGCCCGGTTTGGGATCGTGATAGACGCCCACCACCTCAAAACCCAGCCACGGCTCATTACGGAAGCTATCCAGCAACGCCTGGCCCGCAGGCAAATCTCCGGCGACGGCGACCCGGCGAGTGTTATAACCACGATTGCGTAGCCAGCCCGCGCCGAAACGAATAAATGAACGGCATAACACTAAGCCCAGGCTGGACAGCGCATACCAGGCCAGCCAGGTGGCGAGGCGGTTGTCAAAGTCGTCATTAAACGCCACCAGACCGGCGCTGAAGATCAGGCTCAGCGTCCAGTTTTGCAGTAACAGCGTTAACTCTGTCGACATTTTGACGCCGCGCCAGGAGCGATAAAAATCGGTCATCCCGCCCAGCATTTGAAAAACAACCAGCGTAATCAGCGCCACCAACAGGTGCATGTACAGGAATGGCAGTCCACTGACTTCACAGATGAACCACAGCCCGCCAAACATGATGGTGATATCTGAAAAGCGTTGCACCATAGAGATTAACGATGCATTGGTTTTGGCTCGTTCGCGCTTTTTTAGATTTGTCATCGTTGTTCCTGTGATTGGCCCCTTACCCGCAGGCGGTAAGGGGAGATCTGACGTTACTGATTCAGCAGCGCCAGCAGAGTGCGTGTTCGCGCTTCCATCAGCGGAATATCGCCGCGTGATTCCACATTCAGGCGCACCACCGGTTCGGTGTTTGACGAGCGCAGGTTGAAACGCCAGTTGGCGAACGACATGCTGAGACCGTCCGTGCGGTCCACTGCCTGCGCCTCTTCCGCAAAGTGCGCTTCCACCCGCGTAATGGCCGCCGCCGGCTCCGCCAGCCTGCTGTTGATTTCCCCGCTCGCCGGAAACGCCGCCATCCGGTCGCGGACCAGCTCACCCAGCGACTGTCCCTTCAGGCACACCAGCTCCGCCACCAGCAGCCACGGGATCATCCCGCTGTCGCAGTAGGCAAAATCACGAAAATAGTGATGCGCGCTCATTTCCCCGCCATAAATGGCATCCTCCGTACGCATCCGCTCCTTGATAAAGGCGTGCCCGGTTTTTGACATCACCGGCGTCCCGCCCGCCGCCGTCACCACTGCCTCCGTGTTCCAGGTCAGGCGCGGGTCGTGGATAATCTTCGCCCCCGGGTGTTTTTCCAGAAACGCTTCCGCCAGCAGCCCGACGATGTAGTACCCCTCGATAAACTGCCCTTTCTCATCGAACAGGAAGCAGCGGTCGAAGTCGCCGTCAAAGGCGATGCCCATGTCCGCCCCGTGTTCAATAACGGCCTTGCGGGTGTCGTCGCGACACTCCGGCAGCAACGGGTTGGGAATGCCGTTCGGGAAGGTGCCGTCCGGGGTGTTGTGGATTTTGATGAACTCCACCGGCGCGCCCAGCGCCTTCAGGCGCGCTTCGATGGCGTCAATGACCGGCCCCGCCGCGCCGTTGCCGGCGTTAAACACCAGCTTCAGCGGGGTGAGATTGCTGACGCTGATATAGCCGAGCAGGTGGTCGATGTAGGCGTCGCGCAGGCTGATTTGTCTGTAGCTGCCGCGCGCGGCCTCGTTCACCGGCGGGAAGTCGCCCGCTTCCGCCAGACGCTGAACGTCGCGCAGACCGGTGTCGCCGCTTATCGGGCGGGCGCCCTCGCGTACCAGCTTCATACCGTTGTAGTCCATCGGGTTATGGCTGGCGGTCACCTCAATACCGCCGTCCACGCCGAGGTGGAAGGTGGCGAAGTAAATCTCTTCGGTGCCGGACATACCGATATCCAGCACGTCGACACCCGCGTCCTGTAACCCTTTCGCCAGCGCCAGCTTCAGCGCCTCGCTGGTCAGACGCACGTCGCCGCCCAGCACGATGGTTTTCGGTTTTAAATATTCGCCGTAAGCGCGGCCAATCCGCCACGCGATATCTTCATTGAGCTCTTCGCCCAGCCTGCCGCGAATGTCGTAGGCCTTGAAACAGGTTAATTTTGTCATGTGCTTCCCCTTCTTCAGGCAACAGTTAGCCCTGACCGTAAATGGCCAGCATCGTTATTGTTATTCATTGCCGGATGGCGCGTTGCGCTTACCGGGCATAATTGCAGGCGTCAGACCCGCCCGTAACGATCCTCGAACCGCACCACGTCGTCCTCTTCGAGATACGAGCCGGAACGCACTTCAATTAAATCGAGCGGTATTTTTCCCGGATTTTCCAGGCAGTGGGTCGCCCCCAGCGGAATATAGATGGACTCGTTTTCACCGAGCAGCTTAACCTCGCCGTTGATGGTGACTCTGGCGGTCCCCGCCACCACCACCCAGTGCTCGGCGCGGTGATGGTGCATCTGCACCGACAGTCCTTCCCCCGGCTTGACGGTAATGCGCTTCACCTGATAGCGCTCGCCCGCGTCGATGGAGTCGTATTTGCCCCACGGACGGTAAACCTCGCGGTGCATATGGTGCTCATGGCGTCCGTCGGCCTTGATCTTCTCCACCACCTTTTTCACGTCCTGCACCGCGTGGCGATCGGCAATCAGCACGGCGTCTTTGGTCTGCACCACCACCAGATCCTTCACGCCGACGGTGGTCACCAGGCCGGATTCGGCGTAAACGTAGCTGTTTTCCGTTTTATGGCTGATGACGTCGCCGTGGTGGACGTTTCCCTCCGGGGTGTGGGCGCTGATTTCCCACAGCGAGGACCACGAGCCGACATCGCTCCAGCCCGCGTCCATTGGCATCACCACCGCGTCCGCCGTCCGCTCCATCACCGCGTAGTCAATGGACTCTTCCGGACAGGCGAGGAAGGCCTCTTCATCCACACGAATGAAGTCAAGATCCGGATCGACGCCGCGCATCGCCTGTTCACAGGCGGCCAGAATATCGGGGCGGAACTTTTTCAGCTCTTCCAGATAGCGTCCGGCACGGAACAGAAACATGCCGCTGTTCCAGTAGTAATCGCCGCTGGCGACGTAGGCCTGAGCGGTTTCCAGCCCCGGCTTCTCAACGAACTGCGCCACCTCAAAAGCCACCGCATCCGTCGCGCCCGGCACGACATCACCACGCCGGATATAGCCATAGCCGGTTTCCGGCAGATCCGGCACGATACCGAAGGTCACCAGTTTGCCCGCGTCGGCATAGGGCATGGCGCCGCGCACCGCGTCGCGGAAGGCCTCTTCATTGGCGATCGCATGATCCGCCGCCAGTACCAGCATCAGCGGATCGCAGTCCGTATGCTGGCGCGTCGCCGCCAGCGCCGCCAGCGCAATCGCCGGCGCGGTATTGCGCCCGGCGGGCTCAAGAATAATGTTCTCCGTCAGCTTATTGAGCTGGCGGAGCTGTTCGGCAACGATAAAACGGTGCTGTTCGTTGCAGATCACCACCGGGCTTTCGCACTCCACGCCGTTCAGACGGCAAATGGTGGTTTGCAGCATGGTGAGATCGCCTTTCAGGCACAGAAACTGTTTTGGATAAAGCACGCGAGAAAGCGGCCACAATCGGCTACCGGAGCCACCGGCCATCACAACCGGGTAAAGTTTTGTCTGACGCATTATCATCCCCGAATATCTGCAATAAATTGGCGTAGCACGTTCTCTTTATTGAGCGTGCGTTCGGCGTATTCACGTGCCGTCATGTTGTTTTTCGGCATGGCGAGCGCCTGGCTAATCCCGTCGACCAGCGCGTCGGTCGATTCCGGTTCCACGCAAACGGCGATGCCCGGATAGCGCGCGCAAAGTTGTCCTAATTCGGTGTGCGGCTCAGCGGTAATCACCGCATTACCGCCGACCGCCAGAATGTTAGTCAGCTTGGAGGGCAGTACCGCATCCGCTGCGCCGCGCTTTTGCACCACCAGATGGCAGTCGCCCATTTTCAGCAGCGCGGGTAAGGCGTCGTAAGGCTGCAGCGGGAGGAATTTAATATTTGGCAGGCCGCGTTCGCGGGCCATGTTCTCCAACCGCGCCTTGCCGCCCCCCTGGCCGACAATCGCAAAAATCAACGGTCGATCGCGTAATCGTTCCGCGGCGTCAATTACCTTTTCCAGCCCTTGCTTTTCGCCGATATTGCCGGAATAGAGCACAATTTTTTTGCCCTCTGGCAAGCCAAGCTGCTGACGCAAAGCCGTCACGTCAGCGTCATTAACGTCCTGAAAGCGCGCCACTTCCGACCAGTTCGGAAAAAAGAGGATTTTTTCCGCCGCGACGCCCTTTTCCCGCGCTTTATTCATCATGGAGCGAGAGATGGTCGAAACATTATCAACGTTACGCAGCGCACTGCGTTCAAAGACCGTCGCTAACCGCGCTACGCTGCCGCGCTTGCCTTTTCCCGCCATTCCTAAGCCGAGCATGGCGTCCACTTCGTAATCCTGAATATGCAGTACGGTACGCGCGCCGGAGAGTGTCGCCAGCAGGCGCATTCCCGGCGTACAAAAGAGCGTCGGTACAACGCCGATAATCCGATCCGGCTTCCAGCGACGCTGCGCCATCAGTGGGAAAAAACTGCTCAATGCAAAGCTCCCAAGATGAAGCAACCGTTTTAAGGTGGAGGGCTGTTTCGGCACATACAGCGGGCAGCGCCAGACGGTAGCCTCGCCCTCTTCCCGGCGATAGCGCCAGGCGGAATAGCGCTCGCCGACCTTCCACTGCGGGTAGTACGGCGGCGCAGTAATGACCCGCACCTCATGGCCTTCCCGCGCCATCCACGCCACCATTTCGCCGGTATATTTGCCGATACCGGTCAGTTCCGGCGAATAGTTAATGCCATAGACCAGGATCTTCATAGGCCCACCGCCGGCGCGTCAGGAAGGAAGTAGGCCCGACTGTTCTCATGAACATTGTCGCTTGCCAGAAGCTGTTCCGGCGTCAGCCAGCGGTAACTGCCATGCTGGGCATCAGGCAGGCGTAAATCGCTCTCCGTCACGCGCAGACGAAAGCCGAGCACGATGTAGTGAGTTGAAAAATCCTCACCGGAAAAGTTGTCGTCATAGAAGTGCTGCCAGACGCCATAAAACGTCCCTGCCGCCAGCGGCAGACGCACGCCCAGTTCCGCCTGCGTCAGGCGTGCAAAGGCGGCCTCCAGCGTTTCGTCTTTGCGCACCCGTCCCCCCGGCACAAACCAGTAGCCCTGCGCCGGACGGTTGAGACGCTGGCCCAGTAAAATTTCCCCCTGGCCGTTTTCCACAATGAAATCGAGGGAGATGAGGGGCGTGGCCCGCACCACGGCGGCGAAATCTTCCTGACGTAAAAACATTGTCACCCCCGGAACCGTTGCTGATTCTCAAGGAACCACTGGTAAGTACCGGCAAGCCCTGCCTCCAGTGAAATTTCGTGATACCAGCCAAGCTGATGCAGGCGCGTGACGTCGAGCAATTTACGCGGCGTGCCGTCCGGCTTCGCGGCGTCGAACACCACCCGGCCCTGGTAACCCACCACCTTTGCGATGGTCTGCGCCAGCTCGCGGATGGTGCAGTCCACGCCAGTGCCGACGTTAATGTGCGACAGCATCGGGGCAGTGTTCTCCTGCCACACTTCGCGCGCCAGCTCCATCACGTGAATACTGGCCGCCGCCATATCGTCAACGTGCAGAAATTCGCGCATCGGCGTGCCGCTGCCCCACACCACCACCTCCGGCGCGTGGCTCTGCGCAGCCTCATGAAAGCGGCGCAGCAGCGCCGGGATCACATGTGAATTGTCCGGATGGAAATTGTCATGCGGGCCGTACAGGTTGGTCGGCATCACCGAACGGTAGTCGCGACCGTACTGCCGGTTGTAGGACTCGCACAGTTTAATCCCGGCGATCTTGGCGATGGCGTACGGCTCGTTGGTCGGCTCCAGCGTCCCCTGCAGCAGCTCGCTTTCCGCCATCGGCTGCCTTGCCAGTTTCGGATAGATACAGGACGAACCGAGAAACAGCAGTTTGTTCACGTTGTGCAGGTGCGCGGCGTGAATAATGTTGCTCTCTATCATCATGTTTTCATAAATAAAATCCGCCGGATACGTGTTGTTGGCGACAATGCCGCCCACTTTCGCCGCCGCCAGATAAACCTGGTCGATACCCGCCCCGGCAAAGAACGCCTGTACCGCACGCCCGTCGAGCAGATCCAGCTCATCGCGGGTGCGCAGCACCAGTTCCACGTCGCCGCGCTGCGCAAGCTGCCGTACAATGGCGGAGCCCACCATTCCGCGATGGCCCGCCACAAAAATTCGTTGCTTGTTCATTCTCAGGACTCCAGCGCGATGGCCACCTCGTAACCGTGAGATTTCAGCAGTGAGTGTTTTTTCGCGGCCTCCAGATCGTTCGCCACCATCTCGGAGACCATCTCCGACAGGGTGATTTCCGGTTTCCAGCCCAGTTTCTCATGCGCTTTGGACGGGTCGCCCAGCAGGGTTTCCACTTCCGCCGGACGGAAATAACGCGGATCAACGGCCACAATCACATCCCCCGGTTTCACGCCCGGCGCATCGTGTCCGGTAACGGATACCACGATCCCTTTCTCATTAATGCCTTCGCCTTCAAAGCGCAGTTTTATCCCCAGTTGCGCCGCCGCCAGCTCCACAAACTGGCGTACGGAATACTGCACGCCGGTGGCAATCACGAAATCTTCCGGCTGCTCCTGCTGTAACATCATCCACTGCATCCGCACGTAATCTTTCGCATGGCCCCAGTCGCGCAGCGAGTCCATATTGCCGAGATACAGGCAGGACTCCAGCCCCTGGGCGATATTGGCGATGGCGCGGGTGATCTTACGGGTGACGAAGGTTTCGCCGCGACGCGGGGACTCATGGTTAAACAGAATGCCGTTACAGGCGTAAATACCGTAGGATTCACGGTAGTTGACGGTGATCCAGTAGGCGTACAGTTTCGCCACCGCATAGGGGGAACGCGGGTAAAACGGCGTGGTCTCTTTCTGCGGGATCTCCTGCACCAGACCGTACAGTTCAGAGGTGGAGGCCTGGTAGAACCGCGTTTTCTTTTCAAGACCGAGGAAGCGAATCGCCTCCAGCAGGCGCAGCGTGCCCATCGCATCCACATCGGCGGTATATTCCGGCGACTCAAACGACACCGCCACGTGGCTCATTGCGCCCAGGTTGTAGACCTCATCCGGCTGCACTTCCCGTAAAATGCGGGTCAGGTTGGAGGCGTCGGTCAGGTCACCATAATGCAGATGAAATTTCGGGTTGCAGCTGTGCGGATCCTGATAAATATGGTCCACGCGCTCGGTATTAAACGATGACGCGCGGCGCTTGATACCATGCACCTCATACCCTTTTTCCAGCAGAAATTCTGCCAGGTAAGACCCATCCTGTCCGGTTACGCCAGTAATGAGAGCGACTTTTGACATTTTCATTTCCTCAAATAGTCCCGTTAGGGAGTAACTTTCTGAACGCGCTGGCGCGTTACCACTGCGGGATTGCCCCGACAAATCGCATTTGCCGGTAATGATTTAAATACGCTGCTGCGCGCGCCGACGACGGTGCCATGACCTATCGTCACGCCGGGCGCGACAAAAACATCGGTTGCCAGCCAACATTTTTCGCCAATAACAATCGGCGCGGCGTTAATATCGAAATGGGCGCTGGTATAATCATGGCTACCGGTACACAAATACCCTTTTTGTGAAATGACCGCATGTGCGCCAATATTAATTTCACCCAACGTATATAACACAGCGTCGTCGCCTACCCAGGCATAATCGCCGACGGTTAATTTCCACGGATAGGTAATTTTTACTGACGGTCGAATAACCACATTCTTTCCAATTTTGGCGCCAAACAGACGCAGCAAAAAGGCTCGCCAGCGATACAATATTTGCGGCGATCCGGCGAATAATGTCGCCTGTACCGCCCACCATAATTGTACTTTTAGCGCATTAGCGCCGCGGAACCCTTTCGGCACCGTAAAGCCGCTAAGATCCTGCATAATAACTCCCGGTGATTAGACTTTGTTATACCGCGCTTTTGTTTTACCCGTCGTTTTCAGACGTAATAAATAGGATAATTGCGCCCAAAATCCTGGCACACGTAATATTTTTCGCTGTACGTTTTTTGCATCCTGACATAATTCCAGATTATTCGAAGTTGACACGCCGCCCATCGAAAATTCAGATACCAGTCCGTTAATTCGCCGAAAAGGATAGCCTGCTTTATAGAGACGGGCCGCCAGCGCATAATCTGAAGAGACATGATATTGCAGATCATAAGGATACTTTTTTAACGCTACCGTCGGGAAAAATATCGCCTGATGGCTGGCTGGCAAACTATGGTAGATATAATACCCGGGTTTAGCCTTCCGGCGTATTTTATGCCCGCCGCCGAAATCCAGCAGCGCGTCGCCAATATACATCGCCTCGCCCTTTTGTCGCGCCAGTTGGCGGACAAACAGCGCGGCATCATCATGGAACGCATCACCGGAATTAAGAAACAGGGTATAGCGCCCCTGCGCCAGCGCAATGCCTTTGTTCATGGCATCATAAATACCGCGATCCTTTTCACTGATAAAACGCAGGTTAAACTCACCGTGACGTTTTTGCAGAAATTCGCGCGTGCCGTCCTCCGAACCGCCATCCACTACGATCCATTCAAATGACAGACCCGGATCGCGCGCCAGATTGCGCAGCGAGCGCCAGGTTTTTACCACCCCTTCGTAATTGCGAAAGGCGACGGTAACGACGCTTAAAAACATGCAACCACCCCGTTATGAAATTTTTAACGCCTTGCGCAAAATGAACGGACAGACGATTAAAAAAGCATATTCCGGGCTAAATATTGAACCGGTAAAAAACAGCGACACCGGCGTAAAAAGATAGAGCTGCACCCGAAAATTACGATTATCGCCAAACGCATTTAGCGCCATTTTTAAAACTTTCCCCATATACCACAGCGTCATTAGCACTGCGAACCAGGAAAAATAAATAATCAGTAGATACAATCCATTGTCTATGGTTTTCCCGACATCCGCACCGTTAAAGATTCCGAATGATGCGACATATTCATAAAGTGAGCCAAATCTGACTACACCATCAATATGGGTCAAGGAATATCCGACCATGACTAAGGGGCCCACAATACGATAATAAGAAGATGAGCCTTCCGTCCCTAAATCGCCAAGTCGTGTCGCGATATAAGGAAATGCAATAATTACCCCAACCAAAAACAGGGTTAATGAGACCAGCGCCAGTGGAAGTTTTTTCTTTATCGCATCCTTATTCAAATATTGGAACGCCCACTCCAGAAGGTAAAACAGGATAAAGGTCATTACCCCTGAAAATGATCCTGATAATATTATCCCTGCCAGAATCATAGCATCGCTTTTCGGTGTTTTGATACCAAACTGTTTGATGCTCAGCCAAATTGAGATTAGTGCCAAAGCGAAAAATGCCGGTTCAAAATAAAGCGCAGTGGTACGCTTACCGCCAAATTTTATGAAGTTCAGTACGTAGCTATTACTGTAAATGAGATATTTCGAAATTCCTTCCATAATACTGCTGCCGCCAGTAAGGATAATTTGCGCCATCTCAACCGCGGCGAGCGCGACCACTATACCCACCACCAGATAAAAAAAACGCAAAATCTTTCGGTGGTTATGCGCGGAAATGGTTTTGAATCGGATACTCCAGACCATCCCGATAATGACCACAATATAGACAAACAGCATCGTGGACGTGACATATTTACCGGCATTCAGCGACTGGCCGAACAGGAAGTTAAATGCCGTAAGCCCCGCGCCGATGCCTAAGGCGATCATTAATTTTTTTACGCTAATGCGTTCCACAAATAACAGCAGCAACAGCGGTAAAAAAGTGACGATGGTAATGGGAAAGCTTTCCCCCAGTTGGGCAATCTTGACATTGACCAGTAGGTAGATCAGCGGCAGCAGCAGATAGCTACAGATTCTGATAGAACGAGACATACTCCTCCAGCATCTGTTGACCGCTGTACGCGACGCGGCTACGCATACGAAAGGCGTCCAGCGTGGCGCCAAATACCGCCTGAGCAATCTCTGGCTTACGCCGCTGCGCCAGGCGCAGTACATCTGTAGCGGCAAAGGTCTGGCCGCCGGATTTCGCCAGCACCTCCTGCGCCGCCTCGCTGTGGGTGGCGATCACCGGTACGCCGATCGAGAGCGCTTCACACAAGATCAGCGGATAGTTATCGACCCGCGAGCTAAAGACCAGCGCATCCATCTCATTGAGTGCGCTCATTAATTTGCGCTTATCGGTTTCAAAACCGTGATTAACAACGTTTTGGCCGGTAAAAGGCGAAAATTTACCGAAGGTGTGCAGTTCAATTTTTTCACCCAGCGCCATCATGTCGTGTACCAGACGCTGGTCAGTTTTGCCGTCATAACGCAAGTCATGCGCCACAATGGCGATCCGCGGTTTGCCCGGATTCAGCGGCACAGGTGATAGCTGCGCGAGAATCGCCTCGGTCGCCAGATCGATACCGTTGTTAATAATCTGGCAGCGCCCCGCGCCATAAACGCTGTTAAAGGCCTCGGCCACGTGCTGGCTCGGTGAAATAAACCGGCAGCCCAGCCGCAGCATGTCCCGAAAGCGCTGACGTTTGCCGCCAATAAGCTGGTGCGCCCGATCCACCCTGACCGGCGGATAATTGCTTAGGGTCGGACATTTTTGGCAGCCGCTTTTCCAGCCCTCGCAACCGTCGGTGAAGGCGCAACGCCCGGTGACGCTCCAGTGATCGTGCAACGTCCAGACCAGCGTGACGTCCGGTTTTTGCGCTTTGACTTTTTCGCAAAACGTCACGATGTCCGCCAGGTTTAGCCAGTAACTGTGGAGAACATGAAAATGCAGCACCAGCGGGCCGGATGTCTGGATAACCGTGCGGTAAAGATTGTCGAGATTGCCAAACAGATCGCGATTCAGGAAACGAAACAGCGCGATATTAGCGATTGCCGTGCCGCGCGGCGTCTGTTTTATCACCTGCGGATAACGGTGGTGGCTGACGCTTTTTTTTCCGCCTTTGCCATAACCATAGACAAAACGTGACGTCAGCCCTTTTTGCAATGCCCGCAGATGGAGATCCAACGCCACTCCCGCCGCGCCCCCTTCCGCCAGCCGTACATTAAATTGCAGAATATTCATGTGCTGACCTTCACCCGTGCTTTTTCTCCCACCACCAGCGCATGGTCCGGAATACTGTCAAGTACCACGCTACCCGCGCCAATCGTGACGTGATTACCGATAGTAATATCGCCAAGCAGGATGACATTCGCCCCCAGCTCAACGCCATGACCAATCACCGGACAAGCCAGGCTGTCCGCGCCGCGATTGCCAATGGTGACGCCGTGGCGAATGGTAAAATCGTCGCCGGCGACGACATGTTTGTTGATCACTACCGCGTAACCATGATGGATAGTGAACCGCCGACCAATGGTCGCGGCGGCCTGGATTTCATACCCGAACAGGCATTCCGTGATCACGCGATACAGCACCAGCACCGGCGCGGCCCACAGATTATTCAGCACATTCTTTTTGCGCCAGACGGAACAAAAATGAGCGATACGGTAGGCCAGCACCATGCAACAGGGGCGTAAGCTCCAGCTATTCGCGCGTAAGTCTTCCAGCATCGTTATCGCCCCCGCAGCCCGGCCGCCAGGCGTTTGCTGTTACGCACGGAGAGCAACGTCAGCAACGTGCGCCAGGTCATTCGCTTATTGCGAATTTGGTACAGCGTAAAAAGCTGGTATTTTTTGCTGGCGCGATCGAATTTATCTTTGTGCTTACGATAAAAATGGAAATAGCCGGAGAACTTTTTCGGCGAAGAGGTAATCTGCATCTCGCCGTGGTTGATATGTAAAATTTGCGTCGCCTCTTCGACTTTCCACGGTTCGCCATACTCCACCACCATGCGCAGAAAAATGTCGTAATCCTGCGCCGCCTTGAGTTCGGTATCGAACAAACACGCTTTAAAACGCCAGGCCCAGGTAAAAACCTGATTGCCAATAATATTGCGCTTGTAGAACAAGCGGCGCGAATAAGGGGATTTCGGATACAGCGGCAGGCTGGCAGGCTGAGAGTAGACCTCGCCCTCACACACATAGTCGTTGGCATACAAAAAGGCGTGCGTAGTCAACTGGTGTTTATGGGCCAGAAACACGCTCAGACGGTTTGGCGTCCATTCATCGTCATCATCAATACCGGTAATGTAGTGCCCTTGCGCCTGCATAATGGCCTGGTTGCGAACCGCGCAGGCGCCGGTATTCCTGGCGTTATGGGTATAACGAACGCGCGGGTCGTTCAGCTCCTCAACAAATTGTTGTAGCTGCTGATAAGACGAGGAGCAATCATCCACGATGATCATCTCCCAGTGACGGTAGTCCTGACGTAGTACTGATTTAATCGCCCGGATAGCCAACTGCTGCCTGTTCCAGGTTGGCATATAAATTGAGATCAGCGGATTGTCTGTTGTCATGCTTATTCCCCAGATAGTTTTGCCGCATGGCGCTACGCTTGTCCGGCCTACAGTCACAGGCCGCGCCATCCGGCACGCCTTATTTTTTATTTGGAATCTGACTGGTATTCATACTCGTAATAGCCATAATCCTGGTAGCCCGTCGCCCGGCGGAAAATGGAGTTGAGAATGACGCCTTTGACCTGAATGCCATTCTGGTCAAAACGGCTCAGACTGGTTTCCACCTCTTTTAAAGTGTTGACGGCATAACGCGCCACCATCAGCGTCGTCCCGACGTGACGACCCACAATCGCGGCGTCCGTCACGGCCAGAATCGGCGGCGTGTCGATTAATACCAGATCGTAGCGGCTGCTTGCCCAGGCGATCAGCTCGCCGAAGCGCTCGCTCATCAGCAGTTCCGATGGATTAGGCGGCACCTGACCGCGCGGAATAAGATCAAAATTAGCGATCGCCGTGGGTTTCGCGCAGGAGGCTATCTCGCCTTTGCCCGCCAGAATGTCAGATAAGCCGTCCACGTTATTGGTGCCGAGCAGTTCATGGGTGTAGCCCTTACGCATATCGCAGTCGATCAGTAATACCCGTTTATGCGTCTGGCTGATGACGGCCGCCAGGTTGGCGCAAACAAAGGTTTTGCCGATAGAGGGGCTGACGCCTGTGAGCATGAGTACATTATTTTGCGCCTGCATCATGGCGAAATGCAGGCTGGTGCGCAGGCTGCGAATCGCCTCAATCGCCAGATCGGTCGGATTGCCCACCGCCAGCAGTTGGCTCTGCTTATAACGCTTAATTCCTTTAATGGTTTTGACGCTATCGCGCGCTTTTTGCCATTCCGACAGCGGAATACTGGCATAGACGCTGATCCCGTGCTCCTCCAGCGCCTGCGGGCTTTCGATACCGCGATTAAACAGCGAACGCAGCAGCACGCCGACAATCGATAACATTAATCCCAGAATAATGCTGCCGAGAATAATCAACGCCTTTTTCGGCTTCAGCACGCCCGGCTGGGTAATCGCCGGGTCAACGATGCGCACGTCGCCAACGGTGCTGGCTTCGGTGATTTTCAGCTCCTGCTGTTTATTAAGCAGTTGCATATAAACCTGCTGGCCGGACTCCACATCACGGGTCAAACGCACAATCTCCTGCTGGGTTTTCGGCATTGCCGTCACCCGCCCGTTCAGTTTGGCTTTTTCATCTTCCAGCGCTTTACGTTTTTCCAGCAGGGTGCGGTAAGCCGGATGCGCTTTGGTAAAGAGCTTGGAAATTTCCGCCTCTTTAAACGTCAACTCATTCAACTGGGCGTCGATATTAACCATCGAATCGAGCACCGCCTTCGCCTCCAGCGGTAAATCCACCGAGTCTTTATCCTGGCGGAAAGCGTTTAGCTTGTTTTCCGCCACATCCAGACGGCTGCGGACTTCCGGCAGTTGTTTTGCCAGAAACGCCAGGCTCTTCCCCGCCTCTTCAGATTTCCGCGCAATATCCTGTTGCAGATAGTTACGGGTAATACTGTTGAGAATTTCGCGGATCTGGTCGCGATCCTCTCCCGTGAACGTCAGGCTCAGAACGCCGGTATCTTTGCCGGTTTCCGTTACGGTGAGGTTATTTTGCAGGTTATTAATCATGCCAAGCGTTGAGAATTTACTCACCGTAAATTCCGTATCAGGACGGGCGTCAATCGCCTCTACCTGCATCTTCACGCCGTCTTTATTAAGTGGCTGGCCCACAACGCCCTGCGCGCTAAATCCGCCGTCGCTAACCAACTGATAACGTTTGTCGCCCAGCACTTTGAGGGTGAAGATCTGTCCGCTCATCGTCTCTGGTCGGGTGAATGTCGTGACTTTCACTCTTTCATTCTGACGTCCCATCAGCCGCTCCCACCCGGCGCCGAACAGCGGAAAGGTGTTTTTGGTGACGGCAATATCCAGATCCAGATCGTCAACGGTCTTCCCCAGCACCAGACGCGATCGAATGAGCTGAATTTCCGCATCGGAAGCCGGCGGCTTATTCGCTAATGCGCTGTTGATATCCTGTACCAGCGAATTACCGGCGTTTTGTTCAATCTGCACCAGCGCATCGGCGCTATAGATGGGCGTGGCGAAGAACGTATAAATTACCGCGCACAGCGCAAATATGGCCGTCGTCCCCAACACCCACCAACGCGCTTCAATCACCGTTCCGACCAGACGCCCGATATCGATTTCATCGCTACCCGTAACCGCCGCAGATTGTTTTACTTTTTCTGTCATGGTTTTCCCTGCTCTGCATTCAGTGCCTGCGCCCACTGGCGGGCAGACCTTTCCAGTAATGTGTACACCGCCTCAAACGCATCGCGGCTTTTGCGATACGGGTCCGGTATTTCACGCTCGCTGTCCCAGTGACCAAACAGCATTACCTTGCCGCGCATTTCCGGCGCAATGTCGCACAGGGCGGCGATGTGACGTTTCTCCATCGTCAGAATCAGGTCATATTCCCGGCACAGACGCGCGGAAATTTGCCTTGCGCAGTGATTTTCCAAAGACAGATCGTGGGCGCTCGCCACGCTCGCCGCCGCAGGATCGGCTCCTTTGCCGACCAGCGCGCCTAACCCGGCGGACGCAACCGTCAGCGAGGGATGAAAGCGCTTTAGCAAACGTTCCGCCGTCGGGGAACGGCAAACATTCCCCACACAGACCACTAAGATTTTGTTAAACATAACGATTACCAGGAATGAATGTCGCTGGCCGTATCCGTCATATAACGGACACCGCTAATGGTTGGCAGCAACTGATTGATCAGACGGTTCCAGCGAGCAACCGGCGCGGTCGTGACGTACACCACATCGTAAGGCTGAAGTCGGAATTCCGTCGCCATCACCAATGACGTGGCGTCAGACATATCAAGCTGGTAGATATTGGCGATCTTGCCGCCGCGTCCCCCCTCGCCTTTCAACGGACGAATCACAAAAATGCCGCTGGCGTTGGAGGTGGTCAGATCGATGCCTTCCGCATTGCCCAATGCTTCGGTGAGCGTCATGCCGCTGAAATCCATTTTGAGGGTGCTCTGTTTTTTCACTTCGCCCATGACAAAGACTTTCAGATCGTCATTGCGCGGCACATACAGAATGTCGCCAGGGTAGAGCAAGCGGTTCTGGCTAAGATCGCCATTTTGCATCAGCGCCTGTAGCGAAATGCGCTGTTCTTTGCCGTTGTGCGTCAACACGACGTTGCGCCAGTCCGCCATATCGGTCAGGCCGCCCGCGGCGTTAATCGCATCCAGGACGGTTAGCGGTACGTTAGTAATGGCCTGCTGACCGGATTTATTCACCTGGCCGGAGATGTACGCTTTTTGCGAGCGGAAAGCGGCGATATTGACATCCACCTGCGGGTCCGCGATGTACTTCGCTAAACGCCCGGTAATATCGCTGCGAATCTCTGACAAAGTTTTACCGACGACGCTAACCTTGCCAATGTAGGGATAAAACATGGTGCCGTCCGGCTGTACCCAGTTGCCGGTATCGCTTGAGCTACGGTACTGGCCCGCTGGCGTGGTCAATTCCGGGTGATCCCAGACGGTGACATTCAGCACATCGCCAGGCCCGACGCGATACTGATAGCTGGCGATCTCCTGGTCCAGCGACATATTCGGTTGCGCGACATTGGGCCGCGGGCGTAATTGCTCAACCAGCCGTGGCGTCAGCGGATACACATTGACCATCCGGTCGAGATCAAAGTCAGCGTCTTGCTGTTTGATCACATCTTTCCCCATCGTAGACATATTGCTGCCCGGAAGTACTGTGCAACCACTTATCAAGCTGAGCGACGCCAATAATGGCATCAATTTCATTTTGGATTTCATCATTGATTATTTATCACTTTGGCAGAGTCATTATCCTGTGCAATTTAAATAGCGGCTTCGTCCGTGCACATTTACCTTGCAGTTAATGGCAGAGAAAATTAACTGGCATCATTCTGAAAAAAAATCAATTCATCCGCAGGCTATTGACAGAATAATAAAGGCTTATATTCAGGCTTTCAGGCACGCTACCGCCCCTGGCTTCTTAGCTACCAATTCACTGATTATTCTAAATTTTCGCATTCCCCTCCGATTTCATCCTCGTTCAGATAAAAATCTTCAGCGAAATAAAGGTTACGTATTAATAGTTTTCTCGATGTCGTGATAGGATATTTAAGAGCGCTATCTTAATCCTGCAAGAATTGTTGCAGCTAACCTAATGACAGGCAAGGTAACAAACCCGCCATTCTATATTTTTAAGATTAATATTAAATGAATTAACAGATGATTTTAGGATTTTATTGATGTTGACAATATTTATTTACTCCACTCCACCTGCGATATTTCCTAAATATATTCTTGACATTATTTAGTTTCCGACAGAAACATTACGGCTATTTTAAAGTTATTTTATAGCCGCGTAACAAAGATAAATTGCTCTGCGGCATTGCATTTTTCCGCCGTATTATCCATGATCGAATTGTGACAATTGTCATATTACAGAAGGTATTGCTCTTACTATGGAATGGATTGCCGATCCGTCAATCTGGGCCGGACTGGTGACGTTAATCGTTATCGAACTTGTTCTCGGCATTGATAACCTGGTCTTTATTGCCATCCTCGCTGAAAAACTACCGCCGGGGCAGCGCGACCGCGCGCGCATTACCGGCCTGATACTGGCGATGATCATGCGCCTGCTGCTGCTGGCGTCAATCTCGTGGCTGGTCACCTTGACTAAGCCGCTCTTTAGCGTACAGGCATTAAGCTTCAGCGCCCGCGATCTGATTATGCTGTTCGGCGGCTTCTTCCTGCTCTTTAAAGCCACCATGGAGCTCAACGAACGGCTGGAAGGGAAAGATAGCGCCAACCCTACCCAGCGTAAGGGGGCGAAATTCTGGGCGGTGGTCGCGCAAATCGTGGTGCTGGACGCTATCTTTTCTCTCGACTCCGTGATTACCGCCGTGGGGATGGTCGATCACCTGGCGGTCATGATGGCGGCAGTGATAATCGCCATTAGCCTGATGCTGCTCGCCAGCAAGTCACTGACCCGATTTGTGAACAACCATCCCACCATTGTCATTTTGTGTCTTAGCTTCCTGCTAATGATCGGCTTTAGCCTGGTGGCGGAAGGGTTTGGTTTCCACATTCCGAAAGGGTATCTGTACGCGGCTATCGGCTTCTCGGTGATGATCGAGGCGCTCAACCAACTGGCTATTTTTAACCGCCGCCGTTTTCTTTCCGCTAACCATACGCTGCGTCAGCGCACAACGGAGGCCGTGATGCGGCTGATTAGCGGTAAAAAAGAGGATGCCGAACTGGATGCCGAAACCGCCGCGATGCTGGCAGACCATGACGACAGCCAGATTTTTAATCCGCAGGAGCGCAGGATGATTGAGCGGGTGCTGAATCTCAACCAGCGCACCGTAAGTAGCATCATGACGTCGCGTCATGATATCGAGCATATCGATCTCAACGCGCCGGAAGCGGAAATCCGCGCTCTGCTGGAAAAGAACCAGCATACGCGTCTGGTCGTGACGGGTGAAAATGAACAGGAAGATTTACTCGGCGTCGTCCACGTCATCGATCTGTTGCAACAATCGCTGCGCGGCGAACCGCTCAACCTGCGGGCGCTGATTCGCCAACCGCTGGTTTTCCCTGAAACATTGCCGCTGCTGCCTGCGCTGGAGCAGTTCCGTAACGCCAGAACCCATTTTGCCTTTGTCGTAGATGAGTTTGGCTCGGTTGAAGGTATTGTGACATTAAGCGATGTCATGGAGACTATTGCCGGTAATCTGCCGAATGAAGTCGAGGAAATTGACGCCCGCCACGATATTCAGAAGAACCCGGACGGTTCCTGGACAGCAAACGGTCATATGCCGCTGGAGGATTTGGTGCAGTACGTGCCGCTACCGCTGGATGAAAAACGGGAATACCATACGATTGCCGGATTATTGATGGAATATTTGCAGCGCATACCGCAAACCGGTGAAGAGGTTCAGGTGGGCGATTATTTGCTGAAAACATTGCAGGTAGAAAGCCATCGAGTGCAGAAAGTGCAGTTAATTCCGCTGCATAACGGCGAGCCAGACCAGGAGATGTAACGTCTGTTCGCCTGCCCTGGCCTGCTTACCAGGCAGGCCGGAGGCGCGTTAGCCTTGCCATCCGGCTCTGCCCTTTGGCCAAAAACTACAGCTTATCCAGCAGTTTCTTCACATCTTTACCATTGCGGGTATCTTTATTGCGCTCCGCCCAGTCGTTGAGCCGACGCTTCGCCTCATCCTGTAAATGCTTACGCAATAACTGATCCACTTGCAGGGTATAGTTCAGCTCCTGCCACTTGCCATAGACGCGCAGCGGCACCGGCGTCTCTTTCAGGAAGGTGATCAGGTTGCTATCGCCGTTCCAGCCGCCCAGCACACGCAGATTAAATTGCGTATCACAGCTCTGCTTAACCAGGTCCAGCGTTCCGCTGCCGGTTAACGCCAGCATAGAAGATTGCCCGACCATGTCGTCGAGCGTCAGCGTGCCCTTATTTAGCGTCAGATCGGTCGTGAAGCGATCCAGTCGGGTCGCGTTGTCCATATTTTCCTGCGACTGCTGCGCGTCGCCGCCGCTTCGCTCTACGGCCTGCTGCACCAGCTGCTGGAAATTCATTCCTTCGAGGCGCGTATTGCTCATGTCAACATGCGCTTTTCCTTTCCAGCTGTGGCGAAATGCCTCCGCGTCAATATCCGCCCCGGAGAAATCGCCAACCAGCGACATCTTACCGGTCAGGCTAATCGGATAATTAAAGGCTTTCAGGATAGTCCCAATCTCAACATGGTTGAGGCGAGGGTGGAACTCGATGCGCGGACTGGCGGTGCGGGCGTCCAGCGTGCCGGGCAGCGACATCTCTCCGTCGGCCAGTTTCCCCTGCAACTCGGTGATATCCAGCAATCCGGCCTGATTAGACATCTTCGTCGAAACCTGGGTAAAGTCCATTCCCCGCCAGCGAACTGAATCCGCCTGTAAAGCAATCTCCGCCGTAAAGCTTTGCAGCCCCTGATAAGGCGGCGCACCAACACGCGACGCGATAACTGGCCTGGTCAGGGGGAGCGTATTTTGCCCCTGCGACACCGCGCCGCCCGTCTGAGCCACGGCGCTATGATGCGGCAACAGGTTGTCCAGATTAAGCTTGCTGGACTGGAGGTCAATTTGCCATTCCGGCTGCTCCGCCAGCGTTACCTGAACATGCCCGGTCAGAGAACTGTCATTCGCCGTTAAATTTAAGTGGTTAAATGAAAGACGTTTTTGCGCCTCCTGCCACTGCGCCTGCAATTGTCCCTGCCCCTCAATCCCCTGCGCCGGTAGATCCGCGCCCTGCAATTGCCAGCGCAGTTGCTCAATACCCGCGGTTAAATTATGCGGATAATCGGAAGCATCCACCGTTCCGCTAAACGATAAAGCAAGATCCCGCTGATCGCGGTTCACGCGTCCCGAAAAATCAAACGTGCCGCGATGCTCGGCATCTTGTTCCATATTCAGACGAATATCGCGCACCGTGACCTGATCATCATTTTCATGTTGGAAAACCAGCACGCTGTCGGCAACGCGCAGGCTACGAATATCAAACGACCAGCCGCGATCTTCCGCTACGTCCGGCAAGGTATTATCTTTCGGCGCGACCGGCGCATCATCACTGCGTACCGCTTCCGTTTGCGGCGTCAGTTGAATCACCCCGCCTTTCAGCATCACCTGCTTAACATGAAGCTGATGACTCAACAGCGGCCATAAAGCGACATCCAGGCGCATATTGTCAGCCCGCACCAGCGGTTCGCTGGCGCCTCGCGCCGTTAGCGTCATTCGCCCGGAAAGGATGCTGAGTTGCGGCCATACGTGCCAGCGCAGCGGCCCGTCCAGTTGCAACTGATATTCACTACGCGCGGCAACCTGCTGCACCATATAGGCGCGGAAATCATTCGGATTGACCAACAATACCAACGCAGAGAATCCGGCCACCAGCACGACCAGGAGAATCATCAGCGTCGTCAGAAATCGTCTCATGCTACCCTCAATGGACCGGCAGTATTGCGCCGAATGGCTCAGTCTTTATCAATCCGGCTGGCAACAGCGCCCTGCTGATCGCGATATTTGGCATCCTGACGGCGGTTATAAGGCCGCGCCGCCGGGCCGGACAGCGGCTCAAAGCTCAGCGCGCCGATGAGCATACCCGGACGCAACGCCAGCGGCAGCTTCCCGGAGTTGTAAAACTCAAGCACAATGCAGCCCGACCAGCCGGGATCGATACGGTGCGCCGTCACATGCACCATCAGCCCCAGACGCGCCAGCGAGGAACGACCATCCAGCCAACCCACTAAATCCGGCGGCAGGGTAACGGATTCAAAGGTGACAGCCAGCGCCAACTCGCCCGGATGCAGATAAAATGCCTCGCCGTCCGGCAAAACGATTTCATCGCTCATCACGCGATCCAGCGCCGCGCTGACCTCGTCTTTCGGCCCGCTCAGATCGATAAACGCCGCCGTATGGCCACGGAAGGTTCGAAATTTATTGCCAAGACGTACATCGACCGTCGCGCCGTTAATGCGCTCTACGGGAGGTCGCGGGGTGATAGACAAACGGCCTTCATCCAGCCAGGCTTCAATATCTCGGTCGCATAAACGCATGGCACTTTCTCCTTTCGCGCATCAAGCCCTTAAATCAAGCACATCAAGGGCTAACCAGGTTATCACTGAACGGTACACAATTCGCCAGATTTATTCAAAGAACTGGCTGATTTTCGCTTTCAGAATATCAATAGCGATGCGGTTTTTACCGCCGCGCGGCACGATAATATCCGCATATTGTTTGGAAGGCTCAATAAATTGCAGGAACATCGGACGCACCGTTTTCTGATATTGCGCCATCACCGAATCCATTGAGCGACCACGCTCGTTCACATCGCGTTTGATACGGCGCATCAAACAGATATCCAGCGGCGTATCGACAAAAATAGAGAAGTTCATCTCTTCACGCAAACGCGCGTCGGTCAGTAACAGAATACCTTCAAGAATAATCACTTTCTTCGGTTCTACGCGAACCGTTTCCTGCATACGGGTATGCTCAACATAACTGTATACCGGTAATTCAATCGCCGAACCGCGCTTGAGCGCCTGAAGATGCTGAAATAGCAGGCTGTGATCCATCGCATTCGGATGGTCATAGTTAGTTTTTACGCGTTCTTCCATCGACAGATGGCTTTGATCTTTGTAATAACTGTCTTCGGGAATAACGCCAATATGTTCGTCACCCACTTGTTCACGCAATTCGCGGTAAAGGGTACTGGCAATAAGACTCTTGCCGGAAGCCGATGCGCCAGCGATACCGATAATGACGCACTGATGAGACTGATCAGTCATAAATTTAGCGACCTGATTAACCTGGATGTAAGGAAGGGGGGCGCCGAAACGCCAAACGCGGCAATTATAGGGATTTCAGCAGCGCGATACCAGTCCGGCGCTATGCCACGGTGAATTTGTTGGCGGCGCATTCGACGTCGCGACGTAAAAGCGTTCAGTTTTAACGCGGGCAGCGGTTTTATCGACCCGTCTGGAGGAGGAATACGCCGGGAGCCACAATTTATATTCAGCCAGCGTATAAATCATTACGCGTTTATACTAGCATAATCACAGAGTAAACTGACGCGTCCGGTATTCCGCGACGTTACCGGCGATTCGGATAGAGTGGTAATGAGTAAACCATCCCAACATGTTTTCGTTACCGTCCCCCACCCGCTATTGCGTCTGGTCAGTTTAGGCCTGGTCGCGTTTGTCTTTACGCTCTTTTCGCTCGTATTATCGCGTGTCGGCACCCAACTCGCGCCGCTGTGGTTCCCCACCTCCATTATGATGGTCGCGTTTTACCGCCATGCGGGCCGTCTGTGGCCAGGGATCGCGGTCGCCTGCTCGCTCGGCAGCATCGGCGCCTCACTGACTTTATTTCCTGCCGCCTCGCTTAACTTTAGCTGGACGGCAATAAATATTATCGAGGCGGCCACTGGCGCGATACTGCTGCGAAAACTGCTCCCCAGCTACAACCCCTTACAAAATTTGAATGACTGGTTTCGTCTGGCTATCGGCAGCGCCGTGATTCCGCCGCTACTCGGCGGCCTGTTATTTTGGCTAATAGCGCCGGAAGCGGTCGCCTCGAAAGCGTTTCTGATTTGGGTATTATCGGAAGCCATCGGCGCGCTGACGCTGGTGCCGTTAGGTTTACTGTTTAAACCACACTATCTGTTGCGTCATCGCGACCCGCATCTGTTGCTGGAAACGCTATTGACGCTGGTCATTACGCTGGCGCTAAGCTGGCTCGCTATGCGCTATATTCCGTGGCCGTTTACGTGCGTTATCGTCCTGTTGATGTGGAGTGCGGTGCGCCTGCCGCGAATGGAGGCGTTTTTAATTTTTTTAGCTACCGTTATCGTGGTCTCGCTCATGCTGGCCAATGACCCCACGCTACTCGCCACGCCGAAAACCGACGTGATGGTCAATATGCCGTGGCTGCCTTTTTTAATGATCCTGCTGCCTGCCAATATGATGACGATGGTGATGTACGCGTTTCGCACGGAACGCAAACATATCACCGAGAGCGAATCCCGCTTTCGCAACGCGATGGAGTATTCCGCCATTGGTATGGCGCTGGTCGGTACGGAGGGTCAGTGGCTACAGGTCAATAAATCTCTGAGCCATTTTCTTGGCTATAGCCAGGATGAATTACGCACGATGACATTTCAGCAATTGACCTGGCCGGAAGACCTGAATAACGACCTTGAACAGCTAAACATGCTGGTGCGCGGCGACATCAATAGCTATTCCATGGAAAAACGCTACTACACCCGCAACGGCGATATCGTCTGGGCGCTGCTGGCCGTCTCGCTGGTTCGTCATAAAGACAATAAACCTCTCTATTTTATTGCTCAGATCGAAGATATTAACGATCTCAAGCAAAGCGAGCAGGAAAACCAGCGGTTGATGGAGCGTATTACACAGGCGAACGAGGCGCTGTTTCAGGAAAAAGAACGGTTGCACATCACGCTTGACTCTATCGGAGAAGCGGTGGTGTGTATTGATGTCGCGATGAATATCACCTTTATGAACCCGATCGCCGAGAAGATGAGCGGCTGGCGGCAAGAGGATGCTTTAGGCGCGCCATTATTAACGGTTCTGCGCATTACGTCAGGTGATAAGGGGCCGCTGCTGGAGGATATTTATCGCGCCGACAGGTCGCGATCGGACATGGAACAGGAGATAGTGCTCCATTGTCATAACGGCGGCAGCTACGATATTCATTACAGTATCACGCCGCTCAGTACGCTTGACGGCGATAAGATTGGTTCGGTTCTGGTTATCCAGGACGTTACCGAATCACGAAAAATGTTACGCCAGCTCAGCTACAGCGCAACGCATGACGCCCTCACCCATCTTGCCAACCGCGCTAGTTTTGAAAAACAGCTTCAACAGCGCCTGCAAACAATACAGGAATCGCCTCAACATCATGCGCTGGTGTTTATCGATCTGGACCGTTTTAAAGCGGTTAACGACAGCGCGGGACATGCCGCCGGCGATGCCTTATTGCGCGAACTCGCGTCACTGATGCTCAGTATGCTTCGATCCGGCGATCTCCTGGCCCGTCTGGGTGGCGATGAGTTTGGCCTGTTGCTACCGGATTGTAATAGTGACAGCGCGCGCTTTATCGCGACGCGGCTTATCAACGCCATTAATGAATATCACTTTATGTGGGAAGGACGCCTGCATCGGATCGGCGCCAGCGCCGGGATCACAATGATAAATGAACATAACTGCCAGCTCACAGAGGTCGTGTCTCAGGCCGATATTGCCTGCTACGCCGCGAAAAATAGCGGTCGAGGCCGTCTGACCGTGTACGAACCGCAGCACGCATTAACCTCCTCAAAGGGAATGATGCCGCTGGAAGAACAGTGGCATATGATTAAAAATAACCACCTGCTGATGCTTGCCAGAAACGTCGCGCCGCCGCGTACGCCGGAGGCCACCAGCTTTTGGCTGGTCTCACTCAGGCTGTGGACCAGCGAAGGGGAAGTGATGGAAGAGCGCGCGTTCCGGGCAGGGTTAGCCGACTCCGCGCTGCATCACGCGCTTGACCGACGGGTATTCCATGAGTTTTTCCACCATGCGGCGACCGCCGTCGCCAGCAAGGGATTAAGCGTTGCGCTGCCGCTGTCCGCCGCGGGATTATACAGCGCGACCCTTATTGATGAGCTGCTGGAACAACTGGAGCATAGTCCACTGCCGCCACGGTTATTACACCTGATTATCCCGGCTGACGTTATCGTTAAGCAGGCGCAGACCGCCGCTGCGACTCTGCGAAAACTGCGGCAACGCGGCTGCCAGGTGATTCTCAGCCATGTCGGGCGCGATTTACAGCTGTTTAATTTACTGCCCCTGCATATCGTCGATTATTTACTGCTGGATAGCGACCTTATCGCCAACGTTCATGAAAGTTTAATGGATGAAATGCTGACCTCGATCATCCAGGGACACGCCCAGCATCTGGACATCAAAACGCTCGCCGGGCCAGTACAAAACCCACAGGTGCTGGATACGCTCTCCCGTATTGGCGTGGATCTGATTTATGGCGACACTATCGCCGAAGCGCAACCGCTGGATTTATTACTGAATACCAGCTATTTCGCTATCCATTGACGGTTGCCAGCCGTGGGTATACCAGATATGCAGTAGCGCGTAGGAACGCCACGGTTTCCAGCGCTCCGCGTAGCGACGGATCTGCGCGGCCGTCATCCCGGCGAAGCGCTGTTTAATTAAGTAATCATCGGGTAAAAAGATATCTTTTGCCTGCCAACCGCGCAGGGCGAAATAGTTCGCCGTCCAGCGGCCAATTCCCGGAAACGTTTGTAAATTTTTAACGCTCTGCTCAATATCCGACGGCGCGGCGAGCGCCAGTTTTCCCGCCAGCGTCGCCTGCGCCAGATGAATCAGCGCTTCGGCGCGCCGCAGCGGCATCCCCAGAGCTTTAAGCGCCAGCGGATCCGCCAACGCCAGCGTTTCTGGACCGGGAAAACAGACATAATCGGGCGCATCCGGCAACGCCTCGCCATAGCGGCGCGCCACTTTCGCCGTCAACCTGGCCGCCATCGCGACACTCACCAGTTGCCCCAGTATCGCCCGCACGCCTTGTTCAAACGTATCAACCGATCCCGGTAAACGCAGCCCCGGTCTGTCCTCGCCCAGTGGCCCCAGCACGGCGGCAACCTGCGCGGGCTGGCAGTCAAGATCAAACAGACGCGAAACCTTCGCCAGATACGCCGGCGCGACGGGAAGTAATCCGGCGCTTACGCTAACCTGCACAGTGTGGGTGGGCAGATGGGGCCTCACGCTGACCAGTCCGCGATGCTCGCCCACCACCAGGCTGCGCGCATAAAAGCCCTCGCCTACTGTTTCCACGCCGTCCACCGCACGCGCGGCAAGAAAGCCCAACATCCACGACCAGTCGTAAGGCGGCTGCCAGCTCAGGGTAAACATACTTTTCTCCTTTATTTGACCTTTCAGCATAAACGCTAATCGCACGTAACGCCTTGCTTTCATATTCCAGTTGTCGCCGCGACGACATTTCGCTAAAGTCACGCCCCTTCTTCACTGGCATGGGGATTTTAAGGTGTTTATCGGATTTGATTACGGTACGGCAAACTGCTCGGTCGCCATTATGCGCGACGGGCATCCACAGTTGCTGACAATGGAGAATAACAGCGCATTACTGCCGTCTATGCTGTGCGCGCCGACGCGCGAAGCGGTGAGCGAGTGGCTGTATCGCCATCATGATGTGCCGGCAACGGACGAAGAAACCCAGGCGCTGCTACGCCGCGCGATACGCTACAACCGCGAGGAAGATATTGAGGTTGGTGCGCAAAGCGTACAGTTTGGTCTGGCGTCGCTGGCGCACTATATTGACGATCCCCAGGAGGTCTGGTTTGTCAAATCGCCGAAATCCTTTTTAGGCGCCAGCGGCCTGAAACCGCAGCAGGTCGCGCTGTTTGAAGATTTAGTCTGCGCCATGATGGTACATATTCGTCATACGGCGCACAGCCAATTGCCGGAGGCCATTACCCAGGCAGTGATCGGTCGCCCGATCAACTTTCAGGGACTGGGCGGCGATGACGCGAACCGCCAGGCGCAGGGTATTCTGGAGCGGGCGGCAAAACGCGCCGGTTTTCAGGAGGTGGTATTCCAGTACGAACCGGTTGCGGCGGGCCTGGACTACGAGGCTACGCTGCGGGAAGAGAAGCGTGTGCTGGTCGTGGATATTGGCGGCGGCACCACCGACTGCTCCATGCTGCTGATGGGGCCGCAGTGGCGTCAGCGCGCCGATCGTGAAAACAGCCTGTTGGGGCACAGCGGTTGCCGCGTGGGCGGAAACGATCTGGATATCGCGCTGGCCTTTAAAAATCTGATGCCTTTGCTGGGCATGGGCGGCGAAACCGAAAAAGGCATCGCCCTACCGGTGCTGCCGTGGTGGAACGCCGTGGCGATTAACGACGTCCCGGCGCAAAGCGATTTTTACAGTAGCGCGAATGGTCGTCTGTTGAACGATTTGGTTCGCAACGCGCGTGAAGCAGACAAGGTCGCGTTGCTGCTCAAGGTCTGGCGTCAGCGGCTTAGCTACCGCCTGGTACGCTGCGCGGAAGAGAGCAAAATCGCCCTTTCCGGCCAGGCGGATGTTACGGCGAGGCTGCCATTTATCAGCGACGACCTTGCGGTCGCTATCAGCCAGCAAGGACTGGAAGCGGCGCTGGATCAACCGCTGGCGCGTATTCTGGAACAGGTGCAACTGGCGCTGGACAGCGCGCAGGAAAAACCAGATGTAATCTATCTGACCGGCGGCAGCGCCCGTTCGCCATTGATTAAAAAAGCGCTTTCCGAACAGCTACCGGGCATACCCGTCGCTGGCGGCGATGATTTCGGCTCCGTCACCGCAGGACTGGCGCGCTGGGCGGAGGTCGTTTTCCGCTAAGCGCCTCGCAAGCCCAGCGCTGATGGATTGACATTATTCTTGATGTGGCTTAACGTCAGGAGTGAGGGTAAGGGAGGATTCCTCCTCCCCCTGGTGTCTTAGTAAGCTGGTAGGCTAATCACTAAGAGTATCACCAGTATGATGACTACCTTCATCATAACCCTTTCCTTATTTTGGCCCCTTCCTCGGGAGGGGCTTTCCCGTTTCAGCGTCCTGCTGAAATCGGTGGCTTACCTTCATTGCCGTGCCGCCACTTTACCGCACTCCGGCGCGTTAACGATTTTCACCGATAAGAGTTGCGTAGCGCCTCGCAAAGCGGGCCGCCATTCAGAATAATCCCGACCGTGTTCCATAATTCCTCCATTTTTCTCCCTTCCCTGCTGACTACAATAGAGGGAGCAACATTCCGCAAAACGTTTCAGGATGAGAAACTTATACCGATGAAAGGCAGTAATACTTTCCGCTGGGCAATAGCGATTGGGGTTGTAGTGGCCGCCGCCGCATTCTGGTTCTGGCATAGCCGTAGCGAAAGCCCGACCGCCGCGCCGGGCGTTGCCGCGCAAGCGCCGCATACCGCCGCCGCAGGTCGCCGCGGTATGCGCGACGGCCCTCTGGCGCCGGTACAGGCCGCGACCGCGACCACGCAGGCCGTACCGCGCTATCTGAGCGGGCTGGGTACCGTGACCGCCGCGAATACCGTTACGGTGCGTAGCCGCGTGGATGGTCAACTCATCGCCCTGCACTTTCAGGAAGGTCAGCAGGTCAACGCAGGCGATCTGCTGGCGCAAATCGATCCCAGCCAGTTTAAGGTCGCCCTGGCGCAGGCGCAGGGACAGTTGGCGAAAGATAACGCTACGCTGGCGAATGCGCGTCGTGATCTGGCGCGCTATCAGCAACTGGCAAAAACCAATCTGGTTTCCCGTCAGGAACTGGATGCGCAACAGGCGCTGGTCAACGAAACCCAGGGAACCATTAAAGCGGATGAAGCTAATGTCGCCAGCGCGCAGTTACAGCTCGACTGGAGTCGTATCACGGCCCCGGTCTCGGGACGCGTGGGTCTGAAACAGGTGGATGTCGGCAACCAGATTTCCAGCAGCGATACCGCAGGTATTGTCGTCATTACGCAAACGCACCCGATTGATCTCATTTTTACTCTGCCGGAAAGCGATATCGCGACCGTGGTTCAGGCGCAGAAAGCGGGGAAAACGCTGGTCGTAGAAGCCTGGGATCGGACTAACTCGCACAAATTGAGCGAAGGTGTGTTGCTCAGTCTGGACAACCAGATTGATCCCACAACGGGAACGATCAAAATTAAAGCGCGCTTTACCAATCAGGACGATACGCTGTTCCCCAATCAATTTGTGAACGCCCGGATGCTGGTCGATACCGAACAAAATGCCGTTGTGGTGCCTGCCGCGGCGGTGCAAATGGGCAATGAGGGCCACTTTGTGTGGGTGCTGAACGACGAAAATAACGTCAGCAAGAAGCGGGTAAAAATCGGTATTCAGGATAACCGAAACGTGGTGATCAGCGCTGGCTTGTCGGCAGGCGATCGCGTCGTTACCGATGGTATTGATCGGCTGACGGAAGGCGCAAAAGTCGAGGTCGTTGAGCCGCAAACCACCGTGGCGGATGAAAAATCCCCTTCCCGCCATGAAGGTCAAAAAGGAGCGCGCGCCTGATGCAGGGATTACCTCCGGGCAGCACGGGCGGCCCTTCGCGTCTGTTTATTCTGCGCCCCGTGGCCACCACTCTGCTGATGGCGGCGATTTTACTCGCCGGGATTATCGGCTATCGCTTCCTGCCCGTCGCCGCTTTGCCGGAGGTCGACTACCCCACTATTCAGGTTGTTACGCTCTACCCTGGCGCCAGCCCGGATGTCATGACCTCCGCCGTCACCGCGCCGCTTGAGCGCCAGTTCGGCCAGATGTCAGGACTGAAGCAGATGTCGTCGCAAAGTTCCGGCGGCGCGTCGGTGGTGACGCTACAGTTTCAGTTGACGCTGCCGCTGGACGTTGCCGAGCAGGAAGTACAGGCGGCGATTAACGCAGCCACCAATTTATTGCCTTCCGACCTGCCGAATCCGCCGATTTATAGCAAAGTCAACCCGGCGGACCCGCCGATTATGACGCTTGCCGTCACCTCAAACGCAATGCCGATGACCCAGGTAGAGGACATGGTAGAAACCCGCGTGGCGCAGAAGATCTCGCAGGTCTCCGGCGTCGGACTGGTGACGCTTGCCGGCGGGCAGCGCCCTGCGGTACGCGTAAAACTGAATGCTCAGGCTGTCGCCGCGCTCGGTCTGACCAGCGAAACGGTCCGTACCGCAATTACCGGCGCCAACGTCAACTCGGCGAAAGGCAGTCTGGATGGCCCCGAACGGGCGGTGACGCTTTCTGCTAACGATCAGATGCAGTCTGCCGACGAATACCGCAGGCTTATCATCGCGTATCAAAACGGCGCGCCGGTACGGCTGGGCGATGTCGCCACCGTCGAACAGGGGGCGGAAAATAGCTGGCTCGGCGCATGGGCGAATCAAGCGCCGGCTATCGTGATGAATGTTCAACGCCAGCCTGGCGCCAATATCATTGCGACAGCGGACAGCATTCGCCAGATGCTGCCCCAGCTTACCGAAAGCCTGCCGAAATCGGTGAAGGTCACGGTCCTGTCCGATCGCACCACCAATATTCGCGCTTCCGTGCGCGATACCCAGTTTGAACTGATGCTGGCGATCGCGCTGGTCGTCATGATTATCTATCTGTTTTTACGTAATATTCCCGCCACAATTATTCCCGGCGTCGCCGTACCGCTGTCGCTTATCGGCACCTTTGCGGTGATGGTATTTTTGGATTTTTCCATTAATAACCTGACGCTGATGGCGCTCACTATCGCCACGGGTTTCGTGGTGGACGATGCGATTGTGGTGATCGAGAACATCTCGCGCTACATCGAAAAAGGAGAAAAACCGCTGGCGGCGGCGCTCAAAGGCGCGGGCGAAATCGGCTTTACCATTATTTCCCTCACCTTTTCACTGATTGCAGTGCTGATCCCGTTGCTCTTTATGGGCGATATTGTTGGTCGACTGTTCCGCGAATTTGCGGTGACGTTGGCGGTAGCGATTTTAATCTCCGCCGTCGTCTCTTTGACGCTCACGCCCATGATGTGCGCGCGTATGCTCAGCCAGCAGTCTCTGCGTAAACAAAACCGCTTTTCCCGCGCCTGCGAGCGGATGTTTGACCGCGTGATCGCCAGCTACGGACGCGGATTAGCGAAAGTGCTCAACCATCCGTGGCTTACATTGAGCGTGGCATTCGCCACGCTCCTGCTCAGCGTTATGCTGTGGATAGTCATTCCGAAAGGATTCTTTCCGGTACAGGATAACGGCATTATCCAGGGGACGCTGCAGGCGCCGCAATCGTCATCGTATGCCAGTATGGCGCAACGTCAACGCCAGGTGGCGGAGCGGATATTACAGGACCCGGCGGTGCAAAGCCTGACGACTTTTGTTGGCGTAGACGGCGCTAACCCCACGCTGAATAGCGCGCGCCTGCAAATTAACCTCAAGCCGCTGGATGCACGTGATGACCGCGTGCAGCAGGTGATCTCCCGGCTGCAAACCGCCGTGGCGACGATTCCCGGCGTGGCGCTGTATCTCCAGCCGACGCAGGATTTAACCATCGACACGCAGGTCAGCCGCACGCAGTATCAGTTTACCCTGCAGGCCACGACGCTCGATGCGCTCAGCCACTGGGTGCCAAAACTGCAGAACGCGCTACAGTCGTTGCCACAGCTCTCTGAGGTAAGCAGCGACTGGCAAGATCGGGGATTAGCGGCCTGGGTGAATGTCGACCGCGACAGCGCCAGCCGTCTGGGTATCAGCATGGCGGATGTGGATAACGCGCTCTACAACGCGTTCGGACAACGCCTGATTTCAACGATTTATACCCAGGCGAACCAGTACCGTGTCGTGCTGGAACATAATACCGCCAGCATGCCGGGCCTGGCGGCGCTGGAGACGATTCGCCTGACGAGCCGCGACGGCGGCACCGTACCGCTCAGCGCGATT
The DNA here is from genome assembly GCF_043847915.1 of Salmonella sp. 2020_1459. Taxonomy (NCBI): domain Bacteria; kingdom Pseudomonadati; phylum Pseudomonadota; class Gammaproteobacteria; order Enterobacterales; family Enterobacteriaceae; genus Salmonella; species Salmonella sp. 2020_1459. Next base: position 125,193 of record NZ_JBCMFA010000007.1, on the reverse strand, counting down.
GCCCGCATTGAGCAGCGCTTCGCTCCGCTCTCCATCAATCATTTAGATCAGTTCCCGGTTACGACATTTTCGTTTAACGTGCCGGAGAGCTATTCGCTCGGCGATGCGGTGCAGGCGATTCTCGATACGGAAAAAACGCTCGCCCTGCCAGCGGATATTACAACGCAGTTTCAGGGTAGTACGCTCGCCTTCCAGGCGGCGCTGGGCAGCACCGTCTGGCTTATTGTCGCCGCCGTGGTGGCGATGTATATCGTGCTCGGAGTGCTGTATGAGAGTTTTATCCATCCGATTACGATTCTCTCAACGCTGCCTACGGCGGGCGTCGGCGCGCTGCTGGCGCTGATCATCGCTGGTAGCGAGCTCGATATTATCGCCATTATCGGCATTATTTTGCTGATCGGCATCGTGAAGAAAAACGCCATCATGATGATTGACTTCGCCCTCGCCGCTGAACGCGAACAGGGGATGAGTCCGCGCGACGCTATCTTCCAGGCCTGTCTGCTGCGTTTTCGACCGATTCTGATGACCACGCTGGCGGCGTTGCTCGGGGCATTGCCATTAATGTTGAGTAACGGCGTTGGCGCGGAATTACGTCGCCCGTTGGGGATCGCGATGGTGGGCGGCCTACTGGTCAGCCAGGTATTAACTCTGTTTACCACACCGGTGATTTATCTCCTGTTTGACCGCCTGTCGCTGTACGTGAAAAGTCGCTTTCCGCGCCATAAAGAGGAGGCGTAGATGCGCTTTTTCGCCCTTTTCATCTACCGCCCGGTCGCCACCATTTTGATTGCCGCCGCCATTACGCTGTGCGGCATTCTGGGCTTTCGTCTGCTGCCGGTCGCCCCGCTGCCGCAGGTCGATTTCCCGGTGATTATGGTTAGCGCCTCGCTACCGGGCGCCTCGCCGGAAACCATGGCTTCGTCGGTGGCGACGCCGTTGGAACGCTCTTTGGGACGCATTGCAGGCGTCAATGAAATGACCTCCAGCAGCTCGCTCGGTAGTACGCGCATTATTCTCGAATTTAATTTCGATCGTGATATTAACGGCGCGGCGCGCGACGTGCAGGCCGCCATTAACGCCGCGCAAAGCTTATTGCCAGGCGGAATGCCCAGCCGCCCGACTTATCGCAAGGCCAACCCGTCCGACGCGCCGATTATGATTTTAACGCTCACCTCGGAGAGCTGGTCACAGGGCAAACTGTATGATTTCGCCTCTACCCAACTGGCGCAAACCATCGCGCAAATTGACGGCGTCGGCGATGTTGACGTCGGCGGCAGCTCCCTGCCCGCAGTACGTGTAGGCTTAAACCCGCAGGCGCTCTTTAACCAGGGCGTCTCGCTGGATGAGGTCCGCGAAGCGATCGACAGCGCCAACGTACGCCGACCGCAAGGCGCAATTGAAGATAGCGTCCACCGCTGGCAAATCCAGACCAACGACGAACTGAAAACCGCCGCCGAATATCAGCCGCTGATTATTCACTATAACAACGGCGCGGCGGTACGCCTGGGCGACGTCGCCAGCGTCACCGACTCGGTGCAGGATGTCCGTAACGCCGGGATGACGAACGCTAAACCCGCTATTTTGTTGATGATCCGCAAGCTGCCGGAGGCCAACATTATTCAGACGGTCGACGGCATCCGGGCAAAACTGCCGGAACTGCGGGCAATGATCCCCGCCGCTATCGATTTACAAATCGCCCAGGATCGTTCGCCGACGATTCGCGCATCGCTGCAAGAGGTAGAAGAGACACTGGCTATCTCTGTTGCGCTGGTGATCCTGGTGGTGTTTTTATTCCTGCGTTCCGGGCGCGCCACGCTAATCCCCGCCGTCGCCGTTCCCGTTTCGCTCATCGGCACCTTCGCCGCCATGTATCTGTGCGGCTTCAGCCTCAACAATCTGTCGCTGATGGCGCTGACTATCGCGACCGGATTTGTCGTTGATGATGCCATTGTGGTGCTGGAAAATATCGCCCGCCATCTGGAGGCGGGAATGAAACCTTTGCAGGCGGCATTACAGGGTACGCGGGAAGTCGGGTTTACGGTCATCTCCATGAGTCTGTCGCTGGTGGCGGTATTTCTGCCGCTGCTGTTAATGGGCGGCCTGCCAGGACGATTATTACGGGAATTCGCCGTTACCCTCTCGGTGGCGATTGGCATTTCGCTGGTGGTCTCGCTCACACTGACGCCGATGATGTGCGGCTGGATGCTTAAATCAAGCAAACCGCGCACCCAACCGCGTAAACGGGGCGTTGGCCGTTTGCTGGTCGCCTTGCAACAGGGTTACGGCACGTCGTTAAAATGGGTGCTTAACCATACGCGTCTTGTCGGGGTGGTTTTTCTTGGCACCGTTGCGCTGAACATCTGGCTTTATATCGCCATCCCTAAAACATTCTTTCCGGAGCAGGATACCGGCGTGTTGATGGGCGGTATTCAGGCTGACCAGAGCATCTCTTTCCAGGCCATGCGCGGCAAGCTGCAGGATTTTATGAAAATTATTCGCGACGATCCGGCGGTGAATAATGTCACTGGTTTTACCGGCGGATCGAGGGTGAATAGCGGCATGATGTTTATTACGCTGAAGCCGCGCGGCGAACGCAAAGAGACGGCGCAGCAAATCATTGATCGACTGCGGGTCAAACTGGCAAAAGAACCTGGCGCCAGGCTGTTTCTGATGGCGGTACAGGATATTCGCGTCGGCGGGCGGCAGGCTAACGCCAGTTACCAATATACGTTGCTGTCTGACTCTCTGGCGGCGCTGCGCGAATGGGAGCCGAAAATACGCAAAGCGCTCTCGGCCCTGCCGCAACTGGCGGACGTAAACTCCGACCAGCAGGATAACGGCGCGGAGATGAACCTTATCTACGACCGCGACACCATGTCACGGCTGGGTATTGATGTTCAGGCCGCAAACAGTCTGTTAAATAATGCTTTCGGCCAGCGGCAAATTTCCACCATTTATCAGCCGATGAACCAGTATAAAGTGGTGATGGAAGTCGATCCGCGCTATAGCCAGGATATCAGCGCGCTGGAGAAAATGTTCGTTATCAACCGTGACGGAAAAGCGATTCCCCTCTCTTATTTCGCCCAATGGCGGCCCGCCAATGCGCCGCTGTCGGTGAACCATCAGGGACTTTCCGCGGCGTCCACGATTGCCTTTAACCTGCCGACCGGCACATCGTTATCGCAGGCGACAGAGGCCATTAATCGCACCATGACGCAGCTTGGCGTCCCCTCGACGGTACGCGGCAGTTTTTCCGGAACGGCGCAAGTCTTCCAGCAGACCATGAATTCACAGCTTATTTTGATAGTGGCGGCGATCGCTACCGTCTACATTGTGCTGGGGATACTGTACGAAAGCTACGTCCATCCACTGACCATTCTCTCTACTCTACCATCGGCGGGCGTTGGGGCGCTTCTGGCGCTGGAGCTCTTCAATGCCCCTTTCAGCCTAATCGCCCTGATAGGGATCATGCTATTAATTGGCATTGTGAAGAAAAACGCCATTATGATGGTCGATTTTGCGCTTGAAGCGCAACGAAGCGGCGGCCTGACGCCGGAACAAGCCATTTTCCAGGCCTGCTTGTTACGCTTCCGTCCAATAATGATGACCACGCTGGCGGCTCTGTTCGGCGCACTGCCATTGGTGTTATCTGGCGGAGACGGTTCGGAATTACGGCAGCCGCTGGGGATAACCATTGTCGGCGGTTTGGTCATGAGTCAGCTCCTGACGCTCTATACCACGCCGGTGGTGTATCTCTTTTTCGACCGTCTGCGGCTGCGTTTTTCGCGTAAAAATAGCAAACCGGTAGTAGAGATATGACAGAACTTCCTGACAACACCCGCTGGCAACTCTGGATTGTGGCATTCGGCTTTTTTATGCAGTCGCTGGATACCACCATCGTCAACACTGCGCTGCCCTCCATGGCGAAAAGCCTGGGGGAAAGCCCGCTGCATATGCACATGGTAGTGGTGTCATATGTTCTTACCGTCGCCGTGATGCTCCCCGCCAGCGGCTGGCTGGCAGACAAAATCGGCGTGCGTAATATTTTCTTTGCCGCCATCGTGCTGTTCACGCTGGGTTCGCTGTTTTGCGCCCTCTCCGGTACGCTTAATCAACTGGTATTAGCGCGAGTTTTACAAGGCGTAGGCGGCGCGATGATGGTGCCGGTCGGACGCCTGACGGTCATGAAAATCGTGCCGCGCGCGCAATATATGGCGGCGATGACCTTCGTCACCCTACCGGGACAGATCGGGCCGTTACTCGGCCCCGCGCTGGGCGGGGTGCTGGTGGAATATGCTTCATGGCACTGGATCTTTCTGATCAATATCCCGGTGGGAATTGTCGGCGCTATGGCAACCTTTATGCTGATGCCAAACTACACCATAGAGACCCGGCGCTTTGATCTGCCGGGGTTCCTGCTGTTAGCTATCGGCATGGCGGTACTCACGCTGGCGCTGGACGGTAGTAAAAGCATGGGGATTTCGCCCTGGACATTAGCCGGACTTGCTGCGGGCGGCGCGGCAGCCATTCTGCTCTATCTCTTCCATGCCAAAAAAAACTCAGGCGCGTTATTCAGCCTGCGATTGTTCCGCACGCCCACGTTTTCACTGGGGTTGCTGGGCAGTTTTGCCGGGCGTATCGGCAGCGGTATGCTGCCGTTTATGACGCCGGTCTTTTTGCAAATTGGTCTTGGTTTTTCACCGTTTCATGCCGGTTTGATGATGATCCCCATGGTGCTGGGCAGCATGGGAATGAAGCGGATTGTGGTGCAGATAGTTAACCGTTTTGGCTATCGTCGGGTTCTGGTGGCGACTACGCTCGGACTGGCATTGGTTAGCCTGTTGTTTATGTCGGTCGCGCTGCTCGGCTGGTATTATCTCCTGCCGCTGGTACTGCTTTTGCAGGGAATGGTGAACTCGGCACGCTTTTCTTCCATGAATACCTTAACGCTAAAAGACCTTCCCGATACGCTGGCCAGCAGCGGCAATAGCTTATTATCGATGATTATGCAGCTCTCGATGAGTATCGGCGTCACTATTGCCGGAATGCTGCTGGGTATGTTTGGCCAACAGCATATCGGGATAGACAGTAGCGCCACACATCACGTCTTTATGTACACCTGGTTATGTATGGCGGTTATTATCGCGCTACCGGCGATAATTTTTGCCCGCGTGCCGAACGATACACAGCAAAACATGGTCATTTCACGGCGTAAAAGGAGCCTGTAATGAAAGTCTGGCGGCCCGGAATCACCGGCAAGCTGTTTCTGGCGATTTTCGCCACCTGCATCGTGCTGCTGATCAGTATGCATTGGGCCGTGCGCGTCAGTTTTGAACGCGGATTTATTGACTATATCAAACACGGCAACGAGCAGCGGCTACAAATGCTGGGCGATGCGCTGGGCGACCAGTACCAGCAACACGGCAACTGGCGTTTTTTACGCAACAATGATCGCTTCGTTTTCCAGATTCTGCGTTCATTTGAGCATGACAACGACCGGGATAAACCCGGCCCCGGTATACCGCCGCACGGTTGGCGCACCCAGTTCTGGGTCGTCGATCAAAATGGCCGGGTGCTGGTCGGCCCACGCGGTCCGGTGCCGCATGACGGTACTCGTCGGCCCATTCTGGTCAATGGCGCCGAAGTCGGCGCGGTTATCGCCTCTCCTGTCGAGCGGCTGACGCGCAACACTGATATTAATTTTGATAAGCAGCAGCGGCGCGCCAGTTGGATGATCGTGGCGTTATCAACGTTGCTGGCCGCGCTGGCGACGTTTTTGCTGGCGCGTGGCCTGCTCGCCCCGGTCAAACGGTTGGTCGAGGGTACGCACAGACTGGCGGCGGGGGATTTTACCACGCGCGTGACCCCAACCAGCGCCGATGAGCTGGGAAAACTGGCGCAAGACTTTAACCAGCTTGCCAGCACGCTGGAAAAAAACCAGCAGATGCGCCGCGACTTTATGGCGGATATTTCCCACGAACTGCGCACGCCGCTGGCGGTATTGCGCGGCGAACTGGAAGCCATTCAGGATGGCGTTCGCCAGTTCACGCCAGAATCGGTTACCTCGCTACAGGCGGAAGTCGGTACGCTTACCAAACTGGTTGACGACCTGCATCAGCTGTCGTTGTCTGACGAGGGCGCGCTGGCTTACCAAAAAACGACCGTCGATCTTGTCCCCCTGTTGGAAGTCGCTGGCGGCGCGTTCAGAGAGCGCTTTACCAGCCGGGGGCTAACGCTACATTACGCGTTGCCGGATAGCATGACCGTCTTCGGCGACCCGGATCGCCTGATGCAACTGTTTAATAATCTACTGGAAAACAGTCTGCGCTACACCGACAGCGGCGGCGGCCTGCATATTTCCGCCGAACAACGCGACAAATCATTATTCCTGACCTTTGCCGATTCTGCACCGGGCGTCAGCGATGAACAGTTACAAAAGCTTTTTGACCGTTTTTACCGCACGGAAGTGTCCCGTAACCGCGCCAGCGGCGGTTCTGGACTGGGGCTGGCAATATGCGTCAATATTGTACACGCGCATAACGGTCATCTTCACGCCGCTCATTCGCCTTTTGGCGGGGTTAGCATTACAGTAGAGTTACCGCTGGATCGCGATTTACAGAGAGAAGTATGACTGAATTACCCATTGATGAAAACACGCCGCGCATTTTGATTGTTGAAGATGAACCCAAGCTGGGTCAGCTGCTTATTGACTACTTACGCGCGGCGAGTTACGCCCCCACGCTCATCAATCATGGCGACAAGGTACTGCCGTATGTGCGTCAAACGCCGCCGGATCTGATTCTGCTGGATCTGATGCTGCCGGGTACCGATGGTCTGACGCTATGCCGGGAGATTCGCCGTTTTTCCGACATCCCCATTGTGATGGTCACAGCCAAAATCGAAGAGATCGACCGACTACTTGGGCTGGAAATCGGCGCCGATGATTATATCTGTAAGCCTTACAGCCCGCGCGAAGTCGTGGCCCGCGTGAAAACCATTTTGCGCCGCTGTAAACCGCAGCGTGAACTCCAGCAGCAGGATGCCGAAAGCCCGTTAATGATTGATGAAAGCCGCTTTCAGGCCTCCTGGTGTGGTAAAGCGCTGGATTTAACCCCCGCTGAATTCCGCCTGCTAAAAACCTTATCGCTTGAACCGGGTAAAGTTTTTTCCCGCGAGCAGTTGTTAAACCACCTCTACGACGACTACCGTGTGGTGACCGATCGTACTATCGACAGCCACATTAAAAACCTGCGCCGTAAACTGGAATCGCTGGATGCCGAACAGTCATTTATACGCGCGGTCTACGGGGTGGGATATCGCTGGGAAGCGGATGCGTGTCGCCTGGTATAATGATTATTGGCATAACAATAACAAGGTCGTAAGACGATATTTTCCGCCAACGCTATTCTGGCGGAATTAACACACTGTCCTCTTTCCTTTGGCCGAGCGGTATCCCGAAAACCACAACGAACGCGATCGGGGACAATAAATTATTTGGCCGCTCTTTTTAGTTTACCGATATACTGTGAGTAGTTTTTTAAACTTATTGCGCATTAATTCATTAAGTGAATCTAAAAATACATAAACATAATACCAGCTTAATTATACATGGATTTTTATGACAGAAACGTCATCTCACCGCTATAAACCACGCAATATAATAAATGCGCCAAATGTAAAATCATCTATTTTTTCCCGGAGCCAACAACGCGGCGACAGCGAAAATATCCAGCGCTGGTTAAGCAACCATTTTTATCGTTGGATTATTGGTGACTTTCCTCATGTTTACCCTGTGCGCTCCGTCGCCGATTATGCCGTTTATTTTAGCGCTGATGCAGAAATCCCCGCCTGGCTGGCGCCAAAGCTGGGTGGCGATGAGCGCTTTTACTACCTTAACGTTCAGCACCCGCAACTCGTGGCAATGGAAAGAGATTTAGTGGAATTTCTTTCGCGTCAGGAAGGAACGCGGCTGGAAACTAAACTACAGCGTATCAACTGCTTTACCGTGCTGGCAATGCGCGAAGCGGAGCATCAAAAAATGCAGCGCCTGCGTGAACAAGGTTGGTATCCCTCCAACAGCGAGGCGCTAAAACCGGTGATGGCGGTGAATAACGGTGTACTGGTTGAGCTTGATGCAACAAACCCCGGCCTGCGCAGTGAGATGGCGTATGAATCCTGGCATATGCAACACTGCGTCGGAGATTTTGATAATAAAGGCGCGCTTTCCGGCGGCTACGGCGATTACTACGCCCGGCAAATTGAACAACAGAAACTTCGCCTGTTCAGCCTGCGCGACGGCAATAATATTCCCCACGTCACAATAAGCCTGGTGGTTGGTAATAACGGCCTGAGCATTGATCAGATTAAAGGTAAGCAAAATCGCTATCCTATTAAGAAATATGCTAACGATGTTTTATCTCTGTTACGCCATCTGCAACCACTTCCTGAGCGCCACGCTGATTGCGAAGGGATGGGAATAGTTTATGAATCGACGCCGGAATATTCAGGTTGGAAATTTATTACGCATATTCATGACCTCAATTTTCTGCTCAATGTGCTGCATGACAATTTTCATTTAATGGAGCACTTCCCTACGCCTCCGGTGGCTTTACAGTGGCTGCTGCTGCACAGCGCCCCGGAGGCGCTGCGCTACCTTCAGGTTGTTGATCCTAACGTGGCGACGGCTGCGGAAATGCTGTTTCCGCAGCATGAATGGCATCCTACGCTTGCCGGGGAAAACACCAGTAGCGAACCTTTCGAAATTGAAAGCCTGACGCTACAAACCACGCGTTACCTTCCTGTCATCAAGGAGGTGCAATAATGTTCTGGATTGTTCTTATTATTGCCGCCCTATTTTTTAGCTGGCGCAACTACAAAAAAAACAAACCGCTGATTGCGGCCCGTATCGCCGAGGAGAAAGAAAAAGATCGTCTGAAGGATCTGCGTCGCGATACCCGACGGCGGCAATGGGCGCTGGCGCTAGCTGATATCCTCGCCCGGCGCAACGGGCTACCGATCAAAGGCGTTGAGCTGGTCTTCAAACTTGACGATGACAAACGCCGCTATCTGGCGCAGCAGGTAAAAAAAGAGCTGGGCTTGAGCGAAAACCTCGACGGCGCGGCGTTACGCCACAAGGTTGAGGATATCTTACGCCGCTGGCCTGCGGGCATCGGCAGCTCGCCGCGCACGTTTTATCATCATCTGGCGGCCCAGGGCCAGGTCCGCGACGCGCTGGCCTTCGACTGTATGCGTACCGCCTTTCTGACCCGCTGTATCGCCGGGCTCGGCTGGTGTGACGTACATCTGGCCTGGCTGGTGTTATTGCTCAACGCCCAGCGCGCTCAGGACTGTTTTGATTCCTGGGAGGATTACGCCACCGCCTACGTTCGTGCCCGCCGGGTATGGCTCACGCTACGTGACACGCCAACAGCGCTTGCCGGACGGGATTTACAGGAAGCCACCCATTATTTGCAAGACCCGGTCAGCCGCTGGCGACAACTGCCGTGGAATGAATTCAAAATTTTCGAGCCGATTTAAAGGACGCTTTATGGAACAGGATGATCGTCTGCTCAACGCTATGTTTGAGATGTGCAACCACAAAAATCCCCTCAATGACGGGCAACGCGAATGGCATATCGCCGATATTCCCGGCCTGCTGCGCGAAGAACGCTATGACGAACTGGACGAACGCTACAACCAGGCGCTGACGGAGAGCTTTACCAGCCGCGAAGCGGAAAAGCGCTATTTCTTCGCCTGGAATCAAATGGACAACCCTTTTTACGATATGGACACGCTGGTTGAGGCTGGGCCGCAAGGATTAGCGCTGATCAAAAACTGGCAGCGCGCTCGTCCCCGCTCCACTCACGCCTGGCTTGCCGAGGCGCAATACTGGAATCACCGTGCGTGGCTTTACCGCAGCTATGGCTGGGCGAGAGAAACCACCCGAGCGATGTGGATCTGCGCCGCCGCCTGCAACGAACGGATGGTCATCGCCGTGCTCAATGCTATCGACTGTGAACCGCGCCAGTGGATGGCGGCGGCCCTGACCAGCACCAACTCAAAAGTCTTCGGCCAGCCCGCCTGGCTGGTTGAGTTCCTCGAGGGCGCGGATGTTGCCGGGCAGCCATTAATGGAAGATCTGGCTGAATATCATCGCCATTCACCGCAGGAGGTGGATGCGCTGATGGCCCATTCCGGGCTGTCGTTTGCCGACGCGGTTTGCCCAAATTTGCCGCGCCCGTCCGTGCTGCCGGAGTGCAATGACGATGCCGGGCAAAAATACTGGCTCGCCGTCTGCCTGGCTATTTTCCCGACGGCATTTTACGTGCTGGATGAATATATCCCGTTTCGTATGCCGCGCTGGGGAGGGTCTCACGAGGAAATCCGCGAATTTCTGGAATCAAGCGTATGCGATCACCTTTCTGCCGCAGAACGTGAACATCTGGAGCTATTGATCTGGTGGGACGATCACCGCGATCTGCGCATCAAAGAGGTTGACTCCCCGGCAGAACAGGAACGTATTATCGCCAAAGCCGAAGAGATTAGCCTGCGAGCGCATATCCAGGAATCTCGCCACAACGCGCTGAAGTGGCTGCGGGTCTGCTATAGCGATCTGGACGATAATGACGCGCTCTGGCGAACCCTTCAGCGTTCGATCGTGGAAAAAGTTAAGTTCAACAATTACTTCTTTGATGACACGATAAAGTTCGCCCTGCGCGATTTTCCTGACACCTGGTGGATGTATAATTTTCTCTGTCAGAATGCGCAGCAAACGGAATTCGCAGTGCCGAAAATCCGTCGTGGCTACTTTCAGTACGCCGGGTTATTGGGTTTCGAAAAGGATGAGGCGCAAGGCCTCGCCTGGCTCGATAGCGTCGCCGACATTCAATATAACCATAACTGGCGGGCGGCGATTAAAAATTTCAACTGGTTCGGGCTCCCGGAACATTTCGTGCCGCTGGCAGAGCTGGGCGCACAAAGAAATATACCCGCCGCGCTAAACCTGCTGGGCCTTGAACACAATAATAAAGAGAACAACGGCCTACTACCTTACGATCCTGCCATCGCGTTAGGGTATTTTCAGCGCGCGGCGGAGATTTTGCACCGGCAGTTAGCGCTGCGCGAGAGCACCCCGTACAAATTAATAGATAACGGAGGCTATACCGACTATGAAAATGACCTGCAAAATATTCATTTCAGCATCGGCGTCTGCAACCAGCGTCTGAGTAAACAAGAACCTGATACCGAAAAACGTTCCGCTTATGAAAAAGAACTGCTCGATAATCTCTGGCTGGCGCATCAGTTCGGGCATAAAGAGGCCTGGGGCTTGTTCCTGCTGAATATTTTTGAAGTGAAGGATATTACGCTGGCGCATAAGCATTTGGAACTGGTGCAACAAGAGGCCAACAAAGGCACGCTACATGCTATGGTGACCCTATCGCGCCTGCACGGTAATAAACACGATCGAACGCTGTTTAATATGAGGCTAAGCGCACGCTGGGCGCATTTTGCCTTCACGCTTTACCCGGATAATGAAATCGTTATGGACTGCCTGGACCACCTGCATTTCGATTCTTTCTGGAAACGCTTCCGTTTCGCGTGGTATACCGTCCGCATCCCGAATTCAGAGCTGCCGGGACAGGTAAACTCAATGGTGTAAGGTGGTGATAATCCAAAGAAAATCTCTATTTCTTTGCGCCCTGCTTCTACTCTGCGCCACCGCCAGGGCTGAAATTACGGAGCAGCAGATCGAGGCCGACTGCGCAAAAATTCCAGTTTTGGCCAGCCAGGGCGAACAGCTTTACAAGACCCAAAAATATGCCAAAGCGCGCGACGCTTTTGAACAGCAGGCCGCATGGAGCGAAAGCTGCGCCCTTGACGACAGCGCCATCGCGACGGCCTACAACAACGTGGCGCTGACCTGGATACGCGAAGGCGAGTGGCGTAAAGCCCGCGCCTGGCTGACGCTAAGGCCGAATGATAGCAAGTCGATCTACAACCTGAAACTGATCAAAGATAAGCTATCGGCCCTGCCGCCACCGGTTTCCGCAGTGGGTGAATACTGGCGCTATGCCGGGCGCGCCTCCTGGAACGTGCTTAGCGTGAAGGCATTACCCACCCCATCGCGCTATCAGGTTAATTTTCAGGGTTACTGGTTCGGTTTAATGGGGATCTACTTCGGCCCCAATATCGGCGAGTTCTCCGCAACGGTAACGCTGAAAAACGATAAAACCATCGTGGCGCTTCGGGAAGGCGATGATATTCACTGCGACATTTCGCTGGCTTTTTCTTCTGAAACCATTGATGCCAGCACCGATACGTTTGTGGACTGCGGTTTTGGCGCAAATGTCCGCGCCGACGGGCACTATCTGCGCGTTGAATAAATCTGGCGCGGAAACTGAAATTTTATGATTAACCTGAGATCAGTTGAAATTAACAATCTATTTATAATTCTCATAACGTTCCTCATTCTTTCCTGATATCCATATGACATTAACACCTCCATTACAATTATTAATGTCGTAAGCATGGTATATTTAACGCTCGCTTCTTTTTTTCACCCTGTGATACTGCATTTCTGGATATCAATTTGAACCGACCATTTTCCATTTGATATTGTTCCTTTATATAAATCTGAGGCGCCTGATCTTTAAACTTTATAGTTACAAGATGACCATCTTTGCTGTCTTCATACCACCTATATATAACATAACTATCAATGCTTATTGTGTAATCCTGACGGATGACAAAATCAGAAAAACGCACGATATCTTCATAAGCAAAAAAGCTACTAAGCAATAAAGCATCCACCAGGTTTCCTTTTGCATCGTAACTATTTATTTGCACATTAAGCAATGACGTATCAGACTCTCCAATTTTATTATAAATTATCAATTTGTAAATATTACCATCATGTCCAAAGTACCCTAATTCATAATAACGGACACCATCACCAATATACGGAGAAATAAAATTCTCACCTTTTACCGGCACCTTAATTTCCTGTTGATTAAATAAGTTAGTTTTCTCTTTATATTCACTTGGTAATTTTAACTCCATTACATTATCATCGGAATTAATATCCTTATAATAACAAGCCAATTGCGAAAACTGCGTGGAATCAACAGGGAGAACCAATTCTTTACTCTTTTGATTATTACAACCAACACTTGTTAAAATAATGCCAAACAATATGGCCGAACGCAGTAAACTTAAAGAAAAAGTTAATCTATAACTATTCATAGTCGGCCTTAACTTTCGTAATACGCATCATCCTGTCTCATCTCTTATTATTTAAAGAGTTCTCTGGTAAAAGCCAGTTCAGTATTTGCTGATATCAACCTGTCAACCAGTGGACAGAACCACTCTGGCGCATCCCATTTACTGAAATCAGCCTGATGTTCTATGGCTAATGGTGTCTTTAATAATGGATGATCAATTTCTGGCGTGGTAAGACCATGTGCTGCACGAAATTTTTTCACTGCCTGATATTCAAAAGGCCAGAGCAAAAGTTCCTGTGGCTCTATTTCATAACCGTTAAGAGCATATTCATTTTCTGTAGTCTCTGTACGCGCAGACCATTTCAGATGGCAGTCACAAAGCTCAGCCAACCACTCTTTTAGTACCGCTTCATCCTGTGAGTAAAGAGCTTCTTTCACAAAATCATAATAGAAACGCTCAACCGGAATACCATGCGACTGCCAGTCAACCGTCTGCTTATGTTCACTGGCTAGCATTTCAATTGCCAGAACAATGGTCTTTTGAGGCAATAGATTTCTCGCTCGTTCTGCTTCAAAGTTCTTTAATCCTTTAATAAAAAGAGGATAGAAGCGACGGGCAACATCAATTTTATTGGTAGCAATCTGAAGAAGTAAGGGAATTCCCTGATTATATAGCAGTTCATCAGAAACAAATACTTTATCTGGTTGTTCAAAATAGCCACAAAACAATCCCATCGCATCAAATGCAACAGAAGCACATAGTAAATTATTTTTTATTTTATTTTTAAAATAGACATTCCAAGCGTAAAGGTAAAGAAAAGTCCTTGAATTATTAAGGAAAAATAGATTGAAAGAGGATAATATTTCTTCCTCACCATACTTACCTATTATTTTAAGGTCAGTGGAAATAGTTCTTTCTGTAATATGAGTATATCGTTCCACATCCATACTTGCAGAGTTATCACTATTAAAATACTGAGATATCTCATTATATCTGCTCATGTAGCGCCCTTATTTTTTCACATCTGGATGGACTGGAATATCCACACCAAAAATTTTTTTAACTGTTTGCCCCACTCTTTCATCACTAAAAAAAACGAAAGTGAGGGCATTCCTTCAGGACAGGCATCATTCGAGACTAATCTGTAGTTTTCATCAATATCCTGCCCGGACACAACCCCCTCCTTACAGGGCAAGATTACGAAACCCCGCCCCCCGCAAGGACTGACGCGAGGTACTCTCTGTCCATCGCCACATCCAAACGCCAGTGCAATTTATTTTCCACATCCCAATGACTTCTCATCGCATTAGCAAATTTTTCTGCTGTTAAATCCGCTGAACTTATATAATATCTCACCCAACATTTCCGGTTCTTTCTTTCCGCTATGTTTCTCTGAACGAAAAGATACCGTCACACATAGTTTTTTAACCCTTCCATTCAAATGTAAAAGAAATTAGCTCATCCGGAACATCACTGACAATATGAGTCACATGTTATTTAACATTCAATGAGAAATATATCTCTTTGTAATCTTTAAATAAGGGTGAATCCCCTACGCCCATAAAAATGAACATTATTTTTGTTGGTGGTAATGCCACCTCTGCCTGAAAGCACTGATCTATCAGGGAAAGATCATAACAACCATAACTCAAACATTAATTTATGAATTTAGTAATAACGCAACATTGATCTGTAAAATCCAGCACTGACTTGTATTTAAAAAGTTGTATTTAACGTGATAAATATACGACTCCTGGTTATTTTATTCTTTATCCCGGTGTGTACAAAAATATAATTTCATACTCTCGTCATGATGCTGAAGGTTAAATTTAATTCATTTTAAAAGGCTAAAACCAGGATGAAGATCTACTTCGTCACCAAATCAATTTGCCACCACCACCTATATAACTCCGGCCTGGATATGGAAGTATAAACATGTCATCACATTTTTCCCTGGAACACCCCCAGTATATCGTTTCCTTACCATCGGACCATTCTGCCGTGGCAGCAGCATTAATAGAAAAATGCCACTTTTTCTTATTATAAATCAACTCACCCGTTATTTCACAAGGAAACCAGAGCCAAAATCCAGTCATGGTATCACTCATTTCCTTATATTTATCACTTAACAAAAATATTTTTTCTATCTGTCTGGAATTTAACGTCCATTTACTACATAAAGTAGCATCACCACGCTCACTGTTAGCAGCATCTATATAGTGTGATTTATTTATCTTTAGAATACGCATATCTGCAAGAGAAAAATTCACAAAAAAGCACAGAACAAAAGACAATATTGTTTTGTTCATATATTCCCCTAACCTTCCGCCCTACCAATTACCGCACAAATCATCAGCAAAAGAGAATCCGTGAGTTTGTACTCGATTTAACATTATTGTCGATAGTCAGGAATTATTGATATACAATTCAGTAAATTTGACAAATTCGTTTCAGAATGACCTTGCTTTTATGTGGACTTCATTCATTTTTCAAGCCGTCTCATATAATGTTTTCATGCAAATTTTCTTGTCATACACATTGAAAACATATAACAAAAATATGTTCACGACATATCCAATTAATATTTAATACCATCATCAACTTCATTATCATAATTTATGAAATATAGAATTATTTTAGTGTGATACGTTTGAGTGGCAACCACTTACCAGGCTGAGAATATGAAAACATTTTTCCTTTTATATAATATGCTTTTCCTTTATTGCTTATCTCAAATTGCGGTGATGGATATGGACATGCATTTTCCTCGTCGCCGTTATAGTATAATGCCAAAACATCAGAATTGATTTTTAAAGAGTAGTCACCAATGCATGTTATCCCCGCATGCCAGGTTGTCATGGATAAAGAAGCACGATTATTTTTACTATCTATCTTTAAATTATATTGTAAAAAAACCTGACTCCCATCATTTAACTGCTCGCCAAGTTCCTCGACTCTAAAGTTACCATCCCATTGAGTTTGAGTAATCGCAAAAGTATTTGCGCTCCATAAGCAAGAAAAAATAAATAGATACTTTATAAAATCGCCCATACCACTAACCCCTGATTTAATATGTAGAAGGTATCAATTCAGTATTCAGCATTGCCACACTATACACAAAATCACTCAAGTTGCATCAAGGCGGCAAGGATTTGCTATTGCGCAATGCGTAAAAAATATCAAGAAAAATATATTTTCATAATAAAATCTACTAATAAGTAGATTCAATGGATTCCATCTTATCAATACGTAATTATCATTTTCTGTTCAACTTCAACCTGATTTCCTCTTAGTACTGAGTATCGTCTGCGATCGTTAATTCTACATCTGATGATATCTCGTTAAAAAATAACGCTACCGCCATACCCTGGTTTACAAACCTGCACCCCCTAAGATTACTCTCTTATCTGCATTAAGAATATCATTGTGTTTTTTTTCGGAATATATAAAGATTCCCCATAGTGGATACATAACGTGGCCAAATTAGTTAAAGACGTAATCACTGACGCTATAATAAGTCAAATGACCTTTAGTATTTTCTTTAATGCATGTTGCCGAGGTAATTTCAAGTTTATTTTTAGTGAATTAGTTTAATATTCAAGAAATGCTTTATTTAAATCCTGAATATTGGGGGCAGTGTCATAACATCCTGATAGCAGAAAGATATAAATAAGCAGCTATTTACCCTGATTAAACATATATGCCTCACGCACTACAATCTTCCGTGACCAAATCCAGCAGCGTTAAACTCCACCCTTTGCCCAAGCCATGAAGTTCGCTCAGATGAAAAATCAAACCATCACCCCATTTTTTCGGCACTGCCACCACTCGCTCTGATTGCAGCTCAAGCCGCCTGGCGTTTGCTATACGGGTATCCGACGCCTGATCCCCACTATCCGCTCCATTCACCATGCTAAACGTCAGCAGCGCATTATTAGTACCGGTATAGCTGACAAAAAAACCGGCGTGATCCCATCCCTTTTCACAAACGTACTCAGCCTCCGTGTGGTGATCAAATTCCTTATCCACAGGAATATGCTCTGAAAACCAACCTACCTGCCCCAACAGGTAGTTAAAACCGGGTATCGGCTTATTAATATCAAAACTTTTCATCCACTCATAATCATGCCCAGCCCCAATTCGGTACAGCACATACATCCCAACTTTTTTATCAATCAGGGCATTAATTTTCGCGTTGTCTCGCTGCTGAAAAGCGATAATCACCTGTCTTGCCGTCTCTTCAAACGACGGAGCGGCACAAACGGGATGCGCGACCATTCCCAGCAGACTCAACGCGATGGCCGTGCGGCTCATTTTCATCATTGGCTCTCCATTAACATCCGGTGTTCTATTAGCGCCAATATACTCTCGCAATATTTACTCGGCCTGTCCGTAAGCGTACAATGCCCGCCCTTAAAGTGAGGACTCTCCTCAAGCCGCCTCATCAGGTGAGGCGGATCTGACCTGTCATCAGAACGAGAAAATGATGTTTAAACCAGAACTTCTTTCGCCGGCGGGAACGCTGAAAAATATGCGTTACGCTTTCGCTTACGGTGCCGATGCCGTCTATGCGGGCCAACCACGCTACTCTTTACGCGTGCGTAATAACGAATTCAATCACGAAAATTTGCAGCTTGGCATCAACGAAGCCCACGCGCTCGGAAAAAAATTCTACGTGGTGGTGAACATCGCCCCGCATAACGCCAAGCTCAAAACCTTTATCCGTGACCTGAAACCCGTCGTCGAGATGGGCCCGGATGCGCTGATCATGTCCGATCCAGGGTTGATTATGCTGGTACGCGAGCACTTCCCGGCAATGCCGATTCACCTGTCGGTACAGGCTAATGCCGTAAACTGGGCGACGGTAAAATTCTGGCAGCAGATGGGGCTGACCCGTGTGATTCTCTCCCGCGAGCTGTCACTGGAAGAGATTGAGGAAATTCGCCAGCAGGTGCCGGATATGGAAATAGAAATTTTCGTCCACGGCGCGCTATGCATGGCCTATTCCGGCCGCTGCCTGCTTTCCGGCTACATCAATAAACGCGATCCGAATCAGGGCACCTGCACCAATGCCTGCCGTTGGGAATATAACGTGCAGGAAGGAAAAGAAGACGTTGTCGGCAACATCGTGCATAAGCACGAACCGATTCCGGTACAGAACGTTGAGCCGACGCTTGGTATCGGCGCGCCGACGGATAAAGTTTTTATGATAGAAGAGGCCCAAAGACCGGGCGAATACATGACCGCGTTCGAAGACGAGCATGGCACCTATATCATGAACTCAAAAGATTTGCGCGCTATCGCCCACGTGGAGCGCCTGACGAAAATGGGCGTCCACTCGCTGAAAATCGAAGGCCGCACCAAATCCTTTTATTACTGCGCCCGTACCGCGCAGGTCTACCGTAAGGCCATCGACGACGCCGCCGCGGGTAAACCCTTCGACCCTACGCTGCTGGAAACGCTGGAAGGTCTGGCTCATCGCGGCTATACCGAAGGTTTCCTGCGTCGCCATACGCACGACGATTACCAGAATTACGAGTACGGGTACTCCGTTTCCGAACGCCAGCAATTTGTCGGCGAGTTCACCGGCGAGCGTAAAGGCCAACTGGCGGCCGTGGCGGTGAAGAATAAATTCTCCGTTGGCGATAGTCTGGAGCTGATGACACCGCAGGGAAATATCAATTTCACCCTGGAACAGATGGAGAACGCCAAAGGCGACGCTATGCCGGTGGCGCCTGGCGATGGCTATACCGTCTGGATGCCCGTCCCGCAGGACGTTACGCTGGATTACGCACTATTGATGCGTAATTTCTCAGGCGAATCAACGCGTAACCCCCATGCTAAGTAGTTAATTGCGGTTATTTTTTCATGGCGGGAAGATTCTTAGAAATTGATCACATACCGCTTCGCTCAATGCGGGTATTATTCAACGCGCTGAAAAACATAACCCATAAATGCTAGCTGTACCAGGAACCACCTCCTTGGCCTGCGTAATCTCCCTTACGCAGGCTTATTTTTTGCGTATAATCAATAAAAAAGTGGTACTTCCCGCCATATCCCAAAATTGACCACACTAACCAAAGCGCAAATGGGCGCTTAGGTTTAGAGACCTCCCCTATTCATTGCCAGCCAGCAAGTCACAATCCTCCCCGCATCCGGTCAGACTCAGGACTTAGCATTCTGACGTTTACGTTTAAAATCAGTGAATTAAATCAAGAACTGCTTTGTGCGGACTTACACAAAAAGTTTCCATGTTATTAAATTAAGGTTAAAAACTGATAATTTAAGCGTGTAAAGTTATGGCACGTTTTAATGCCGCTTTTACAAGGATTAAAATAATGTTTTCCCGGATTAGAGGTTTGATTTCATGTCAAAGTAATACTCAAACCATCGCACCTACGCTCAGTCCACCTTCATCAGGCCATGTAAGTTTTGCTGGGGTTGATTATCCTCTATTGCCACCAGATCACCAAATTCCCTTCCCACCGTCACGTATAATCGGTATCCAGAGTTATTCCTTTATCCTGTAAAATGTGATACAGATTCTCCATTGATCTAATAACTACCTCAATTTCACATTCAAGTTTCTCTACAGAACTTTCATTGAGTGAGAAGTTGAGAGCCAGTAATAATGATTGTGAGTTATTATCATAACACAAATGTGGTCCATTATTCTCTGCAAACCATAAATTAGCATTGAGAAATTCAAAAGCAAGATTATTATTATCCGGAGGTCTTCCACAAAAACCGTATATCATTATATACTCGCTGTTAGTGCTTGTTAGTAAGATACGGTAACGGTTATCTATAATAAATGAGCATAATCTGTTTTCGTCAAAGACAATTGAATCGGTATTTAATTTTAGTGAAAACTGTCTTAATAAGCGATCGGCTCTTGAATACATAACACCCCATACTCTATCTAAAGCGTTCCTATATAAGTCATAAGCCTCTGGTCTGGACGCTTAACACCCCGTGTCATCGTCGGAATTCGTCTTTTCCCTATGACTTGCTGTGTTTGCTCATTTATGGCCAGGCTGGCCGGGTTCTGATGCCATTTGCGCTAAGGTATAGTCCGGCGCATATTCCCATCATACCAATTCCCCCCATGCCAAACGATGCGCCTAAAACCGTCAGGGCGGTAGTATATGCAGTACCACTACTGACACTGGCGACAGCCCCTGAGCATACCCCACTGAAAACACCTGTAAACAATGCCGTGGTTCCCAGGCACATTAAACATCTGGGTTTATTGCCATAAGCGTTAAAATCAACGATTTCAGCTACCGGTTTTTCGTCATTACCCCGTTCAGAAGGAGGGAGCAATGGCGTTTGCGCATTCACGCCTGAAGTGACATTCATATAAACCTCTTCATGCACATGCCTGTTTATGTTTATGAGAAAAGCGATACATCAGGCAACGGTACGACTATAGGACACCGCGCTAAGCCATCATCTAAATAGGTTTTATTTGATATATAGTAGCGTGCTTCTAATAGTGCGCCGTGTTTCTGCTAAAGAGTCTAAAGAACATTTCGATTTTATGCTATTAAAAAGTATGTTTGGTAATAAATATCAGGTTTTTATCTGATATTATGGTGTTTGAAATTAATACTGATAACTGACGTATGTTCGTCTTGTTAATTCTCCGTTTCGTTATCAAAGGCGCTATATCGGAAAGCGTCTGACTACCCCTTGTGATTTCCTTGCACTCTCACAAGCGCTACTCAATGCGCATACCGGCATCTCTCTTGTCGCCATTTGCCTTAAACCATGCTTCACTTACCGCTGCGTACAGCAGGAAGAAAAACGGTAAAGCAATAAGTGCGCAACATTTCAATTTTCATCCTGTTCTGACCTCGCTTTTTCATTTCTGCTATACACTTTCTGGAGATTGTTGTTCAACCTATTAAGGCATAACGGATGGCTAACTTTCCCGCCAGCTTACTGATCCTCAATGGCAAAAGCGCTGATAACCAGCCGCTACGTGAGGCCATTACTCTACTTCGCGACGAAGGTATACAGATTCACGTTCGGGTAACCTGGGAAAAAGGCGACGCGCAGCGTTACGTTGATGAAGCCCGTAAACTGGGCGTTGAAACGGTGATTGCCGGCGGCGGAGACGGTACCATTAATGAAGTGTCGACCGCGCTCATCCAGATCCGCGACGGCGTAGCCCCTGCACTGGGCCTTTTGCCGCTCGGCACTGCCAACGATTTTGCCACCAGCGCCGGTATTCCTGAAGCGCTGGACAAAGCGCTGAAACTGGCGATTGCCGGAAACGCGATGGAAATTGATATGGCCAGGGTCAATGATAAAACCTGTTTTATCAATATGGCGACGGGCGGTTTTGGCACCCGCATTACCACCGAAACGCCGGAAAAACTTAAAGCCGCATTGGGCGGCGTCTCCTATCTTATTCACGGTCTGATGAGAATGGATACGCTGACCCCTGACCGCTGCGAAATACGTGGCGAAAACTTTCACTGGCAGGGAGATGCGCTGGTGATCGGCATCGGCAACGGTCGTCAGGCCGGCGGCGGGCAGCAATTATGTCCCACCGCGCTGATTAACGACGGACTGTTACAGCTACGGATTTTTACCGGCGAAGAGCTGTTGCCGGCGCTGTTTTCCACGCTCACGCAGTCAGATGACAATCCGAATATTATTGACGGCGCCTCAGCGTGGTTTGATATTCATGCGCCGCATGAAATCACGTTCAATCTGGATGGCGAACCACTCAGCGGACAAGAATTTCATATTGAGGTGCTGCCTGGCGCATTACGCTGTCGGCTGCCGCCGGACTGCCCGTTGCTACGTTAATAACACCTGTCGCTGGCCGGATGCGTTCACATCCGGCTTTTCTTCGTTGAACTCAGGCGATGGTGACTTTGCTATCCAGATAGACATCCTGTACGGCGTTAATCAACTTCACGCCATCAGCCATCGATTTCTTAAAGGCTTTACGTCCCAGAATTAGCCCCATTCCACCGGCTCGTTTGTTGATCACCGCGGTACGAACCGCGTCGCCGAGGTCAGTGTCGCCGCCGTCCGCGCCGCCGGAGTTGATAAGCCCGGCGCGTCCCATATAGCAGTTCGCCAACTGGTAACGTACCAAATCAATCGGGTTATCGCTGGTCAGTTTGCTGTACACGCGATCGTCGGTATAGCCGAAGTTGACCGCTTTATAACCGCCATTATTCTCGGCCATTTTCTGTTTCACAATATCCGCGCCAATCGTAGCGGCCAGATGGTTGGCTTGCCCCGTCAGGTCAGCGGATACATGGTAATCAACGCCGTCTTTTTTAAAGGAAGAATTACGCAGGTAAGCCCACAATACGGTCACCATACCCAGCTCATGCGCACGCTCAAAAGCGGCGGAGATCTCTTCAATCTGGCGACGAGACTGTTCCGAACCGAAATAGATCGTCGCGCCTACCGCCACGGCACCCATATTGAACGCCTGCTCAACGCTGGCGTACAGGGTCTGATCGTACTCTGTCGGATAGCTCAATGTTTCGTTGTGATTCAGTTTGACCAAAAACGGAATACGGTGCGCATAGCGCCGTGAAACCGAGGCCAGTACGCCGTAGGTAGAGGCCACGCAGTTACAGCCGGCCTCAATCGCCAATTCAACAATGTTTTTTGGGTCAAAGTAGCGCGGGTTAGCCGCAAAAGAGGCGCCGGCGGAGTGCTCCACCCCCTGATCGACGGGCAGTATCGAAAGGTATCCTGTTCCCGCCAGGCGTCCAGTATTATAGAGCGTCTGCATATTACGCAGAACGGCTGGTGGACGATTATTGTCAATCATCACCCGGTCAACATAATCCTTGCCGGGTAGATAAAGCTGATCGGAAGGAATGGTCATACAACGATGCTGTAAAAGGCTGTCGGCGTCTTTGCCAAGCAACTGCGCAATATCAGTCATAGCTATGCTCCCGTAAGTTCCGATAGGGTATCGGAAGGTGAATAGTCCTGCCCCGCAGATTGCGGGTCGCAATAAGCCTGGTACTGACCGACCATTTTTGCCAACTTTAGCGCATTTTTTCGGCGCTATCTGCTGACTCGATTCACGTCCGAAAAAGTGTTAGATCGGTCAAAATTAACGCTCAATGGTATTTAAAAGGTATTATTAAATGGTATTGTCATGGCGTACCTTACCTGTCATGAAGGATTCAAAAATGAAAACGACCTTTAAACTGTCGTTCATGATGTTCGTGGAGTGGTTTATCTGGGGCGCCTGGTTCGTCCCCCTGTGGCTATGGCTAAATAAAAGCGGGTTTTCCGCCGGTGAAATAGGCTGGTCTTATGCCTGTACCGCCATTGCGGCGATCCTGTCGCCGATTCTGATCGGCTCCGTTACCGACCGTTTTTTCTCGGCGCAAAAAGTCCTGGCGGTACTGATGTTTGCAGGCGCCGTGCTGATGTATTTAGCGGCGCAGCAAACCACCTTTGTCGGATTCTTTCCGCTGCTTCTGGCCTATTCATTGACCTATATGCCGACCATCGCGCTGACAAACAGCATTGCCTTCGCTAACGTACCGGACGTTGAACGCGATTTTCCACGCATTCGCGTTATGGGAACCATTGGGTGGATTGCCTCCGGCCTCGCCTGTGGATTCCTGCCGCAAATGTTAGGCTATAACGATATTTCCCCCACCAACATTCCACTGCTCATAACCGCCGCAAGTTCAGCGTTGCTGGGCGTCTTTGCGTTCTGTCTGCCAGACACGCCGCCAAAAAGCACCGGCAAGATGGATATTAAAGTGATGCTGGGGCTGGATGCGCTGGTCCTGCTGCGCGATAAAAACTTTCTCGTTTTCTTCTTCTGTTCCTTCCTGTTTGCGATGCCGCTGGCCTTCTACTACATCTTCGCTAACGGCTATCTGACGGAAGTGGGAATGAAGAACGCCACCGGCTGGATGACGCTCGGCCAGTTCTCTGAAATCTTCTTTATGCTGGCGCTGCCCTTTTTCACTAAGCGCTTTGGTATTAAAAAGGTATTATTACTTGGTCTTGTTACCGCTGCGATCCGCTACGGCTTTTTTGTCTATGGCGGCGCGGAAACGTACTTCACTTACGCCCTGCTGTTCCTCGGTATTTTGCTGCACGGCGTAAGTTACGATTTCTACTACGTCACCGCCTACATTTATGTCGATAAAAAAGCGCCGGTTCATATGCGTACCGCTGCGCAAGGGCTTATCACCCTCTGCTGTCAGGGATTCGGCAGCCTGCTGGGCTATCGTCTCGGCGGTGTGATGATGGAAAAAATGTTTGCTTATCCGCAACCGGTTAACGGTCTGACATTCAACTGGGCGGGCATGTGGACGTTTGGCGCAGTGATGATTGCCGTCATCGCGCTACTGTTTATGATTTTCTTTCGCGAATCGGACAAAGAGATCACTGCTATTGACGATCGCGATATTGCGTTGACACAAGGGGAAGTAAAATGAAAGCAGAACGTATTCTCGGTGCTCTTTACGGGCAAGCGTTAGGGGATGCGATGGGAATGCCCTCTGAGCTGTGGCCGAGAACGCGCGTCAAAGCGCATTTCGGCTGGATTGACCGCTTTCTGCCCGGCCCAAAAGAGAATAATGCCGCCTGCTATTTTAATCGCGCGGAGTTTACGGATGATACCGCAATGGCGCTCTGCCTGGCCGACGCGCTACTCGAATGCGAAGG
Organism: Salmonella sp. 2020_1459; assembly: GCF_043847915.1. Lineage (NCBI taxonomy): Bacteria > Pseudomonadati > Pseudomonadota > Gammaproteobacteria > Enterobacterales > Enterobacteriaceae > Salmonella > Salmonella sp. 2020_1459. The sequence goes on along the minus strand of NZ_JBCMFA010000007.1, from coordinate 100,290 downwards.
CAGCATTGATCCCGAGATTATTGGACGTAACATCCTCGCCTGGGCGGAACGCTTTGATGCGTTCAATAAAAATGTACTCGGCCCGACGTCAAAAATTGCGCTGAATGCGATTCGCGACGGCAAACCCATCGCGGCGCTGGAAAATAACGGCGTGACTAACGGCGCGGCCATGCGCGTTTCGCCGTTGGGCTGCCTGTTACCGCCAACTAACCTGACAGCCTTTATAGCAGAAGTAGCGTTAGCCTCCAGCCCGACGCATAAATCCGATCTGGCGGTGGCTGGCGCCGTGGTTGTCGCCTGGGCCGTCTCGCGAGCGGTTAACGGCGACGCGTGGCAAAGTATTGCCGACTCGCTCCCCGCCGTCGCTCATCAGGCGCAGACAGCGCGTATTACCACATTTAGCGCCTCGCTATCGGCACGTCTGGAACTGGCGCTAAACATTGTCCGCCGCGCCGACGGCGTCGAATCTGCCAGCGAACAGCTCTATCAGATCATCGGCGCGGGAACCAGCACCATTGAATCGGTTCCCTGCGCTATCGCCATGGTGGAACTGGCGAATACCGATCCTAACCGCTGTGCCGTGCTGTGCGCTAACCTCGGCGGCGATACCGACACTATCGGCGCGATGGCCACCGCCATTTGCGGCGCGTTGCACGGGGTAAGCGCCATTAACCCCCAGTTAAAGCAAACGCTGGACGAGGTTAATCAGCTGGATTTTGCGCGCTATGCCGTTGCGCTGGCGAGTTATCGTCAACGGCGGGAGGCACTATGAACGGCGCACGGTTGCTGACATTATTACCGACCCTGCATACCCGGCGTCCGCTCACCGTTATCGGCGCGGCAGTGATCGATATCATTGCCGACGCCTGGACGTTGCCGCGTCGCGGAGGCGATATTGAACTGCAACAACAGAGCGTCAATGTCGGCGGCTGTGCGCTGAATATTGCCGTGGCGTTGAAACGACTGGGGATTGACGCCAGCAATGCGCTGCCGCTGGGCCAGGGCGTGTGGGCGGAGAGGATTCGCCGCCGTCTGGCAAAAGAGGGATTATCCAGCGTGATTGACGCGGTTGAAGGAGATAACGGCTGGTGTCTGGCGTTAGTCGAACCGGATGGCGAACGCACGTTTATGTCTTTTAGCGGCGTGGAAAACCAGTGGAATGCGGACTGGCTGTCGCAGCTCAGGACACCGCGGGGCAGTCTTGTCTACCTGTCCGGCTATCAACTGGCCTCTTCCTGTGGCGAACCACTGATCCAGTGGCTGGAAACCGTCGACGATGTAACGCCTTTTATCGATTTTGGCCCACGAATCGGTGATATTACAGACGATGCAATGGCGCGCATTATGGCCTGCCGGCCCATCGTATCCCTCAATCGCCAGGAAGCCATCATCGCCGCGGAACGCGCCGGGCTTGCGACCGATACCCGCACTTTCGGCGAAGCATGGGTAAACCGCTTTTCCGCGTCGCTGGTGGTGCGCCACGATAAAGACGGAGCGTGGTATTTTAGCGCGCAATCTTCCGGCGTTGTGCCCGCGTTTCCGGCAACCGTAGTGGATACCATCGGCGCGGGCGACAGCCATGCTGGCGGCGTGCTGGCAGGACTGGCGTCAGGCTGGTCGCTCGCGGATGCCGTACTGCTGGGAAATGCGGTGGCGAGCTGGGTGGTCGGGCATCGCGGCGGCGACTGCGCGCCCACGCGCGAGGCGCTACTCCTCGCACACAAAAACGTATAGGTCGCTACGACAATAACTGATGCTGTATTCAATAGGCCGCTGCTGCTGATCGAGCGCCACCTGCTTAATCACCAGCACCGGCACTTTACCATCCATTTGAATATGCGACTGAAACTCATCATCCGGCATCCGGGCGCTGACGCGGGATCGGGTACGCTGAGGGTAAATGTGCTGGCGACGAAAATAGTCATACAACGAAATGCCAATCGCGTCGACATCATGAATCAGATGCGCAGGCACCCAGGACTCTTCAATCGATACCGCGTCCTCATCAACATAACGAATGCGTTTGAGTAAAAAGACGTCGCTGCCTGCGGGGATCGCCAGGTGCTGCGCGACCTCATCCGGACAACTTACCACGCGTTTGTTAACCCATAGCGTATCCGGTTTTTTGCCGCGCAAGACAACCTGCTGAGAAAATCCCCGCGCCTCTTTCAGGGAATATTCAAAGATATTATTGATTTGCGTACCGTAGCCGCGGGCGCGCGTGACGACACCCTCTTCTTCCAGCGCCTGCATCGCTTTTCGTACCGTGATGCGCGAGACGCCGGTAAGCTGGCTGAGATCGCGTTCGCCAGGCAAAATATTACCGTGCTCAAGAATACCGCTGCGCACGGCATCCTTTACCGTCTGGGCGAATTTCATGTATAGCGGCGTATTATCCGACGCTGAAATTCGTTCATTCAGTTGCGCGATGAGCCGGGTATGCGCTTGTTCCATTTATCTTTCCTGACGACGGGTTTGTAGGCAGTATACTACCACCACGCGTGGAAATGATGTACCGGACCAATGCCCTTCCCCACTTCCAGCGTGTCCGCCTGCGCCAGCGCCGCCGAAAGCCATGCCTTCGCCTCGTTTACCGTCTCTCCCCAACTGCGATGCCGGGGCCGTAACGCCGCCAGCGCCGCCGACAGCGTACAGCCCGTCCCATGCGTATTTTTGGTGTTCACACGCGGCGCGCTAAAACGTTGCTCGCCCTCACGGGTAAAGAGCCAGTCCGGGCTTTGCGCATCCTCTAAATGCCCGCCTTTCATTAATACCGCTTCACACCCCATCGCCAGTAACGCCCGCCCCTGCGCCAGCATCTCCTGTTCCGTACGCGCATGGGGCGCATCCAGCAACGCTGCGGCTTCCGGCAAATTAGGCGTAATCAGCGATACCTGCGGCAACAGCCGGACGCGTAATGTTTCTATCGCAGAGGGCGAGAGCAGCGGATCGCCGCTTTTCGCCAGCATCACCGTATCCAGCACCACATTACGTACATGATGGCGCTGTAACCGTTCCGCCACGGCCTCGACAATATCGGTTTCCGCCAGCATCCCGATTTTCGTGGTATCAATGCGCACATCGCTGAACACGGAATCAAGTTGAGCGGCGACAAAGTCCGGCTCTATCCGGTACACCGACTGTACGCCACAGGTATTTTGCGCCACCAGCGCAGTGATGACCGAACAGCCATATGCGCCCAGCGCGGAAAAGGTCTTGAGATCCGCCTGGATACCGGCCCCGCCGCTGGGATCGGTGCCGGCAATCGTCAGCGCGTTAATTCGTTGCATTGGCCGCCTCCACATCCAGATGATAGAGCGCATCAAGAAAAGCCGGGATGAAGCTACCCGGTCCTTCGCTACGCTCTGCCGCGGCCTGTCCAGCCAGTTTCATCCAGCAGCAGGCCGACGCGACATTGTCCAGCGCGGCGCCCGGTAACGCGCAACTGGCGGCGACGACCGCCGACAACGCGCAGCCAGTGCCTACAATGCGAGTCATTAACGGATCGCCGCCGGGAATGCTCAGCGTGCGCTGACCATTAGTAACGTAATCTATCTCTCCGGTAACCACAACGATGCAGTCTATCTGACGCGCCAGCGCCTGCGCCGCAGGCAGTGCGGCCAACGCCGCCTCGGTGGTATCTACGCCGCGTCCGCCCAGCGCCATGCCGGATAACGCCAGGATTTCCGAGGCGTTGCCGCGTATTGCCGCCGGGCGCAGGGACAAGAGATCCAGGCAAAATCGCCGACGAAATTCCAGTGCGCCCACCGCGACAGGATCAAGCGTCCACGGCGTTTTGGCATCATAAGCGCTTTCTACCGCCGCACGCATCGCGTCAGCGCGTGAGGCAGTTAATGTTCCGACATTAATCAGCAAGGCGTTGGCGATGGCGGCAAACGGTCTGGCCTCGACGGGATCAATCACCATGGCGGGTGAAGCGCCCAGCGCCAGCAGCGTATTGGCGGTAAACGTTTGTACGACGTCATTCGTCATACAGTGCGTAAGCGGGGAGAGCGCGCGAAAGTGTTTTAACGTATGCGCCGCAAGCGTGCGGCAGTGCAGGTCAGGCTGCATAGTTCAGCTCCTGCCCGCGTGAAGAAGGGACACGAGCAGTGTCAGACTTCCCTACGCTGGCATTATCCAGATCAGGTGGTACGGGTATTTCTCAGCCTTCACAAAGAAGGGCACCCCGAGTCGTCAAGCCCCACCGTGTTAAGCGGGGTTTCGCTATTAAGCATACTGTCTGCGCCAGACAATGTAAATTTACAGCCAGCCGCGGACGATAATTTCAGCGTTATCAGATAGTTCTCAAAACCTATTCGGTTCTGGCAAACTTGCTGGCGGATATGTTGCTGCACGACGCTTTCGTTTACACTTTTTACGAAAAGGGGCGTGAGATAACAAAATAGCGCTTGTCAGATACGCCACCAGCAGAAATGATACACACGATGTTAACTGACCCGCATATGTGGAGGGTAAAAGTATGAAAAGTAAGTTGCTGCCTTGCGCGCTGTTGCTTGCAACCAGTTTTGCATGGGCCGCCCCCGCGACAACGGGCATTGATCAATATGAGTTAAAAAGCTTTATCGCCGACTTCACCCACTTCAAGCCCGGCGATACCGTTCCGCAAATGTACCGCACCGATGAGTATAATATTAAACAGTGGAAATTACGTAATCTGCCCGCGCCAGATGCCGGTACTCACTGGACCTATATGGGCGGCGCGTATGTACTGATTAACGATACCGATGGAAAAATTATCAAAGCCTATGATGGCGAGATTTTTTATCATCGATAAAAAAAGCCCCCTCATCCAGAGGGGGAAATACAGCCCCATGTTACTTTTTTATTAGCCCTTAATCACTCTATCCCCTTCAAACTGCCTTTTTGTTGACTGCCTTCACTACCCGATTCGCTCTGGATCTCGCCCTTTTGAAACTACCGCATACCACATTAAAATTTATTGCAGAAAAATTGTCATCCCGGTCACTTATTATTGTAAGTGACCGGAAGTTCATTCACCTATCGCGCCATATATTTTAAATGTTTTTCATATACATTAATCGTATTTCACATAGATCAGCGCAGTCGCTTTTAGATCGCCTGGCTTTATATTGTCTCGGTCATAAACATAATAACTGGCGATAATAGGGATTGTTATCATATCACTGTTGAGCGGCGTGCCTACTTGATCCACTTTCCATAACGTTGAAGCATTACCTTGCTCTGCTGTATTTGAAATATTCACCGTTTTTCCACCGCTCTCCAGTATAAATCCGACGCCATTATTCACAGCACCACGCAACACAGAATAGCTATCTGGTATTAAATCACTGCTGGAGAGATAAACCGTCATTTTACGCGATGTTTGTTTAGCATTACCAAAAAGATTATCACACTGGAGTCGAATATTATCCGCGGCATTTTTGTTGCTGACCTTGCCTGTGTTATATAATTCAGAAAGCGCAATATTCGGTAGCGTGATCGTCAGATCTTCAGGTTTGCAGGTTGTCTGCTTGCGATCGTAGGACACAAACAGATCAAATGAATATAACCCTGCACCTCTAAGATAACTATTATAATCTGCGGCACAGGCATTCCAGCCTCTTCCTGCTAGCAGGCACCCTAAAAACCGCAAACTGGCCGTAAACTGAGTTGCAGAAGAAGCGCTTGTTATTGATACCACCCCGTTGATTAGGACACTGTTCCCACTACCGGCAGAAATATTTACATTCGCCCCAGAGGAAGCGGGTTCAACCGTTACCGTATAGCCCGTTGTAAACGGCATTGTGAGAGTATTATTATCTGCCCAGGCGATTTTTAACTTCAGTTTTACTGTATCATTGTATAATCCCACGATGATATCGGAAGGATCCATACGCGTTATCTTATAAGTCCCTGAACAAGTTGTATCGTTAAAATTATGGCTATAAGTTGCGGACTGATTAGGGTTAATCGTAAAATCCTCACGAATAATTAAATTATCCTGATAAGTAATTTCTCCCGTACAGGCTGCGTATGTTTCAGGTAAAATCAATAACATCACGATAAAAAGAAAGAGTTTCATTTCACCACCTCACCACTACCGACAAATATAAACTTTACTTTCATCAACCGTTTTACCAAAGGTGATTGAACATGAAAGCCCCTGCTCTTTATCTACTGGTACACTGACTTCGGGCGGAATATCATTCGTTCGAATAAATAGCTGACTACCTTGTCCAACAATGCCCACATTATGACCATGATGATCTACTACATCATAACCAAAAATAAGAGGCGAGCCATCAGGACGCTGCGCTTTAATAAACCATGGTTTACGCTGGTCGGTATCAAAATTCACTAGCACGACGGCCCCTCGGTACGGGGCGGCAACTTTACGGTTACCGCGTAATTCCGTTTCACTGCTACTTTGCGACACATCAAGCATAAGATGGTTTTCGCGATATGGCGTAAGGTTGTCATAAACCACCGTTCCTTTTTTATTGGTGGTCCGATATTTTTGGCCGTTAACGTAGGCTCCTTCAAGTCCCGGAGCCTGCATAATCGCAAAGGTATCTGAAAGCCGGCTGGATAAATTCAACCCGCCACTCCAGGCTACAACCCCACCGGAAATACTTCCGCCGGTCTGAGTATAATTGGACGACTGGCTGTAACTACCATTAAGCGTTGCAACGGGCGTATTCCAGGTTAAATTCGTCCCCGCAGTGGTCTCACTATCGTGTCGCTGATGACTAACATTCACGCCGTAATTAAATTGATCGCGACTGCCTGCCGTACCGGTTAAACCAATATTGTTTGAGGTAAATCCATCATCATCAAAGGTCGTCGAGTTCGACACATTCAGATGACGCCGCGGGGTAGTAATACCGTCCCCCCAGTCAAAGGGAATTGAAATAAACAGGTTAAAACGTTTATCTTCATTATGATCCTCGTCGTAAGTCTGACTGGCGGATAACGTATAATTAATTTTCTGGAACGTATTGGAATAGCTTATTTGATAATCTTTACTGGTGCCGCTACGACCCCAGTAATCACGCCATAATGCACTCAGTGATACTGCGCCCCATCCTTCTGGCAAGGATTGGCTCACATTAGCTGAAAACGTATTTTTACGCCCAAAATCGTTTTGATAATAATCAGCAATATCGTATACATCATTCTTATCGCGACGATAGTTATTTTTATTATTGGCCCAGACATGATCGTTAAATGTGCGGTAATCCTGTGATGAATACCGATACGCAGCCAGACCAAACCGAGTTAATGTTTGGGTCAGGTATTTATTATAAGCAATCTGATAACTCTGACCATCAAATACATCGCCATTATCCTGTTTACTGTGCGCTCGCGTAGCGTCAAGCGAAATGGCGCCAATCCGGGTATTCCACCCCGTGCCGAGGGTAAACGCATTATAATGGTTCGATAGCATCGTACCGCCATAAAGCGTCAACAGGTTATTAAGGCCATACTGATAACTGATTTGTGTAAAATCGGCCTGATTATCGGCGCCTTCAATATGACTACGGCCGGCGGAAAAATCATACTTAGAGACGCCAGGCTGCAACATGTTCGGTACGGAAGCGTAAGGCACCAGCCAGGTATTTATCGAACCATCCGCCTCACGCACGGTGACATCAAGATCCGCGCCACCGCCCGCGAGTTGCAGATCCGCAATGGAAAAGGGGCCAGGAGGAACCTCTTTCTGATAAACAACGAATCCGTTCTGTTCGATGGTTACCAAAGCGTTAGTCTGTGCAATCCCCTGCACCAACGGCGTAAAATTCTGTTTCGAGTTTGGCAACATTTGCATATCGCGAAACAGGCGAACGCCGGTAAATCTCACAGAATCAAAAATCTCTGACGAGGTATACTGATCCCCGGCGCGTAATGTGCCGAGGAGCTCAGCGATACCGCGCTCCAGATACAATGTGTTGCTTTTCCACTCACCGCTGCTGCCATCGGTTTTATTAAATGTGGTATCCGCATGCGCTTGCCAGCCCAACAGATTGAAACCGCTATTGAACCGAACGTAAGTACTTTCACTACTGCCAGAATTCTTATAGTCACTGTAATACTGGCTGGCATAGTAAGAAGTATAAAATGCATTGATGCCGCGATCCCAGTTTTCAGGCAATACATAACCCGCCTCGACCTCATTTACATAGGCCTGGGGAACGCTCAAATCCAGCCGAAAAACGCCAATATTAAAAGTATAGCCACCGCTTCTCACGACATCTTTTAACGCAATACAATCCGTTGCTCCCTGCGGTTGCAGACCATCGCTTATCACTCCAATATTTTTCAACAACTCAGTTGAAATACACGTGCTACCGGGTTCATCGGCAACAATGATATCGTATTTACCTCGCCATTGATTGTTGACATAAATATCCAGTTCGTACTGTCCCGGAATTGGCTTATTCTCATCCAGATGGAAATTTGTTATTTTTTGATCTCTCATTCCCCCCACCATAAAATGGGTATCAAACGTTTCCGTCGCGATAGCCTGCGTTTGCCAGGTAAACAGAGTCAATAAAACAAGCGAAGCGATGGGCGTCATCCTTAGCATGATGAACTCCTGTTTATTTTACATTGATTTTGCTACTAATATAGTTACCATTATCATCAATAATTGTTACTTCATACTGGCTTGTTGACGCATATTTCATGTTAATATTTTGCGTCGATAGCGGTGGCAGCATGATAGTTTGATCATTAATCTTAGTATTTCCTGCTTTTACATCCGTCACGGTAATCCAGTTTGCAGTATCATTTTTCATGATGACAGTTTTATTACTGCGAAATAAACCAATCCGCTGAAAACTGTCTTTGGTTACGGCGGCAATTCGACTGGGGCGCCATATTAATTTTATTCGATTCTGCATTGCGAATTTAAGCACATTTTTACCGGCGTTTTCCTGGCTGTTTGGTGGAATATCAAGCACATTCAGATAAAACAGACTTTCTTTGTTGTCCGGTAAGCTATTAGGCATTTTCTTGATTTTGATCTGCTGACCAGACTCAGCGGCAACGCGCGCCACTGGCGGCGTCAGCATAAATGGCACCTGAATTTTTTCTGGCGGTAATGAAGTGTTACCGTCATCAATCCAGGACTGTACCAGCGAAGCTTGCTCGCCCTGATTCACCAATTGTACAACGACTTCTTTCTTCTCTGCCGGGTAAATCACACGCGTACCATAAATAACAATACCAGCATGCGCAGGCAAAATTATGGCAGATAATAATACTGCAGATAATATTTTCATATTTACACGGCCTTGCTTATAAAAAACCGGCGACGAACGCCGCCGGTTGAATAAATTAGTCAGTAACAACCGTTAAAGTCAGTGTTGAGCTAACATCACCAGAAGCAACATCACCGTCTAAACGCGCATAGCGTGCTAAAAAAGTCAGGTCGTATTCACCGCTGCTATTTGGAGCTAGTGTCACCCCCGTCTCTGGATCAATCTGATTATCCGTACTTCCGTAGTAAACCGCAAAACCGACACCTTTGGCAGACCCGTTATTAAATGTGATATCGTGGCTGTCAAATTGCGTTGAAGAGAAGGTAATACGCGGCGCTACACCCTGTTGACATTTTATTTTCAACGGCATCTGAGTTTGATTAGTTACTGCGTCATAAATCTGACCCGGGGTTAAATTAATTATTTTATCCGCACCAATTTCATTCAGTCTAATTTCAGCGGTGTTCGTACCCAAAAATTGACAGGTAGTACCAACCACCTTTCCGTTAATATTCAGAACGCCTGAATCATACTCATCAGCAGCAAAAACCCCAGCGCTCATAAATACAGCAGACAATACAGAAGCAGCAATAAGTGAACGTTTCATAATCTCTTCCTTAATGAAGTAATTTCTATTTGTTAAGAGTTATTAACCCTTGCAAAGAAAATTCTCATAGACAGGAGGTTATCGCAATGTAAACACGATGTTTTGTTGATTTAAAACAATTTACAGATTGCAATATAATTGCAACAAATAATCATTGCTTATCATTATTTTGTAAACTTATTAATTTCCGAAATTTACTGCCCTTAAATATAAATACAACAAATAAAAAAGCCCATATCATTGATATAAATGATATGGGCCTGCGGAATTAATAAGAATTAGTCGTAATGATTAACAACAATCTGTCGGGTGCTATCACCAGGCACCGTGTATAGCTGCGTTGTCACACCTCTCATCGGCGTAGCGGCGGGTGTTTGCAGAGTTGAAACGTGGATAGTGTTGCCGCAACGCTGCTGCAACTGTGCGTTTACCACTTCTGTACTGCACGTTGGCGCGGTCACTTTTCCACTGATGGTTAATGTTGCGGTGTCGGAGGCAAAAACAGGTACGCTTATCCCATAAGCCGAAACTATAATTCCCATCAGCAAATATTTTTTCATAGTGAGTAATTGTTCCTCTGGTGAACGTCAAACAGTATGCAGGCCGTCCTGATGTGCAGTATGAACGTATCGATACCTTAAAACCAATTGAAAAAATAAATCAGTAGGATAGGTATGATCAATTCAAATAATGTTTTTGCCGATTATTTCAGATAAACACCTGTCTGTTTAAGCAGGAATTAACAATGCGGGGGCTATTATTTTATTAATACATTCACTACATCAATATATATTAATGCAGTGAATGTCATATTCTCTTTGGAATACGTCAGGAGGATTACACCGCGCGGAAGGCGATTTCACCCGGAATCACTTCACCCTGCCAGTAAAGCTGTGCCGCAACGCGATCGGCCAGTTCGCGATAGATCGCGGTAAACTCGCTCTCCGGACGGCTAACCACCGTCGGCGTACCACGATCGAGATCTTCGCGCAGACTAATATGCAGCGGCATCTGACCCAGAAGCTGAGTATGGTATTTTTCCGCCAGCTTCTGCGCGCCGCCCGTGCCGAAGATCGGTTCGTGATGGCCGCAGTTGCTACAAATATGCATACTCATATTTTCCACAATGCCGAGCACCGGCACTTCCACCTTCTCGAACATCACGATACCTTTTTTGGCGTCGATTAGCGCGATATCCTGCGGCGTAGTCACCACCACCGCGCCGGTAACAGGAATGTTCTGCGCCAGCGTTAGCTGAATATCCCCGGTTCCCGGCGGCATATCCAGTACCAGATAATCCAGATCCGGCCACAGCGTCTCCTGTAACATCTGCATCAGCGCCTTACTGGCCATTGGGCCGCGCCATACCATCGCGTTATCGTCAGTCACTAGATAGCCGATCGAGTTGGTCGCCAGGCCGTGAGACATAATCGGCGCCATATGCGTACCGTCTGGCGATGTCGGGCGCTGATCTTCTGCGCCAAGCATGGTTGGGATCGACGGACCGTAAATATCGGCATCGAGAACCCCGACCTTTGCGCCTTCAGCCGCTAACGCCAGCGCCAGGTTTACCGCCGTGGACGATTTACCCACCCCGCCTTTACCGGAGCTCACGGCAATGATGTTTTTCACGCCATTAATGCCAGGCTGATTTTTGACGCGTTTCAGCGTCGCAATGTTGTACGACAGTTTCCAGTCGATCGCTTTTGCGCCTGTAATACGTAACAGATCGGCGCTGCATTGCTCTTTTAAGACCTCAAACGCGCTGTTCCAGACGAACGGCATGACCAGCTCAACGTGCAGCGTATCATCCATCCAGGCGACGTGGTGCAACGCCTTAAGCGTGGTGAGGTTATGCTTCAGGGTTGGGTGCTGAAAATTCGCCAGCGTCCCGGCGACCATCGCTCGCAGGGTATCTGGTGATTTGGCCTGGGATTGTTCGTTCATCCCGACTCCTTTTGTAGTTCTGAAAAGTACGATTGTAACTTTGTAGTTTACTCCAGCGGTAACAATTATTCATTTACGGATAAATGCCCTTATCGATTGGCGCAGTAATTACCATTTTGGTACTATCAAAGCCCTTTTTTACAACAGAAGAAGTAATACCCACTATGACTCAAGTCGCGAAGAAAATTCTGGTAACGTGCGCGCTGCCGTACGCCAACGGCTCTATCCACCTCGGCCATATGCTGGAGCACATCCAGGCTGATGTCTGGGTCCGTTACCAGCGAATGCGCGGCCATGAGGTTAACTTCATCTGTGCCGATGACGCTCATGGCACGCCGATCATGCTGAAAGCGCAGCAGCTTGGTATTACGCCGGAGCAAATGATCGGTGAAATGAGCCAGGAGCACCAGACCGATTTCGCCGGTTTTAATATTAGCTACGACAACTACCACTCAACGCACAGCGACGAGAATCGCGAGCTGTCCGAGCTGATTTATACGCGCCTGAAAGAGAACGGTTTTATTAAGAACCGCACCATCTCTCAACTCTACGATCCGGAAAAAGGCATGTTCCTGCCGGACCGATTTGTGAAAGGCACCTGCCCGAAATGTAAATCCGCAGACCAGTACGGCGATAACTGCGAAGTCTGCGGCGCAACTTACAGCCCGACCGAACTTATCGAACCGAAATCCGTGGTGTCCGGCGCGACGCCGGTAATGCGTGACTCCGAGCACTTTTTCTTTGATCTGCCGTCATTCAGCGAAATGCTGCAGGCGTGGACCCGCAGCGGCGCGCTGCAGGAGCAGGTGGCGAACAAAATGCAGGAGTGGTTTGAATCCGGCCTGCAACAGTGGGACATTTCCCGCGACGCGCCGTATTTTGGTTTCGAAATCCCGAACGCGCCGGGCAAATATTTCTACGTCTGGCTGGACGCGCCGATTGGCTATATGGGCTCCTTCAAAAATCTGTGCGATAAGCGCGGTGACACGACCAGTTTTGATGAGTACTGGAAAAAAGACTCCGACGCCGAGCTGTACCACTTTATCGGCAAAGACATCGTCTATTTCCACAGCCTGTTCTGGCCTGCCATGCTGGAAGGCAGCCACTTCCGTAAGCCGACCAACCTGTTCGTTCACGGTTACGTGACGGTGAACGGCGCGAAGATGTCTAAGTCGCGCGGCACCTTTATTAAGGCCAGCACCTGGCTGAAACACTTTGACGCCGACAGCCTGCGCTACTACTACACCGCGAAGCTTTCTTCACGCATTGATGACATCGACCTGAACCTGGAAGACTTTGTCCAGCGCGTCAATGCCGATATCGTCAATAAAGTAGTCAACCTGGCATCCCGTAACGCTGGTTTTATCAATAAGCGTTTCGACGGCGTGCTGGCGGCTGAACTGGCTGATCCGCAATTGTACAAAACCTTTACTGACGCCGCTGCGGTGATTGGCGAAGCATGGGAAAGCCGTGAATTCGGTAAAGCTATCCGTGAGATTATGGCGCTGGCCGACGTCGCTAACCGTTATGTTGACGAGCAAGCGCCGTGGGTGGTGGCTAAACAAGAAGGCCGCGACGCGGACCTGCAGGCCATTTGCTCGATGGGCATCAACCTGTTCCGCGTGCTGATGACGTATCTGAAACCGGTACTGCCGACGCTTTCTGAACGCGTTGAAGCCTTCCTGAACAGCGAACTGAACTGGGATGCTATTGAACAGCCGTTGCTCGGTCACAAGGTCAACACCTTTAAGGCGCTCTACAATCGCATCGACATGAAGCAAGTTGAAGCGCTGGTTGAAGCGTCTAAAGAAGAGGTGAAAGCCGCAGCCGCGCCGGTTACCGGCCCGTTAGCCGACTTCCCGATTCAGGAAACCATCACCTTTGACGATTTCGCCAAAATTGACCTGCGCGTAGCATTGATTGAAAACGCTGAGTTCGTAGACGGTTCTGACAAATTGCTGCGCCTGACGCTGGATCTGGGCGGCGAGAAGCGTAACGTCTTCTCCGGCATTCGTTCCGCCTATCCGGACCCGCAGGCGCTGATAGGCCGCCAGACGGTAATGGTCGCCAACCTCGCGCCGCGCAAAATGCGCTTTGGCGTCTCCGAGGGAATGGTGATGGCCGCAGGACCTGGCGGGAAAGATATCTTCCTGTTAAGCCCTGATGACGGCGCGAAGCCTGGCCAACAGGTGAAATAAGCAACAAGCCGGAGCATGCTCCGGCTTTTTTAACCGCTTAATCCTGACTGGCATATCGCCCCATCCGCGCGTTTTAACTTTTTCCTTAATAAGCAATAGCGCTAAGACTCCATATCCGGACTGCTAAATAACGGCTAAAAGTCATATTCTATCTCTCCCTGATACATTGCTATTACTGGGTTAAATTAATTCATTGAAATTATTTTAAAAGCCCAATCATTATATAAAATGGAGTTTTAGATGAAAATTTCTGGCAAGTTATTGTCCGCGGCTTTGGCTTCCGTACTGGTGTTCTCTCTTGCTGGCTGTGGCGATAAAGAAGAATCAAAGACCTTTAACGCAAACCTGGCGGGGACAGAAATTTCAATTACTTACACCTATAAAGGTGACAAAATCATTAAGCAGACGTCTGAAAGTAAAATCAGCTATGCCACTGTAGGCGCTAAAACGAAAGAAGATGCCGCCAAAATTCTCGATCCGCTGAGCGCGAAATATAAAAATATCGCCGGAGTGGAAGAAAAATTAACCTATGAAGATACCTATGCCCAGGAAAACGTCTCTGTGGATATGGAAAAAGTGGACTTTAAAGCGTTACAGCAAATCTCAGGGACGATGGTGTCCGGCGATACCAGCAAAGGTATCAGCATGAAACAAACCCAGACGCTGCTGGAAGCTGCTGGTTTTAAAGAAGCGAAATAACTGGCAGGCATAATGTATTGCATCGACTGGTAAAGTCGCTCAGGGCGCTGCTTCGGCAGCGTCTTTTCTTTATGAATTCCGAAAAAAGACAGCCTCGCTGTAAGTCCCCTCGCCAAAGCCTATAATCCCTGAATTCCTGGCCACACCAATACTTAACGACAAGGAATTGTTATGCGGGTTCTACGCCTTATGGCACTGCCACTATTCGCGCTCTCTCTATCGGTTAGCATAACTGGCTGCGATCAGAAAAACGATACTCCCCAGGAAAAGCAAAATAACATGACAGCGTTTATCAAGAAGATAGCCGCTAACAAAGAGTCAAAGGAAACACAACGCTATGTAGGTAATCTCAACGGTATTGAAATCAAGTTAACCTATTACTACAAAGGGGATATCGTTTTACGTCAAATATCTGAACATAAAATACTTTATAAAACCCTGAAAGCCAATAATAAAGAAGAAGCACAAAAAATGCTGAGTCAAGTCGGCAAAGCTTATCAGGGTATGCCGGGTTTGACTGAACGAATCGACTATTATGATAGCTATGCTACGGAATATGTGGATATTGATTTTACCCAGGCAAAAATAAGCGACCTCTGTAAATTGCCAGGATCATCAATTGACAACTGTTCCGCGTACTATCTGTCAATGATTCGCTCGCAGAAACTGTTGGAAGAGAGCGGGTATCATAGAATCAATTAGTATAATAATGCGTTTTCCCGGTCAGACAGGACGCTGCCGGGAACAATACCGCAGAATTACTTCGCCGCGTGTTCACGGGCCGCCAGACCGCGCAGAAAATAACGCATAAACTGATCGCCGCATTCGCGGAAGTTCTTATGGTCCGGCGCGCGCATCATCGCGGTGATCTCTGGCATTGAGACACGAAACAACTGACCGGTAAGTATCGCCAGGATATCATCTGTTTTTAGCGAAAAGGCAATACGCAGCTTTTTCAGCACAATATTGTTGTTGATACGACGTTCCGCCGTCAATGCAGGCGCCGCCTCATCTTTGCCGCGTTTTTCATAAATGAGGCCATTGAGAAATGAGGACAACACGATATCCGGGCAACTCTGAACCCCCTCTTCCTCTTCTTTGCGCAACCAGATTGCTATCTGCTCCGGCGTAGCATTAACGTTACCCAGCGCCAGGATACGCGCCAGATCGGTATTATTAGCTTTTAAAATGTAGCGCACGCTACGCAGAATATCGTTACTCAGCATGAGGCCTTCGGTCGTTTCTATGGCAAAACGATATTCTAACAGTCTTTTACAGGCCAATCGCCTCTTTTAAACTTTTCAGATAGCGACGGCTTACCGGCACCGTCAGGCCGTTGCGTAAAATCAGCTCTGCCTGCCCATTATCCTCCAGCCGAATTTCCTGCAAATGGGCCATATTCACCAGAAACTGACGATGACAACGCAGTAGCGGCGTCCGGCTTTCCAGCGTGCGCAGCGTCAGCTCGGTAAACCCCTCTTTACCTTCACTGCTGGTCACATAAACGCCGCTCATACGGCTACTGACAAAGGCGACATCATCCATTTGCAACAAATAGATCCGGCTGTGTCCGGTACAGGGAATGAATTTAAGCGCCTGCTGGTTTTCCGGCAACAACGAAACATCCTGTTTACTGCGCTCCTGACGCAGACGATGTAACGTTTTCTCCAGCCGTTTCTCCTCTATCGGCTTGAGCAGATAATCAAAAGCGTGTTCTTCAAAGGCTTTGATGGCGTATTCGTCAAACGCGGTTAAAAAAACGATATACGGGCGGTGTTCCGGGTCAAGCATTCCTACCATCTCCAGTCCACTGATACGCGGCATCTGAATATCCAGAAACAGCACATCAGGTCGCAGCTTATGTACCGCGCCAATCGCTTCTACCGCGTTCGCGCACTCTCCCACAATCTCAATGTCATCCTGCCCCTGGAGCAAAATCCGCAGATTTTCCCGCGCTAACGGCTCATCATCCACAATCAGCACTTTAATCATGCGTCCTCCTCCAGTGGAAGTCGTAATGTAATTCGGGTAAAACAGTCCGGCTCGCAGGCCACGCTAATACCATAATCATCGCCAAAGTGTTCGCGCAGACGTTTATCAACCAGACTCATCCCCAGCCCGCTACTGCCGGCGGAAGGCTGATACAGTCCCGCATTATCTTCAATATCTAACATCAAATGCTGCCCTTCGCGCCGGGCGCGAATAGCGACGTTGCCGGTATCAAGCAGTTGCGACGTGCCATGTTTAATGGCGTTCTCAACAATCGGCTGTAATGTAAACGCAGGCAATTTCTGACGTGAAAGCGTCGATGGAACATCAAGCTGTACCTGCAGACGCGACTGAAAACGCGCTTTTTCAATTTGCAGATAAGCGTTCACGTGTTCAATCTCATCCGCCAGCGTGACGATTTCCGACGGGCGTTTTAAATTTTTGCGAAAAAAGGTCGACAAGTACTGCACCAGTTGGCTGGCCTGTTCGCTGTCGCGACGAATCACCGCTTTAATGGTATTGAGCGCGTTAAACAGAAAATGCGGATTCACCTGCGCGTGCAACAGCTTGATCTCTGACTGCGTCAGCAACGCCTTCTGCCGTTCATACTGCCCGGCCAGGATCTGCGCGGATAAAAGCTGCGCAATCCCCTCTCCCAGGGTGCGATTAATTGAGCTGAACAGTCGGTTTTTCGCTTCGTACAGTTTAATGGTGCCCATGACTCGCTGATTTTCGCCACGCAGCGGGATCACCAGCGTCGAACCGAGTTTACACTGCGGGTGGAGCGAACAACGATACGGCACTTCGTTGCCATCGGCATAAACCACCTCTCCGGTTTCAATTGCTTTCAGCGTATAACCTGATGAAATGGGTTTGCCCGGTAGATGGTGATCGTCGCCAATACCAGTAAAAGCCAGCAGTTTTTCACGATCGGTGATGGCGACGGCGCCGATATCCAGCTCCTGATATAACACCTGCGCCACCTTCATACTGTTCACTTCGTTAAATCCCTGGCGCAGAATCCCCTCCGTTGACGCGGCGACCTTCAGCGCGGTAGCAGAAAATGCCGAGGTATATTTTTCGAACATGGCGCGCTTATCGAGCAAAATACGCATAAACAGCGCGGCGCCAACGGTATTCGTCACCATCATCGGCGCGGCAATATTACTGACCAGATGCAGGGCATCGTCAAACGGCCTGGCTATCAGTAAAATGATCAGCATCTGCACCAGTTCGGCAACACACGTAATTGCTCCCGCCGTCAGCGGGCTAAACACTTTGTCCGGGCGTCCGCGACGTATGAGAACGCTGTGTACCAACCCGCCCAGCAGCCCTTCGACGATGGTGGAAATCATACAGCTCAGCGCCGTCATGCCGCCCATAGAATACCGATGTAACCCACCGGTCAGACCGACCAGCCCGCCGACGACCGGCCCGCCGAGTAGGCCACCCATCACCGCGCCAATCGCGCGGGTATTGGCAATCGAATCTTCGATATGCAGCCCAAAATAAGTGCCCATAATGCAGAAGATAGAAAACGTGACGTAACACAGAAGCTTGTGCGGCAGACGAACCGTGACCTGCATAAGCGGGATGAACAGGCGCGTTTTACTCATTAGCCACGCAATGACCAGAAACACGCACATCTGCTGAAGCAGCAGCAACACCAGATTAAACTCGTACATACCCGCAAACCACACTTCAATTAAAAGCGCGTAACATACATTGAGTACGATTAACTTTCTTTGAACTGTTGCATAAAAATATGAATTCGTGAATACGATCACTTAAACGCCGCGCCGCAACCCGCTACTTCGCGTTTTAATGCATAAAAAACAGGCAAAACTTCCTGGTTCCTAAAAGAGCGTCTAAAGTTAAACCGGGACCTCGCGAGCAAGGGTGAAACGATGGCGCTTTACACAATTGGTGAAGTGGCTTTGCTTTGTGATATCAATCCTGTCACGTTGCGCGCGTGGCAGAGACGTTATGGACTTTTAAAACCACAGCGAACGGATGGCGGTCATCGTCTGTTTAACGATGCCGATATCGACAGAATCCGCGAAATCAAGCGCTGGATAGATAACGGCGTCCAGGTCAGCAAAGTCAAAGTGCTGCTCAGTAGCGACAGTAGCGAACAACCTAACGGCTGGCGCGAACAACAGGAGATCCTGCTGCACTACCTGCAAAGCAGTAATCTGCACAGTTTACGGTTATGGGTCAAAGAACGCGGTCAGGATTATCCAGCCCAAACATTGACCACTAACCTGTTCGTCCCGCTGCGACGACGGTTACAGTGCCAACAACCCGCCCTTCAGGCGCTGCTCGGCATTCTTGACGGTATCCTAATCAACTATATTGCGCTCTGCCTGGCGTCTGCGCGTAAGAAACAGGGAAAAGATGCGTTGGTGATCGGCTGGAATATCCATGATACCACCCGCCTGTGGCTGGAAGGTTGGGTCGCCAGCCAACAGGGATGGCGAATCGACGTGTTGGCGCATTCGCTTAGCCAGTTCCGCCCGGAACTGTTTGACGGCAAGACGTTACTGGTATGGTGCGGAGAAAACCAGACGCTGGCGCAGCAGCAGCAACTCCTGGCATGGCGCGCCCAGGGACGCGACATTCATCCCCTTGGCGTTTAAACAGCAGCTAACAAATTCGCTTTAATGTATACTCCTTTTATTAACATAAGGAGTACATAATGCGCATAGCGAAAATCGGGGTGATCGCCCTTTTCCTGCTGATGGCTATTGGCGGTATCGGCGGCGTGATGCTGGCAGGTTACAGTTTTATTTTGCGTGCCGGGTAAGCGCGCGCGTCAGCCTTTCAAACAGGCGATCGATAATGATCGCCGCCAGCGCCACCAGCAGCGCCCCCTGGATAACATAGGCCGTATTAAAGCCGCTAAGCCCGATAATGATCGGCGTGCCTAACGTACTGGCCCCCACCGTTGAAGCGATGGTCGCCGTACCAATATTGATAATCACCGAGGTTCGGATGCCCGCCAGAATCACCGGCGCGGCCAGCGGCAGCTCAACCTGATACAACTGTTGGCGACGGCTCATTCCCATACCGCTGGCAACGCTCATCACGCTGGCAGGCACCGCGCCCAGCCCGGCCAGGGTCGCCTGCAGGATGGGCAACACCCCATACAGGATCAAGGCGATAATGGCCGGTTGCTGACCAAAACCCATGACGGGTACCGCGATCGCCAGTACCGCGACCGGCGGAAAGGTCTGCCCGACGGCGGCGATAGTCTCCACCAGGGGACGAAACTCTTTCCCACTTTCTCGCGTGACCGCAATCCCTGCGCCGACGCCCACCACGACGGCAAACAAACTTGAGATGCCCACCAACCAGAAATGGGCGAGCGCGAGGGCGGCAAAACTCTCCTGTTGGTAGACCGGGCGCGGTAAATCGGGAAACAGCGCGGCGAAGAACGGCTGGCTATAAGGCAATCCAAACAGCAGAAGCAAGAACAGAACAATAAGCCAGAGAAGCGGATCACACAGTCGTTTCACGAGGGGACGTCTCCGAAAGCAGATCGCGGAAATGGAGCGTACCGCAGGGCTCACCTTGCTGATTCGCCACCGGCAGGACGTCGCACCGACGGGCGACAAACATCGATAGTGCATCGCGTAGCGTCATCTCTTCCACCAGCGCGTCGCCGCTGAGCTGTTCATGCCGGCGTACATAATCGCCTACGCTACGTAACGAAAGCAGCCTTACGCCCAGCTCGCTGCGGCCAAAAAACGCCTGCACGAAATCATTTTCCGGCGAGGTCAGCATAGAAAGCGGCGATCCCTGTTGGATAACGTGGCCCCCGTCCATCAGCACCAGATGGTCGGCGAGGCGTAGCGCCTCGTCGATGTCGTGCGTCACCAGTACGATGGTGCGCCCCAGCAGCTGATGAATGCGGGTCATCTCCTGCTGCAATGCGCCGCGCGTTACCGGATCAAGCGCGCCGAAAGGCTCGTCCATCAGCAATACCTGCGGATCGGCAGCCAGCGCCCGCGCAACGCCGACCCGCTGCTGTTGCCCGCCGGAAAGCTGATGCGGATAACGATCGCGCAGCGCGCTTTCCAGACCCAATAATGCCATCAGTTCATCAATACGATCGTTAATCCGCGCACGCGACCACTTTTGTAGTTGCGGTACGGTGGCGATATTTTGCGCCACCGTCCAGTGGGGAAAAAGACCGATAGACTGAATGGCATAGCCCATGCGACGGCGCAGTTCAAGCACCGGCAGGCTGCGGATCTCTTCCCCGGCAAAACGGATCGTTCCGCTATCATGCTCTACCAGCCGGTTAATCATCTTCAGAGTGGTCGATTTTCCCGAGCCGGAGGTGCCAATTAACACCGAAAAGCTGCCTTCGCTAAAGTGCAAATTGAGGTCGCTAACAGCCTGTTGATCGCCGAAGGTTTTACTAACATGGTTAAATTCAATCATCGGTTGCTCCCTTCAAAAACGCGATCCATAAATCAAACAGCGCGTCGATCACTACCGCCAGCGCAATCACCGGAATGACGCCCAACAGGACTAAATCAATGGCGCTGCTCAATAGCCCCTGAAACACCAGCGCGCCGAAACCTCCCGCGCCAATCAGCGCGGCGACGACGGCCATTCCCACTGTCTGGACCATTACTACCCGCAGGCTACGTAAAAAGACCGGCAGCGCCAGCGGCAGTTGCACATGCCTGAAGCGCTGGCCGCTACTCATTCCCATTGCTCTTGCGCTCTCCAGCACATCGCGCGGCACCTGATTGAGCCCGGCGACCACGCCGCGCACCAGCGGCAATAACGCATAGAGCACCAGCGCTATCAGCGCAGGCGTCATGCCGGTTCCCGCGACGCCGAATTCGGCAAGCCACGGAAACTGTTTCACCAGCCCGGCCAACGGCGCGATCAGCAGGCCAAACAGCGCGACGGAAGGAATAGTCTGGATCACATTCAGTACGGTAAACACCGGCCCCTGGCGTGAGGCGGAAAAATAACACCAGACGCCCAACGGTAGTCCGATCGCCAGCGCCGGCAGCACCGTGCCCGCCAGTAACATTAAATGTTGCACCAGCGCGGCATCGAAAACATCCTGGCGGTTGGTATACTCTTTCAGAAGCGAGAGGTTGTCGAACGTGCCTGAAAACAGCAGCGCCAGCGGGACAATGACAATTTGCGCGTGCAGCAACCAGCGCCACAGCGGCCCAACGGTAATACGGCGGATCGCATCGCTACAGGCCAGCAGCATCAGACCGAGGCCCAGCCACAATCCACTTCCCAGACTGGTACGCGCCAGCGGGCTGCCCTCCTGCGCCAACTGGGTCGCCGCCCTGCCGACTCCCCACAGCATGACAATAAAAAGCGTCTGCGCCATCATCAGCGTCAGTACGCTACCGCGTTTACCGGGTACAAAGCACAACGTAAACAGCGCGCATCCCGCGCCAGTCAGCATCCAGATGGTCGCCGGCCAGATCTCCCATAACTGGCGCCCCTCGCCGCTCACCAGACGATTCGGGGCGTAATTAATGAAAGGTAGCGCGACAGCAAGCAGGGTCAGAACAACCAACAGCAACAGCACACGATTAACCGTAATTTTTTTGGCAGCATCACTCACAGATTACTTCACCCACCCTTTTTGTCGGAGGTAATCTGCGGCGACTTTTTTCGCATCCAGCCCTTCTACGGCGATTCTGGCGTTCAACTGTTGCAGCGTTTTCTCATCAAGGCTGGCGAAAACGGGCTGCAGCCAGTCGGCTATCTGCGGATAGGCCTGTAACACCGATTCACGCACTACCGGCGCGGGGGCATAGATAGGCTGGACGCCTTTCGGGTCGCTCAGGGTTTGCAGACCCAGCGCGGCGACCGGGCCGTCGGTGCCATACGCCATCGCGGCGTTAACGCCGGATGTTTGTTGCGCGGCGGCTTTGATCGTGACCGCCGTATCGCCGCCCGCCAGCGACAAGAGCTGGTTCTGATTCAAGGTAAAATCATAGGCTTTTTCAAATGCCGGCAGCGCATCCGCCCGTTCGATAAATTCCGCAGACGCCGCCAGTTTAAAAGTGCCGCCCTCTTTCAGATAACGGCTGAGATCGGCAAGCGAGGAGAGTTTATTTTTTTCAGCGATGTCCTGGCGTACCGCGATGGTCCAGGTGTTATTTGCCGGCGCAGGCGTCAACCAGACCAGCTTATTCTGCTCCGCATCCAGTTTTTTGACTTTCTCAAAGCCTTGCTTTGCATTTTTCCATGCCGGATCGTTTTCATCTTTAAAAAAGAACGCCCCGTTACCGGTGTATTCCGGATAGATATCCAGCTCTCCGGCGGTAATCGCGCCACGAACGACTGGCGTCGTCCCGAGCTGAATTTTATTGACCGTTTTAACGCCGTGGCTTTCCAGTACCTGCAAAATCATGTTGCCGAGCAGTGCGCCTTCGGTATCAATCTTTGACCCGACCGTCACGGGCGATGCCGCCTGTAGAGGTAAACTCACCGTCGCCAGCAACGCCAGCGAACTTACCCATAGCTTTGAGATCGTCATGATGCTTTCCTCATCCTTTTACGGCCTTTTTCAGAGACTTGAGAAAAAAGCATAGTTGAAAAGTCTGCGTTTAACCTGGGATTTTCCGGCAGTTTAAGTGACGTGGCAGGCAATAAAAGGGGGGACAGGAAAAGTCATTGCCAGACAGGGCGCTGCTATCGCGCCCTGTTGACGGCAGGCTTACAGTAGCTCGAACGATCCTTGTTTAACGCGAGCGGAATCCACGCCGATAAAGACGTTGAACTTGCCGGGTTCCGCGTCATATTTCATCTGCTGATTCCAGAACTTCAACGCCTCGATATCAATCGGGAAACTCACGGTTTTACTTTCGCCGGGCTTGAGGGTGAGTTTTTCAAAGCCTTTTAATTGCTTCACCGGGCGGCTCATTGACGCCGTGACATCCTGTAAGTACATCTGGATGACCGTAGCCCCTTCGCGTTTACCGGTGTTCGTGACCTCTACGCTGGCCGTGACTTTGCCGTCGCGTTGCATTGTCGGTGAGGAGAGCGTGACGTCAGACACCGTAAATGTGGTGTAGCTCAGACCGTAACCAAACGGATAGAGCGGGCCATTCGCTTCGTCAAAATAACGTGAGGTGTATTTGTTTGGCTTTTCAGGATTATACGGGCGTCCCGTATTGAGATGGCTGTAATAGACCGGAATTTGTCCCACCGAACGCGGGAAGGAGATCGGCAGTTTGCCTGACGGGTTGTAATCGCCAAACAGCACATCGGCAATGGCGTTGCCGCCTTCCGTCCCGGCAAACCAGGTCTCCAGAATCGCATCGGCCTGTTGATCTTCTTTTACCAGCGCCAGCGGTCTGCCGTTCATTAATACCAGTACCAGCGGCTTACCGGTGGCTTTCAGAGCGGTGATTAAGTCGCGCTGACTCTGTGGAATAGTGATATCGGTACGGCTGGAGGCTTCATGCGCCATCCCCTGCGACTCGCCTACCACTGCGACCACTACATCGGCCTGTTTCGCCGCCTGCACCGCCTCATCAATCATCGCCTGCGGTGAGCGCGGATCGATTTTCACTGCCTCTTCATACAGGTTTAAGAAATCGACGATGCCTTTATCATTAGTGATATTCGCCCCTTTGGCATAGAGGATCTTCGCCCCGTCGCCGACGGCATTTTGAATACCCGCCAGCACCGTCACTGACTGATTCGCGACCCCAGCAGCAGACCAGCTTCCCATTACATCACGTTGACTGTCGGCCAGCGGCCCAACAACGGCAATGGTGCCCGATTTTTTCAGCGGCAGCGTTTCCAGCCGGTTTTTCAGCAGTACCACACTTTCCCGCGCCACTTCCCGTGCCTCTTTACGATGCAGGCGGCTTTCGGCATTGGTGTCCACCGGGTCGCTCTCTTTCGGTCCCAGATGGCTATAGGGGTCGTTAAACAATCCCATGTCATATTTTACGTTGAGCACATGGCGCGTCGCGTCGTCCAGTTCCGCCATCGTCACTTTGCCCGACTTAATCAGACCCGGCAGATATTTGCTGTAATACTCATCCGCCATGCTCATATCCACCCCTGCCTTTAGCGCCACGCGCACCGCATCTTCCGGGTCGGCCGCGGTACCGTGTTTAATCAGTTCTTTAATAGCGCCGTGGTCGGAAACGGTAATTCCCTTAAAGCCCCACTCATCGCGCAGGACATCTTTCAATAACCAGGAATCTGACGTCGCAGGCGTGCCGTTCAGCGAATTCAGCGCTACCATCACCGCGCCGCTCCCCGCATCCAGCCCCGCTTTGTACGGCGGCATGTAATCATTAAACAGACGCTGGGAACTCATATCCACGGTGTTGTATTCTTTACCGCCTTCAACGGCGCCATAGGCGGCAAAATGTTTCACGCTGGTCATCACCGAGTAGCGATCCGCCGGACTTTTGCCCTGCATCGCTTTCACCATGGTTTCGCCCATGATGGAGGTTAAATATGTATCTTCGCCAAAGCCTTCGGAGGCGCGTCCCCAACGCGGATCGCGGGAGACATCCACCATCGGCGCCCAGGTCATATTCAGACCGTCGTCCGCCGCTTCATACGCCGATACGCGTCCTACGGTTCTTACCGCATCCAGATTAAAAGAAGAAGCCAGACCGAGGCTTATCGGGAAGACGGTTCGCTGGCCGTGTACCACGTCATAAGCAAAAAAGAGAGGAATTTTCAGGCGGCTCAACGCCATCACCTGATCCTGCATTTGACGGATATCCTGGCGGGTGACGGTATTGAAAATCGCCCCTACCTGCCCGTCTTTGATCATCTCGCGAATCGCTTCTTTCGGGTTATCAGGGCCGACGCTAATCAGACGTAACTGACCAATTTTTTCATCGACAGTCATTTTCTTGAGTAAATCCGTGACGAACGCGTCGCGCGCTTCGGGCGTCAGCGGGTGATTGCCAAACAGGTTTTCCGCCAATGCTGGCTGCATCGCCAGACTTACAGCAACACCTACTGAACATAACCATTTCATGTTGAGTCTCTCTTTATCTTTATCCCGACGAGGCGGTAAAAACAGAATAAAAACCGCAGTTTGCCATAAGCCTAAACGCGAGAGGAGAAGAAAGCGAAGGTTATTCTCCTAATTTTCCGCACAGTCGAATACACAACCGCCAGCAAATGGTATCAAGGCGGCAAATGAATACCACCAACACAGAAACAATTTGAATGAGAAAGCGTATTGTCATACAAAGCGCTATGCTTAACGCTGATATTTTGTCCCACCACAAGGAGTGGAGAATGTCTTCCATAACAATGACTGATAATAAAACGTTCCTGAATGAGCTGGCCCGCCTGGTAGGCCATTCTCACCTGCTGACAGACCCCGCCAAAACCGCCCGCTATCGCAAGGGTTTCCGTTCCGGTCAGGGCGACGCGCTGGCCGTTGTTTTCCCGGGTTCATTACTGGAACTGTGGCGTGTGCTCAACGCCTGCGTTAACGCTGACAAAATTATTCTGATGCAGGCCGCCAACACCGGTCTGACGGAAGGCTCCACGCCGAACGGCAACGACTACGATCGCGATATTGTGATTATCAGCACCCAGCGGCTGGATAAGCTGCACTTACTGGATAACGGCCAACAGGTTCTGGCCTGGCCCGGTACGACGCTCTATGCGCTGGAAAAAGCGCTTAAACCGCTGGGCCGTGAACCGCACTCGGTGATTGGTTCGTCGTGTATCGGCGCGTCGGTCATCGGCGGCATCTGTAATAACTCCGGCGGCTCGCTGGTGCAGCGCGGCCCGGCCTATACCGAGATGTCGCTCTTTGCCCGTATTGACGAGCAAGGCAAACTGCAACTGGTCAATCATCTGGGTATCGATCTTGGGCATACGCCGGAGCAGATCCTGAGCAAGCTGGATGACGAACGGATTAAAGATGAGGATGTGCGCCACGATGGTCGTCATGCGCACGATCACGACTACGTGACGCGGGTACGAGATATCAACGCCGATACGCCCGCCCGCTATAACGCCGACCCGGACCGTTTGTTTGAATCTTCCGGCTGCGCCGGAAAACTGGCGGTTTTTGCCGTTCGCCTTGATACCTTTGCAGCGGAAAAAAATCAGCAGGTTTTTTATATCGGCACCAATCAGCCCGCGGTACTGACTGAAATCCGTCGGCATATTCTGGCGAACTTCGACAATCTGCCAGTGGCGGGAGAATATATGCATCGCGATATCTACGATATTGCGGAGCAGTACGGTAAAGATACCTTTCTGATGATCGATAAACTCGGCACCGACAAGATGCCATTCTTTTTCACGCTAAAAGGCCGAACCGATGCGATGCTGGAAAAAGTAAAATTTTTCCGACCGCATTTCACCGACCGCGCGATGCAGAAATTCGGCCACCTGTTTCCCAGCCATCTGCCACCGCGAATGAAAAACTGGCGCGATAAATATGAGCATCATCTGCTGTTAAAAATGGCGGGAGACGGCGTCGCAGAAGCGCAACGCTGGCTGAATGAATTTTTTAAATCCGCTGAGGGCGGTTTCTTTACCTGTACGCCGGAAGAAGGCAGCAAAGCCTTCCTGCACCGCTTCGCCGCTGCTGGCGCAGCGATTCGTTACCAGGCCGTACACGCTGATGAAGTGGAAGATATCCTGGCGCTGGATATCGCTCTGCGCCGCAACGATACCGACTGGTTCGAGCATCTGCCGCCGGAAATCGACAGCCAACTGGTACATAAACTCTATTACGGTCACTTTATGTGCCACGTTTTTCATCAGGACTATATCGTGAAGAAAGGCGTCGACGTCCACGCGCTGAAAGCGCAAATGCTGGAGCTGTTGCAGGCGCGCGGGGCACAATACCCGGCGGAGCACAACGTTGGACATCTGTATAAAGCGCCGGAAACGCTGACGCGTTTTTATCGGCAAAATGACCCAACCAACAGTATGAACCCCGGTATCGGCAAAACGAGTAAGCGGAAATTCTGGCAGGAAAATACGCCCGACGAAACGCATTAACACCGAGTGGTTTACCGTGAATGCCCGGCGGCGCGATGCCTGCCGGGCCTGCGGCGACTTAATCGTTCTGTGCGGTTTGCGCTCCGGCGCTGGCGCTGGCTGCCGCCATTTGCGCGGCTTTTTGCTTTTTATAGCTCAGCGCGGCAGCCGGAACGGGCATGACTTTACCGGTTTCAATCCATGTACGCAGGCGACTGGCGTCCGCAAAGTGGGTATATTTGCCGAACGCGTCCATGACCACCAGCGCGACCGGTTTGTTATTGATCACGGTACGCATCACCAGGCAATGCCCCGCCGCATTGGTAAAGCCGGTTTTCGTTAACTGGATATTCCAGTTATCACGATAGACCAAATGGTTGGTATTGCGAAACGGCAGCGTATACGCAGGATGCGAGAATGTCGCCATATCTTCGCGCGTGGTGCTTAGCTGGCCAATCAGCGGGTATTGCTTCGTGGCAATCAGCAATTTTGTTAAATCCCGCGCGGTCGAGACGTTATGAATCGACAGCCCCGTCGGCTCAACGAAGCGGGTATGCGTCATGCCCAGCGCTTTCGCCTTCGCATTCATTGCTTTAATAAACGCGTTATAACCGCCAGGATAATAGTGCGCCAGGCTTGCCGCCGCACGGTTTTCGGATGACATCAACGCCAGCAGCAACATATTTTTGCGGCTAATTTCGCTGTTCAGGCGCACGCGGGAGTAAACCCCTTTCATTTCCGGCGTCTGGCTGATATCGACCTTCAGTATTTCATCCAGCGGCAATCGCGCGTCGAGCACGACCATCGCTGTCATTAATTTGGTTATCGAGGCAATCGGACGCACCAGATCCGGGTGGTTCGAATAGATCACTTTATTGGTGTTGAGATCAACAATCATTGCGCTACCGGAGGCAATCTCAGGTTGAGACGCCGCGGTTGTCGCTGCCGTTTTCGCCACAGCCTGCGGGGCAAAAGGAACGGCCAACATCAGAGCAAGGCTCAGGAATGAAGCTCGGAATTTCAGCATGATGAGATTTCTGATAATGATTCACGCGCGTCGTAACGCACACCGCCTGAGCTAAGATTATACTCAAGCTAGCAGTGGCATCATAGCGGCACGCCAGCGTTGCCGCTACAGAAGAATCGTCAGCAAATGCTGCATTGCTGGCTTTTGCGCCAGCCCTTTTTCGCATCAGAACAGGCGGTAGCCGTATCCCCACAGGATCACGGTGATCGCCAGTAGCACCTCCAGGACCAGTACGCCGATAGCGAGCGTCGAACTGGAGAAGCTTAATCCTTCCTCTCTATTAATGTTAAGGAAAGTCGGAATACCCAAATACAACAAATAGCCGGTGTAAAAAAGCGCGACAGCGCCGACCAAAGCGCATAGCCATACCAGGGGATAGAGCGCCACCAGACCACTTAAAAACAGCGGCGTCGCGACATAGCCGGCAAAAACCATACAGCGCGCAAGCGATGGCCGTTGCGGATAGTTTCGCGCCATCCACCAGATGACGCGTCCCATCACCGCGACGCCCGCCAGCATCACGCCGTAGAACAAGACCGCCAGCGCAAAAGCGGTAAACAGCGAGAGTTGTAACACGTTGCCGTCGCCAAAATTCCAGCCGATTTGCGTCGTGCCGATAAAGGCGCAGACGACGGGAATCGCCGCCATCAGCAAAACATGGTGCGTATAGTGATGCGAAACGGTTTCGTTTTCGCTTTTGATCACCTGCATTTCCCGATCGGGATGGGAAAAAAGCCCCCATACATGGTTCATACTGCCCCCTTCTGCTGCCTCAGATGCCAGTATGTTCAAGTATAATTCAGTTTCTGGTTATTTTATGAGCAATGGCAAAATAGTCTCCGGCAAAACGTCGGCTTTGCCGCGCACGCCTCTTGCCAGGGTGTATGCTTAATGCCGGAGGTGGTTTACGCATGGATATCAACACGCTTATTACGCATTATGGCTATGCGGCGCTGGTTATCGGCAGTATGGCCGAAGGTGAAACCGTTACCCTGTTGGGGGGCGTCGCGGCGCATCAGGGATTACTCAAGTTTCCGCTGGTGGCGGCGGCCGTCGCGCTGGGAGGGATGATGGGCGATCAGCTACTTTACCTGTTAGGACGATGCTATGGCGGGAAGATCCTGCGTCGTTTCCCGCGTTATCATACGAAGATTCGTCGCGCGCAGAAAATGATCCAACGCCATCCGTATCTGTTTGTGATCGGCACGCGTTTTATGTATGGCTTCCGGGTGGTTGGCCCGCTGCTGATTGGCGCCAGCCGCCTGCCGCCTAAAATTTTTCTGCCGCTGAATATTGTAGGCGCGCTGATCTGGGCGCTGCTGTTTACCACGCTGGGATATCTTGGCGGCGAGGTGATCGCGCCATGGCTGCACGACCTCGATCAGCATCTCAGGCACGGAGTCTGGCTGATTCTGGCCATCGTCCTGGTGGTGGGCGTGCGCTGGTGGCTGAAAAGACGCGGCAAAGCGGAGGCCCGTTAAACCCGATGGTATCCGGATGGCATAACGCCGCCATCCGGCCCCGGCGTTTATTTTGCGTTGAATTGCGGATTCGCCAGCATAAACCCGCCGTCGACAATCAGCGACTGACCGGTGGTATAGCTTGCGCCTTCCGAACACAGCCAGGCGACGAGGCTGGCTATTTCATGCGTAGAACCCGGTCGGGCGATAGGGATCGAGGGTTCCGATCCCGGCTCAATGTCGCTGTCATCCATATCATTCATCGGCGTGGCGATAGCGCCTGGCGCGACGGCGTTGACCAAAATATGATGCTCAATCAGTTCCAGCGCCATGGATTTAGTCAATCCCCCCAACGCATGTTTCGCCGCGGTATAGGCGCTGGCTTGCGGAAGCGGCGTATGCTCATGGACGGAGGT
The DNA here is from genome assembly GCF_043847915.1 of Salmonella sp. 2020_1459. Taxonomy (NCBI): domain Bacteria; kingdom Pseudomonadati; phylum Pseudomonadota; class Gammaproteobacteria; order Enterobacterales; family Enterobacteriaceae; genus Salmonella; species Salmonella sp. 2020_1459. Next base: position 69,713 of record NZ_JBCMFA010000007.1, on the reverse strand, counting down.
GATGTTGATAATGCGCCCTCCCTCTCCTTGTTTAATCATATGCCGGGCGGCGATCTGCGCGCAGAGAAACGCGCCATCGACGTCCACGGTAAAAATTTGCCGCCACTGCGTAAACGGCATATCAATAAACGCGGATTTGGTCATCGCCCCGGCATTATTGACCAGCACGTCAACGCGCCCCAGGCGCTGAATAAGATGTTCAATGGCCTGCGCGCCCTCGGGTAACTGGCTCAGGTCAAGATGAATGGTCTCTGCCCGCACACCAAACTGCGCCGCTTTTTTTGCCGTCTCCTGCGCGCCGCGTTCATCGGAATGCCAGGTGATACCAATATCAAAACCGTTTTGTGCTAATAACAACGCACACGCTTTGCCAATTCCCGAATCTGATGCCGTTACAATTGCGACTTTGGTCATATTCCTCTCCGGATGAATCATACACAGCCTATGTATAGGAACCCTGTCTGAATCATCCGGAAAAATCAGGAATGATAACCGCCGCCCAGCGCGCTGGTAAGCTGAATAGAGGCATCCAGCCACTGGCCCTGCAACAGCAAGCCGTTACACTGCTCGCGCAGTGCCGGGATTTTGGCCTCGCTCACGCGGGAACCCGCAATAATACCGGCATTAAAGCGCGCTTGCGCCAGACCGACCACACGCTGCGCGTCATGCTCAATCTGCTGCTGATGCTGATTTTTCTGCGCCAGCGTCTCTACCTGACTGGCGGCGCGCGCCACATCATTAACCGCATCTACCACCGCTTTGTTGTAGTTGGCGATAGAAAGGTTGCTTTGCGCTTTGGCGATATCGAGGTTGGCATTCAGCCTGCCGCTGTCGAAAATCGGCAGCGTCAGCCCGCCGGTAATGCCATATTGCTGTGCGGAATGGCGGAACAGATCGCTCAGATGTAACGCATCCTGCTGTAAAAAAGCCATCAGATTGATATCGGGATAAAACGCGGCCTTCGCGGCGTCAATGCTGCTCAACGAGGATTCAATGTACCAGTGCGCGGCCTGTAGATCCGCCCGGCGCGCCAGCAACGAATAGCCCAGTTGCGACGGTAACTGGCTTTCAACGGCGGGGAGACTCACCTGACGCAGCTTGAGCGCCGCCGATTGCGTATTGGTTAACGCGCTGAGCCGCGCTTCAATAACCTTCATTTTACCGTTAACGTCATTCAACTGCTGCTGGGTTTTGCTGGCGTCGATATCGGTCTCGACCCCTTCAACAGAAGAAGTAATGCCGTGTTGATACAGCTCCCGGTTTACCGTCACCACGTTTTGCTGCTCATGCTCGATTTGCATCAGCACATTTTTCAGCGCCGCCTGCGTCTGCCACTCCCAGTAGAGTCGCGCCACGCCGCTTGCCAGCAATTGTCGGGTCTGCTCCTGCTCCGCTTCGCGCGCTTTGACCGCCCCGATCCGCGCAGTAACTTCAGCGCGGTTTTTCCCCCATAAATCCAGATCCCAGCCCGCCGTCAGGCCGAATGTACCGTTGGTATACCACGGCCCGGTCGTTCCCGCCGCAGGGTCGGTAATCGCGAATGGCCCCATCAGCCCTTCCGCGGACATTCGCTGGCGCTCAATGTCGGCAGAAAAGTCGAGCTGCGGGCCGTCCTGCGCCTCAACCGCTTTCGCCTGCGCTTCCGCCAGTTGAATACGCTGTTCAGCCACCTGCATATCCGGCGAATGCTGTATGGCATTATCAATCAGCGCGTCAAGCTGCGCATCGTGATACGCCTTCCACCACTGGCTATCCGGCCAACCGTTTTTCAATGCCGCCGGCAGGCTGGAATCAACATGAGAAGAGGGCGTCTGCTGGGTCAGCGACTGGCGGGTATCGTGCATAGGGGCGCAGCCCGCCAGCAAAATAAAAAGCGGTAAGCTCGCTGTCGCGGCAAGGAAAGAATTACGATTCATGGAGGTGTTCTGATAAAAAAAGGTGCGCAGAGAGTACGTCTTACGGCGATCTATTTTTTAGTTACGCGTGGCAATACATCATCAGACAACAAAAGACATATTTTGAAATTTATATGATTAGCAAATAATTTCATCTGATACATTTTTTGATGTAATGATTCAATGTAAAGCCCCATTAACCCGTTAATAAATGAACGATTTTGCTGCAATACGCGCCAGCAGCCTTCATGAGTTAAACGTCGCCGCGCCCAACAAAGCAGCAGATGGCTTAATACTTTCCTATACTTTGTTTGTATTTACCAATAAAGGGACAAACAATGAAAATTCTTCTATGGGCAATCTTAATTATTTTTCTGATTGGGTTGTTGGTGGTAACGGGCGTGTTTAAGATGATTTTCTGATTCCTGCGCCGGGCAGCGATAATGTCTGCCCGGCACACGTTCTGGACGCTGTAGAGATTAGGTTTTAATAGCCTGAATCGCCCGCGCAATCTCGGATGAACGGTTTAACGCCCGAATCGACTGAAAGAGTTCCGTCGCCTCAATATATTCCTTACGTAAATATCCCAACCACTGTTTAATACGCGCGACATGATATAAACCGGTATCGCCCTGCTTTTCCAGTCGGGTATATTTTTGTAATAACGTCACCACTTCCGGCCACGGCATACGCGGCTCGTTATACTTCACCACCCGGCTCAGGTTAGGAATATTTAACGCCCCACGGCCGATCATCACCGCATCGCAGCCGCTGGTCGCCATACATGCCTGCGCGCTCTGCCAGTCCCAGATTTCGCCATTAGCGATAACCGGAATAGTCAGACGCTGGCGTATTTCGCCGATCGCCTGCCAGTCGATATGCTCGGCGCGGTAGCCCTGCGCTTTGGTACGACCATGCACCACCAGTTCACTGGCGCCAGCCTGCTGCACCGCATCGGCGATTTCAAATTTTCTATCGCCGCTATCCCAGCCGAGACGCACTTTTACCGTCACCGGCAGATGCGACGGTACCGCGGCCCGCATCGCTTTCGCGCCCTGATAGATGAGTTCGGGATCTTTGAGCAATGTCGCGCCGCCGCCGCTGCCGTTCACCACTTTTGACGGACAGCCGCAGTTCAGGTCCACGCCATACGATCCCAACGCCGTCGCCCGCGCGGCGTTTTCCGCCAGCCACTGCGGATGCTGGCCCAGAAGCTGAATACGCACCGGCGTACCGGACGGCGTGCGGCTGGCGTGATGCAACTCCGGGCAGATGCGATGAAACACTTTTACCGGCAGCAGCTGATCCACCACGCGCACAAATTCGGTGATGCAGAGATCGTAATCATTCACTTCGGTCAGCAGCTCGCGCACTAACGCGTCGAGCACGCCTTCCATCGGCGCCAGTAAAACACGCATATCGGTATCCACAGCAAAAAAAGAGGCGCTATCATAACGCCTCTCTGCGATGAGCAAAACTTTTTGCCGGGTGGCGGCGCAAACGCTACGCTACGTCACGTAAGGCGCTCAACGCGGCTCAAGACAGTTATCTTCTTTCCAGCCGTACAGCCATTCGATACCGCGATAAAACGCCTCCTGCGATTTCCCTTTCCACAACAGATTACGCACCTGACGCTCCACCCCGGCGGCGTGATAGAGACGCCCCATCTCGCGGGTAGACCAGACGATACGCGCCGTGCGGGGAATACGCACCGACTCATACAGCGCAAATGCCTGCTGCGCGTCGCCGTCGCAGCGTTCCAGCGCTTTGCCTAGCGTGACGGCGTCTTCCAGCGCCATACAGGCGCCCTGGGCCATATATTGCGCCACCGGATGCGCGGCGTCGCCCACCAGAGTGATACGCTCGGTTCCCCATTTCGCGACCGGCTCGCGATCGGCGGTCGACCAGCGGCGCCAGGAGGTCGGCTTATCCAGCATCTGGCGCGGGCGGGGATGAATGCCGGCAAAATAAGAGAGCACCTCTTCTTTACTGCCGTCTTTCACGCCCCACTCTTCTTGCTGGCGGCTGTGGAATGTCACCACCAGATTGTACTGTTGACCTCCGCGTAGCGGATAATGGACCAGGTGACAATGCGGGCCTGCCCACAGCACCGGCGCATTAATACGTAAATCGTCCGGCATATCGTCGCAATCAATCACCGCCCGATAGACTACATGCCCCGTTACGCGCGGCGCGTCGCCGAGTAAACTTTGCCGCACGACCGATTTAACGCCGTCGCAGCCCACGAGAATATCCGCCGTCCAGCTATTTCCCTGCTCATCAAACACCGTAACGTCATCCGGCGTCTGGCGGATATCGACAATATGGGTCGAGGTACGATACTCCACGCCAGGGTGCGTCAGCACCGCTTCCCATACCGTTGCATGAATATCTACCCGGTGAATTACCGCATACGGCCCGCCAAAATGGTCGCGGAACGCCTGTCCGGTTTCAATGCGTACCACTTCTTCGGCATTCACGGCATCCATCATGGTAATGTGATCGGTAAACACCGCACGCTGGCGGGCAACATCGCCCACACCGAGACTATCCAGCGCCGAAAAAGCGTTCGGCCCAAGCTGAATACCCGCGCCAATCTCGCCAATTTCGTGCGCTTTTTCCAGCAGCATGACTTTTATTCCCTGGCGCGCCAGCGACAGCGCGGTCGCCGCGCCGCCGATTCCGCCACCTACAATAATTGCGCTTGTCACGTGAGTCATGGTCATTCTCCTTTTCAGGCCGGGATTTTATCTTGTTGATTTTCCGGCGCGGCGGCAATAAACGCCGGTAGCTGTACGCAGGCGTCATAAACGGCTTTACAGCGCGGATAGCCTGATAAATCGCAGCCCATCCTGAGCGCATTCGCCCACTGAGGAATCAGGCAGCAGTCCGCAAGGCCTGGCGCGTCGCCCACGCAGAATCGTCCGGACTGACTTTTACGCAATAGCTGCTCTACCGCGCTTAACCCTTGCTGTATCCAGTGGGCGTACCAGCGTTTTTTATCCTCTTCGCTAACCTTCAGCTCATCGGTCAGGTAGCGCAACACGCGCATGTTATTGATTGGGTGTATATCGCAGGCGATAGCGTAGACAATTTCCAGCGCCTGGCTGCGCGCCGGGTCGCTCGTCGGCAGCAGCGGCGTTTGCGGAAAATGTCGGTCCAGCCAGTCGACGATGGCCAGCGATTGCCCCAACGATTCGCCGTCATCAGTGACCAGCGTCGGCACCAGGCCTACCGGATTCATCCGTCGGTAGGCCAGCGCATTCTGCTGGCCGATACGAATATTGACGCCCACCGTCTGGTAATCAATCCCCTTTAACGCCAGCGCAATACGTACACGATAAGACGCCGAACTATTAAAGAAACTGTACAGCTTCATCGTTCACCTCAGACAATTTTCACAGCAATCGGCGTCAGACCTTCTACGTTCCCGGTGATGACATCCCCTTTCACCACGGCGCCCACCCCCTCTGGCGTACCGGTGAAAATCAAATCGCCTGGCTGCAATTCAAAAAAGCCGGACAAATAGCTGATGGTTTCATTCACCGACCAAATCAGATGACGAATATCGCTGCGCTGATGGTCTTCGCCGTTAACCTGTAGCCAAATAGGGGCGTTATCCACATTATGCGTTTCAGCGGCTTTGTGTAATGGCGCAATGGGCGCGGAGAGATCGAACGCTTTGCCGATTTCCCACGGGCGTCCCATCTGACGCATTTCCATCTGACGATCGCGACGCGTCATGTCCAGACCGGTGGCGTATCCCCAGACATATTCATGGGCTTTTTCCAGCGGAATATCGCTCCCTTTTTTACCAATCGCCACCACCAGCTCAATTTCATAATGGTAGTTATCAGTCTGCGCCGGATACGGCAGTTCCAGGGTATCCCCCGCCGCTACCGGGACGACAGCGTCCGCTGGTTTACAAAAGAAGAACGGCGGTTCGCGATCGGGATCAAAGCCCATTTCACGGGCATGGGCGGCATAGTTGCGACCCACGCAGTAAACGCGACGTACCGGAAACTGCTCATCACTGCCCGCCACGGGTACTGTTACCGGGGCCTGCGGCTGGAATACATATTTGGTCATGTTCTCTCTCCCTAATTAATAACGTGCTTCGCGGAACAGCCCCAGGGCTTCCTGAACCGGCTTGTCCGAAAAACTGAATAACACCGTGTCTTCGCTGCTGCGAAACGACACCTCATGCCAGGTCGGCGCCACAAAAATGTCTTTTGCGGAAAAATGAAAAGTTTCGTTGCCGATAGTGACCTGCCCTGCCCCTTCAACGACGTGGTAGATAGTGCTGTCGGTGCTCCGCGCCACACGCGAGGCAAAGCCTTTTGGCAGCAGTTGCAGGAACGCGCCCATTGACGGCATCGGATAACCGCCGGTGACGGGATTAACGTAACGCAGCTTGTAACCTTCCCACTCATCCGGATCGCCCATACGGGTCAGATCGTGCAGCGCCTCGCGGCTGCGGTCGTAACGGTAGTTGAAAATCGGCGACGAGTTCCCGCACTGGTGGCGCAGCGGCAGCATATTCGCTGCATAGCGCGGCAGATAATCGCCCTCTTTTCGCGTCACCGGCTGCTGATCTTCGGGATAGTCTTCCGCAAAACCACAGCCCAGGAGGTTGACTAACGGCAGATCCAGACCATCCAGCCATACCACCGGCTCTGATCCCGGATTACCATGATCGTGCCAGCGCCACTGCGGCGTCAGGATAAAATCGCCGGTATGCATTGGCGTGCGCTCGCCGTCCACCGCGGTAAATGCGCCTTTACCTTCGACGATAAAACGCAGCGCCGACTGGTTATGGCGATGACTCGGCGCGACTTCGCCGGGCAGGATCAGCTGTAAACCAGCATATAAGGTCGCCGTGATCGACGACTGACCGCGCAATGCCGGATTTTCCAGCACCAGCACCCGGCGGATCGCCTCTTTCGCGCCAATGACATTGCCGCTTTCCATCAGTAGCGGACGAATTTCCTGATAATTCCAGTAGGCCGGCGCGCAGTTGGCGTTTGGCGTCTGCGGTACCAGGTGATGTAACGATTCCCACAGCGGCGTCAGATTCTGCCCGGAAATATGCTGGTAATACTGTTGACGGCTATCTTTTACGTTCTGATTTATTTCAGACATGGAGATTCTCCTTATTCGTTTACGACGCTGGCACGCGGCAGGTCGTCAGGTACAGAAATCGAAAGGCGGACAACCACCGTCAGCAGGGTAAGCATTACCGCGCTGATAGCCGCCGGAATAGCAATGACAAAAAACAACGTATCGAAAGAGAAATTGAGGGCCATCATCATGCCGCCGGAGAGCGAACCGACAATCGCCCCGCAGCGTCCAATGGCGTTCGACCAGCTCACGCCCGTCGCCCGGCTTTGGGTGGGGTACAGCGTCGCCGTCAGAGCATTAAGCCCTACCTGGGAACCGCTAATACCGATGCCGGTACCAAAAATCGCCAGCGCCATCAGCCAAAGGCCGTTTTCGCTCAGACCTATCATGACAATGCAAACCGCGCCCAGCGCATAGCTCACCGCCAGTACCCGGAACGGGTTAAGCCGGTCCATCAACACGCCGAGTAACAGCGCGCCAAGCGTGCCGCCAACCTGGAATGCGGCAGTCACCCACGACGCCTGTTGCAGATCAATACCGCGATGGTTAAGTAACGTCGGCATCCAGCTGGAAAGCAGATAGATAATGAGCAGGCTCATAAAGAACACCACCCATAACATCAGGGTAATGACAAGTTGTCGCCCGGCAAAAAGCTGGCGAATACTGCCTTTGGCGATGGCTGCCGTCTCATGCAGAAAGAATTGCGTATCGTGATAGCGCTCGCCGGTAATGGCGCTGACCGTCCGGGCGACAACGGCTTGCGGTAGTTGGCGACGTACCTGCCAGCGGGGAGATTCCGGCAGCGCGAACAGCAGGCCGAAAAACAGCATCAAAGGCAAGATGCCGCCTAGCGCCAGAATTCCGTGCCAGCCAATCAGCGGCACCAGTTGCGCGCTCACAATCCCGCCCATCGCCGACCCCAGGGTAAAACCGCAGAACATCAGCGTGACCAGCGCTCCGCGTCGACGAGCGGGAAGGTATTCCGACGTCATGGTGATGGTATTCGGCATCGCTCCGCCCAGTCCCAGACCGGTTAAGAAGCGCAGCAACACCAGGGTTTCTATATCCGGCGAGAAAGCGGAAAGCAGACTCAATGCGCCGAATAGCGCCACGCAAAGCTCAATGACCCGCTTGCGGCCAAAGCGATCCGCCAGCGGCCCGCATAGCAGCGCACCGGCCGTAAGCCCCAGCAGCCCTGCGCCAAACAGCGGCGCAAGTTCGCTGGCGCTTAGCTGCCAGTGGGTACGAATATCCGGGGCGATGAAGCCAATCGCAGCGGTGTCGAAACCGTCGAGCATAACCACCAGAAAACAGCAGATGATAACGCGCCACTGCATTTTGCCGACGGGCGCGGCATCAATAAGGGCTTGTAGATCACGTCGTTGAGTCATAGCTAATGCCTCAGTGCAGGGAGATAGATGTTGTTTTTATGTTTGCTATGTTACGAGTTTGTAGAGTGAGCGATAAAATGTACAATGGCTTTTCAGGCAGAGACATAACCTGGAGGTTATAGCGAATGGCGAACTGGGCGCAGAAATTGAAATTACATCACCTGCAAACGCTGGTTGCGCTGGGCGAACAGGGCAACCTGACGCACGTCGCCCGGATGATGAATATCTCCCAGCCGGCGCTATCGAAGTGGTTATCTCAACTCGAAGATGAGATAGGCATCACGCTTTTTGAGCGCCACAGTAAAGGGCTACGGCCCTCGGAAGGCGGTAAATTACTGCTCCAGCACGCCCAGCGCCTAATTAACGATCTGGAGCGTTCACAGTATGAAATCGCCCGTTTCAAGCAGGGCGGCCTGGTTGGCAGCCTGAAGATCGGCTGTTCGCCCGTGGCGACTGACTGCGTATCACAGGCGATTCTGAGCCTGCTTAACGAAATGCCGACGCTGCATCTGAATATTGAAGAGAAGGTAATGACGCCGCTGCTGCACGATTTGCTTGCCGGTCAGGTGGATGTGGTGGTAGGGCGTGTCGGCGGCCGCGCCCTGCAACTGCCGCTTAATTATCAGGTACTTTATACCGAGCCGGTCTGCTTTGTGGCGCGTCCGCACCATCCGCTGGCCGCGCGAGCGCAGATCGCCTGGAGCGATCTGGCGCACTGGCGGTGGATAGTCTGGCCAACCGGCACCCCTATTCGCATCAGTATTGATAACGCCCTCGTCGATAATGGCGTCATGCTCCCGGAAAACACCATTGAATCGGCGTCAATGAACGTCAGCACCAATTTGCTGCAAAGCAGCGATATGATCTCTATTCTTTCTTTACGGCTGGCGCAACGCTATGCCAGCCAGGGGCAACTGGCGATTTTAAACTTGCCAAAAATTGAGCAAAAAGGCAGCGTAGGGATGTTCTGGCGTAAGAATGAGACGCCGTCTTTGGCCCTGAGTCGCTTTTTGTATTTTTTAGCCCAGGTTTAGCGCCGCCGACCAGGGGCATTGCCCGATGTTCCTGCTGTCTATACCCACTATGCTAAGAATTCATGATGTGATCGGTAGCACGTTTTAACGTTTAATTGTATGATGAATCCATCTCATCAAGGGCTTTAAACATGAGTAAGTCACTGAATATTATCTGGCAATATATACGCGCTTTTGTATTGATTTATGCCTGTTTGTACGCAGGCATTTTTCTTGCATCACTGCTTCCTATCACTATTCCCGGCAGCATTATCGGGATGTTAATTCTGTTTGTATTGCTGGCGCTGCAAATTCTGCCGGCAAAGTGGGTTAACCCCGGCTGTTATGTGCTGATTCGTTATATGGCGTTGCTGTTTGTGCCGATTGGCGTCGGGGTCATGCAATATTTTGATTTACTGCGCGCGCAATTCGGCCCGGTGGTGGTCTCTTGCGCTATCAGTACGCTGGTCGTTTTTGTGGTCGTAAGCTGGAGTTCACATCTGATACACGGTGAGCGTAAAGTGGTTGGGCAGAAGGGAACGAAAAAATGATGACATATATCTGGTGGTCGTTACCGCTGACGCTGGCGGTATTTTTCGCCGCCCGCAGACTGGCGGCGCATTTTAAAATGCCGTTGCTGAATCCGCTGCTGGTGGCAATGGTAGTCATTATTCCTTTTCTGTTGCTGACCGGTATTCCCTACGAGCACTACTTCAAAGGCAGCGAAGTACTTAACGATCTGCTGCAACCGGCGGTAGTGGCACTGGCCTATCCCCTTTATGAACAATTGCACCAGATTCGCGCGCGTTGGAAATCCATTATTAGCATCTGTTTTGTCGGCAGTCTGGTAGCGATGATTACCGGGACATCCGTTGCCTTGCTGATGGGCGCAACGCCTGAAATCGCGGCATCGGTACTGCCTAAATCCGTGACTACGCCTATCGCGATGGCGGTGGGCGGCAGCATCGGCGGCATCCCTGCGATCAGCGCGGTATGCGTAATTTTTGTCGGTATTCTGGGCGCGGTGTTTGGCCACACGCTGTTAAACGCGATGCACATCCGTACTAAGGCCGCACGCGGGCTGGCAATGGGGACCGCCTCACATGCGCTCGGTACTGCGCGCTGCGCCGAGCTGGATTACCAGGAAGGCGCGTTTAGCTCCCTGGCGCTGGTGATCTGCGGCATTATTACCTCGCTGGTAGCGCCCTTTTTGTTTCCGCTCATTCTGGCGGTAATGCGCTAACGACGGGACAAAAGACCGGGTTAAAATTTGCGATACGTCGCGCATTTTTCATTTAAGTTTCACAAGTTGCATAAGCAATGAGATTTAGATCACATATTAAGACATAGCAGGCCCGTAAACTACGGTTCCATTACATTGTTATGAGGCAACGCCATGCATCCACGTTTTCAAACTGCTTTTGCCCAGCTTGCGGATAATTTGCAATCAGCGCTGGCCCCTATCCTGGCGGACCACCATTTTCCCGCCATGCTGACCGCAGAGCAGGTCTCGACGCTTAAAAATACGGCGGGACTGGACGAAGACGCGCTGGCTTTCGCACTGTTACCTCTGGCGGCGGCCTGCGCCCGTACCGATTTGTCCCATTTTAACGTCGGCGCGATTGCGCGCGGCGTTAGCGGCAACTGGTATTTCGGCGCGAATATGGAGTTCCTGGGCGCCACCATGCAACAAACTGTGCATGCTGAACAAAGCGCGATTAGCCACGCCTGGCTACGCGGCGAAAAAGGGCTCGCCGCCGTCACCGTTAACTACACGCCTTGCGGCCACTGTCGCCAGTTTATGAACGAGCTGAACAGCGGTCTGGATCTGCGCATTCATCTGCCGGGCCGCGCGCCGCATACGTTACGCGATTATCTGCCTGACGCTTTCGGGCCAAAAGATCTGGAGATCAAAACGCTACTGATGGACGAGCAGGATCATGGCTTTACGTTAACGGGCGATACGCTAACGCAAGCGGCGATAACGGCAGCCAATAAGAGCCATATGCCTTATAGCCACTCACCGAGCGGCGTGGCGCTGGAATGTAAAGATGGCCGTATTTTCACCGGCAGCTATGCGGAAAACGCCGCCTTTAACCCTACGCTTCCCCCGCTGCAAGGCGCGCTAAACCTGCTGAGTCTCAATGGCTATGACTATGCGGATATTCAGCGCGCGATTCTGGCGGAAAAAGGCGATGCAGCATTAATTCAATGGGATGCCACCGCCGCAACGCTGAAAGCGTTAGGTTGCCATAATATTGACCGCGTGCTTCTCGGCTAAGCAAATGTGCCGGATAGCGACGCACTGGCGTCTTATCCGGCCTGACTCTCCTCTTCCGCGACCCGATACAAGGGAAATCATGCTGAAAATCTCCGCAATCAGACGGCGGTTTCTTGCGCTACGTCTTCGGGTACAGTAGCCTGATCGTACTTTCATCCTGGTATCGAGTTTCCTGCATGTTAAAGCGCGTGTTTTACAGCCTGTTGGTCCTGGTAGGCTTGCTGCTGTTGACGGTGCTTGGCCTCGATCGGTGGATGAGCTGGAAAACAGCGCCCTATATCTATGACGAGCTACAGGATCTCCCCTACCGCCAGGTTGGCGTCGTGTTAGGGACAGCCAAATACTATCGCAAGGGTGTCATTAATCAGTACTATCGTTATCGTATCCAGGGCGCGTTAAACGCTTACAATAGCGGTAAAGTCAATTACCTGCTGCTCAGCGGCGACAATGCCCTGCAAAGCTATAACGAACCGATGACCATGCGCAAAGACCTTATCGCGGCGGGCGTCGATCCTGCGGACATTGTGCTTGATTACGCTGGCTTCCGTACGCTTGACTCCATTGTGCGTACCCGCAAAGTGTTTGATACCAACGACTTTATTATCATCACTCAGCGCTTCCACTGCGAACGCGCCTTGTTTATTGCGTTGCATATGGGCATTCAGGCGCAGTGTTACGCGGTACCTTCACCCAAAAATATGCTGACAGTACGCTTGCGCGAATTTGGCGCCCGCTTTAGCGCGCTGGCGGATCTCTATATTTTTAAACGCGAACCGCGTTTTTTAGGCCCGCTGGTACCTATTCCCACGCAGCATCAGGTGCCGAATGACGCCCAGGGGTATCCGGCAGTTACACCGGAACAATTGCTTGAACTGGAAAAGAAAAAAGGGAAATGATCATGGATGTACAGACGATATTTGTCATATTAGCCTTTCTGCTACTCCCGCTTTTTTGCTTCCGTGAGGCCTGGAAAGGCTGGCGAACCGGCGCTGTAGATAAAGTTGTCAAAAATGCGCGAAAACCGGTTTATGTCTATCGCCATGCCGATCCCGTACAATATTGGTCTTATCTTTTTCTTTATACCGGTTGCGGTTTTTTATTTACTGGAATGATTATTTATCTTCTTTTTTATCGTTAATCTATTTATTATCCCTTTAAAATTGAGAATAGTTATTATTATGATATAAGGAACAAATGCTGTTTTGCATTCTGGTTTCATTTTTTTGTGAATTCTTTCACAGAATACCCTTCTTTCAATGCTTAGGCTGGCGGTAGATTTTGGATCATTAAAACGCGTTATTTGCGTTTCGCCTTAATTTATTCAAGCATTAAGGAAGATTATATGCCGCAACAAAATTATCTGGATGAACTCACGCCTGGTTTTACGCCATTACTGGCAATAAAAGAGGCTTCACGTTGTTTATTATGTCACGATGCGCCCTGTAGTCAGGATTGCCCGGCGCAAACCGATCCGGGGAAATTTATTCGTTCTATTTACTTTCGCAATTTTAAAGGTGCAGCGGAAACTATCCGGGAAAATAACGCGCTTGGCGCTGTCTGCGCCAGAGTCTGTCCGACGGAAAAATTATGCCAGCGCGGATGTACACGTTCCGGAATAGATAAACCTATTGATATTGCACGCCTGCAACGTTTTATTACCGATTTTGAACAGCAGACTGCCATGCAGATTTATCAGCCCGGGAGTAAAACACGCGGAAAAGTCGCGATTATTGGCGCGGGTCCGGCAGGTTTGCAGGCAAGCGTGACGCTCACACATTTAGGCTATGACGTCACCATTTACGAAAAACAGCCGCAGCCCGGCGGATGGCTGCGTCACGGCATCCCGGCATTTCGTCTGCCGCAAAGTGTACTCGATCAGGAAATTGCCCGCATTGTAGAAATGGGCGTCAATATTAAATGTAATTGTGACGTGGGCGGGTCGCTATCGCTTGCGCAACTCAAAGCCGAATATCGCGCCGTGCTGATGACCGTCGGGATGTCCTGTGGCTCTGATTTACCGTTATTTGAGCAAGCCAGTCACGTAGAGATTGCCGTTGATTTTTTACAGCGCGCCCGTCAGGCCGACGGCGATATTAGCGTTCCGCGTAGTGCATTAATTATTGGCGGCGGCGACGTAGCGATGGATGTCGCCAGTACGTTAAAAATTCTCGGCTGCCCTTCCGTCACCTGCGTGGCGCGGGAAGAATTAGCCCAATTTCCCGCCAGCGAAAAAGAATTTACCAGCACGCAGGCATTAGGCGTATCGATTATTGATGGTTTTACGCCTGTCGCCGTCAGCGGAAATAAAGTGACCTTCCACCATGTACGCCACTCAGGAGAACTGACGCTGGAAGCGGAAAATATTATTCTGGCCGTGGGGCAGCACGCGCGACTGGATACCTTTGCGGAGATAAAAGCGCAGCATAATATTATCGACACGCATAATTATCAAACCGACGATCCGGCGATCTTTGCCGCTGGCGATATTGTTAAAGGTGATAAGACCGTCGTTTATGCGGTAAAAACCGGAAAAGAAGCCGCTCAGGCTATTCATCATTATTTAGAGGAGGCCTGCTCATGTTAACAAAAGATTTGTCTGTTACCTTTTGCGGCGTTAAGTTTCCCAATCCGTTTTGTCTCTCTTCTTCTCCGGTAGGCAATTGTTATGAGATGTGCGCCAAAGCCTATGATACCGGCTGGGGCGGGATCGTTTTTAAAACCATTGGTTTTTTTATTGCCAACGAAGTCTCTCCACGTTTTGATCACCTGACGAAAGAAGATACCGGTTTTATTGGTTTCAAAAACATGGAGCAAATTGCTGAGCATCCGCTGGAAGAGAATCTGGCCGCCATTCGACGGCTAAAACAGGATTATCCGGATAAGGTGCTGATTGCTTCCATCATGGGGGAAAATGAGCAGCAGTGGCAAGAACTGGCGCGTCTGGTTGAAGAAGCCGGCGCGGATATGATTGAGTGTAACTTCTCTTGCCCGCAGATGACCTCGCACGCCATGGGAAGCGATGTAGGGCAAAGCCCGGAGCTGGTTGAAAAATACTGCCGCGCCGTAAAACGCGGTTCATCTTTGCCAATGCTGGCGAAAATGACGCCGAATATTGGCGATATGTGTGAAGTCGCGCTGGCCGCCAAACGCGGCGGAGCCGACGGTATCGCCACCATCAACACCGTGAAATCCATTACTAACATCGACCTGAACCGCAAAATCGGGATGCCGGTGGTTAACGGTAAATCCAGTATCTCCGGTTATTCAGGAAAAGCGGTGAAACCCATTGCGCTGCGTTTTATCCAGCAGTTGCGAATGCACCCTGAACTGCGCGATTTCCCGATTAGCGGTATCGGCGGCATTGAAACCTGGGAAGACGCTGCCGAATTTCTGCTGCTGGGCGCGGCGACCCTACAGGTGACGACAGGCATTATGCAATACGGTTACCGCATTGTAGAAGATATGGCGAGCGGCCTCAGCCACTATCTGGCCGATCAGGGATTTGCCTCATTACAGGAGATGATCGGGCTGGCGAATGGCAATATTATCCCGGCGGAAGAGCTGGATCGCAGCTATATCGTCTATCCGCGGATTAATCAGGAGAAATGCGTCGGCTGCGGACGTTGCTATATCTCCTGCTATGACGGCGGCCATCAGGCGATGGAGTGGGATGAACACAGCCGCACGCCGCATTGCAATACGGAAAAATGCGTCGGTTGTCTGCTGTGCGGTCATGTCTGCCCGGTCGCCTGTATTGATTTAGGCGAGGTCAAATTTAAAAAAGGCGAAAAAGAGCACGCGTTAACGCTGTAGCTCGCGGTATGAAGCCCGGCGCGCAGTTTCGCTGCGCCGGGTTATCTGATAAGCAAAGTAATAGGTCTGGATAACTACTTCTTACGCGCGTATTTCAGCGAGTCCAGCGCCACGGCGAAAATGATAATGCCGCCTTTGATAATGTACTGCCAGTACGGGTTTACCCCGATATAGGTCAGGCCATAGTTGATGACGGTAAAGATAATGACGCCGGTCACCACGCCGAAGACCGTCCCCACTCCGCCGCTAAACGATACGCCCCCGACAACGCACGCGGCAATCGCATCCAGTTCATACATAAAGCCGAGGTTATTGGTGGCAGAACCAATACGCCCTGCTTCCAGTAAGCCGCCGAAGGCATAAAACACGCCGGAGAGCGCATAAATCATCAGCAGGTTCAACGCCACGTTTACTCCGGAAACTTTCGCCGCTTCCGGGTTGCCGCCAATAGCAAAAATGTTTTTACCAAAACGGGTCTTATTCCACAGCACCCAGACAAACGCTACCGCAATCAGAGCGTAAAAGGTGATGTATGAGAGCCGGAAACTGCCCATCGCCACAAAGCCCTGCGCAAAGGTGGAAAAGCCGCTGTCAAAGCCGGAAATGGGCGAAGCGCCGACAAAGTCATAGTAAAGGGAGTTGATCCCATAAACGATAATCATCGTGCCAAGCGTGGTAATAAACGGCGTCACGTTCAGGTAAGCAATGATGATACCGTTCACCAGGCCAATCACCGCGCCAATCGCGCAGACAATCAGGATGACCAGCGCAATCGGCATGGTCGCCATTTCCGGAAACACTTTGTTGGCGTTTTCCATTGATTGCAGTAATGTTGCCGCCACAACCGCCGCCAGCCCTACCTGACGCCCCGCCGACAGGTCTGTCCCTTGGGTGACGATGAGTCCCGCCACGCCCAGCGCGATAATAATACGTACCGAAGATTGCGTCAGAATATTACTTAAATTCAGCAAACTTAAAAAAGTCGGGTCCTGGAAAATAATAATCGCCAGCAACACTAAAAGAACGACGTAAATTCCGCCCTCTTTCAGCCAGGTCAAAAAGCTTTTCTTGTTTAACGCACTCATAAGGAGCCCCTGATCTTAAAGGTGCAAAGAAGCAAGACGCAAAATTTCATTTTGCGTTGTTGTTTTAGTATCGACAATGCCGGAAACGAGACCGTTACTCATCACTAGGATACGATCGGTAATCCCTAACAGCTCCGGCATTTCAGAAGAGATAATGATGATCCCCTTGCCTTTTTTCGCCAGTTCCGCAATAAGCTGATAAATTTCAAACTTTGCGCCGACATCAATGCCGCGGGTCGGTTCGTCCAGCATTAATATTTCCGGCTGCGTTAATAGCCAGCGACCAATGATCACCTTTTGCTGATTGCCGCCGGAAAGTGAACCAATTTGCGTGCGATGCCCCGGCGTTTTTACCCGCATGGAATCAATAACCCATTGGGTGTCGCTTTTCATCCGGGAATTATCCAGTAACCCCACTTTATTTTTATAATTACGGATATTCGAAATTAATGAGTTAAATCCGATATCCAGATAGGCATAAATTCCGGTGGAACGACGCTCTTCCGTCACCAGCGCAAAACCGTGGTTAATCGCTTCGTTCGCAGTGTGATTATTAATTTTCTTGCCATGTAAAGTGATTGTCCCGGACGACTTCTCACGAATGCCAAACAGCGTTTCGACGATATCGGTACGCTTTGCCCCAACCAGACCGGCAATGCCCAGAATTTCGCCCTTGTGCAAATCAAAGGAGACATCGCGAATGGAAGGCTGGCGCAGCGAGGTCAGGTTACGTACCTCCAGAATCACGTCGCCCGGCTTATTTTCTTTATCCGGGAAGCGCTGGTTCAGGGAACGCCCGACCATCATCGCAATGATCTTATCCATATCCAGCCCTTCCAGCGGCTGGGTGGCAATCCACTGACCGTCGCGCAAAATAGTAATTTCATCGCACAATTGAAAAATTTCTTCCATTTTATGCGAGATATAAACAATACCGCAGCCGCGTTCTTTCAGCTTGCGAATAATGGTGAACAGATGATTAACCTCTTTCTCAGTTAACGATGAGGTCGGTTCATCCATAATAACGATCTTAGCGTTATAGGAAAACGCCTTCGCAATTTCGATCATCTGCATTTGCGAAACGGATAACGTTCCCACGCGCGCGCGCGGGTCAATATCGATATCCAGCTCATCAAATATCGCTTTGGTATCCTGGTACATTTTATCCTGGTCGACAAACATACCTTTGGTGGGATAACGCCCCAGCCACATGTTATCCATGACCGAACGTTGTAATACCAGGTTTAACTCCTGGTGTACCATCGAAATCCCATTCTCCAGCGCTTCTTTCGCCGAATGGAAGTCCACTTCTTTTCCCTGAAATACAATGCTGCCGGAGTCTTTTTGATAAATACCGAAAAGACATTTTAATAATGTTGATTTGCCTGCGCCGTTTTCGCCCATTAATGCATGAATAGAGTGCGGACGAACGTTTAAGTTGACATTATCAAGCGCTTTCACGCCGGGAAATGATTTGTTAATGCCACGCATTTCCAACAAATATTCACCCGACGGCGGAGAAATCGTGCTGCCCATAATGATACCCTGTCGGCCTTTTTAATTATGACTATCCGCGCCGGATGGCAAAAGAAATACGTTATCCGGTCTGCGGCGCGTCACCCTTCCACGGTTTCAGGGCGCAACAAAATTGCGCCCACAGACGGAAAAGTTATTTTTGGGTAAATTCGCTCAGATTGTCTTTGTCCACGCCGACATAAGGCACGCGCACGATTTTGTTCTCAATCTTCCAGCTGGTGCCGTCAGCCACGCCCTTGCCTTCGGCGAGGTTTTTCGCCAGATCGAATGTCGCTTTCGCCTGATTGTTGGCGTCATTCAGTACCGTACCGGCCATCGCGCCCGATTTCACCAGCGCCAAAGCTTCCGGTAACGCATCGACGCCAAAGACCGGAATCGACGATTTATTATGCGCTTTCAGCGCCTCTACCGCGCCCATCGCCATCGCATCGTTATTCGCGATAACCACTTCAATCTTGTTAGCGTTCGGGCCAGACAGCCAGGCATCCATCTTATCTTTTGCCTGCGCGGTATCCCACATGGCGGTGTCTAACGCCAGTTGCTCGGTCTGAATACCTTTATCATTTAACTCTTTCACCACATACGTCGTACGGGCTTCAGCATCCGGGTGCCCCGGCTCGCCTTTCAGCAGAACATACTGAATTTTACCGTCTTTATTCAGATCCCAACCCTGATTCGCCTGCCAGTGTTTGGCAATCAAGTCGCCCTGAATCACACCGGATTCTTTAGAGTCAGTCCCGACATAATACGCCTTGTCATAGCTGTCCAGCGCTTTGCGGGAAGGCTCTTTGTTAAAGAACACCACCGGCACATTTTGCCCGCGCGCTTTCTCAATCACCGTACCGGCGGCTGCCGGGTCGACCAGGTTAATCGCCAGAGCTTTAACCCCTTTCGCCAATAAAACGTCAATTTGATCATTCTGTTTAGATTGATCGTTTTGCGAGTCATTCATCAGTAGCTGAACATCCGGCGCGGATTTGCCATCTTTTTCAATAGCCTTACGCACCACGGACATAAAGTTATCGTCATATTTATAAATCGTCACGCCAATACGAGTATCAGCCGCGTGCGCGTGCGCGCCGAATAACAGACTTGCCATCACGGCAGAAAGGGTCAGTACCTTCTTATTCATGGTAGCTCCGGTTTTATTATGTAGGGTATAGCGTAAAAAAATGCCCGGCTGTTCAGCACGTTAACGCGTGTTACTGAACGCCGAAGCGTATTTAGAGCCTATCCCACCAGGCGTTATTGGCGCAGCCAGTTTGGACACGGACAGCGCGCAAAAACCGGAGCGTACACGTAGTACGTGAGGTTTGACTCGCTACGCTCGCCCTTCGGGCCGCCGCAAGGGGCGTTCAAAACGCTAACGCGTTTTGGCGAGCACTGCCCAGGTCCAAAATGGCAAGTAAAATAGCCCTAATGGGATAAGCTCTTATTCAACTCTTTATTTTTGTCCGGTAGTCGCGGGATATTGTGATAACGGTTTTTATAAGCGAAATACCCCAGCAAAACTGACAACTAACTGTTACACATTAGTTACAGTGCGACAAACGTTGTCATCATAGCTATCACAATGTTAATAAACTGTGAATTTACTCACAGATTGAAAACGGTTACATGCGGGGCGTAATCAGTTAGTGATCAGTACCGCATTCTGTCGCCACGCCACCGAATGGCGCCGCACCAGGGTCGGCATAAAGCAGTGCGTCGCCGTGATATCCAGCGTACCTGCAGCCCCCTGTAACGCCAGCTCGGTCGCGATTTTCGCCATAGAAGCAATAGGATAGCGCACGGTAGTCAACTGAGGATCGGTATAACGAGCAATAGGGATATCATCGAAACCGATGACAGACAGATGCAAGGGAATGGCGATGCCGTTATCTTTTAACGCCGTCAGCGCGCCCGCCGCCATGTTATCGTTATAGGCAAATACCGCCGTCAGTTGCAGATTGCGTCCCAGCAACTCAACCATTGCCGACTCGCCGCCCTGCATGTCCGGCGTGCCGGTGCCTATCCAGCTCTCCGACGCAGCAATCCCCTGCTCTTGCAGCGCGTGTAACCACCCTTCTCTGCGCATCGCGTCATCTTCAATACGGTGGCTGGAGGCCAGGTAGCCGATGCGTTGATGTCCATTATTCAGCAACATTCGGGTCGCCATTCTGGCACCGCTCACATTGTCGAGACAGACACAACGATGCGCATAACCCGGCACGATACGGTTAATCAGCACCATACCGGGGATCTGATCCATAAAGTCGCTCAGCTCGCGATCGGTTAAGGCTTTTGAGTGAACAATCAATGCGTTACAACGCTGACGGATCAAGACTTCAATCGCATGGCGCTCTTTTTCCGCCTCATGATAACTGTTGCCAATGAGAACATATTTCTGGTGCTGCTGCGCGACCAGATCTACGGCTTTCACCAGAGCGCCGAAAAAGGCATCGGAAACATCCATGACCACGACGCCGATGGTGTCGCTCACCTGGGTGGCCAGCGCTTGCGCATTCGCATTTGGTCGATATCCCAGCAGGGTGACGGCCTGCATAACGGCGTCACGGGTGTCGGGACTGACCAACGCGCTGTTATTCAGTACGCGGGAAACGGTCGCTACAGACACGCCAGCCTGGCGCGCTACATCACGAATGGTGATCATATTCACTGCCCTGTTTGAGTTCAAAAATGCTCACAAATGCCCCGTTAGCAGGCGGCTATTTTGTCAGCACCCTGCCCAGGGCTGCGTGAGAAACATCACAGGGATGGAAACGGTTACAGCCATTTTGTTAATGAATGTGATCCAGATCGTTATCTGAGCGATCCTGACGCGCGCAACGTAAGTTGACGCCATAACCACTCGACCGGTCCCTGTCGCCAGAAACGTAGCCAGATGACGGAAAAGAGAAGGTTTATTGCCCATACCGGAACGACAAAGAACAAGAGTTCCAGTCGATTGAATTTCATAAATAAGCCAAACTGATAAAACAGCGTGGTACAGATGATCGTCTGCAGCAGATAATTGGTCAGCGCCATTCGCCCTACGCAGGCAATGGCAAGCGTCAGTCTGCATCGGCTAAGCTGCGGCCAGAAGCCAAACATCAGCGCGGCATAGCCCAGCGTTTGCAACGGCGCGCTCAGTTCGCGCGGCGCCTGCAATAAGAAGGCGCACCAGCGGTACGCCCAGTCCAGCCGCCATTGTAAAATGACCGCAGGCAGGTTGATCATTAGCCCTAACGCCACCAGCAGAGCCCCGGTACGGCGATAGTGCCGCAGACTGTACTGACCTTTCAGCCAGCCGCTACGCATTAGCGCAGCGCCCAGCAGCATCATACCCGCCAGTTGCCAGCCATACTGCGCGCCGAGCGCCAGTAAACTATTCGACAGCATCTCTGCCCGGTTGCTGATAGCCTCCATGCCGCCATTCAGCTTCCAGTATTTTTCATACAATATTGCCGACGCATCCGGCGTCCAGGCGCGGCTGGTTTCGCTACTCGATACCACGCCCAGCAGCAGTAGCACGCCAATCCCGACCAGATAAAGGAGTATGCCAGTATTGAACAGGCTTTTTACCGAAGGCGCGTCGCGTACCAGTCGCCAGCAAATTAACCCGACCAGACCGTAGGCCAGCAGAATGTCGCCGTCCCAAAAGAATAACGCATGGATAAAACCTAACAGTACCAATAGCGTTAAGCGCGACTGAATCCACTGTTTACCACGCGGAAGCAGCATTTGTAGCCCCGCGCCAAACAACAACGCGAACAGAGTAAGAAACTTAGCCTGCGCCACAATATCGAGAATCGCCCAGGACCAGGCGTCTTCGGGAACGATCGCGCCGTACCAGGCGGGATTGAGATAAGCCGCCTTCGGCAATCCAAAGGCGCTAATGTTAAGAAGCAGGATACCGAGGATAGCGACGCCACGTACAAAATCCAGCGTGACATTACGTTCCATCGTCTCCGCCTTAATCATGGATGATGGCGAACGGCACGCAGAAACTCCTGGCGCGTATTCTGGCTGGACTTAAACAATCCGCCCAGCGACGTCGTCGTCGTGGCGCTGGTTGCGTCACGAATACCGCGCGCTTTCACGCAGTAATGCACCGCATCAATCGATACCGCTACATTATTGGTGCCGAGCAAGGTTTGCAGCGCCGTCAGAATTTGTTGGGTCAAACGTTCCTGAACCTGCGGACGCTGGGCGAAGAATTGCACGATGCGGTTAATTTTCGACAGGCCGATCACGGAATCTTTGGGGATATACGCGACGGTCGCTTTGCCATCAATGGTCACGAAGTGATGTTCACAGGTGCTGGTCAGCGTGATATCGCGGACGGTGACCATTTCATCCACCTTCATTTTATTTTCAATGAGGGTAATTTTCGGGAAATTGGCATAGTCGAGGCCGGCGAAAATCTCGTCAACGTACATCTTAGCGATACGATGCGGCGTTTCCATCAGACTGTCATCGCTCAAATCGAGATTCAGCAACTGCATAATCTCAGTCATATGCCCTGCGATAAGGCTTTTTCGCGTTTCATTATCCAGTTCATCCATAGGCGGGCGCAGCGGCGTTTCCAGCCCCCGGGCAACCAGCGCGTCATGAACCAGGGCCGCTTCTTTACTGAGTGATGGCATTAATCGTGTTCTCCTGCAGGTGTGGCGCCTCTGCCCTGCATGGGGCAAAGTTTGTCAATATTGTGACAGTGTGATTATTGTGCGTGAGGTAGCGCACATAATCCAGTATTCACGCCCATAATTGTTGAAATTGTCGCTGCCTTTCATGACATCTTTTCCGGTGCGAGAATGATGGCAGGACAAAGGGCATATTTGTTAACGCAACGTTATTTAAATGATGAAGCATGTTTATGTATTACGGAAGTGAAAGTTACTCACAACGCGGTGAATAATCTGTATTATGAAGAATCTGCATACCTTATCAGGTTCACTATAAAAGGAGCCCCCGCATGGAAATGCTCGAAGAGCACCGATGTTTTGGCGGCTGGCAGCAGCGCTGGCGTCATCATGCCGCCACGCTAAACTGCGCCATGACATTCAGCATTTTTCTTCCGCCGACTCAGGATAATGAACCGCCTCCGGTACTGTACTGGTTGTCCGGGTTGACCTGCAATGATGAGAACTTTACCACCAAAGCAGGCGCGCAGCGTATCGCAGCAGAACTGGGCATTGTATTGGTGATGCCGGATACCAGTCCACGCGGTGAACAGGTCGCCGACGATAGCGGATACGATTTAGGCCACGGCGCCGGGTTTTATCTCAATGCCACACAGCCGCCCTGGGCCAGCCATTATCGCATGTACGATTACCTGCGCGATGAGCTTCCGGCGCTTATCCAGACACAGTTTAACGTCAGCGACCGTTGCGCCATCAGCGGGCACTCGATGGGCGGCCACGGCGCATTAATCATGGCGCTGAAAAATCCGGGCAAATACACCAGCGTCTCTGCTTTTGCGCCTATCGTCAACCCCAGCCGCGTGCCGTGGGGAATCAAAGCGCTTACCGCTTATCTCGGCGAAGATGAATCAGCCTGGACTGAGTGGGATAGCTGCGAATTAATGCTGGCCAGCCAGCCGCAGGACGCCATTCCTGTGCTCATCGATCAGGGCGACAGCGATCAATTCCTCGCCGATCAGCTTCAGCCCGCCGTACTGGCGGAAGCCGCGCGGCAAACCGCCTGGCCGATGACGCTACGAATCCAGCCTGGCTACGATCATAGCTATTATTTTATTGCGTCCTTCATCGAGGACCATCTGCGCTTTCATGCCCGGTATTTACGGGACGAGCGTGAGACGTCACCAACATAATGAATTTTCCAGCGCCGCGCTGTAATTCACCTCCTCCGACTGCGGCGCGGAAGATTTATTATTTAAATCCGCGGCCTGCTGGCGTACCTGAAGGCGGCCGCTCCCCTCTCCGCCTTCATAACTTTCGTGAAAATTACGCAGCTCGGATTCAAACAGCACCGCATCGAGATTATGCAACTTATCCAGCGCCCGCAGGAGAGAAATTAACGTATCAAGATTGAGCCCTCCCCCCTTCTCGATACGCTTGATGGTAGCGATGCCAACGTGCGCGCGATCGGCAAGCTGCTGCTGGGTCATCGAAAGAGACAGACGCGTCTCCTTTAAGCGGGCGCACAACGACAGGATAATCTCGTCGTTATTCATCGTATTGTATTTCACGCTGTTACCCTCTCTTGCGCGGCTGAATTTTCCCCAGCGAACCATGATACGTTTCACGGTATTTAGCGCTCATGTCTTTACCGGTCTCGTACATCGCAGCAATGATCTCATCGAGCGAGATACAGGGCTCGCTTACGCGACTCATCGCCATCGTCGCCGCGTTTATCGCTTTCACGGCAGAGATGGCGTTTCTCTCTATGCAGGGAATTTGTACCTGCCCGCCCAGCGGATCGCAGGTCAATCCCAGATGATGTTCCATGGCAATTTCAGCGGCGCTCAGCGTTTGCTCCACGGATGCGCCCATCAGTTCAGCCAGGCCCGCCGCCGCCATTGAGCACGCCACGCCGACTTCCCCCTGACAGCCAACTTCAGATCCCAGAATAGAGGCGTTTTGTTTAAACAATATCGCGATAGCGGCGGCGGTCAGGAAGAAACGGGTCAGAGCACCGGATTCCAGCGGCGTGACAAATTTATCATACCAGCAGAGCGCTGCCGGAATAATGCCGCACGCGCCATTGGTTGGCGCGGTAACAATCTGTCCGCCGCTGGCATTTTCTTCGCTTACCGCAATCGCGAAGGCATTGACCCAGTTCAGCGCGGTTAAAAAATCGCTGGCGGAGCGGTTAGCCTGTAACGTCTTATGTAACGCACAGGCGCGCCGCGGTACCTGATAGGGGCCGGGTAATACCCCCTCAGTATGCAGGCCGCGATAAACCGCCTGCTGCATCACGTCCCATATTTGCGCCAGATAATTCTGCAACGTCTGTGGCGAGTGGCGGCACAGCTCATTTTTCATCATCAGCGCCCCTACGGACAGGCCGTTACGCCGACACAGCGCCAGCAACTGCGCGGCATGACTAAATTCAAAGGGCGACACTGTACGCAAAGGAAGCGATGGCGTCAGCGGCTCGCCATGTTTGCGAACCTGTCCGGCGCCGGTCGAAAACCAGGTCTCTTCATACACCGTAAAATAATCATCTCTGGCGCGAAACGTCATGGCATAAGGATGGCCTGGATGCGCCTGGTGATTGGCGATAATCTTGACTTTTATCGTGATTCCGCCCGCGTCGGAGAGCGGGAGTTCGATTTTGTTTTCATTTTCCGCACGCTTAATCACCGCCATATGCGAACGGAGATCGACATTCTCCGGCTGGCAACCCAGCAGCCCAAGATACAGGGCGGTATCCACATTGTGGCACTTGCGGCTTAACGATAACGCGCCATACAGCTCGATTTCAATTTCCCGAATTAGCGGTAACGTCTCTTGTTCTCTGAGCAATGAAATAAAGTGACAGGCGGCGCGCATCGGCCCTACGGTACGTGAGCTGGATGGACCTATTACTATTTTGAATATATCAAGGCAACTCTCCATCGTTATATCAATCCTTTCAGTCTCATTCGCGTTCAGTAATAAATAACATCCTCGCACAGTTGGCATATCAAAAGTGATACCTTTTGTGTCTGAACTTTACCTGGTATCAAAAACAACGCTTTTTTAGCCCTTTTCTGGCTGTGATATCTGTGATAGCACGAGATTCCACGCCGCAAAAGAGCCATTATAATACCCGTAAATTAAGGGAGTTATCATATGAGCATTATTTATTTTATTACTACACAGGATATCGATACGTTTCAGAAAAAATTACAGGAAACGTTATTGAATGCCGTCACCATGCCGTTTCCGCTATTATTTAACAAACGTTATACCGCGCTTATCAATACCGCTTATTTAAAGCTTACGCTGCCAGCGGAATGTCTGACGCCTGAATTTTATCGCTATTTACGCGAACTCTCATTGCAATGGCAGTTTGATTTTTTTATTAAGCCGCAGCCACTGCCTGCTAACGGTATTATCGCGTTTGATATGGACTCGACATTTATTGCGGAAGAAGGCGTGGATGAAATTGCCCGCGAGCTTGGCATGTCGACGCAAATCACCGCCATTACCCAACAGGCGATGGAGGGCAAGCTTGATTTTAACGCCAGTTTTACCCGACGTATCGGAATGTTGAAAGGCACACCGAAAGCAGTGCTGAACGCCGTATGCGATCGCATGACCCTTTCGCCAGGCCTGTTAACTATTCTGCCAGTCATCAAGGCCAAAGGATTTAAAACCGCGATTATCTCCGGGGGACTGGATATATTCACCCAGCGTCTAAAAGAACGGTATCAACTGGATTATGCCTTTTCGAATACGGTTGAAATACGCGATAACGTTCTGACGGATAACATTACCTTGCCGATTATGAATGCCGCAAACAAAAAACAGACGCTGGTTGACCTGGCTGCCCGGTTAAATATTGCCACGGAGAATATTATTGCCTGCGGTGATGGCGCCAACGATCTGCCGATGTTAGAACATGCTGGCACCGGTATTGCCTGGAAAGCGAAGCCGGTTGTACGGGAAAAAATCCACCATCAGATTAATTATCACGGTTTCGAATTGCTTCTTTTTCTTATTGAAGATGAATTATAACGCGACTCACCTCGCCGGAAGGGAATTTTAAAATGAGTATAAAAACATTTATTTTCAGCCAGCCCGATAAGCCGATTGTAAAAGAGAAAAAAGAGATAGACCAGACCTATAAAAAATTTCGTATTGAGATTATCGCCTCAGTCTTTATCTCTTATGCCGTCTTTTATCTTACCCGTAAAAACTTCTCCGCCGCGATGCCGGCCATGCTGACGGAAACGTCGCTGACCGCAGAAGACTTCGCCATTATGTCTTCTATTTTTTACATTCTTTATGGCGCGATGAAGTTTGTCGGCGGGATGCTGGTCGATAAAATTAACCCGAAAGCCATGACCGGCCCGGTGCTGATTGGCGTAGGGATTGTAAATATTCTGTTCGGCTTTTCCGATAGCGTGGCGGCATTCTACGTGTTGTACAGTCTCAACGCGATATTACAAGGCACCAGCTTTCCGCCGATGGCGAAAATTATGGCCTCGTGGTTTTCGAAAAACGAACGGGGACGCTGGTGGGCTATCGTTGAAGCGGCGCACAATATCGGCGGCAGCCTCGCGCCGCTGCTGACCAGTTTTGCTATCGCCTTTAGCGGTAGCTGGAAAATGGGGTTTTATGTTCCCGGCGCCATTTCGCTGCTGATGGGGATAGTGGCGCTATTTACCATTAAAGATCGTCCCGGTACGTTAGGTTTGCCCAACGTGGGGCAGTGGCGTAACGACCCGACGGAACTGGCCCAGGTCAAGGCCAGCCCGGTCAACCTGAGCTTCTGGCAGATTTTTGTGAAATATATCCTGACCAATCCACTGGTATGGATCATTATTATCGGCGATATGTCAGTTTATATTGCGCGCACTATTCTTAACGACTGGCCGCAGATTTACTATTCGCAGGTTCACGGCTGGAGTCTGATAAAAGCGAACTCGATTATTTCCTGGTTTGAGGCGGGCGGACTGGCAGGTGGGTTGCTGGCAGGCTACTTGTCTGACTTTATGTTCAAAAGTAACCGCTGGATGACCGGATTAATCTTCGCGTTAGCGCTGTGCATATGCATCGTGCTGGTGCCGCTGGTTCAGGATACCTCTTACACCCTCACCGCGATTCTGTTCACCATCATGGGCTTCGCCTTATACGGACCGCATATGCTTTTTGCCGTCGGCTGTCTGGATGTGACCCATAAGGATGCGGCGGGATCGATTACCGGCTTTCGGGGATTGTTCAGCTATGTCGGCGCGGCAATGGCCGGTGTGCCGGTAATTATGGTGAAAAATAGCTGGGCGTGGTCGGGCGTTTATATCTATGCGTTAATCGCCATTCTGCTAACGACTCTGTCGCTGGCGCTGCTCTCCAGGCTGCATCGGTTATAACATTCTGGCGACAGCGGCAAAACGCGGCTGTCGCCAGTCTCTGTCAGAAACGGTAATCCACCGCCATAAAGTAACGACGTCCGTCTTCGGTATAACCGTAGTCGTCGCGTTTGAGATCTTTATCGCCTACGTTCAGAACGCCCGCACGCAGTTTAACGTTTTTCGTCGCCTGCCATGCCGCGCCGGTATCCCAGACCACGTACCCGCCCGGCGTTTTCGCTGTTGCGCTGTCGGCCCGCTTACGCCTGGTATAATTCCCTGATACGTAGAATGACCAGTCTTCGAGCTGCACCGGTTTCCAGTCCAGCGTACCGTTCGCGGTGTGGAACGGCAGATCGGAAAGCGGCTTGTTCCCGCCATTACTGACGTCGCGTCCGTCGTTATAGGTGTAATTCAACGACAGTTTCCACGCCTCGTTAAACGGAACTTTCAACTCGGTTTCCACGCCCTGAATACGCGCTTTATTCACGTTGTAATAACGGAAGACCGGAACGCGCTGTCCCCGACTGTTGGTTTCGAAACCGACAAAGTTGGAATAGCCGGGCGCGGCGTTAACGTCAGGGGTACGGCTAATGCTGATGCGATTGTCCACATCGTTACGGAACGTGGTAACGCTCGCTTCCACGCCCTCCAGTATGCCTTCTTCGCCCCGGTAATAAAGGCCGAGCTCCCAGCTTTCACTGGTTTCAGGTTTCAGATCCGGGCTACCGACAATGCGGCATCCGCCACGGCAGGAGTTGGTCGCCCAGTCCGGACTTAATTGCAATAGCGACGGCGCTTTAAAGGCCGTGGCCCACCCACCTTTCACCGTCAGGGTATCCGTTGCGTTATAGACCAGATAAGCACGCGGGCTCCAGTGATCGCCATAGGTTTCATGGTCATCCATACGAATACCGGTGGTCAGCGCCAGCGGTTCGAAGATACGCCACTCATCTTCAAGGAACAGAGCATACTGGCTGGCGGAGGTTTTAGTACTGGAACCGCCGGTCAGGTTCACCGCATCGCTCAGTTTATCGTGACGCCATTCGCCGCCGAAGGTGAGGAACTGGTTGACAGCCGCTAACGGCAGAACGTATTTCCCGTCAATCGAATTGCTTTCTGACGTGATAGGGCTACTGTTGCCGGGGTTTTTGTTTTCCACTTTTTCGCCGTAGAATTTGAGCTCACTATTGCCGAGATCCCAACGTCCGTTATGGCTCAACGCATAGTTTTGCCGTTCCAGACGGTTTTTATCCAGCGAGTCGGAGTCCCGGTCCTGGCGATCAAAACCGTAGCCTGCGGTAACGTCATGATTTTCGTTTGGTGTCCAGGCAAACTCGACGTTTCCATCCCGGCTGGTAAATCCTTCAATGCGCGGCGTTTCACCCGTAGCGGTGGTAGCGGAACTCTGCTGCTCGTCTTTTTCGCGTTTCGCCAGGCTACCGTAGGCTTTCATTCCCAGCACGCCGTCGATCAGCGGACCGCTGGTAAAGAACTGACCGTTATAAATATCGCCACGGTCGCGATGTTCCTGAATAGTGGAGTCAACCGTGACGCTGCCGTGCCATTTCTGACCAATTTTTTTGGTGATAATGTTGACCACGCCGCCCAGCGCATCGGAGCCATACAGCGAGGACATGGGGCCACGCACCACTTCAATACGTTCGATAGCGTCAACCGGTATCCAGTTCAGATCAAAATCATTATGGCGGAAGACCGCGTTACGGGAGTTAACGCGCTTACCGTCGATCAGGATCAGCGTATAACTGCTGTCCAGACCACGAATACTCACGCCTTTACGGTTATCCCCTTCGTTAGTGAGCTGTACGCCCGGCACCTCTTTCAGGACATCTTTCAGGTTTTGCACGGGCCTGCGCTGTAAATCTTGCTGGGTAATGACGCTGATACTTGCTGGCGCATCTTTCAGATTTTGTTCGATGGCGGACGCGGTAACGACCATGGTTTCACCATCATCCGTTGCCGCGGCAACCGGCCAGGCCAACGTAACTGCGGACATACAAAGCCCTACCCGAACGAAAGGGTTAAACCTAAACATTCCATTTCTCCATGAGGTAAATACGACAAAAAAATCGGTTATCGCTCACAACGCATTACGTTTCGCCTGCGATAACGGTTATCACGGCGAACTCTTTTTATGCAGGCGAGTCGGGCTCATGAGTGACGGTCGCGCCCGAATCTTCATCCTTTCTGATTTCGAGCGTAACGATAAAGCAAACGATAATAATTATCAATTTAATTGTTAATAATTATGTCATTTGAACCAATCATAAAGAAAAAACAAAAAACCCTCTCGAATGAGAGGGTTAGAAGGGTCAGGTTCAGGCAGTCCGTGCCGGATGGCGGCATAAAGCCTTATCCGGCCTATGACGAGAATACTACGTTACTTTTTAACGCGTTCCGGGAAGTGCATTTCGCTATAGCGCACGAAATGCGTACCTTTTATCAGCTTGTAGCCGAACCAGATAAGCAGAAACAGCGGAATACCGATATAGGTCGCCGCGACGCCGCCCCAGTCGATGGTATCTTTCAGGAACGCTTCATAGTTCTGCCCCAACGTAATAATCAGGCACAGTACAAAGGCGAAAATCGGCCCCAGCGGGAAGAACCCGGAACGGTACGGCAAATCATTCACATCATACCCTTGTAACACGTAACCGCGACGGAAGCGATAATGGCTAATGGCAATCCCCAGCCAGGCGATGAAGCCCGTCATACCGGAGGTGTTCAACAGCCACAGATAGACCGTCTGGTTGCCAAACATTGAGGTCAAAAAGCAAAGACCGGCAATCACGGTGGTGGCATAAAGCGCATTGCGCGGTACGCCGCCGCGGGACAATTTCGCAAAAATACGCGGGGCCTTACCGTCACAGGCCAGGGTGTAGAGCATACGGGTCGAGGCATACATCCCGGAGTTACCCGCAGACAGTACCGCCGTCAGGATAACCGCATTCATTATCGCCGCCGCAGACAACAAGCCCGCATGCTGGAACACTAAGGTAAACGGACTGACGCTAATGTCTTTGACGTCGTTACGCAGCAGGTTTGGATCGGTATAAGGAATGATCAGGCTGATAATCAAAATCGCGAAAACATAAAACAGCAGAATACGCCAGAACACCTGACGCACCGCGCGCGGAATATTCTTCTCCGGGTTTTCAGATTCCCCGGCGGCAATACCAATCAGCTCAGTTCCCTGGAAAGAGAAGCCCACGATCATCGCGACGCCAATCATTGCCGCAAAACCGCCAGCAAAAGGCGCATCGCCCGTCGTCCAGTTGCTCCAGCCGACCGGCTCAACACCTTTAAAGATACCGATAATCATCGCTACGCCAACGATGATGAAGATAATAACGGTCGCGACTTTAATTAACGAGAACCAGTACTCCGCTTCGCCAAAACCGCGCACGGAAATGTAGTTCAGCAAGAAAATGACGCAGAGGAATAGCGCGCTCCAGATCCAGCCCGGCGTGTCCGGGAACCACCAGCCCATCACCAATTGCGCGGCAACCAGGTCAACAGCGATAGTCACCGCCCAGTTGTACCAGTAGTTCCAGCCCAGCGCGAAACCAAAGCCTTCTTCCACATAGTTCTGACCATATGTCGCAAACGAGCCAGATACCGGCATATAGGCCGCCAGCTCGCCAAGACTGGTCATCAGGAAGTAGACCATCAAACCAATCAGAATATAAGAAAACAGCGCGCCGCCTGGCCCCGCCTGAGAAATTGTCGCACCAGATGCAACGAAAAGACCTGTCCCGATGGAGCCGCCAATGGCAATCATCGTCAGGTGACGCGCCTTTAATTCGCGACGTAGCGCGGGCGCTTCTGTGGTTTTAGTTTTGGAACCCATGTGAAAATGCTATCCATCCAAAAAATGAGGCGCGATTGTAACAGACGAAATACTATCCTTCCGACACAAATGCGCGGTTATAAGAGACCTTCATGACCGGCCACGGATTATAAGTAAAGCAGAGAATAACGTATACGTAAGCGGATACTAAAAATGGCGATGCCGCCGGGGCAGCCCTCCTCTTCACCTTTATTCACAGTAACTCAAAAAACGCTGCAACGCGTTAGAAAGATGTTTCTGCCGATGATGAACACGCCACAACGTGCGCACCAGGCGCGGTAACGGCACCGCGACTTCGCCCAGGCTTCCCGCCTGGAGTTGTTCAGCAATCACCCGGCGCGATAAACAGCTTATCCCCAGTCCATGACGCACCGCATGTTTGATCGCTTCTGAATTCCCCAACTCCATCGCCATATGAAAGCGCGGCAAATGCGACAACAGCAAATAATCGACAATTTCCCGCGTACCGGAACCGCGCTCGCGTAAAATCCATGGGGATGCCGCAAGCTGTTCCAGCGTCACCGGCCCCTGCGTCAGCGGCGAGGACGGCGCGGCAAAGACCACCAGCTCATCTTCCAGCCACGGCTCAGAAATAATCTCTGTACTGTGACATGGTCCTTCAATCAGGCCGATATCAACCCGAAAATCCAGCACCGCGTTAATCACGTCCTGGCTGTTTCCCACGCTGAGTTCCAGCGGCAAGGCCGGATAATGCTGGCGATAGCGGGCAATCATGGCGGGTAAAATGTAATTGCCGATGGTGCTACTGGCATAAACCCGTATCGCGCCGTTATCTTCACGAAATAGCTGCTCAATTTCTACCGCTTGCTCCAGCAATGCCAGCGCGCGCGGATATAACAAGCGCCCATGTTCGTTGACCACCAGCCGTTTCCCCACCCGATCAAACAACTGTACGCCGAGCTGACCTTCCAGATCGGTGAGCGCGGCGCTAACGGCGGACTGCGATAATGACAGCATGACCGACGCCTGGGTTGTTGAACCGCTTTTCAGTACTTCAGCAAACACTTCAAGTTGTCGTAGCGTAATATGCATAGTCGTATCCCACCGATAGCGTTTCACTTACCACTTATAAAGATTAATTATAAATATATAATCAATTTTATTTTTAAACCAGATCACCGTAACCTTATTGTCCATATACAGGAGAAGGTTATGACAGAACTCACCTTGCAGAATCATCGTCGTACAATGTGGCATTTTATACCGGGGCTCGCTCTGAGCGCCGTCATTACAGGAGTCGCCCTGTGGGGCGGCGCTATCCCTGCCGTTGCAGGCGCGGGGTTCAGCGCCCTGACCCTGGCTATCCTGCTGGGTATGGTTATCGGGAATACCATCTATCCACAAATATGGAAACAATGCGACGGCGGCGTGCTGTTTGCAAAACAACATTTGCTGCGTTTAGGGATTATCCTTTACGGCTTCCGCCTTACCTTTTCACAAATCGCCGATGTGGGCATTAGCGGTATTGTGATTGACGTATTAACGCTTTCCAGCACGTTCATGCTGGCCTGCTTCTTAGGCCAAAAAGTCTTTGGTCTGGACAGGCACACCAGCTGGCTGATTGGCGCCGGTAGCAGTATCTGCGGCGCGGCGGCGGTACTGGCGACAGAACCGGTAGTAAAAGCGGAAGCCAGTAAGGTTACTGTAGCCGTCGCGACTGTCGTTATTTTCGGCACCATCGCCATTTTCCTTTACCCGGCAATGTATCCGCTGCTGGCACACTGGTTCAGCCCGGAAACTTACGGCATCTATATCGGCTCAACCATGCATGAAGTCGCGCAAGTGGTCGCAGCGGGTCATGCCGTTAGCCCGGATGCGGAAAATGCGGCGGTTATCGCTAAGATGCTGCGTGTCATGATGCTGGCGCCGTTCCTGATCATTCTGGCGGCACGCGTTAAACAGCTTTCACCGGCGACCGGCGCGGAAAAAAGCAAAATTACCATTCCGTGGTTTGCTATTTTCTTCATCGTAGTGGCGATCTTCAACTCTTTCCACCTGCTGCCGAAAGCCGTGGTGGATATGCTGGTAACGCTGGACACGGTGCTGCTGGCGATGGCGATGGCGGCGTTGGGTCTGACCACTCACGTTAGCGCATTGAAAAAAGCGGGGGCGAAACCGCTGCTGATGGCGCTGGCATTATTCGCCTGGCTGATTATTGGCGGTGGCGCCATTAACGTCCTAATCCATAGCCTTATCGCATAAATTATTACGTTTCACGCCTGTTAACCCGTTATCATAGCGTTCGTAATGAACCGTTAGCGGGTTTAACAGGAGTCTTTTATGAAATACATCGGAGCGCACGTCAGCGCTGCTGGCGGTCTGGCTAACGCCCCTGCCCGCGCGGCTGAAATTGGCGCAACGGCCTTTGCGCTTTTCACAAAAAACCAGCGTCAGTGGCGTGCCGCCCCCCTTACTCCCCAGGTCATTGATGACTTTAAAATCGCCTGTGAAAAGTATCATTTTTCAGCGGCGCAAATCCTTCCCCACGATAGTTACCTGATTAATCTGGGCCATCCGGTCAGTGAAGCGCTGGAAAAATCACGCGATGCCTTTCTCGATGAAATGCAACGCTGTGAACAACTCGGCTTAACCTTGCTTAATTTTCATCCCGGTAGCCATCTGATGCAGATTGCACAGGAGGATTGCCTGGCGCGGATCGCGGAATCCATCAATATTGCCCTCGCGCAGACCGAGGGCGTTACGGCGGTTATCGAAAATACAGCCGGTCAGGGCAGTAATCTGGGGTTTGAGTTTGAACAGTTAGCCGCCATCATCGACGGCGTGGAAGATAAGTCGCGCGTTGGCGTCTGTATCGATACCTGCCATGCCTTTGCCGCCGGATACGATCTGCGTACGCCAGAGGCGTGCGAAAAAACGTTCGCCGAATTCGGGAAAATTGTCGGATTTCAGTATTTGCGCGGAATGCACCTTAACGACGCCAAAAGCGCCTTCGGTAGCCGCGTTGACCGCCATCACAGCCTGGGTGAAGGCAATATCGGCCACGATGCGTTTCGTTGGATTATGCAGGATGCGCGTTTTGACGGTATTCCGCTGATACTGGAGACCATCAATCCTGATATCTGGGCGGAAGAGATTGCGTGGTTAAAAGCCCAGCAAATTGCCGAAGCGATGGCCTGACGCTCAATGTTCTTCAGGCAATAAAAAAGGCAGAGCGCGCTCTGCCTTTTTTAGCGTGTTTCTCTTACGCCGCTTTTGCCGCGACTTCCGTCTCCGGACGTTTCAGGACGGCATAAGCCAGCCCTGCCACCAGCGTACCGGCCACAATTGCCAGCAGGTATCCCAATACCGGCGTAATTGCGCCTGGGATAAGCAGAACAAACAGACCGCCATGCGGCGCCATCAATTTTGCGCCTACCGCCATAGAAATAGCCCCGGTCAACGCGCCGCCAACGATACAGCACGGCAGTACACGCATCGGGTCGCGTGCCGCAAACGGAATAGCGCCTTCAGTGATAAAGCACAGCCCCAGCACCAACGCCGCTTTACCACCTTCCTGCTGCGCTTTGTCGAACTTACGACGCGCCACCATCGTCGCCAGACCCAGCGCTAACGGCGGTACCATACCTGCGGCCATGATCGCCGCCATCGGCGCGTAAGTTTGCGTACTCAGCAGACCAACGCCAAACGCATACGCCGCTTTGTTCACCGGGCCGCCCATGTCGGTACACATCATCCCGCCGAGAATCGCGCCCAACAGCACTGCGTTTGCGGTTCCCATGGTTTGCAGCCAGTGAGTGAGCCCTTCCAGAATCCCGGCAACCGGTTTACCGATCAGGTAAATCATTGCCAGCCCCACCACCAGACTGGAAATTAACGGGATGATCAGGATTGGCTTCAGCGCTTCCATACTTTGCGGAAGTTTCAGTTTGGTACTGATAAGCTTCGCCATATACCCGGCAAGGAAGCCGGCAATGATCCCGCCGATAAAACCGGAACCGGTGCTAACCGCCAGCATACCGCCAATCAGACCTGGCGTAAGGCCTGGGCGATCCGCGATGGAGAAAGCGATATAACCCGCCAGTACCGGCACCATCAGCGCAAACGCCGAACCGCCGCCAATCTGCATCAGCGCCGCCGCCAGCGTGTCCGGCACCTTAAAGGCTTCAATACCAAAGGCGAAGGAAAGTGCAATACACAGTCCCCCGGCAACCACCATAGGCAGCATGTAAGAAACGCCCGTCAACAGATGCCGATATGCGCCAGCGCTCTCTTTCTTCCCTTCGGTCGCCGCTTGCGATGCCTTACCCGCCGGTTGATACGGCGTTGCTTCCGCTACGGCTTTATCCAGCTCCTGCGCCGTCTTTTTCAGCGCCAGGCCGGTCGACGTGCGGTACATCGGGAGACCGGCAAACTTCGCCAGATCCACTTCGATATCCGCCGCCACAATGACTAAATCCGCTTCCGCCACCTCTTCCGGGGTGATGGCATTGCCGGCCCCCACGGAGCCGCGCGTTTCGACTTTTACCCACCAGCCGCGTTTTTTCGCTTCTGTTTCAATGGCTTCAGCCGCCATAAAAGTATGGGCGACGCCGGTCGGGCAGGCCGTTACCGCGACCACGCGTTTCGGACCGCCGCTCGCCGCAGGAGCAACCGCAGCAGGAGCGCTGTAAGGGGTCGCATGGCTTTTGGCTTCACTCAGAAACAGTTCCGGATGCGCGACGGCGCGACCAATATCCCCCAGCCAAACCTTTTTGCCGTTCAGAGCATTGTCGTTCGGCAGAGATTCGCCCAGCACGATCGCGAGCTCAGCATCATTCGGATTGTCGATAATTTCCAGATTTGCTTTATGCGCCGCCGCTCCAAGCAGGGTTTTCGCCATGTAAGCGCGAGCCTGGCCGAGATTAGCGTCAATTATCAGCAGCGTTTTCATTATGCCTCTCCTGCTGTCAGTTAAACGGTTGTAAGTCGACACGCGCCATCATTGCGGCCAACTGAGGACGATCGGTAATACCCACATTGCTCTGGCTGACCGCCAGCGCGGCAACCGCCGTCGCCAGACGCAGCGTATGTTCGCTGGACTCGCGCATCAGCAGGCCGTAAATCAATCCGCCAACCATGGAATCGCCTGCGCCGACGGTACTTACCACGTCAACCGCCGGTGGTTTAGCGATCCATTCTCCTGAGGCGTTAACCCACAGCGCGCCTTCCGCCCCCAGCGAAATCACCACATGGGCGATACCCTGTTCGCGTAACGCGTGCGCCGCATCAATCACATCTTTCATTTCCGGGAGCTTACGACCCGCCCAAATTTCCAGTTCGCGGCGATTCGGTTTCACCAGCCACGGCGCAGATTTAAGACCGGCGACTAACGCTTCACGGCTACTATCAAAGATAATGCATGGACACTGGCTGCGCAGACGCGTCATCCAGTCGGTGAACGCTTCCGGGCTCACGCCGGCCGGTAAGCTACCGCTGACGCAGACCATATCGAACTGGCCCAGCCAGCTCAGGGAGTCGTTAACAAAGCGTTCCCAGTCTGCGGGGGTCACGTCAAAGCCGGAAAAGTTGAAGTCGGTCACTTCGCCATCTTTTTCCGTCAGCTTCACGTTGATGCGGGTCCGGCCCTGAACCACCTGAAAGCGGTTAGCGATGCCCAGTTCGCTGAACAATTGCTGAAAACCGTCCTGGTTATCTTTACCGAGAAAACCGCCGACGGTGACGTCGATGCCTAAGTCTTTTAGCACCTTGGCAACGTTAATGCCTTTGCCCGCCGCGTGCAGACCCGTGGTTTTCACCAGGTTCACTTCGCCGCGTTCGATTTCAGGGCAAAACCCAACCAGATCGTAAGCCGGATTAAGGGTAATGGTGGCAACACGCCTGCTCATTATGCGCCCTCCCCGAGACCGGCGGCGATCGCATCGCCAATCGCTTTCAGCGCCTGTTCAGCATCTTCACCCTGCGCGGTAAAGCGCAGACGATGGCCTTTCTTCACGCCTAACGCCACCACTTTCATCAGACTACGTCCGTTTGCCGGTTTGCCGGTTCCATCAAGGTTTGTCACGGTAATTTCACTGTTAAATTGTTTAATCGTATTCACCAGCATGGTGCCCGGACGGGCATGGAGACCATGCTCATTACGCACTACAAATTCCGCGCTCAGTACGTCATCCGTCAGCGCATCATCACTGGTCAGCAACGCCAGCAGCGTCGCGGCGTCAGCGCTCAGCAGACGATCGGCTTTATTGTTCAGCAACAGGTCGCCGAGGCGTTTTAGCACGGCAATCGGCTGCTCGTCGTTCATCGCGACAGTGACTAATAAGGCTGCTTTTTCACCCTCTACGTCAAACGCCTGGGTCGCACGGCTTACCGCAACAGCGCTGCGCAAATTGCCTTCCGCGCTGTCGTTCAGCCAGATGCCTTGTCCCAGATTCATCGGACTATCGTTAATCGTTTTTGCGACGAACGCCGCATCAACCGCTCCCGCCTCTTTCAGACGCGCCGCATTTAGCGCCTGCAATGTGACCAGCGAGCTGGCGATGACATCCAGCGTCATCGTCTCATTATCAAGTTTTAATTGTTCACTTTGCTTCTCGCCCATCAGCAATGCGCGCAGCTCTTCCGCCGTTGTCGCGGATTTCAGCTGTTCAGCCACGGAGTCATCGCTCAGCACATGCGTCAGCTGACGCAGCAGGCCAAGGTGTTCGTCCGAACTGGCGGCAATACCAATCGCCACGTAGGCGACCTGGCCTTCTCC
The DNA here is from genome assembly GCF_043847915.1 of Salmonella sp. 2020_1459. NCBI lineage: Bacteria > Pseudomonadati > Pseudomonadota > Gammaproteobacteria > Enterobacterales > Enterobacteriaceae > Salmonella > Salmonella sp. 2020_1459. Next base: position 30,968 of record NZ_JBCMFA010000007.1, on the reverse strand, counting down.
CCAGGTAACGCCCTGCGGAAATTGAAAGACCTGGACGCCGGTTTTCAGCACCTGATCGCGCGTGTCTGTTGTGCCATGGGGAATCGCAATACCATTGCCAAGAAAGGTCGAGGTTTGCTGTTCGCGCGCCAGCATACCGTCAACATAGCCGCCCGCCACATTCCCGGCCTGCGCTAACGCGGCGGCGATTTGCCGAATGGCCTCTTCTTTATTTCCGGCCTGCTCGCCCGGATGAATGTCCTGAACCGATAACTGGAACATGTGTCTCCTCTCCTGCTGAATTGAAACGATTCAGCCACTATGAGAAAAAAAGCGCCAATCTGAGTTATCAAAAAAACCAGATCGCGCTGAAACGTTTCAAGAAGTCTGGATCTTTCTGCTTCAGCACGCAAGAAAAGTTACCGGTTTTGTAGCAATTTTTTGAGGTGAAGCACATTTTTTCTCCAACAGTCCCTCAATAGCTGACGCATAAAAGGCTTCAGCTTTTTCTTTCAGCTTGCGTCAGCACGCCCTGGTAACAAACTGGAATGCTATTTTGATTTTTCGTGTCGATTTTGATTCAGACGCCTGTTTATTTTCTGACGGGCAGCGTAAACTCCGCCTCTCTTCACACCACTGATATAGAAACATGCACAACAGTCCCGCCGCCGCTGCGCCCAAATCGTTTGACCTGACGTCTACCGCCTTTTTGATCGTCGCTTTTCTCACCGGTATTGCCGGTGCGTTACAGACGCCGACGCTCAGTATTTTTCTGACGGATGAGGTTCACGCCCGCCCCGGCATGGTGGGATTCTTTTTTACCGGCAGCGCGGTTATCGGCATTATCGTGAGCCAGTTTCTGGCGGGTCGCTCAGATAAAAAAGGCGATCGCAAAAAACTGATCGTTTTCTGTTGCGTGCTGGGCATGTTGGCCTGCGTGCTGTTTGCCTGGAACCGCAACTACTTTATTTTGCTGTTCATCGGCGTCTTTCTCAGTAGCTTCGGCTCTACCGCCAACCCGCAGATGTTTGCGCTGGCCCGAGAACATGCCGATCGTACAGGTCGTGAAGCGGTGATGTTCAGCTCAATCCTCCGCGCCCAGGTCTCGTTGGCCTGGGTCATTGGGCCGCCGCTGGCCTATGCGCTGGCGATGGGTTTTAGCTTTACGGTGATGTATTTGAGCGCGGCGGTAGCTTTTATCGTCTGCGGCGTCATGGTGTGGTTCTTTTTACCGTCAATGCGCAAAGATGCGCCGCTGGCAACCGGCACGCTGGAAGCACCGCGTCGTAATCGCCGCGATACTCTGTTGCTGTTTGTCATCTGTACGTTAATGTGGGGGACTAACAGCCTGTATATCATTAATATGCCGCTGTTTATCATCAATGAGCTGCATCTTCCGGAAAAACTTGCAGGCGTGATGATGGGCACCGCCGCCGGGCTGGAGATTCCCACAATGCTGATTGCAGGTTACTTCGCCAAACGGTTGGGAAAACGCCTGTTAATGTGCATCGCCGTTGTCGCCGGACTGTGCTTTTATGTGGGTATGTTGCTGGCGCACGCACCGGCAACGTTACTCGGCTTGCAGTTGCTGAACGCGATTTACATCGGCATTCTTGGCGGGATTGGCATGCTCTATTTTCAGGATCTCATGCCAGGCCAGGCGGGTTCAGCCACCACGCTGTATACCAATACCATTCGCGTCGGCTGGATCATTGCCGGTTCGCTGGCGGGAATCGCCGCAGAAATCTGGAATTATCATGCGGTCTTCTGGTTTGCGTTAGTCATGATTGTCGCCACCATGTTCTGCCTGGCGCGTATTAAAGATGTTTAACTTGCAAGCCTGATACTTTTACTCTTCGACACATTCAGCGCAGAGTTTATCTCTGCGCAATGTTCATGCGCGGTCATTCATTGTCTTTTTCTCAAAACGATATTCTGTAAGCGCCCTCCTACATAAAAGACCGGTTATTGAGAAAATTACGCCCATCAGTCCGCAAAGAACCAACACCAGCCGCATCTTATATTTTGGTGTGACAGCAACATCTATCACTTCAATGTTAGCATTATTTTTAACCGCCTCCGACAACAAGGATAGCTTTGCATATGTTTCCGTTTGTAACATATTTTTATGCACGCTATAACGTTTAATGTCACCATCATCGATATACCATGCCGCCATTTTATCGACACTATTTTTCAGGGTGGAAATAATATTATTGACGCTTTCTTCCCTCCCCTGCGCCTTAAAAAGAACAAGCTGATTTTTCGCGTCAAAACTTATTTTATTTTTATATTCCGCAGGCAAGAAACGGCTAAACTGGTTAAGGATAACCGTTGTTTTACATTGAATATCATTAGTATAGCCACATAACGCATAGGTAGCAGGCGTATCCAGATTAGGTTTGATTGTAATACTCACAACCTTTGTATCATGCTGCACGCTCACAAAAACATAGCCAATGGCGACAAAAATAAAGGTAACGATCACGATACTTAGCCATTTTCTTATAAGGAATAAGGAAACGTCGACTAAATCAATTTCACTATTTTCTCCCCGCATTTCACATCCCTTTTAAAACGCTAATAGTCAACCCGAATACTGAAATAACAAAAAGCAACACCAGCGTAAAAATAAACGCCCTGGCTGCGAACGTATATTTCTTCATAAGATAAAACCCACACATAAGAATTCGAGTATTTTAAAGGAAAATAACAACACATTCACACTGGTTATATCGATCGGTAAATACATCAATGATAGATATAAACTATCAAATTCATGATATCGATCGTTATAAATAATTAAAATCGATCAAAATTCCTCTTTTTAATAGATAAAAACTATCATATAAATAAAATTGATCGTTTTTGTTTTATGTGACGGTTTATTCGGTACACGTTCAGGCACCAACGGGGTTGAGCGGCGACATCTACCGCTTCAGAAGCCACGAAATAAGGGAAGCATGTATTACGCTATTTAATGGTAAAAGGAGGTAATTTGATGCGCAGCTTTTGCAGACTATTTCGGGATATAACGTAAGCCCCTGCACATTTATCAAAAGCGGCTTAGCTCATGGTAAGGTTTTCTGTTCGAGTTCCAGCAAATAAATAATGGCCTCTTCCCGGGTCGTTAAACACATGTCCCCTGTCGGTTGCAAACCAGAGCACACTTTTGGGCGTAAAGGCGAGCCAAAGATAAGGCACAAGTTATCTTCCGAAAGCTGCACGCATCTGGTATTCATCGGCTTGCCATTCGGCATTCCGGGTATCGGCGACGAAATTGAAGGCGCAATACAGCAAGCGCCACAACCGCTACGACAGTCCATGCTCAGCCCTCTATTTATAACCAAATGAAAGATAACAGAATTTGTCCAAAGAAAAATCCAGATTTAAAATGTGGACGTCATCATGATCAGGCCTGCCCTCAGACATTCCGAAGACAAGGCTGGAAACAGAAGGGACAACACAGCACACTTCCCCCCTCCGGGCGACATGCCATCGCCTATTCTCGTTGAACGCGGAGCGGAAAGCGGGCGAACAGTATCACCTTTTTTGCACCAGCAAAAGTGACAATTCCACTTGCCTGGACGGCCCGCCGCGAGTAGTTTTACGCGATATTTTAGATAATCTCTACAACAGGATCTCCTCGATGCCAAGAGCGAACGAAATCAAAAAAGGTATGGTACTGAACTACAACGGCAAATTGCTGATTGTGAAAGATATCGACATTCAATCGCCTACCGCCCGTGGCGCCGCCACACTGTATAAAATGCGTTTTTCCGATGTCCGCACCGGTCTGAAAGTGGAAGAACGTTTCAAAGGCGACGATATCGTTGATACCGTCACCCTGAGCCGTCGCGGCGTTGACTTTTCTTATGTCGATGGCAACGAATATGTGTTCATGGATAAAGAAGACTATACGCCGTATACCTTCACCAAAGATCAGATTGAAGAAGAGTTGCTGTTTATGCCTGAAGGCGGAATGCCGGATATGCAGGTTCTGACCTGGGACGGCCAACTGCTGGCGCTAGAGCTTCCGCAGACCGTGGATCTTGAAATCGTCGAAACCGCGCCGGGTATTAAAGGAGCGTCCGCCAGCGCACGTAACAAACCCGCGACATTAAGCACCGGTCTGGTGATTCAGGTTCCCGAATACCTGAGCGCAGGTGAGAAAATCCGCATTCATATCGAAGAGCGCCGTTATATGGGGCGCGCGGATTAAGTTTCGCATTTTTCGGCTGCGCCCCAGGGCGCAGTCTGACCCTTTTCTTTATTGACTGTTCTGCACCAGGAAAGAGAAACGTTAAAAATTTAACATTTTCTGCTCTTAAGATGGCAGAAGCACGACTTCGTCAACTCAGCCCTTCTCTTTTTCACGTTTATTCGCCAGGATTATTAAAGTTGTTATGTTGTATCAATATTCTGGAGCTGACGTGACCAAAACCAATCTTATTACTGGATTTCTCGGTAGCGGAAAAACCACCTCTATCCTTCATTTATTAGCTCATAAAGATCCGGCTGAAAAATGGGCCGTCCTGGTCAATGAATTTGGCGAAGTGGGTATTGACGGCGCGCTGCTTGCCGACAGCGGCGCACTGCTAAAAGAGATCCCCGGCGGCTGCATGTGCTGCGTCAACGGATTGCCTATGCAGGTAGGGCTCAATACGCTGCTGCGCCAGGGCAAACCTGACCGGTTGCTGATTGAACCAACCGGACTGGGGCACCCAAAACAGATTCTGGATTTATTAACTGCGCCGGTTTATGAGCCGTGGATTGATTTACGCGCTACGCTCTGCATCCTTGACCCTCGCCTGCTACTGGACCAACAGAGCGTCGCCAATGAAAATTTCCGCGATCAGCTCGCCTCAGCCGATATTATCATCGCCAATAAGACCGATCGCGCCACGGCGCAGAGCGATGCCGCCCTGCAACAGTGGTGGCGACAGTACGGCGGCGATCGTCAACTGATTCATGCCGAACATGGACAGATAGACGGTAAGCTTCTGGATTTACCGCGACAAAATCTGGCGGAACTGCCGGCCAGCGCCGCGCATTCTCACACTCATGCCAGTAAAAAAGGACTCGCCGCGCTAAATCTGCCCGCCCAGCAGCGCTGGCGACGCAGCCTCAATAGCGGACAGGGTCATCAGGCCTGCGGCTGGATTTTCGATGCCGATACCGTGTTTGACACCATTGGCCTCCTTGAATGGGCGCGTCTGGCGCCGGTGGGCCGGGTGAAAGGCGTTATGCGCATACAAGAGGGGCTGGTACGCATCAATCGCCAGGGCGATGACCTGCACATCGAAACACAGAGTGTCGCGCCGCCGGATAGCCGGGTTGAACTTATCTCAAACACAGAAACCGACTGGAATACGTTACAGACGGCCTTGTTGAAGCTTCGTTTAGCGACGCACGCGTAAGGTTGCCACCGTTTAAAAACTATGGCGAAATGACGATGAAAACCCGCTATTCCTTGATAATTCTGCTTAATGCCGCCGGTCTGGCGCTGTTTTTGTCATGGTATCTTCCCGTCAATCACGGTTTCTGGTTCACCATTGATTCCGGCATATTCCACTTCTTTAACCAGAAACTGGTGGAAAGCCACGCGTTCCTCTGGTGGGTCGCTATTACCAATAATCGGGCGTTTGACGGCTGTTCGCTGCTGGCGATGGGCGGACTGATGCTCAGTTTCTGGCTAAAAGAAGACGCGTCGGGCCGGCGGCGCATTGTGATAATCGGATTGGTCATGCTGCTAACAGCGGTGGTGCTTAACCAACTCGGTCAGGCGCTGATCCCCGTCAAGCGCGCCAGCCCAACGCTCTCTTTTGAGCATATTTATCGCGTCAGCGAGTTGCTGCATATCCCGACAAAAGACGCGTCAAAAGACAGTTTCCCAGGCGATCACGGTATGATGCTGCTGATATTTTCCGCCTTTATGCTGCGTTATTTCGGCAAAACGGCGGGGATTATCGCCCTTATTATATTTGTGGTTTTCGCGTTTCCGCGCGTTATGATTGGCGCTCACTGGTTCACCGATATTGTGGTCGGGTCGCTCACGGTTATTTTGATTGGCCTCCCCTGGTGGCTGATGACCCCGCTCAGCGACCGGGCGATAGCGCTTTTTGAGAATTATCTCCCGGGCGGGAATAAACAAATTTTAAACAAATAACCCATGTAATTAACATTACCTTCAGCGATAGTTTTACATCGTTGAAGGTAATTTATGATGATATTCCCCCAGCCCATCATTTTTCGGTCATATTATTCCTCTGCAAAATGAACAGGTTGCACGATTTTTAAACGATTTGCGCTTGATTTGACCCGTGCTGAAAGTTCACTTTTCGTATCATAAATTCTTATAAAAAATCACGCGAAATCGCTCGCAATGACAGCAACAATCGGGTAATCTCAAACTCGTTTTGCCTCGCCAGATAATTATTCTCATTGCGAATAAATTTGTGCGTTCCGCCACAGATTTGTGCACAAAGAATTGTCTCAAGCTGTGCAGGTAATTAGTCTCATCACGTTTGGCATTTTTATAACGATATTTATCGTTAAGGACTTCAAGGGAAAACAAACAACATGGTCAAATCTCAACCGATTTTGAGATATATTTTGCGCGGGATTCCTGCGATTGCAGTTGCGGTTCTGCTTTCTGCTTGTAGCACAACCACCAATACCGCAAAGAATATGCATTCTGAGACGCATGCTGTGGGCAATAGCGATAGCTCTTCACTGCAAGCCTCTCAGGATGAATTTGAAAATATGGTGCGTAACCTTGACGTTAAGTCGCGGATTATGGATCAGTATGCTGACTGGAAAGGCGTGCGTTACCGCCTGGGCGGCAGCACTAAGAAAGGCGTCGACTGTTCCAGCTTTGTACAGCGCACCTTCCGTGAACAGTTTGGTTTAGAGCTTCCGCGTTCAACCTATGAACAGCAGGAAATGGGCAAAGCAGTTTCACGCAATAACCTGCGTACGGGCGATCTGGTTCTGTTCCGCGCCGGTTCCACTGGTCGCCATGTCGGTATTTATATCGGCAATAACCAGTTTGTCCATGCGTCTACCAGTAGCGGCGTCATTATCTCCAGTATGAACGAACCGTACTGGAAAAAACGCTACAATGAAGCGCGTCGAGTTCTGAGCCGCAGTTAATCTTCATCAGGCAGCACCTCCCTTGGCTTACCTGATGAGACGACATAAAAAGCACTGCTTCGGCAGTGCTTTTGCTTATTATCCCTTCTGAACCCGTTTTGCCGAATGGCGACGTGTCGCCTCTTATCCAGCCTACAACACACGAACGTAGGCCTGATAAACATAGCGCCATCAGGCATTCAGGTCGTTTCCCCCAACGCCTACTGCGACAGTACGCTTTCCTGCGCATCACAGAAAAGCATGACTATCCGGGGTAATCCAGGCTATAGTCTTATAAATCAACCAGTTTAACCGGCATCCGCCTTTTCAGGTCACACCAGGAATTATGCTTACACGCGACTCCTCTTCCGGTCGGAAAATCCTGCTTACCTGTATCATTACGGGGATGGCGGCAGCATTACTTATTGGTAGCCTGCAATTTTTCCTGTCGTGGCATAAACGGGATGTTAAATACAATACGCTCCTTTCTGATGTACAACACTACCTGGCCAGCTATTTCGCCGACCTGAAAGCCACCACCGATATTCTTCAACCGTTGACGATCAACACCTGTCAGCAGGTTGGCGCAGAACTCACCTCAAGAGCCGCTTTTAGCCTTAATGTCCGCGCCTTCTTATTGATTAAAGATAAAAAAGTGTTCTGCTCTTCCGCCACTGGCGCCATGAATATGCCGCTTCAGCAACTGGTACCGGATATAGATATCCGCAAAGACGTTGCTATGGCGATTCTGCCCGGCACGCCAATGATGCCCAACAAACCGACAATGGTGATTTGGTATCGAAACCCATTATTAAATGACAGCGGCGTATTCACATCGCTGAATATTAACCTGACGCCCTACTTACTCTATACCACGCGCCAGGACGATTTTAACGGCATCGCGCTGATTGTCGGCAATACCGCGCTGTCGACCTTTTCTTCGCGTCTGCTGACCGTCGCGGAGCTGCCGGGCACGCCATCACGACAGGCAACTATCAACGGTCTGCCGCTTAAAATACAGCTTTATGCCGATAGCTGGACCTACAATGACTTGTGGTATGCGTTGATGCTGGGCTGCATTAGCGGCATCGTAGCAGGGTTTATCTGTTACTTTATCTATGCCCTCCGGACGCGACCGGGCAAAGAGATTTTAACGGCAATCAAACACGAGCAGTTTTATGTGGTTTATCAGCCCGTCGTCGATACTCGTACGCTGAGCGTCACCGGGCTTGAAGTCTTACTGCGCTGGCGTCACCCTACGGCAGGAGAGATTCCGCCGGATGCCTTTATCCACTATGCCGAAGCGCAGCAACTTATCGTACCGTTAACGCAGCATCTGTTCGAGCTGATCGCCCGCGACGCGCCCACGCTACAGAAGGTGATGCCCGTCGGTGCCAAATTTGGCATTAACATCGCGCCGGAACATCTGCACAGCGACAGTTTTAAAGAGGATATGCACCGGCTCAGGGACGCCCTGCCCGCGCACCATTTTCATATCGTGCTGGAAATCACTGAACGCGATATGCTTCAGCAGTATGAAGCGGCCAAACTGTTCGAATGGCTGCATTCCGCCGGGTTTGAAATCGCTATAGATGATTTCGGTACAGGCCATAGCGCCCTGATTTATCTGGAGCGATTTACTTTAGATTATCTGAAAATCGATCGCGGCTTTATCCAGGCGATCGGCACGGAAACCGTCACGTCTCCGGTTCTGGATACCGTGCTGACGCTCTCCAGACGCCTGAATATGCTGACGGTGGCCGAGGGCGTTGAAACGCCGGAGCAGGCCCGTTGGCTACGCGATCACGGTGTTAATTACTTGCAGGGATACTGGATTAGCCGTCCTTTACCCCTAAAAGATTTCGTGCTGTGGATGTCGGCGCCTTCTGTGCCTGAATGGTAGCCCCCTTACGGTTTTAACGGATTCACATCAGACGCAACGTCACTTATTATTCAGCGAAACGCCTGCCGGTTTGCAGCGGGCAATACGATAAGGAAACCGCCTTCAGATGATTGCGCGCGTAATGCTTCTGCTTGTCGCACTGGTTAGCGCTGGCGCCCAGGCCCAGGAAATCAAAGAAAGCTACGCTTTCGCCGTACTCGGCGAACCTAAGTATGCTTTTAACTTTGATCACTTTGATTATGTGAATCCTGCTGCGCCGAAAGGCGGTCAGATGACGCTTTCCGCCATTGGTACGTTCGATAATTTCAATCGCTATTCGCTGCGCGGCAATCCCGGCGTACGTACCGAAGCCCTTTACGATACGCTTTTTACCACTTCGGATGATGAACCCGGAAGCTATTACCCGCTGATTGCCGACCATGCCCGCTATGCCGCCGACTATTCCTGGGTGGAAATCTCGATTAATCCCCGCGCTCGTTTTCACGATGGCACGCCCATTACCGCCCGCGATGTGGCCTTTACCTTTCATAAGTTTATGACCGAAGGCGTACCGCAGTTCCGTCTGGTCTATAAAGGTACTACCGTGAAGGCGATTGCGCCTTTAACCGTGCGAATTGAGCTGGCGAAGCCTGGTAAAGAAGACATGCTTAGTCTGTTTTCATTACCGATCATGCCCGAAAAATTCTGGAAAAATCACAAGCTCAGCGATCCGCTTTCAACGCCGCCCTTAGCCAGCGGCCCATACCGGATTACTCAGTGGAAAATGGGCCAGTACATTGTCTATTCACGCGTCAAAAACTACTGGGCGGCTAATCTGCCGGTCAATCGTGGACGTTTTAACCTCGACACTATCCGCTACGATTACTACCTTGATGACAATGTCGCTTTCGAGGCGTTTAAAGCGGGCGCATTTGATCTACGGCTGGAAAACGACGCTAAAAACTGGGCAACGCGCTATATCGGTAAAAATTTCGATAATCATTACATCATTAAAGAAGAGCAGAAAAACGAGTCGGCGCAGGACACACGCTGGCTGGCCTTTAATATTCAGCGCCCGGTATTTAAAGACCGGCGGGTACGTGAAGCTGTCACCCTGGCCTTCGATTTTGAGTGGATGAATAAAGCGCTGTTCTATAATGCCTGGAGCCGAACCAACAGTTACTTCCAGAATACCGAGTACGCCGCCAGAAATTACCCTGACGCCGATGAGCTGGTATTACTCGCGCCGATGAAAAAAGATCTTCCTCCTGAAGTCTTCACTCAGATCTATCAGCCGCCGGTCTCTAACGGCGACGGCTACGATCGCGAAAATCTTCTTAAAGCTGACGCCTTGTTGACGCAGGCCGGATGGGTGATCAACGGACAGCAACGGGTCAATAGCGTCACCGGTAAGCCTCTGACGTTTGAACTTCTCCTTCCTGCCAGCAGTAATAGCCAGTGGGTTCTGCCCTTCCAGCATAATCTTCAGCGTCTGGGCATTACGATGACTATCCGTCAGGTTGATAATTCTCAGCTCACCAACCGGATGCGCAGCCGCGACTATGACATGATGCCGAGGCTATGGCGGGCGATGCCCTGGCCCAGCTCCGATCTACAAATCTCATGGGCGTCGGAATACATTGACTCCAGTTATAACGCTCCCGGCGTACAAAGCCCGGTGGTGGATAAACTGATCGCGCAAATTATCGCAGCGCAGGGTGATAAAGCGAAACTGGTGCCACTGGGACGGGCGCTGGATCGCGTGCTGACCTGGAACTATTACATGCTGCCGATGTGGTATATGGCGCAAGACAGGCTCGCCTGGTGGGATAAATTCTCCCATCCGGCGATTCGCCCGGTATATACCATCGGGTTAGATACCTGGTGGTATGATGTCAACAAAGCCGCCAAACTACCGGCAGCCAGGAGGTAGTAAGAATCAATGGGCGCCTATCTTATCCGCCGTCTGTTACTGGTGATCCCCACGCTATGGGCCATTATTACCATTAACTTTTTTATCGTGCAGATCGCTCCCGGCGGCCCTGTCGATCAGGCTATTGCCGCGATTGAATTTGGCCAGGGCGGCGCGTTGCCCGGCGCCAGCGGCGAAGGCGTTCGCGCCAGTCATGCGCAAACCGGCGTCGGCAATATCAGCGACAGCCATTATCGCGGCGGCCGGGGACTCGATCCGGAGGTGATCGCGGAGATCACCCATCGCTACGGTTTCGACAAACCACTGCATGAGCGTTATTTCAAGATGCTACGGGACTATCTCTCTTTTGACTTCGGCGACAGTCTGTTTCGCAGCGCATCCGTACTAACGCTGATCAAAGATAGCCTTCCCGTCTCCATTACCCTGGGATTATGGAGCACGCTGATTATTTATCTGGTGTCTATCCCGCTGGGGATTCGCAAAGCCGTCCATAACGGCAGTCGCTTTGATGTGTGGAGCAGCGCGTTTATCATTATTGGTTATGCGATCCCCGCCTTTCTGTTCGCTATTTTATTAATCGTCTTTTTTGCCGGCGGCAGCTACTACGATATCTTTCCGCTACGTGGCCTGGTCTCCGCCAACTTTGACACGTTACCGTGGTACCAGAAAATCACCGATTATTTGTGGCATATTACGCTACCGGTGTTGGCGACCGTCATCGGCGGTTTTGCCGCCCTGACGATGCTGACGAAAAATTCGTTTCTCGACGAGGTGCGTAAACAGTATGTCGTTACCGCTCGCGCTAAAGGCGTGAGTGAAAAAAACATTCTCTGGAAACATGTTTTTCGTAACGCCATGCTGCTGGTGATCGCCGGGTTTCCCGCCACTTTTATCAGTATGTTTTTCACCGGCTCGCTGCTAATTGAAGTCATGTTCTCGCTCAACGGCCTGGGGCTGCTGGGTTATGAAGCAACCGTTTCGCGCGACTATCCGGTGATGTTCGGTACGCTTTATATCTTTACCCTGATTGGCTTATTACTGAATATCCTGAGCGATATCAGCTATACGCTGGTCGATCCACGCATTGATTTTGAGGGACGATAATGCCGCGATTAAGCCCGGTCAATCAGGCCCGCTGGGCGCGTTTCCGCCATAATCGCCGGGGCTACTGGTCACTATGGATTTTCCTGGTCGTGTTCAGCCTGAGCTTATGCGCGGAACTGATTGCTAACGATAAGCCATTGCTGGTGCGCTATGAAGGCCAGTGGTATTTTCCGCTGGTAAAAAATTACAGCGAGCGCGATTTCGGCGGCCCGCTGGCGACAACGGCAGATTATCAGGACCCCTGGCTACAACGGCAGCTTGAGAATCGGGGCTGGGTGTTGTGGGCCCCCGTACGCTTTGGCGCCAATACCATTAATTTTGCCACCACGCAGCCTTTCCCCTCCCCGCCTTCGGCGAAAAACTGGCTGGGCACCGATGCGAATGGCGGCGACGTTTTCGCCCGCATCCTGTACGGCACCCGCATTTCTATTTTATTCGGCCTGATGTTAACGATTTGCTCCAGCGTCATGGGCGTACTGGCGGGCGCGCTACAGGGCTATTATGGCGGCAAAGTCGATTTATGGGGGCAACGTCTCATCGAAGTCTGGTCGGGGATGCCGACCCTGTTTCTGATTATTTTACTTTCCAGCGTAGTGCAGCCTAACTTCTGGTGGCTGCTGGCCATAACCGTACTGTTTGGCTGGATGAGTCTGGTGGGCGTGGTGCGCGCCGAGTTTTTACGGACCCGCAATTTTGACTATATCCGCGCCGCGCAGGCGCTTGGCGTCAGCGATCGGGACATTATCCTGCGCCATATGTTGCCTAATGCGATGGTCGCTACCCTGACATTTTTACCGTTCATTTTATGTAGCTCCATCACCACCCTGACGTCGCTGGATTTTCTGGGATTCGGTCTGCCGCTTGGCTCCCCTTCTCTCGGCGAACTTCTTTTACAGGGGAAAAACAACTTACAGGCTCCCTGGCTGGGGATCGCCGCCTTTCTGTCTGTCGCCATTCTGCTATCGCTGCTGATTTTTATCGGCGAAGCGGTACGCGACGCCTTTGATCCTGCTAAGGCGGTATAAGATGACATCTCCATTGCTTGCGATTGAAAATTTATCGGTAGGTTTCCGTCAGCAACAGCACGTGCGTCCTGTCGTTAACGCCATTTCGTTACAGGTGAACGCCGGGGAAACGCTGGCGCTGGTCGGCGAGTCCGGGTCAGGGAAAAGCGTGACGGCGCTTTCCATTCTGCGTCTTTTGCCTACCCCTCCCGCCGTCTACCTCTCCGGCGATATTCGCTTTCACGGCGAATCATTGCTTCATGCCAGCGAGCAGACGCTACGCGGCGTGCGCGGCAATAAAATCGCCATGATTTTTCAGGAACCGATGGTTTCACTTAACCCACTGCATACGCTGGAAAAACAGCTCTATGAAGTGCTGTCGCTCCATCGGGGAATGCGTCGGGAGGCGGCAAGAGCGGAGATGATCGGTTGTCTGGATCGGGTCGGTATCCGCCAGGCGAGCCAGCGTCTGCGCGATTACCCTCATCAGCTTTCCGGCGGCGAACGCCAGCGCGTCATGATAGCCATGGCGCTGTTAACACGGCCGGAATTACTGATCGCCGATGAGCCGACCACCGCCCTCGACGTCTCCGTACAGGCGCAGATTTTATCTCTACTACGGGAACTCCAGCGCGAGCTTAATATGGGATTACTGTTTATCACCCATAACCTCAGCATTGTAAAAAAACTGGCGGATTCAGTAGCGGTAATGCAACACGGCAAGTGCGTAGAGAACCAACGCGCCGACACGCTGCTCTCCGCGCCGACCCATCCGTACACGCAAAAACTACTCAACAGCGAACCCACAGGCGATCCGGTTCCGCTCCCCGCCGGGCAGACGCCGTTGCTGGAGGTGGACAGGCTGCGCGTCGCCTTCCCGATCCGCAAAGGCATTCTGAAGCGCGTCGTGGATCATAATGTGGTGGTTAACAATATCAGTTTCACCCTGCATCCAGGCGAAACGCTGGGTCTGGTCGGCGAGTCAGGATCGGGAAAAAGCACCACCGGTCTGGCGCTGTTACGGCTTATCCGCTCCGAAGGCCGCATCGTGTTTGACGGTCAATCGCTGGATACGTTAAACCGCCGCCAGCTTTTACCTGTTCGCCACCGTATCCAGGTCGTATTCCAGGACCCGAACTCATCGCTAAACCCGCGTTTAAACGTATTGCAAATTATCGAAGAAGGCCTGCGCGTCCACCAGCCTACGCTTTCAGGCGCGCAGCGCGAACAGCAGGTGAAAGCGGTCATGATGGAAGTCGGCCTGGACCCGGAAACGCGGCATCGTTACCCCGCTGAGTTTTCCGGCGGCCAGCGTCAACGTATCGCCGTCGCCAGGGCACTGATTTTAAAACCGTCGCTTATTATTCTGGATGAACCGACCTCATCGCTGGATAAAACCGTTCAGGCGCAGATTCTTGCCCTCCTGAAATCGCTCCAGCAAAAGCACCGTCTGGCCTATATCTTCATTAGCCACGATCTGCATGTAGTACGCGCGCTGTGCCATCAGGTTATCGTGCTGCGGCAGGGGGAGGTGGTTGAACAGGGGCAATGCGAGCGCGTGTTTACCGCACCGCAACAGGCCTATACGCGTCAGCTACTCGCGTTAAGCTGACGCCTAAAAAGGATTATTGTTAGAAAAAGGTTCCGCTATCGCCACGCCGAAATTTTTCAGCCGACAGGTGGCGGCAAACTCATCCTGACGATTAACGAACAGGCACGGTTCCCCTTCGCACTCCAGCACGGAGCAAGGAACTTCAATATCGCTTAGCGCCTGGCTGAGCTTATGCATCACTGACCACGCGCTATCGCCTGCCGGACTCAACAGTTTAAGCGCCACCAGACTATTCTCGGTGCTCTGCCCGTTTTGCGGAATCGGTTCAACCTTTGACCCCGCAAAACCCGCCGACCAGCGATAGTTTTGCGGCAGACGGTGAACAATTGAGAGCTGTAATGTATTCACTTTCTTTCCCCGGAAGCACAATTACTTCACAATTTACTTACATTTATATTAACACATCATTGACAACCCGTCCTTAAACAGATTGCTAACGCCCTTCTCTCCGTCAGTGGCTCTACAGCAAGCGGGAGTTAAAATAGTTTTACCGACGCGGAGATAGCGGCGGGCTATATGTACCCGTTTCTGCGATCTAACTCAACCTTTTTAACTACAATGATGTGACTTTTTACATAAATGGATTTTACATAAAATAAACATAAAGGAGGAAAATGATGAATTGGTAATTGATATACATCAACTATGAAAGCCGTTTGGCTTTGCCATCGTGTAGCGGATAGCGTCCCCCAACGCCGCCTGCGCATTCTTCGGCGCCATTGAGGGACAGCGCGCCCGTCACCGTTTTTTGGGACGGCTGGCGTAGAGATAAAACAGAATGGAACAGGCGGCGCAAAGCGCAATCGACCAAATCATCGGCCACGCACTGGTAAAGGTAGCCAGCGACAGCAACGCGCCGACGATAGCGCCAATACCAAAGCGGAAAGTGCCCGCCAACGAAGACGCCGTTCCGGCCATATGCGGAAACTCATCCAAAATGACCGCCATCGCATTGGACGAAACCATCGACACACAGCCGACAAACGCCGCAACGCCGACCACCAGCGCCCAGAATCCAATGCCCATCAGCGCGCTGAAAACCATCCACACCGCCATCGCAAACTGAATCCATAGCCCGGCCCGAA
The DNA here is from genome assembly GCF_043847915.1 of Salmonella sp. 2020_1459. Lineage (NCBI taxonomy): Bacteria > Pseudomonadati > Pseudomonadota > Gammaproteobacteria > Enterobacterales > Enterobacteriaceae > Salmonella > Salmonella sp. 2020_1459. The sequence continues at coordinate 15,235 of NZ_JBCMFA010000007.1, read as the reverse complement.
ACATGTTTAGCGCCCCTACCCGTCTGACAAAACGGCTGTTGATAATCGTCATCACAAACAGAAATACGATGTTCAACGCGAAGTAGTAGCCGAAATCCTGCGGCGGAACATGATTAATTTCGATATAGACAAACGGCCCCGCGCTCAAAAAAGAGAACATACCGGCAAAACTAAACCCGCTCGCCAGCATATAGCTCAGTACGCGTTTGTGGCGAAACAACGCGGCAAAGTTACCTATTGTGGTACGAATATGAAAAGGCTGACGCCGCTCAACGGGCAGCGTCTCTTTAATCAGAGCAAAGATCATGACTGACGCCAGAATCGCCGCAATGGCCAGTATCCAGAAGATATAGTGCCAGCTTAACCATACCAACACCCAGCCGCCGACAATGGGCGCCATTAACGGCGCTATCGTAGTGACCAGCATGACAAATGACATCATGCGCGAAAACTCTTCCTTTGGATAAATATCCCGCATCAGCGCATTGATGACGACGCTTGCCGCCGCGGCCGCCAAACCGTGAAAGAAACGCATCACGATCAGTTGATCGATAGTCTGCGCCAACGCACAGGCGACCGCCGCAGCGGCAAATACCAGCGTCCCGCCCAGGATGACCGGCTTACGCCCGAGGCTATCCGCCATCGGTCCATAGATAAGCTGACCCAGCGCAAACCCCAAAATATAGGTGCTGAGCGTCATCTGCGCGCTACCGGCAGGCACGCCGAATTGCGCAGAAATCACCGGCAGCGCTGGAAGATACATATCAATTGACAGCGGCATTAACATGGCCAACAGGCCAAGAATAAAGACAATGGCAAAGGAAGAGTGCTGCCGGGTGGTCACATCGAACTCCTGAATTTAACGAGATAGTTAGCCGACGCTGGCGATTTCTTCTTCAGTCAACGGGCGGTACTCGCCGGGAGCCAGATTCTCATCCAGCGTAATGGCGCCAATCCGTTCGCGGTGCAGTTCCACAACGCGATTGCCTACTGCGGCAAACATCCGCTTCACCTGATGATAACGGCCTTCGCTGATGGTCAGACGGACCTGCACAGGTGTTATCACCTCCAGCGTAGCGGGTTTAGTGAGATCTTTTTCATTATGCAACTGCACGCCTTTCGCAAATTGCGCTGCCGTATCGTCGGCCACCGGCGACTCCAGGGTCACCAGATAGGTTTTTTCACAGTGATGGCGCGGCGACGTAATGCGGTGCGACCACTGACCGTCATCTGTCATTAACACCAGACCGGTAGTATCGATATCCAGACGTCCTGCGGCATGCAGCTTATACGCCACCGGCTCATCCAGGAAATACAGTACCGTTGGATGATCGGGATCATCGGTTGAACAAACGTATCCCTGCGGCTTGTTAAGCATAAAATAGCGTGGCCCGTGTTGCAGCGCTAAGGGATTGCCGTCATACGCAACCGCATGTTCCGGGAGCAGTTTGAAGGCCGCATTTTTAATGATGTCGCCATCGACGGTAACGCGGTTACCACGAATTTCACGCCCGGCAATAGCGCGGCTGACGCCAAGCTGCTGAGCGATAAATTTATCAAGTCGCATGTGTGTGATTTAGCCTGTAATAATACGGAAATCGGGCATTCTACCCGAAAAAAGGGAATTGCTATCCGCTCAGTATAGCGGGCTAACTATATCCCTCAAGGGAAATGATTCATGGCATACTATTCCCGGAACCGTTTAACGTAGTGAGACCATGATTTTTACACTCCGCCCCTACCAGCAAGAAGCCGTAGACGCCACGCTCAGCCACTTTCGCCGCCACCGTACGCCCGCCGTGATTGTTCTGCCGACCGGCGCAGGTAAAAGCCTGGTGATCGCCGAACTGGCGCGCGTCGCCCGCGGACGGGTACTGGTGCTGGCGCATGTGAAAGAGCTGGTCGCGCAGAACCACGCCAAATATTGCGCGCTGGGGCTGGAAGCAGATATTTTCGCCGCCGGACTCAAACGTAAAGAGAGTCAGGGCAAAGTCGTGTTCGGCAGCGTACAGTCGGTGGCGCGTAATCTTGACGCCTTCCAGGAGGAGTTTTCGCTGTTGATTGTCGATGAATGCCACCGCATCGGTGACGATGAAGACAGTCAGTATCAGCAAATCCTCACTCACCTGAGTAAAGTTAATCCTCACTTACGTCTGCTTGGACTCACCGCCACGCCTTTTCGCCTCGGAAAAGGCTGGATTTATCAATTTCATTATCACGGTATGGTGCGCGGCAACGACAACGCTCTGTTTCGCGACTGTATTTATGAACTGCCGCTGCGCTATATGATTAAACACGGCTATCTGACGCCGCCTGAGCGGCTTGATATGCCAGTGGTCCAATACGATTTCAGCCGCCTGCAGGCCCAAAGCAATGGGCTGTTCAGCGAAGCCGACCTGAACCGCGAGCTGAAAAAGCAGCAGCGGATTACGCCGCACATCATCAGCCAGATTATGGAATTTGCGCAAACGCGCAAAGGCGTGATGATTTTCGCCGCCACGGTCGAACATGCGAAAGAGATTGTCGGTCTGCTTCCGGCGGACGACGCGGCGCTGATTACCGGCGATACGCCAGGGCCCGAGCGCGACGCGCTGATTGATAATTTCAAGGCGCAGCGTTTTCGCTATCTGGTTAACGTCTCGGTGCTGACCACCGGCTTTGACGCCCCACACGTTGATCTCATCGCGATTCTACGTCCCACGGAGTCAGTTAGTCTTTACCAACAAATTGTCGGGCGTGGTCTGCGCCTTGCGCCGGGAAAGACCGATTGCCTGATTCTTGATTACGCAGGCAACCCGCACGACCTGTATGCCCCGGAGGTCGGTAGCCCGAAGGGAAAAAGCGATAACGTCCCTGTCCAGGTATTTTGCCCGGCCTGCGGCTTTGCCAACACCTTCTGGGGGAAAACCACTGCCGACGGCACGCTGATTGAACACTTTGGCCGTCGCTGCCAGGGCTGGTTTGAGGATGACGACGGCCATCGCGAGCAGTGCGATTTTCGCTTTCGCTTCAAAAACTGCCCGCAGTGTAATGCCGAAAACGATATTGCCGCCCGACGCTGCCGGGAATGTGACGCCATTCTGGTCGACCCGGACGATATGTTAAAAGCGGCGCTCAGGCTCAAGGATGCGTTAGTCCTGCGCTGTAGCGGAATGACGATGCAGCATGGGCAGGATGAGAAAGGCGAATGGCTGAAAATCACTTACTATGACGAGGACGGCGCGGATGTCAGTGAGCGCTTCCGCTTGCACACGCCCGCCCAGCGTACCGCTTTCGAACAGCTATTTATTCGCCCGCATACGCGCACGCCTGGCGTTCCTTTACGCTGGATCACGGCGGCGGATATTGTCGCGCAGCAGGCGCTGTTGCGGCATCCCGATTTTGTGGTCGCGCGGATGAAAGGCCAGTACTGGCAGGTGCGTGAAAAAGTGTTCGACTATGAAGGCCGCTTCCGCCGGGCGCACGAATTACGTGGTTAATTGTACTTTTCATTGATGTAACGGCGATTTGAGTATAGAATCCCGCCCGCCTTTGCATACGCAAAGCAGATCACTTACCTGTTGCTGGGTCGCCTGTAGCAGGAATTATTAAAGAGAGATTTAAATGTTTACTATCAACGCAGAAGTACGTAAAGAGCAGGGTAAGGGTGCGAGCCGCCGCCTGCGCGCCGCTAACAAGTTCCCGGCAATCATCTACGGCGGTTCTGAAGCCCCGATTGCTATCGAACTGGACCACGACCAGGTGATGAACATGCAAGCTAAAGCTGAATTCTACAGCGAAGTTCTGACCCTCGTGGTTGACGGTAAAGAAGTAAAAGTTAAAGCTCAGGCTGTACAGCGTCACGCTTACAAACCGAAGCTGACTCACATCGACTTCGTTCGCGCGTAATCGCCTGGAAGTTGAAGAAAAACCCCGCCCCGGCGGGGTTTTTTTATGCGTTTAATTGAATTTGACGACATGCAGAGCAACGAGAACCCACTTTGCTTTTCTGCTTTCTTACACCTCGCCACATTCAATTAGCGCCTCCCCTAATCGAGGATCTGTAGTTTCCGACGCGGTATTCATACCTTTAAGCCGATTGAATAATGCCCGTTGACGAACGCTGGCACTTTCCGGTTTCCATGGCAGAATTCGTATTGGTATCGTTTGCCCGTCATTCAACGCATCAAATACCTTTTCATTGGTCAGTAAGTCGCCGCAGCTCCATGTCTTGCTATCAAACTGAAAATCAAATAAGACATGGAGTTCCAGTTCATCTACACGCACTTGACGCTTTGCATTATCGATGCGTATTTCCACCTTCTCTTTATGCGTCAAAGTTGCATCAAGATTGAGTCCATACCGTTTCAACTGCCCCTTGTCGTAATAGTAACGTATGCTGGACCAGGTTGATTTAAAAGCAAATCCAGTAATGAATAAACCACTTAACAAGAACAGCGGGCATATGAACAAGCTCAGTAACCAGTTGGTGCCATAAGTATAAAACAGTACCAACGAGAGAACGGTGAACACCATGCCGAGCATCAACATCATCAAAAATGCGACAATGTGCGCATACAAAACCTGCCGAAATAAACTGAAATTAACAGGCGGCTTCTGACGTATTCCTTTACTCACTACGGCGTCCTTTTATGTAGTATGCCTTTATTTCCCGCCCAACGTGCGTCGTTGCAACTGATCACGCAAATTCGGCGGCGTTCCTTTGATAGTCAGCGTATCGGTCGCTGGGTCCCAGAAAATACGTTCACCCAATAACATAGCGTCGAAGTTAATGGTTAACCCGCCGCCACTGCCGGCATATTTGGTTAACTGGCGCAGCGTACTGCGATCTGCCGGAAAGCTCTCTTCCAGCTCATAGCCTTTTTCGGCGGTAAATTCGCTGAAGCTGACTTCACTGACGCCGGAAAGCTCTTTAGACAGCGATTCCAGCTCAATCTCTTCCCCGGCTTGTAACTGCTCGTTGCAGTAGCTGTACACCTGCTGACGCACGTTCTGACGTTCCGCTTTATCCAACTGCGCTTCTGCGGTGAAATCATCCACTGCCTGCAACAGGCCGCGATTCTGCGCTTTGGCGTTCAACCCTTCGCTGGCGCCGAGGAAATCCATAAAGAAGTCAGCAACCTTGCGCCCTACCCGACCTTTCAGGAACGTCAGATAGCGGGTCGATTGCGGATTAGTTTCCCACTCGGTAAGATCGATACGCGCCACGATATCCGCATGATTGATATCAAGATAATGCGTCGGGTTAATGTCCAGATTTTCATTGACCCGCATACTGCTCAGGTTGTTCAGTACCGTAACCAGCAGATACTCCACCGCCAGGTAGCGATAATGGCAGAACAATACAATGCCGCCGTCCGCAAAGGGGTATTTCGCCAGTTCGTCACGCAGGCGTCCGGTCGCCGCCCGGCTAAAGGCAAGAAAATCTTCTTCCCCCTGACGTTGCAACCGCAGCGCTTGCGCCAGTTCACTCTCTTCATTAAACAGGCCATACGCCTTATTCTTGGCGCTATAGACCCGATGCAGTTCAGCCACCATCTCGACAACGGTGGTTGTCGGCTCCAGCAATGAATCGCGCAAGACCAGCTCAAGATTTTGCTCATCGCGCTTGATAAGCTGGTGCAGGGCAATCTGGTTGATATCCAGACTCATGATAAACTCTCCTTTAAGACCGGGCGGTATTCAACCACCGCCTGCCGGAAGACGCAAGCAATCGCCCTGTCATTTCAGGCGTTATCCGTAACGCGAATGATTTAGGGGATAAAAATGCAGAAAAAAAACTGTTGCTACGGTAATATGTTGCCCTTTCATGAACAAACAGATTTTGATTTATGCCACAACTCTCCCGCTATAGTGATGAACATGTTGAACAACTGCTGAGCGAACTGCTCAGTGTACTGGAAAAACATAAGGCGCCGACCGATCTTTCCCTGATGGTACTGGGAAATATGGTCACCAACCTTATCAACACCAGCGTGGCGCCGGCTCAACGCCAGGCGATTGCGAACTCTTTTGCCCGCGCCTTGCAGTCTTCGATTAGCGAAGACAACGCGCACTAAAAAGCCGACTCCGGAGAAACAAGCGACAGGTATGGTAACTCATCGTCAGCGCTACCGTGAAAAGGTCTCCCAGATGGTTAGCTGGGGGCACTGGTTCGCTCTGTTCAATATACTGTTGGCTACGTTGCTCGGCAGCCGTTACCTGTTTGTCGCCGACTGGCCGACAACGCTTGCGGGTCGCATATACTCCTACCTGAGCATTGTCGGGCACTTTAGCTTTCTGGTGTTCGCCACCTATTTGCTTATTCTTTTTCCGCTCACGTTTATCGTGATGTCCCAGCGGCTGATGCGGTTTTTATCAGCCATTCTGGCGACCGCGGGTATGACGTTGTTGCTTATCGACAGCGAAGTCTTTACCCGTTTCCACCTGCATCTTAATCCCATTGTCTGGGAGCTGGTCATCAACCCTGACCAGAACGAAATGGCGCGCGACTGGCAGCTTATGTTTATTAGCGTGCCGGTTATCTTATTGATTGAGATGCTATTTGCGACATGGAGTTGGCAAAAGCTGCGCAGTCTCACGCGCCGTCGCCATTTCGCAAGGCCGCTTGCGGCATTCTTTTTCGTCTCCTTTATCGCATCGCATCTTATCTACATCTGGGCAGATGCTAATTTTTACCGGCCGATTACCATGCAGCGGGCAAACCTGCCGCTCTCTTATCCGATGACGGCGCGACGTTTTCTTGAAAAACACGGTCTGCTGGATGCGCAGGAATATCAGCGCCGTCTGGTAGAGCAAGGCAATCCGGAAGCGGTCTCCGTACAGTACCCGCTCAGCAATTTGCACTATCGCGATATGGGCACCGGTCAGAATGTGCTGCTCATTACCGTAGACGGCCTGAACTATTCTCGCTTTGAGAAGCAGATGCCGGAGCTGGCTACATTTGCCGAGCAAAACATCGACTTCACCCGTCATATGAGTTCAGGGAATACCACTGATAACGGTATTTTCGGCCTGTTCTATGGCATATCGCCAGGCTATATGGATGGCGTGTTATCCACCAGAACGCCTGCGGCGCTCATTACCGCGTTGAATCAGCAAGGCTACCAACTGGGACTGTTTTCTTCGGATGGCTTCGCCAGCCCGCTTTATCGTCAGGCATTACTGTCCGATTTCTCGATGCCGGCAGCGCAAACGCAGTCTGATGCGCAAACGGCCAGCCAGTGGATAGACTGGCTTGGGCGCTACGCACAGGAAGATAACCGCTGGTTCTCATGGATATCGTTTAACGGTACTAATATTGATGACAGTAACCAGAAAAATTTTGTTAAGCGTTACGCCAGTGCCGCCAGCGACGTGGATACGCAAATCAATCGGGTTCTGAACGCGCTGCGAGAGGCCGGTAAATTCGAGAATACTGTCGTGATCATTACCGCAGGACGCGGCATACCGTTGACGCCGGAAGAAAATCGCTTCGACTGGTCGCAAGGTCATCTGCAAGTACCGCTGGTGATCCACTGGCCGGGGACGCCTGCGCAGCGTATTAATGTGCTTACCGATCATACCGATGTGATGACCACGTTGATGCAACGCCTGTTACATGTCAGCACGCCAGCGAACGAATATTCACAGGGCCAGGACATCTTTACCGTTCCACGTCGTCATAACTGGGTAACGGCGGCAGACGGCAGTACGCTGGCTATCACGACGCCGCAAATGACCCTGGTGCTCAATAATAACGGTCATTATCAGACCTATGACTTACACGGCGAGAAGATCAAAGATCAGAAGCCGCAGCTCAGTCTGCTGCTGCAAGTGCTAACAGAAGAGAAACGTTTTATCGCTAACTGATTAATTATAAATCAGTTAGCACCGTTTCCCCTTGCATTCGCGTTGGAAAAAGGTAGTATTAGCACCCACAAGTCGGCACGTAGCGCAGCCTGGTAGCGCACCGTCATGGGGTGTCGGGGGTCGGAGGTTCAAATCCTCTCGTGCCGACCAAAATTCCCCTTAAAAGCCAGCCTGCCAGGGCTGGTTTTTTTATATATCCAATTTGCAAATGGTGAAATGATGGTGAAATAGCTATCGAAGGTCACTGCAAATTGACTTCAAGCTCCCTCCAACGCGAAAAGTTGAACAGATGACTTAAATACATTGATTAGTCATCCTTAACCAGTAGAATCCGCCACGACTGGTAACTATTCAATACACGCACTATCGAACGATCGCCAGTTTGCCGCAGCCCGTTCTTGCATACAATGTGGCTGCGGCACACCATCACATCAGAAATTTGAAAATCAGGGTAAACCTGTCACTTAACCTGAAGCAGGTCTTCATAGCGGGTGGTATATCGGGATGACAGTATGTTTCTCTTCATAGCCTACTGTTGCTGGATACCCTCCCCGGCAAAGTACAGCTTTCCCCAGCCCTTCTTTGCATTCAGGTGATCCAGTACTTCCATCGGCTTCTCGCTACCGGCGCGCGGCGCGTTATCATCGAAAAAGTTTCGCCGCGCCCTGACTGAAGAAGTCTCCCCTATTTCACCTGTACATCATCCGTACTGTCTGATGTTGTTCGTCCGGGAATATCTTTGTCGCACCGCACCTCATTCACCTGGTGCATCAGTTACGACGCCACTGAACGTTCAGATAGCTCCCCAGCATCTCCTCTACAAGAGGTCGCAGGCCATCCAAAAATGTCTTTTTCGCGCTCTCCATCGCTCTTGCTCCGATAGTGCGCTCTGCATCGGTATTACCGACCAGCCCAGACGGTCTCAGCTCTGTGTCAGACAGCATCCGGTACGTTTCCTCATAATCCGATATTTGCTTTTCACGAAGCGCGTTAACGCGTTCCGGCGCTTTGCGCTCCAGCACTCTGTGTAACGGCCCCCACTGCAGTATCCACTCCCTGAACTCGCTTTTTTCAGCGGCTTTCACCTGAAGCTCCGCGTCCTGAAGGTCTGTAACCGTCACGCCGGATACGTCAAAGAAACGCATTTCTGCCGTCACGCTGGTCAGCCCGAGTGATTTCTTCAGCTTATTCTGATACGCCAGCCAGACCTCAATTTCATCAACGAGAGCCAGCGTTCTGACCTTTTCCCGGGCAATCTGTTCCAGTTTTCCCAGACGGAACATCTCACGCCCCATGGCAACCAGCGCCGCGAGATCGTTATCGTATTGCCCTTTTTCTGCATTATGTACCAGCTGTACGTTCTTCATCTGGTGCAAAAAAAATGTGACCCGGTCCTCGCAGCTTGAGGTTGCCTCTGTTGCCATAGCAAAGGTGTTTGCTCTCAACGCCTCATCTTCAGCCAGTTGTGCCAGCCAGGACGATATCTGTGCCTTAAACCCCGCGTCCTTTATGAAGTTTTCCGTCTCACTCAGTCTGTCCAGGAAGAGGCTGAAGGCGTCGGCGTTATCTTCCTGTCCGAACATATGCCATCTGTCTGCAGGAGCCGGTTCCCCCTCCCGGGCAGGCACCAGCCAGTCAGCGGCCGCCAGGTGCAGTGCCCGAGTTTCCCGGGGGGCGGAGGCTCCCGCCATATCGAATTGTATTATGGGGCCTGAATAGCCAGGCGCGCTGGTGATCTCCCGCAGCGCCTGCAAAGTACGTTCAGACAGTGGGTTCCCTTCCAGATTTACGGTTGTCTCTGAAGACAGATGAATGAGACTTTCCGGCAGGCGGGTCAGCTGGTTACGATAGACCGACAGCGACAGTAGTCCTGACGGCAGCATCGGCAGGCTGGTCAGCCGGTTACCAGATACCATCAGCTCCTTCAGTTCTGACGGCAGCACCGGCAGACTGGTCAGCCGGTTACCAGATACAATCAGCTCCTTCAGTCCTGACGGCAACGCCGGCAGGCTGGTCAGCCGATTATTATAGGCCCACAGCTTATATAATTCTGACGGCAGCGTCGGCAGGCTGGCCAGTTGGTTATCAGATACCGACAGCTCCTGTAGCCCTGACGGCAACGTCGGCAGGCTGGTCAGCTGGTTATTATAGGCCCACAGCTTACATAATTCTGACGGCAGCGCCGGCAGGCTGGCCAGTTGGTTATCAGATACCGACAGCTCCTGTAGCCCTGGCGGCAACACCGGCAGGCTGGTCAGTTGATTACCAAAGATCCACAGCTTACATAGTCCTGACGGCAGCGCCGGCAGGTGGGTCAGCGGGTTACTAAAGATCGACAGTTCCAGTAGTCCTGGCGGCAGCACCGGCAGGCTAGTCAGCTGGTTACCAGAGACCTCCAGCGTCCGCAGTTCTGGCGGCAGCGCCGGCAGGCTGGTCAGATTATTATCAGGAATAACCAGTGTGGTAATATGCGCGGGTAAACAGTCTGGCAAGGTGGTAAGACCTGATTCTCCCACGTTAAGCACTGCATTGCCATTATTCAGGCAGGCACGCATTTTCTGTACCACTGCTGCACGGCCGCGTGACTCTTCTGCGGGTGCAGCCCTTCTCCACGCTGACCAGACAGCATCATACTCTGCTGGCGTCTGTGGAGCCGTTGTGGCAGGGAGGAAGGATGTCCTGAATGTCCCGGATGCCCCTTCCGCGTGTCCTGTGCCCTCCTCACCCTGTGCTGTGTCCAGGGTGAGGCGATGTGTTTCACTGTACCCCTGGCAATTTACGGTATAGTTCCCGGCATCATCAAGGGTGACTGACAATATCTCCTGACTGTCTTCATCCAGAATACAGAAGTAATTTTCCCCGTGCTGGCCGGAATGAATGCTTTCCTCCCATCCGGCATACGCGAGCGTCCTGAGCAGTTCAAATCTGTTGATCACATCCTCCCGCGTCGTTCCGGCCGGCGGGTGACAAATCGTCCAGATGCACTCCAGCGCTTCAGTCTGGTGCGTTGAGCAAAAAAATTCCTTCATTTTTTCCCAGGAACTCATTTCAGGGGGGGTATCAGACCAGGCAATACGATAAATGCGGCGATTACTGATGGTGGCGGGAAGACATCCGCTTCCAATATGAAAGGGCATAACAAAAAACCTTTATAAATTTACATATAGTATCTGTCCGGCAGACATCATCTCTTCCTGGTCTTAATTTCACAATAAGGTTATCGGCGGATTCATGGTCGTCCTGACATGGCGGGCTTCAGAAGGTGCAGAAGAAAAATCCGTTATGATGACCGGATGGCGGGACTGTCATTTTACAGCTAAAGTGTCGATTTTTTCAGGGTCGCTTTCCACGATGACCAGATCATCCGGTATCAACGCCCGGGCGTTCAATTTTCGATTCTGCCTGCCTGCGCAGCTCTTCCGGCGAATAAACCCTTTGAACGACTTTACCGTCTTTAAACTGCCAGCAGCATGAATATCAGCGCGACGGTTTTCATCCGTATCAGGCAACTCTGCAACGCTCTGGCCAGCAGGCCACAGCCCGGAAACATCACGCGTAATACACGTAATAACATCGTTATCGTCGTAGGTAATTTTCAGCGTGTCTGCTGAAAATAATTGCTGGCACCCATACCAGTCCTGACCATCCTCTGATTTAAGATACGCCGCATCGGCGAATAATGTGTCATCTGGTTCCGGTGCATACGGAATGAAATTTTTAATATTTAAAAACTGTTTGTTCTTTTTATTTTTTTTCCGCTGTCATAATTATTCCTTCTTATACACTTGGGGCTGTCACCCACGTATCACCAACCAGATACTGAATGGGACGTTGTCACCCGAATAGTCATCGCGCCACGCACTCCCATTACCTCAATCACTGCGCCAGCGAGACAGATATTACCGCAGCCAGTATCCGTGATGATTTTGTTATAAGCGTAAGACCAAGAGCCACGACACATCCAGTAAGGGTGATTGAATGCGCCCTGAGACTCCAGCCAGACGATAAACTCCGCCGTCGTCCACGGATTATCATCACAGCCGATAATAACTGCGCCATCAAACGCTCGCGCGGCACCGATACGACGCACAAACAAATCCTTGTCCGGAATATCGCCGCCATTCTGTGATTTTTGTAATGCATCGGCGGCACGACTTATGGTTTCTCGCAAACCAACGTATTCGATAAGACCGTCAACACTTTTTCCTGACAGCGCCGTCAGGGTTTCGTCCAGCGGCTGCTTGCCCGCCAGTTTATTCAGTACCGTGGTGGCAAAGTTCGGATCATTTCCCAACGCGTCAGCCAGTTCCTGCAGGGTGTCCAGTGGCTCCAGTACGGAACCAACCAGCGCGGCAATCAGTTTGCGGACAAACTCCGCGTTTGTTGTCTGAAGCCCTTTAGCATCGCCTGGCGGCGTCGGTGTGGTCGGCGTTCCAGTGAATGCCGGGCTGTCCAGCGGCGCTTTGGTCCGTACCTCACCCATAACGGTTTTTACCGCCTTTGGTGTGGCCGCCAGCGCTTCGCTGTCACTGTCCGTGGCACTGCTTAATTTAACGATACCTTTTTTCGTCAGGCTTGCATCTTCCAGGGAAATCACGTCTGCGATATCCTCGGCCCGTTTCGCGGCCTCTTCGGCTCAGGTTGCCAATTCTCCGGCTGCAGCTCTGCTTTGCGCTGCCAGTGATGCGCTGGTATCAGATGCGGCGGCGTGGGTGGATGCCTCCGATGCTGATGACTAGGCGGCTGCCGCCGTTCTGGCTGTGTCAGCCGACGCCGCGCTGGCTGATGCCTCCCCGGCTTTTGTGGTCGCCGTACCTGCGCTGCTCTCCGCAGATGCTGCGGATGAAGCTGCCGACCAAAATTCCCCTTGAAAACCAGCCTGTCAGGGCTGGTTTTTTTATGCCTACAATTAAAAAGTTAGCTGATGCCAGAGACGTTATTTTGCATGAACTGATTTTGCATGAACTGATTGGACATCTTTCCTGTGCAGTGGTCACAGTAAAGTCAATGCAGGCAACTAACGTAAACCATGTTTGTACTAAAACAGAAAAAGCGCATCTACACCCTATACTGGAAAAAATGTTTGCAGTGGCAGGTAAATGAGTAAGCAATCTGTCGCAGCAATAATAAAACGTTCTGGTAAGGTAAACGGCCTACCACGCCTTTGTCGCTAACAATTAGCCTCCCTGTCGCCATAGGGTCGATAACGATCGGCTATTCACAACACGTTTTGTAGACAACGTACGGTGATTAATTACTCCTTCAGCCAGCAACTCGCTAATTGTTATTCAACTTCAGAAATTATAACTAATTGAAGCACCTACAAAATTATGCCCTGAATTTTTATCCGTAAGTGATCCATTCGAGAAATGCCGGATATAAGCTTCTGTAGAAAAAGCCCCAAAGTTCCAGCCAAGAAACGCTTTTTCTCCAAAGGTAAATGCAGAATTGACACGCATATCATCTCGCGACTTAGATTTTATATAAGCCCCCAGACCAATACCGGTATAGATACCAGCGAAATGAACCAGCGCCACATCCTTCGAGATACCCAATACGCCCTAGTTATATTTATTACAGGGAACGCTGCCAGAATGTTTACTGCAATCATCGCTACCCTTAGCCTTAAATCCTCCTAACTCCAGATTATTTCTTGCCTGTAAAAAGAAAAAATCGCTGGGTTCACTGTATGTCAGAAAAGCCGTATATAAGTGCTCAACCCCTCCTCTTCTTATACTTTCTCCCGCAGCAAAAGAGATCTGATGCTTGTTGCCCTTGCCAAAAAAAACATTATCATTAGCAGAACATGCGAATGCACAAGGTAATAATAGATATATAAATATTCTCTTCATATACACTCCACCACCATTTCAATGTCAATAGTTATTTTTAACCGGCTAACATATTTAAAATTTTCTACGCCACGCTTACGCTCACAGAAACGGCTGATATAGCATCCACACTACGTTCTCCCCTTGAGTCGCCCCAACGGGTGCTCAAAACGCCGCGAGTGTTGTTCAGGCACATCCAGGATAAGTTATAAGTGAATGACACTCATTTCTGACCACATTTTCATTTATGATAAGAATATCGTCAGAATCTCTTTATCGCATAAAAATACCTCTGCTATTGACTTAATATTTAATTTAACAGATGTCGCGGTTTATTCGTTCTGCTCAGATGTATTTCATTGACATTAATAAAACCATAAATAAATTCAGTTAAAATAATTTGTTAATAATGACAAGCTTTAGACGCTATGACTTTTAATAAGAAATTTCCTGCCAGTAAAGATAGTCTGGACTTACGGGTGCAAGGGCGCAGCAACATATGCCACACTTCTGTTATGTCACATTGTCCGAAAAAAGCGTCCAGACCAGTATTCAACTTCAGGGAGTATTCTGTTTTCTCTCACAACGGGTTGTTTTATCCTTTCTATCGTTCAGCTAATTACTCGCCTGTCACAGGTTTTACTACTTACCCATGCACTAATTAGGGTAAAATTTACGCGCTTGACAATGTGGCAAATCTGGACGATTTCCGCGCTGAAAACAATAATCATTCTAATAAAACTCAGGAGATACAGCATGCCTGAAGTAACACCTTTTCAGGTGCTTATTGTGGACGACCATCCACTTATGCGGCGAGGTATTCGTCAATTACTGGAACTGGACCCGGCTTTTCATGTCGTTGCCGAAGCGGGTGACGGGGCGAGTGCGATCGATCTGGCGAATCGCATTGAGCCCGATCTGATCCTGCTGGATCTGAATATGAAAGGTCTGAGCGGGTTAGATACCCTGAACGCGCTACGCCGGGATGGTGTGACGGCGCAAATTATTATTCTTACCGTCTCGGATTCCGCCAGCGACATCTACGCGCTGATCGACGCCGGCGCCGACGGTTATCTGCTCAAAGATAGCGATCCGGAAGTGCTGCTGGAGGCCATTCGCAAAGGCGCTAACGGCGGTAAAGTCTTTAGCGATCGGGTCAATGAATATCTGCGTGAGCGCGAACGGTTTGGCGCGCAGGAAGATCCCTTTAGTATCCTGACCGAACGAGAGTTAGATGTCTTGCATGAGCTGGCGCAGGGGCTTTCTAACAAACAAATTGCGTCAGTACTGAATATTTCTGAGCAGACGGTTAAGGTGCACATTCGTAATCTACTTCGCAAGCTAAACGTGCGCTCGCGCGTCGCGGCGACCATTCTATTTTTACAAACACGCGGAATGCAGTAACAAGCCAGGCCCGGTGGCGCCGCGCCACCGGGCCGTCAGGGTCTTATTTCTCCTGCGCCAGCCGGATACTGCGCTCTATCACCGCCCGCCGGGTATCGTCTGCCGGCAACAGTTTCAGCATCATCTCCCAGGCCGCCACCGCCTCGCCA